>DATCMA010000006.1:0-19627 GCA_036563645.1 Micromonospora sp.
GGGTTCGTTCGGGGTGTAGCCGGTGCGGGTGGGGTCGCTGGAGCCGTAGCTGGTGGGGGCGCTGGCGGAGGGGCTGTAGCTGCCGCCGGCGGGGGCGTTGCCGTAGCCGCTCCCGGCCGAGGCGCCGTAGGCGCCACCGCCGCTCGTCGCGCTGTACGCGGGGGACCCACCCGCGGGCGGGTACCCGGCGCCCAGGCCACTCTCGAAGACCGCGGTCTCCTCGGTTGAGGAGGAGTATCCCGACGTCGCGCCGTAGCCCGCCGGTTGCCCAGCGGGTGCCGGGCTGGTGGGGGTCGACGGGCGGTACGGGTCGGAGTAGTCGTCCTTCACGGGCGCGACGGGCTGCACCATCGTCGGGGCGTCGGCCAGCGAGCTGGCGACCATGGTGGCGTCGGTGTCCTGGCCGGCTGGGGGCGCGATACGGGTCGCGTCGTCTCCGCCGCGGTAGTCGTCCCCGCGTCGGTAGCGGTCGGACGAGTCACCGGACTCCTGCTCGTCCTCCTCGTCGAAGTTGTCCTTCCGGCGCACCAGCAGCAGCACGATCGCGCCGACACCGACGGCCACGAGCAGACCACCGAGCAGGATCAGCAGCCACGAGCCGAAGCCCCCGCCGTCGGACCGCTTGGACGCGGCCGGATCCGGGTCGACCGCCGCCGGCGTCTCGTCGGTGGCGGCCTCCGCGGACTCCTCCGGCGTCGGGCTCGCCGAGGGGCTCGCCGACGGGGACGGGCTGGCCAGGGAGCGCAAGGCCAGTGTCGGTCCGGTGACCGCCTGCCCCGCCGCGGCGGTGATCTTCTTGAAGTCGCTCCGGCTGTAGTTCTCGGCCTCCGCCGCGATGACGATCTCACCGGGCGAGATCGGCGACGAGGCGGACGAGACGAACTGGTACGTCCCGTTGGCGTCCGTCGTCGTGCTGTAGCGGTGGTTCTGGGAGTCGCTCATCGCGACGATGGCGCCGGCAATCGGCCGGCCGGTCTCGATGTCGGTGACCTTGCCGGTGATCGACCGGACCATGGGGGGCGTCGCCGACCGGACGGTGAACGTGCGCGACTCGCTGGCGTTGCCGGGAAGACCTTGTACCTGAATGTGAACTTGTCCGGTCCTGCTCTGCCCGGCGCCGACGTTCCCCGCAACCAGCGTGACGGTGATGCTGTCGGACTTCCCGCGAACGATCTCTCGGGTTTCGTTACAGCCCTTTTCGCAGCGGAGCTCCGAGAACGACGAGGTCACCGAGATGGTGAAGGAGTCCGTCTCCCCCTCTTGGACGGAATCGCTCTTGGGTTCGTTGTTTGTTATCCGAATGGTGAGCGTGACCCGCTGCCCGGGGTTTAGGGTGGTCGTTGTCGGACCCGATATCTCGATCGTGGGGTCGACCGCCAGGGCAGGGGCGGCGGGAGGGGCGACTAAGGCAGTGGCTGCCAGCGCCACGACCACACCGGCACGCGTCGTCCAGGCCCGTCGGTGTGTTGTCACGTCCACCGCCTTCCGGTTTGAGATGTCCTGGCGGACCCCGGTTGGGGGACCACCGGTACGACTACACCGCCGGTCACTATGCCTCGCCTGACTCCGCCTGCGCGACCCAGGGATGGCCGGTGACAAGGCAGTGAGAGGTCGTATGGTTCCGTCGTGTCTCCTGCGCACAATAAGTCCTCGGCCATAGCGGCTGTCGAGTCGGCCCTTCGGGCGGGATTGCCCCCACGCGCTGACGATCTCCGTGACGCGGTACGTGCGCTGTTATCCGAATTGGCACGCCGCGCCCCTGGCCGAGCGGTGGAGGTCCGGGTCCCACCATACGGCGCCATTCAATGTGGCGACGGCCCCCGGCACCGACGGGGCACACCTCCGAACGTGGTGGAGACCGATCCCGTGACCTGGGTTCAGCTCGCTCGCGGTGGGCTCTCCTGGGCGGAAGCGGTCGCTGATGGTCGAGTCAAGGCCAGTGGTCATCGGGCGGACATATCGCCCTACCTCCCCCTATAACTCCCTCGAACGAGGGTCCCAGATTGCCTCTATATTCCCTTTATGTCGCGCATCGAGATTGGTCTTCGTCACTGATTGTGCATGAATCGCCACTCTCTGTCATCACAACTCCCTCACGTACACTGTTCCGCGACGGTGTTCCGGCCCGACGTCCCACCTTCGGACGTCCACGACCGCGACTCCTGACGTCCGAGCCCACTGACGGCATGATCAGTACGAGGGAGCGACAGTGCCCCGAGGCGACGGCCGGTTGAGCCACGAACTCGACCCGCATCGGCCCGGCCCGCAGGACGCGTGCGGCGTATTCGGGGTGTGGGCCCCGGGAGAGGACGTAGCCAAGCTCACGTACTTCGGCTTGTACGCGCTCCAGCACCGTGGCCAGGAAGCGGCCGGCATCGCGGTCAGCGATGGCTCCGGCGTGGTGGTCTACAAGGATCTCGGTCTCGTCGCCCAAGTCTTCGACGAGTCGACCCTCGCGAGCCTCCGCGGCCACGTGGCGATCGGCCACACCCGCTACTCCACGACGGGCAAGTCGACGTGGGAGAACGCGCAGCCGACGATCCGGGCGACCTCCGCCGGCACGACCATCGCGCTCGCCCACAACGGCAACCTCGTCAACACCGCCGAGCTGCAACGCGAGGTCGCCGAGCGCGGGCTCCGCATCGACGGCGCGACCTCCGACACCGCCCTGATCACGGCCCTGTTGGCGAGCCGCCCCGAGCTCACCGTGGAGAAGGCCGCGCTGGAGATCCTGCCGACCCTGCGCGGCGCGTTCAGCTTGGTTTTCATGGACGAGAAGACCCTCTACGCCGCCCGTGACCCGTTCGGCGTGCGGCCGCTCGTCCTGGGGCGGCTGGAGCGGGGCTGGGTCGTCGCGAGCGAGACCGCGGCGCTGGACATCGTCGGCGCCAGCATGGTGCGCGAGATCGAACCGGGCGAGTTGATCGCGATCGACGAGGACGGGCTGCGCTCGTCGCGGTTCGCGGCGCCGAATCCGAAGGTGTGCCTGTTCGAGTACGTCTACATCGCCCGTCCGGACACGACGATCGCCGGGCGCAACGTGTACGCCGCGCGGGTGGAGATCGGCCGCACGCTGGCGCGGGAGCACCCCGCGGACGCCGACTTGGTGATTCCCGTGCCCGATTCGGGCACGCCCGCGGCGATCGGCTACGCCGAGGAGTCCGGGATCACGTACGGCTCGGGCCTCGTGAAGAACGCCTACGTCGGGCGGACCTTCATCCAGCCGTCGCAGACGCTGCGCCAGCTCGGGATCCGGCTCAAGCTCAACCCGCTGCGGGAGAACGTGCGGGGCAAACGGGTCGTCGTGGTGGATGACTCGATCGTCCGCGGCAACACCCAGCGCGCCATCGTGCGCATGCTCCGGGAGGCGGGCGCGGTCGAGGTTCACGTCCGGATCTCGTCGCCGCCGGTGGTGTGGCCGTGCTTCTACGGCGTGGACTTCGCGACGCGCGCGGAGCTGTTGGCCACTGGCCTCGACCTCGAGGGGATTCGGCGGTCGATCGGCGCGGACACGTTGGGGTACGTCTCCCTCGAGGGGTTGATCGCCGCGACCAAGCAGCCGAAGACGCGTCTTTGCCGCGCGTGCTTCGATGGGGAGTACCCGATTGAGTTGCCGACGAGCAACCTTATCGGTAAGCACGTGCTCGAAGGTGCGGGCCGGTGGGAGGCCGGCGTCGGCTCCGGGCCCGACACCGCAGCACCCAACGCGGGGGCGGCGATGCCGTCCACAGAGGTCTCGCCACTGGTCGCCACGGCCGGCGGTGGTGAGGCGCCGCACCGTCCATAGGTGGTTGCTGGTCGGTGTGGCCGGCCGGTGAGATGGGCTCGATCGCTCTTCCGATTCGGCGCGCCCGGAAGGAACACAAAGGGGAGAATCGTGACGCACGTGACCGAGCGCGGCAGCGCGGACGCTGCACCCGGTGGAGATGCGACTGCCCACCCAGATCGGCGACCGTGGGTCGCGGGGGCGGGACGGGCTGGCCGGAAGCGGGGGGTGACGTACGCCGACGCGGGCGTCAACATCCAGGCCGGTGAGCAGGCCGTCGAGCTGCTCAAGTCGAAGGTGCGGCAGACGACCCGGCCGGAGGTGATCGGGGATCTGGGCGGTTTCGCGGGCCTGTTCCGTCTCGACACCACCAAGTACCGCAACCCGATCCTCGCGTCGTCCACGGACGGGGTCGGCACCAAGTTGGTGATCGCCCAGCAGCTCGACATCCACGACACGGTCGGCATCGACCTGGTCGCGATGGTCGTCGACGACCTGGTCACGTGTGGGGCGGAGCCGCTGTTCCTGCTCGACTACATCGCCTGCGGCGAGATCGTCCCGGAGAAGGTCGCGGAGATCGGCGCGGGGATCGCCGACGGCTGCCGCTACGCCGGCTGCGCCTTGCTGGGCGGGGAAACCGCGGAGCACCCGGGGGTGCTGCGCCCGGACGAGTACGACCTGTCCGCGACCGGTGTGGGCGTGGTGGAGGAGAGCAAGATCCTGGGCCCCGACCGGGTCGAGGTGGGCGACGTCGTGATCGCCATGGGGTCGTCCGGTCTGCACTCCAACGGGTACAGCCTGGTGCGGCACGTCCTGCTGGGCGCGGGGCGGATGCGCCTGGACACCGTGGTGGAGGACTTCGGTCGACAGCGGACACTCGGTGAGGAGCTGTTGACCCCGACCAAGATTTACGCGCAGGACTGCCTCAAGCTCATCGAGGAGTGCGAGGTCCGGGCGTTCGCCCACGTCACCGGTGGGGGGATCCCCGGCAACCTGGTGCGGGTGCTCCCCGAGCACGTGGACGCGGTGGTCAACCGCGCCACCTGGCGGCCTCAGCCGATCTTCGAACTCGTGCAGGCCAAGGGCCGGATCGACGACAACGAGATGGAGTCGACCTTCAACATGGGGATCGGCATGTTCGCGATCGTGGCCGCCCAGGACGCGGATCGGGCCGTCGCGTGCCTGACCGCGCGGGGAGTGAAGGCCTGGCAGGCTGGTGAGATCGTCGAAGGGACCGGCACAGTCCGGATGATCAACCAGTACACCCGTGGCTGACGCTCCGTGACGTTCGCGCTGGGCTGACTGGCCACAGGCCCGGCGAGGGCTTCACCGGACTCGATACCTCCGCCTAACCTGGAGCGGCACCCGAATGGCGGAGGGGAGGGATGGTGACGCGCGAACGGCGGGTGGTTCCGGGTATGCGCGGCATCGCCTCCGTGCCGACGTACGTGGTGATGCAGCCGACCACCCTCTGCAATCTCAACTGCACCTACTGCTACCTGCCGTTCCGGTCGCAGCAGCGCAGGATGTCCGTGCGGGTCGCGGCGGCGGTGGCCGAGGCGGTCAACACCTGGGCGGCGGAGCGTCGCTTCTCCGTGGTGTGGCATGGCGGTGAACCGCTGGCGATCGGGCGGCGGCACCTGGCGGAGCTGCTCGCCCCGTTCTCGTCGGACGTCGAGCACCACGTGCAGACCAACGCGACCCTGATCGACGACGCGTGGTGCGAGTTCTTCGCGGAGCACCGTATTCGAGTCAGCGTCAGCGTCGACGGCCCGCGAGAGCGGAACGCGTACCGGGTCGACCGGGGAGGCAAGCTCTCCTACGACCGGGTGATGGCGGGCATCGCCGCGCTGCGGCGGCACGAGATTCCGTTCTCCGTGCTGTGTGTGGTGAGCCGTCCCGAGCCTGAGCTCGCCGCCGAGCTGTATGCGTACTTCCTCGAGCTGGGGTGCGAGGTCCTCGGCATCAACATCGAGGAGCGGGAAGGGGTCAACCAGCGAGGCAACGCGCATCCGGAGGCCGCGGTGGTCGGCTTCTGGCGTGAGCTCGTCGCGGCGTGGCGGCGGGATCCGCGCATCCACGTCCGCGAGATCGAGTGGACGCTGCGGTACGTCGCGGCGGTGCTCGACGACACGGTCGACGACCTGCTACCCGCCCAGCTCGACCCCATTCCCACGATCGGGTACGACGGCTCGGTGGTGTTGCTGTCGCCGGAGCTCGCCGGCTTCACGGATCCGCGGTACGGCGACTTCACCAGTGGCAACGTGCTCGAGACCCCGTTGCCGGAGCTCCTTGCCGAGCCCGAACGGACGCCGTGGATCAGCGAGTTTCTCGCCGGCGTGGAGGCGTGCCGAGCGACGTGCCCGTACTTCGGTTTCTGCGGTGGGGCGCATGCGGCGAACCGCTACTTCGAGCACGGGCGGTTTGACGGCACGGTGACCGACCACTGTCGCAACAGCAAGATCCGCCTATTGGAGGGAGTATTGGAGCATGCCCGAGACGGCGATCCGTCGGCGTGACCAGGACACGGGTGCCGTGAGCGACCCACTCATCGAACGCGTGCGACAAGCCGAGGCCGGGCTCACCGCGTTGCTCCGCGACGCGGAGCGGGCGCGTGAGCTGCGGGCGGAGATGAGCGCGAAGTGTTCCAGCGCTGTCTGCGCGTGGAACTACTTCGAGAACATCCCCACTTTTTACAACTGGAACAACCGACCGCGCTGACCCGGACAGACCTCGCTGTACGCGGACGGTCGGAGATGCTGGTGACATCCCCGACCGTCCGCCAGCCTCGCCGGTACGGAGAGCCGGAGACTGAGGATGCACGCATAGGCACGCGGTTACCCCGCGTGCTCATACGTGATCACTCAGTCAGCGGCGTGACGCCCACTCACCCTGGTCGTCATCGTCCGCGTTATCGTCGTCGTCGACGTAGTAGTCCGCGTATGGGTCGTCGAACTCACGGTTGGACTTCCGGCTGCCGGCCAGTTCTCGCTGCAGTGCAGTGAGGTCGGTCTTCGGAGCGTTGTACTTCAGCTCCCGGGCCACCTTTGTCTGCTTGGCCTTAGCACGGCCGCGCCCCATGGCTCGACCCCCTCGCACACAATGTCGGGGCAGCCCAAGGGCGGACCCCGATGACGTCAGGCATCTCTCGTGGCTCTAACCGTACATGGGAAGGACCGGCTTCGGCACCTCGGGTTACCCCGCGTCGCGTCCGCGCGTCATTGTGTGGCGTGACGACGGGCCCCGTAATCGGCGGCGATCGTTACCGAAAATTCGGCCATGACCGCCCATTGAGGCTTCGTCCGCCCCTTCCCACCCCCAATTATGGGCCGTCGGGGAGCTCAGCGGGGACCACTGTGACGTCTACGGCCTGACTGTGAATTGGCTCGCTTGTCACCGCATCGGTCGAGGACCGCCGAGGTGGATCGTCCGCAACCGCCCGATCTCGCTCATGCGCCGTTCCGCCAGGCGGTCGGCCGCGACGCCGGGTGGTACCCCTTCCGCCTCCGCGAGTCGCAGGATGTCCCGGGTCGTGTCGTAGATCCGGCTCGCGCGGAGTTTGGCCCGTTCAAAGTTGAAGCCGTCGATCTCATCGGCGACCTGAATCACGCCACCCGCGTTGATCACGAAGTCGGGCGCGTAGAGGATCCCGCGATCGGCGAGCTGCTTGTCGATGCCCGGGTGGGCGAGCTGGTTGTTCGCGGCGCCGGCGACGACCCGGGCCCGCAGGACCGGGACGGTGGCGTCGTTGAGCGCCCCGCCGAGCGCGCAGGGCGCGTAGACGTCGATGTCCGAGCGGATCAGCGTGTCCGTGTCCGAGACGATCTCCACCTGGGGGTACGTCCGCCGGACCCACTCCACCGCGCGCTCGTCGACGTCGGTGGCGACGACCGACGCGCCGTCGGCGACGAGGTGGCCGATGAGGAGCTTGCCGACCTTGCCGATCCCGGCCACGCCGACCCGGCGTCCCGCGAGGGACGGCGTACCCCAGACGTGCTCGCACGCCGCCCGCATGCCCTGGAAGACGCTCCACGAGGTCAGGGTCGACGGGTCACCGGCGCCGCCGTACTCGACGCTGCGGCCGACGACGAAGCGCGTCTCGCGGGCGATGACGTCCATGTCGGCCACGGTCGTGCCGACGTCGCAGGCGGTGATGTACCGCCCGCCCAGGGACTCGACGAAACGGCCGTAGGCGCGCAGCAGCGCTTCGGACTTCATGACCTCCGGATCACCCCAGATCACGGCCTTGCCGCCGCCGTGGTCGAGCCCGGCGAGCGTGTTCTTGTAGGCCATGGCGCGGGCGAGGCGGAGAACGTCACGCAGCGCGTCCGCCTCAGTTTCGTAGGGGTAGAAGCGGGTCCCCCCGAGCGCGGGTCCGAGGGCCGTGGAGTAGATGGCGATGATCGCCTTTAGTCCGGTGTGTTTGTCGTGGCAGAAGACGACTTGTTCATGTCCGGAATAGTCGCGTTCCCCTGCGGTGTCGAAGACATCCATGGTTGCTCCTGACTCGGCGTGGATGTGGCGGCGCTGCCTCCGCGTGGCCGGCCATTGTTGTGATCCAACGCGGTGACGCCGGTCACTTTGAGCCTAATATCGAGGTGTTATGCGTGACCGCTTCATGTTTTTGTCGATCGGAGCCCTCGATTGGGCACCCGGATGGGGCGCCCGCGTGGCGGTCGCGCGCATGGGAGGATCGCGCCGTGCCGCCCTTCGCTGCCTATCTGCGCGTATATGAACCGATCTCTGCCTTCGACCGTGGTCGGCAGGCGTTTTGGCGTCGCTACGTGCGCGAAGGGCGAGCCGTGGGCCAGGTGGAGGGGCCGCGACGACAGCGCGCCGCGGTGATGGCGGCGCTCGGCGCCGGCTGGACCCGACTTCCCGATCCACCTGACGAGGCGTACGTCTTGGAGACGGACGACACGCTGCTCATCTGCCCGTGGAACCTCCGGGAACGGGTCGCCGAGGCGGCGCTGCACGCGCGGACGGGCATCCCCCCGGTGCTCGCGGACGCGTTCGTCCCCCCGGAGCTCGCGCGCCAGGCGCAGGCGGTCGTCGAGGACCGGCGCAGCGGGGTGCGGGTCCTGGAGCAAGGGTTGCCGCGGACGCACGAGCAGATCGCCACCTGGGGTGTGCCCCTGCGGTGGTTCGTCCTCGTCGATCCGAGCGAGCGCGAATGTCTCCTCCGCCCGGGGTACCGCGTCCTCCGGTACCGCACCGAGATGGCCAAGGCGCGCCGGCGGGCGGCGCGCGGCCTCGCCGTGCTCCGCAAGGCCGTCGGGAACGCCCCCATCACCGCCGCGGTGGCGGAGAGCGCGCGGTGGTTGGAGGAGTTCCATCCGCGCTCGGTGGTCGAGCTGGACTACGGCGGGCTCGTGCACCTGCTGTCCGACGAGATGTTGGTGATGGATGACTCGGTGGAGTTGGTAGCGACGGCGCTCGCCAGTCTCGCCGAGGGCGATATGGCGTCGGCCACGGCGGCGTACGAGAGGTTGGTCGCGCGGTGGCGGGATGTACAGCTGCTTGAAAGGTGCAATTAGGGCAATTGCTGCAAATTGGGGAAGGTAGACAGGTTCCTCAAGAGGGAAAAAGGCCGTAGTTGACACGTCACGAAGCGTGATCAAGAGTCCAAATAAGGCGTTTTCTGGCATAAAAAATGGTCAAATATCAGTCATTGCTCATCCGTCTATCCAGGGACGTTAGTCCGTTCGGCCCATGTCGGACATCGGGGACTAGACGGACCATGAGATACGCGTCGGCCGGCGGGACCCCGGCCGATGTCGACACCTGTGGAGGAGTGACCGATGGCATCGAGAACGCATGAGCCAGAGCCGCTTCTTACTCCGGCCGAGGTCGCGTCGATGTTCCGAGTCGACCCGAAGACCGTGACGCGGTGGGCAAAAGCAGGCAAGCTCAGCGCCATCCGGACTCTGGGCGGCCACCGCCGCTACCGTGAATCGGAGGTGCGAGCCCTCCTGCAGGGTCAGATTCCGCAGCAGCGCCAGGGGGACTGACGCAGCTTCCTGAGGACGTCGAGCAAGGGCGATGCCCCGCTTCTGGCGCGGGACGTCGCCCTTGCGCCGTTGTGAGCCGGTACGCGTCCGAGCGGTGCCCGGTGGCCTCGCGGGGTCAGCCCTGCGCCGGGAGGAGCCGCTCGGCCGTCGCACAGGCGAAGGCGATGACCGCGGCGGGGTCGTCCCCGGCGTCGATCTGCCGGATGCTGGCCTCGACCAGGGTGTGCAGGACCGCCTCCAGGACGCGCGGCTGCTCAACCCCGAGCTCGGCGACCGCCTCCGTCACCATCGCGGTCAGCGACGCGTGCAGCGTGCCAATCCGCTTCAGGCTCGATTCCGGGAGCGCGCTCTGCGCGATCGCCGCGCGCCACCCGTGCCGGCCTTGGGCCGCCAACTCCAGGTTGCTGCGCACGTACGCGATCACCCGGGCCGCGGGTGTCGGCGCCGCGTCGACCGCGGCCCGCACCGTCTCCATCCACACCGGGTACTCCCGGGTGACGACGAGTTCGATGAGGTCTTCGATCGAATTGAAGTACCGGTAGATGCTGTTGCGCGCGAGGCCGACGCGAGCCGCGACCGCACCGGCCGTCAGCGCGTGAACGCCGTGTTCCGCGATGATCGCCTCGGCCGCGTCAATAAGCTGGTCGAGGCGTCGCGCACGGTGCTCGCGGACACTCGCCGCACTGATTTTGGGCATCGTCTCCCTGTTCTGAATGTCGAGCCCTGGACTCTACCCCCCACACCAGCGGTGTTAGAGTCTCGCTCGCTGTCTTAGCGACAGCACTGTCGCTAAGTGTCGTTGTCGGTGGGGGACGTTGGCGTGTACCGGAGCCTGCTCAAGCGCATGCTGGGGTCGCGGCTGGCCGCCACGCTGACCGTGGTGCTGTGGCTCGTCGTGGTGGGGGCGTTGTCGGCCGTGGCGCCAAGCCTGAAATCGGTCCAGGACAACAGCACCGACAACCTTCCGCCGGCCGCCACCGAGTCCATGCGGGCCCGCGAACTGACCGAGCAAGCCTTCCCCAACCAGACGGGGACGCCGGCGTTGATCGTGGTCAAGAGCCCCACCGGCGACGCGCAGCGCACCAGCGACGCGGTACGCCGCATCGGCGAGGCACTGGCCGGGCCGGAACGCCCCGAGCAGGTCACCGGCGTCGTCTCCCCGGCGACCATGCCTCCGCAGGCGGCGGCAGCGGCGGGCCTGAGCTCCCGTGACGGCAGCACCCAGGTGCTCATCGCCAGCGTGACCGGGAACGCCTCCGACGAGTCGTTCCGTGACACGGTCGCCGAGTTGCGTCGCATCGCGGCGGACAAGGCCGGCGACGCGGAGGTGGCGGTGACCGGTCCGGCCGGCATCGCGACCGACACCACCGCCGTGTTCACCCGCGGCGACAAGGTCCTGCTCATCGCGACCGTGCTGCTCGTCATGGTCATCCTCTTGGTGATCTACCGCTCGCCACTCATGGCGTTGATCCCGCTCGTGGCGGTCGGCGTCGCCATGCGGGTGACCGAAGGTCTCGGCGCGCTGATGGCCCAGGCCGGGTGGTTCGACATCAGCGCCCAGACCGCGTCGATCATGACGGTGCTGCTGTTCGGCGTCGGCACCGACTACACGCTCATCATCACCGCCCGGTACCGCGAAGCCCTCCTCACCACCGACAACCGGTTCGCCGCCATGCAGCACGCCATGGGGCGCGTCGGCGAGATCATCCTGTCGAGCGCGTCCACCGTGATTCTCGGCATGCTGGCCCTGCTCGTGGCGATTTCCCCGGCGCTCCGCGGCTTCGGGCCGTACTTCGCGCTCGGCATCGCGGTCATGGCGTTGGTCGCCTTCAGCTTCATCCCCGCGTTGGTGCTCCTCGGTGGGCGCGCGGTCTTCTGGCCCGCGGGTGAGCGCAAGGCGGCAGAGCGGAGCACCGGCGGGAAGCTCTGGCAGCGCGTCGCGGACCTCGTCACCCGCGCGCCGGCGCGCGTCGCCGTCGCCGTGGTGGTGGTGTTGGCCGTCTTCAGCCTCGGCCTGATCAACTTCAAGTCCACGTACGACTTCGTCAGCGGCTTCCGCGTCGAGACCGAGTCGGCCCAAGGGCGGGACATGCTCCGGGAGGGCCTCGGGCCGGGTGAAATCGCGCCCACCACGGTGCTCGTCCGCGCTGACCACGTCGCCCCGGAGCAGGCGACGAGCATCGCCGAGCGCCTGCGTGGCGTGGACGGCGTGACGCGGGTCAGCAGCCAGCCCCAAGTCAGCGCAGACGGCACGACCGCGTCGATTCAGGTCGTCCTCGACGCCGACCCGTACGCTCCTGAGGCCTTTGACCTCCTTTCGCCCGTGCGGAAGGCCGCGAGCGACGCCGCAACGGCCGTCGGGCTGACCAATCCCGAGGTCGTGCTCGGCGGGGAGACCGCGAAGACGGCGGACATCCGGACCGCGATGAACCGCGACATGATCGCCATCGGGGTGTTGCTGCTCGCCGTCGTCGCCGTCGTCCTCGGCCTCCTGCTGCGGTCCGTCCTGGCGCCGATCTACCTGGTGGCGACCCTGGTGCTGTCGTTCGTGGCGGTGCTCGGGGCCACCACCTTCTTCACGGTCACGCTGCTCGGGGACGCGGGTATCGGCAACCGCGTGGCGATCTACGTCTTCGTCTTCCTGACCGCGCTGGGCGTCGACTACAACATCTTCGTCATGAGCCGGTTCCGCCAGGAGCTGCCCGGCGCCTCGGCCCGGGAAGCGATCCGCCTGGCGGTGACGCGGACCGGCGGCGTCGTCTCCTCGGCGGGGGTCATCCTCGCCGCGACGTTCGCCGTGCTCATGACCATGCCACTGCGGGAGCTGTTCCAGTTCGGGTTCGCCATGGCCCTCGGCATCCTGCTGGACACGTTCCTCATCCGCCCGCTGCTGGTCCCCGCGATCGTCACGATGCTCGATCGCAGGGCGCTGTGGCCGCTGCGCATTCACGGCAGCGAGCAGACCACGAGCTGAGCGGGGACGACCAGCGTTCGACCAGCATGAGGCAGGCCCGCGGAAATCGCGGGCCTGCCTCATGCTCAGTAGCGAAGCTGCACCCCGATTTGTAGCAGCGCCTTGATCACGTCGGCCGACTCGAGGTATCCGATGAGGACCACCGCGTCCGCGCCGAACTTCTTGATCTCTTCGGCGCCGGCGGTGAAGTCAATCGAGGACTTGGCGTCCGCCGGCGGCTCGTAGGTCAGCAGCAAGATCTGGTCCGAGCCGAGACCCGCCTTCTCCAGCTCCGCGCTGACGGCGGTCTGGAGCTCCTTGCCGTACGTGTCCTTCCGCGCCACGAGGGCGACCTTGTCCGGGCCGTCGCGGAGGACAACGTTGGCGAGCGCGCGGCCTTGCAACACGTCCGAGGGGGCGGTGCGGAAGTAGAGCCCGTTGTCCTCAATCGTGCTCAGGCCAGCGTCGGTATCGGACGGTGAGAAGAGCACGACCCCCGCGGTGATGATGTCGGGAAGGATGGCGCGGGACACCCCGGAGGTGCCGGCGCCGATGATGACGTGCACCTTCTTCGCCAGGAGCGAGCGCACGGTCCGGCGCGCCACCTCCACGCTGGTGCCGTCATCGCCGTCGATCCACTGCACGTCCTGGCCCAGCACCCCGCCGGCTTCGTTGATCTCGCGTACGGCGAGCATCACGCCGGCGGCCATCGCGGGATAGCGCGACGCGAGGCCGCCGCTCTTGGGGAGTAGCCCACCGAGCCGCAGCGGCTCGCTGGCGGTGACGCCCGACGCGTGCCGCCGGCCCTGCGGGGGAGCCAGCGTCGTCGTGGCGGACTCGTCGCCCGCGCCGACGAACTCGGTCCGGCGGTGGTTGATCCGGTTGTTGCTGTCGAAGTGCAGCGTGGCGTAGGTGGCCGTGGCCGGCTCACCGGCGTCGGTGAAGCCGCCCCGCTGCAGCGACACCCCGCGATACTGGAGGTCCTTGCCGGCGCGGGCGAGCTCCAGGCAGGCGGCGACCGTGTCGCAGGAGGTGCCGCCCGCGGTCACCCCGTTGATCTGAGCGGCGATCTCCTTGGGCTCGGTCGTGCCAGCGAGCTCCGCGGCCAGCGCGCTGATGACTACGGCGTCGTATGCCTCGGCCGCGTACTCCGTGGCCGTGAGCTTCGGATTGACCTCGAGTAGTCGACGCTTGAACTCCGCGGGAAGCGGGGTGAGGGGCGTGGTGCCCTTCATGCCGTTGAGGATGCCCGGCTGATCTTTGAACGCGTCCCCGAACGTGTTGCCCATGTTGCCGTCGGTGCCGTAGAGCCGCACCGCCATGGGCATGGCGAGTTCCTCGGCGTCCTCGTTGCTGCCGCAGCCGACGGTTGTCAGCAGAAGCGCAGCGCAGACGGTCAGGGCAAGGCTGCGCGAGCCGCATGGCACGTGCATCGATTTTCCTCCCCGAAAGTCCCGTCGCACATTAGCGCGCTTCTCTGTTTGAGAACATCACATTGAGTCGTGTCATGTTGTGTCGCGCGTGACGACCGGAGTCGCGGGCGCGGCGCGCCGCGTCACTTGACGCCGCCACCTACCCTCGCGCTCATACCGTTCGCTCACCACACAGAGTGAAGGCGGGTGTGCGAGGTGACGCGGTGACCGACCTTCCGTCCCAAGCGCGACGCGACGCGGCACAGGTGCTCAAGTGCGCTTTCGCGGGGGACAGCGCCGCGGTGGTCGACACCTTCACCGCGGTGGTCAGCCGCGCCGGCGTGGCGGGCGCGTACGACGTGGCGTGGTGCCTGGCCGCAGCGATGGTCGGGGAGGACGTGCCCCGAGGGGTGTGGACGCTCGACTTCCCGGGCATCGACGACGCCCGCTACGACGCGCGCTGGGTCGCGCGGTTCATCAGCGCGTACGCCAACGCGGACGCCTCGACCGGCGAGGCGCTCTTCGGAGCCGCGATCGCTGACGGGCAACTGCCCGAGTGTCTGCTCACCCTCGCAGGGTCGGCGGTGGCGACGCTTCGGCGCAGGGCTCGCTGACGGGGCGACGCGTGTTGTGTTCCAGAGTGGCGGCTCTCGAAAGTGATGTGACGATGAACACAATGGCCTTGGCCATGCGTCGGCCGCGCGTCTTTGCATGATGCCGCGCGCCGCCAGAGACGAGAGAATGCCGACGAGAAATGAAAAAGCCCCGGTATTCCCGGGGCAAAACCACCACGGTCAGGCTGGTGGCCAGGGGCGGAATCGAACCGCCGACCTTCCGATTTTCAGTCGGACGCTCGTACCAACTGAGCTACCTGGCCGAGGGCCGTGGGTGATGCTACCCGGCCCGCGGCGAAACCGCTGGCTGAGTTTACCCACCCGATACGCAGAACGCCGCGCGGTTTTCACGCGGCGCCGGCGTCTGCGGTCCTGACGGGACTTGAACCCGCGACCTCCGCCTTGACAGGGCGGCGAGCACTCCGACTGCTCCACAGGACCTCTGAAGTTGTGCGCGGCACTCTGCCGGCTGTGCCCCCAACGGGATTCGAACCCGTGTTACCGCCTTGAAAGGGCGGCGTCCTAGGCCTCTAGACGATGGGGGCGGCTGCTCCGCCATCATCGCACATGGCGACTCATCGCAGCTGCTCCCATCCGGCCCGTCAGAGGCTCCGCCAGCATACGCGATGTTTCCGCCAATGACCAAACCGGCTGAGGTGCGTGCTGCGCCGTCGACCGGCCTGGGTGCGGGTCCCAGTCTACCCCCATCCACGCACGCTCCTCAGCACAGGAGGGCGGGCATGCTGTGGCGACGTCACGCCAGGCGGGTGATTCCATACCGCGCCTTGAGGTGGCGGATGATGGCGGGGGCGGAAGAAGCGGACACTCGCCCCAGGAGCGGCTTTCTCAATCGCCGCGGTGGTCCGCGTGAGGTTCGCCCGGATCGTCGCCACCGAGCGCGCGCCGAGCTGGCGGTCGTGATTCCAACTGTGGTTGCACAGCGTGTGGCCGTCGCGTGCGATGCGGGCGACCAGCTCGGGGTACTTCGTCACCTGGCTGCCGATGACGCAGAAGATCGCGCGCACCCGAGCGGCGCGCAGCTCATCGAGGATCTTTGGGGTCCAGACCGGATGGGGACCGTCGTCGAAGGTCAACGCCACCGCCGTGACGCCGGCGGTCCGCTGGGGAGCCGCCGGCGGGCGTCGCGCGTGGCGCCGCCGAGAGGTCGCGTGCCGGTGAGGTCGCCCCCGGGGCGCGTGGCGGACGGTGTGGCGGAGGCGAGGGCTGAGGAGGACGGCGCGGCACACGGCCGTCACGATGGCGCGCTGCCGCAGCGAACGGGGTGGGAGCGTTCGCTGTGGTGTGGACAGGAATCCCCGGAGCGGCACGGAGAGGGGACCGTACAGAGACAGCAGGTGGACGCGATCTACGGGCGCTGTGCCGTGATGGCGTCCACGCCGTCGTCGAGCCGCGCGACCACGCCGGCCAGCCACGGGGCGTACGCGTCGGGGTTCGCGCGGAGGTCACCGCGGAGTTCGTCGCGGGCCACCCACCGCCACCCGGCCACCTCCGCCGGGTCAGGCGCGAGCGGCGTCGCCGGGTCGATCTCCGCGAGGAGGACGTGGTCGTACTCGGACTCCACGCGACCGGTCGCGGGATCGTCCGCGCGGTAGCGGTAGACGCCGATCTCGGTCAGTGCCACGGGGCCGATGCCGAGCTCCTCGGCGAGCCGGCGATTGGCCGCGTCCACTGGGGACTGACCGGGGGTGGGGTGACCGCAGCACGCGTTGGCCCACCGCAGCGCGAACCGAGTCTTGGTCTTCGCGCGCTGTTGCAGCAGGATCCGTCCCTTGTGGTCGGTGAGGATGACGGAGAAGGCGCGGTGGAGCCGCCCGGGCGCCCGATGCGCCTCCTCGACCGTGCACGCGCCGATCGCCCGGCCGTCCTCGTCGACGAGTTCGACGAGGTGGCGCTCCCGTTCGCTCATCGCCTTCCCCCAGTGATCCGCGCGGCCGCCAACTTGCCAGAGATCAACACCATCGGCACCCCTACTCCGGGCTGTGTGCCCGAGCCGACAAAGACCACGTTCTCCAGGTAGGGGTGAAGGTTGCCTGGGCGGAATGGTCCGGTCTGTCGGAAGGTGTGCGCGGCGGCGAACGGCGTCCCGGCCGCCATGCCCTGCTCTGCCCAGTCCGCTGGTGTCACGATGTGACTGACGTCAATTCCGCTGCGAAACTCACGGTAGCCCATCCGCTCCAGTGTGTCGATGAGGGCGTCGGCGTACCGGTGCCGCAGCGCCCCGCGCCAGTCCAGCGGGCCGCGCTCCAGGTTCGGCGTGGGCGCGAGGATGTAGTAGGTGTGCCGGCCGGCGGGGGCGACGGAGGTGTCCGTTCGGCTGGGGTTCGTGACCAGCAGCGAGGGATCGGACATCAACGTTCCGCGATGGATGATCTCGTCGAAGGTCCGGCGCCACTCGCGTCCGAAGTGGATGTTGTGGTGGGCGATACGGCGGTAGCCCTGGCGTGAGCCGACGTGCAGCACCACGCAGGACGGCGAGAAACGCAGCCGCCGCCGCGGCGCAGGGGGCACCAGGTCGCGGTACGCGATCGGCAAGTCCGGGTTGAGCACGACGACATCGGCGGGAATCCGCTCCCCATCCGAGGTGATCACCGCTGTGGCGCGTCCCGCCACGGTCTCGACCCGGGTCACCGTGGCGCCGTAGCGGATCCGCACCCCGTGCTTCTCCGCGGCGGTGGCGAGCGCCTGCGGCACGGCGTGGAGGCCGCCGCGGGGGTAGTAGACGCCGGCGACCGTGTCCAAGTACGGGATCACCGCGTAGATCGCGAGCGCCTCGTGCGGCGCGAGCCCGGCGTACATCGCTTGGAACGAGAAGATCCGACGCGTCCGGAAATCCCGAAAGAACTGCCGGATCTTCGTCTCGAACCGCCGGAACGCCCCATGGGCGAGCAAGCGGAGCAGATTGAGCGTCACCAGGTCCCGCGGGCTGTCCAGGTTGCGCTCGATGAAGTCGCGGCGTTCAAGGTGCCACAGCCGGCGGGTGTAGTCGACGAAGCGCAGGTAACCATCGGCCTCCCGGGGCCCGCAGACGCGGGAGATCTCGGCGGCCATGCGGACCGTGTCGGTGATCACGTCGAGCGTGGAGCCGTCGGGATAGTGCGCCCGATAGGCCGGGTCGAGCCGGGTGAGGTCGAGCCAGTCAGTCAGCTCTTCGCCGACCGCGCCGAGCGCCTCAGCGATCACCTCCGGCATCGTCAGCACCGTCGGGCCGGTGTCGAACGCGTACCCACCGAGGTTGAGCCGCCCCGCCCGGCCACCCGGGACCGCGTCCCGCTCCAGCACGGTCACCCGTCGCCCCGCGCCGGCGAGGTGGAGGGCACAGGCCAAGCCGCCCAGACCGGCGCCGACCACGACGACATGGTCTGTGGCTCCACGCACCCGTCGCACGCGCACCTCCCCCGACCGTCCCCCCATGATGACCAGGTCCGGGAGCGCCGCGGCCAGCACCACCAGGCGAGATAGCCATCACGGGGTGCCCGGTAGACGGGATGGCGGCCGCGCCGGTGCGGCGGCGCGACGGGACCTGCGTACGGTTGCCGGGTGCGAGCAGCGTTGCCGGGCGTGTCCGGTTGGTGAGGAGGAAGTCGGGTGGACGGCGATCTCGCCGCGGCCTACGCAACCGCCCGCGACCTGCACAAGCGCTTCGGCCGCAGCTACTACCTGGCGACTCGCCTACTGCCCGCCTGGAAGCGGCGGCACGTGCACGCGCTGTACGGGTTCGCGCGCTACGCGGACGAGCTGGTCGACTCACTCGACGGACGTTCCGTTGACGAGCGCGCCGCTGCGCTGGCCGCCTGGACCGACCAGTTCCTCGCCGGACTACGTGGCGCCCCCGTCGACGACCCCGTGCTGCGGGCGGTCCTGCACACCATCGCCGTCTTCGACCTCAACCCGGACGACTTCCTCCTCTTCCTCCGCAGCATGGCGATGGACCTCACGGTGACCTCGTACGCCACCTACGCCGACCTGCTCGACTACATGGAAGGGTCCGCGGCGGTGATCGGCACGATGATGCTGCCGATCCTCGGCGGCGACGTCGCGGCGGCCCGCGAACCGGCCCGGCAGCTGGGGTTCGCGTTCCAGCTCACCAATTTCATTCGAGACGTCGCCGAGGACCTGTGGCGCGGACGGGTGTACCTGCCCGACGACGACCTGGCGAGGTTTGGGGTCACCCGGGACGACCTGGCCGCCGCGGCCCGCGCGCGGGCGGCGACCCCGGCGATCCGCAAGCTGATTGAGTTCGAGACGGTGCGGGCACGGCGGCACTACGCGGCCGCCCGGCCCGGGATCGCGCTGCTCCCCCCGGCGTCGCGGGCGTGCATCCGCGCCGCGTACGCCCTCTACCACGGCATCCTCGATGAGGTGGCGGCGAACGACTACGACGTGTTTCGCCGCCGCGCCGTGGTGCCGACCCGGCGTCGGCTCCTCCTCACCCTCCGCGCCCTGGCTCCCGTCGGGTAGCTGGTCCGGGCCGGTGGGGCGTCAGGACTTCAGCGCCGCCGGGGACGCGTCGACGCTGTCGTGGAAGCGCGCCGGTGGCCGGGTCAGGCGGGGTTGCCGTGACCCGGGAGGCCGTTGATGAAGCGCCGGAACAGGGATGGCTCCACCCGCATGGCGGAGGCGGCTGTGCCGGCGCCCTCGGCGATGCCGGTGAGCAGCTCACGCAAGGCTTCCCGCGCGTCGCGCCGCGGCCGCCAGTTCAGGTCGGCGTGGGCCCGGGAGCAGTCCATCAAAGGCGTGGCGGCGGCGAGGTCGAGCCAGCCGGGCTCGGTGGGTTGCAGCCGCGCCCACCAGGCACCCGCGGCCAACGCGCGCAGCACCGGAAGGGGGATCGGGACGGTCCGGGTCCGCAG
>DATCMA010000025.1:0-13526 GCA_036563645.1 Micromonospora sp.
TTCCGAACCGATAAATGGGGAGAAAGGTGATATTTCGGCTCGCGTACCTGGGGGTCATGGAGTTATGGCTGTCCATATCCGCAGGTCGCGTGCCGCTGCGTCCGGTCTTCGGACCGGGCGAGGATCGCAACCTTTTGGCTACCTGCATCGCTGTCGCCTGGCAGAGGCTGCGTCCGGTCTTCGGACCGGACGAGGATCCCAACCATCTCGACGACATCGACTGGGCGCAGGCCGCTGGATCGCTGCGTCCGGGTCTCCGCAAACCGGCCGGTGGGCGACTGCGGGTGAACCCTCAGAGCGCGAGCAGGGCGAACGGTCGGTGGGGGGCGATCTGCTCGGGCGGCGGCAGCGGGGTGCTGGTTACTCCTTTGGCCGCGAGCGCCGCGCGGAGCCGGTGGAGGTCGGCCCCGAGCCGAATGAGGTCAGCGGGCGCGGTCCGGGAGACCTCACACACGATCAGGGCGGTGGTGCCGGGGGGTGCCGTGGGGGCGAGGGTGTCGCGGACCGCCGGGTCGGTGGTGTGGGTGAAGGTGGTGCCGGGGGCGATGACCTCTGCGACCGCCGTGAGCGCCTCGGCCACCGCCGTGGGATCGGCTACCGCCGCCGGCGCGGAGGCGTCTGCGAGCGTCGCGGCCTCCAACAGGCCCGCGGCCCGCGCCTCGGCGGTGCCGAGGGAGAAGAGGTCTAGGGACGCGTCGCGCACCAGCGCCGCCGCACCCGGCCCGTCCTCGGGTTCCGGCCTGGTGAGGTAGCCGCGGATCACCGCCACCGGGACGCCGTCCACTTTGCCTTTGACGAGCTCCCCGGCGGAGGCGAGTTCGTCGATCACGGCCATCTCGGTGACCTTGAGGTGGTTGCCGTACGGATCCACCTGGCCGCGGTGGTCACGGATCGGCGCGATACCGGCGGCGCCCAGCGCGACGTCGGTGAGACCGGTGCGCCACGGGCGCCCCATCGTGTCCGAGATGATGACGGCGACGTCGAGGCCGTACCGCTCCCGCAGCGCGGCGCGCAACGCGCGGGCCGACGCGTCGGGATCCTTCGGCAGCAGCACGAGCCGGGAAGGCTCGACGTTCGAGTTGTCGATCCCGGCCGAGGCCATCACGAACCCGTGGTGCGTCTGCACGATCCGGGTCTCGCCGCGGCGCGCCACGACGCGCGCGGTCTCCGCGGCCAGGACTTGCTCCCGCACCGCGGTGCGCTCCGGCTCCTCAGCCGGCAGGTCGACGAGGCGTCCCTCAGCCTTCGAGACGATCTTGCTGGTGACGACGAGGACGTCACCGTCCTGGAGCCACGGCGCGGCTTCGACGATCCTGGACGCCAGGTCGTCGCCGGGGGAGACCTCCCCGATACCCCGTACCGGGAGGACCTGGAGACCTGCCCGATCCACAGGAGTCGACGTGCGCGCGCCGTGTCCGCTGCTCATACCAACTCCATCGCGTGTCGGACCATCTCTACCGTCGCCGCCTCGTCCCTCATCCACAGGGGCACCGCGCGTACCGTCACCCCGGGTACCTCCGCGCCGCTATCCGCGCTATCGACGAGCCAGCCGTCCAACAGCCCGCCGTCGCGGCGCGCCCCGTACAGCCGTCCCACGCTCGCCGCGTCACACGGCACGTTGATCACCTTGAGGCATTTGTCCGCCATCCCGCGCACTGGCGCCCCGCCGATGATGGGGGAGACCCCGACGACCGGCGCTCGGCCGTTGGCGATCGCCTCCCGTAGCCCGGGCACCGCGAGGATCGGCGCGATGCTCACGACCGGATTGCTCGGTGCGATCAACACGGCGTCCGCCGCCGCGAGCGCGTCGAGGACACCGGGAGCGGGTTTGGCGCTGTCCGCGCCGATGAACACGAAGCGCTGCGTCGGCAGGTCGCCACGGTAGCGGACCCACCACTCTTGGAAGTGGATCGCGTGCTGCTTGCCGTCGAGCTCGACGACCGCGTGCGTCTCCATCCGGTCGTCGGTCGCCGGCAGCAGCCGCACGCCGGGCTGCCAGCGGGTACACAACGCCTCGGTGACCGCGGAGAGCGGATAGCCGGCGTTGAGCATCGTGGTCCGCACGAGGTGAGTGGCGATGTCGCGGTCGCCCAGCCCAAACCACGTGGGTTCCGCGCCATACGCCGCGAGCTCCTCCTTCACCGTCCACGTCTCGCCGGCCCGGCCCCAGCCCCGCTCCGGATCCGCCGCCCCACCGAGGGTGTACATCACGCTGTCCAGGTCCGGACAGATCCGGAGGCCGTGCATCAGCACGTCGTCGCCGACGTTGACGATGGCGGTCACCTCGGCGCCGACCTGCCGGGCGTACCCGCGGACGCCGACGAGGAAGCGAGCTCCGCCGATGCCTCCGGCAAGCACCACGATGCGCATGCGACCATCTTCTCCAACATCCTTTTGTCTCAGCGGGTCGGGTCGGCGCCGCGGATCAGGGAGTTCCCGGTGCCAATTTCCGGACCGCTCGTACACCGCTTCTCCGGATACCCTCACCAAGGCATTTCGTCCGCGATCCTCACAGGGGGTTCCGTGACCACCCAACCCGGTGCCGAGCCGAGCGGCAGCGCCTCGGCTAGTCAGACCACCAAACCGCTGCGGGAATTCGGCGCGCTGGTGCTCGTCGGCGCCAACGCCGTTTTCCTCGTTGTCGCGCTGTTGAACCTGCTGTTCGCACAGAACGACTTCGGCACGCCCGAGTTTCCGCTGCGCGCGGCGGGCAGCTTCGACGGCTTCGTCAGCCTCACCACGATCGCGTTGCCGTTCGTGGCGGTGCTGCTCGCCACGCACGTCCAGCCGCCCATCGCCCGAGCCCGGATGGTCACCCTGGTGGCGTTGGTGGAGTACGGGATTTCCGCCTTCTTCGGCGCCTTCTTCGGGGTGCTGGTCGGGATCGTCGGGCTCGTGGAGCGCAGCGCGTGGGGGGCGTTCCTGGCGCTGCTGACCCGCCTGGCCTGGTTGACGCTGCTTGGAGCCGCCGCCTTCACCGTGCTGCGGGTGTGGAACGCGCACTTCACCCAGCCGAAGCCGCAGCCCCAGCCGCAGCCCCAGCCGGGCTTCTACGGGCCGGGGTACGGCCAGCCGGGCTACCCGCAGCAGGGCGGCTACCCGTATCCGCCGTACGGCCAGCCCGCCGGCTATGGGCAGCCTCCGTACGGCCAGCCGTCGCCGCCGCAGTCCGGCGCGACCTACGTGTCCACCCAGCACGTCGGGTCGCCGGTGTCCGCGCCCCCGGCCACCCAGCCGAGCGCGCAACCGTACTCGGCGGGCACTCCGCAGAGCGCCGGCCCGAGCACACCGCCGAGCCCGTCGACGTCCGCGCAAGGGTCCGCCTCGGATGCGACGCAGGCGATTCGGGTGCCGGAGACTCCGGCCGCCGGGGGGAGTGCGACGACCGAGGACCCCGGGCGGACCCAGCTGCTCAGGCCCGTGGAGCAGCCCTCCTCGGGCGGCGATGACCCCGGTGACAGTCAGCGCACCCAGGTGATTAAGCCCACCGATTCGAAATGACCCTTGCTCCGACGCGGACGTCCTGCTCGATCATGAGGTACGCGGCACCGGTGCGCCGTGCCGCGACCTCATGATCCGCGGGTCGTGGGGATGTCCGTGGGGTGTTGCCTGTCACCGCCCGTTGTGGCGGCCAGGCCCTAGGCTGCACAGGTGACCAAGCGCATGGGTCCAACGCGGCAGGATTGGACGTCACGACGGGCGCTTCCCGAGGAGACGCCCCCACCCGAGTCGGCGTTGCGGCGCGCACTGCGGCGCGCCTCCGACGGCCGGGTGCTCAACGTCGATGAGGCGGCGGTGCTGCTGGCCGCCCGCGGCGAGCACCTTGAGGCTCTGCTGAACATCGCGGGGGCGGTCCGCGACGCGGGGCTGCGGGAGGCCGGCCGCCCGGGTGTGGTGACGTACTCGAAGAAGGTCTTCATTCCGCTGACCCGCTTGTGTCGGGACCGGTGCCACTACTGCACCTTCGCGACCGTGCCGCACCGCGTGCCCGCCGCCTACCTCGAACGGGACGAGGTGCTCGCCATCGCGCGGGCGGGGGCTGCCCAGGGGTGTAAAGAGGCGTTGTTCACCTTGGGTGATCGCCCCGAGGATCGGTGGCCGGCGGCTCGGCAGTGGCTCGACGAACGCGGCTACGAATCCACTCTGGACTACCTGCGCGCCTGCGCGATCGCCGTCCTGGAGGAGACGGGGCTGCTGCCTCACCTCAACCCCGGGGTGCTCTCCTGGGCGGAACTCCAGCGGCTCAAGCCGGTGGCGCCGAGCATGGGCATGATGCTGGAGACGACCGCGACGCGGCTGTGGGCGGAACCCGGTGGCCCGCACTACGGATCGCCGGACAAGGAGCCGGCGCGCAGGCTGCGGGTGTTGGAGGACGCGGGCCGGGTCGCGGTTCCGTTCACGACCGGCATCTTGATCGGCATCGGCGAGACGCGCCTCGAACGCGCCGAGTCGCTCTTCGCGATTCGTCAGGTGGCCCGCGAGTACGGCCACATCCAAGAGGTGATCGTGCAGAACTTCCGCGCGAAGCCGGACACGGCGATGCGCGGGATGCCCGACGCGGAGCTCGAGGATCTGGCGGCGACGGTGGCGGTGGCCCGGCTCGTCCTCGGGCCGCGGGCCCGCATTCAGGCGCCGCCGAACCTCATCGACGACGAGTACGACCTCCTGTTGCGCGCCGGTATCGACGACTGGGGCGGCGTCTCGCCGGTGACTCCCGACCACGTCAACCCCGAGCGGCCGTGGCCGCAGCTGGAGGAGCTGGCGGCGCGGACCGCGGCGGCCGGGTTCACCCTGCGGGAGCGGCTGACCATCTACCCCGAGTACATCCGCCGGGGTGAGCCGTGGCTGGACCAGCGGCTGGTGCCGCACGTCATGGCGCTCGCCGACCCCGCGACCGGGCTCGCCCTCGAGGACGCGCGTCCGGTGGGGCGCCCGTGGCAGGAACCGGAAGAGGTCTTCGTTCCGGGCGGTCGGATCGACCTCCACCAGACGATCGACACGGTGGGGCGGACCACCGACCGGCGCAGCGACTTCGATGTCATCTACGGCGACTGGTCCGCGGTCGCCGCCCGCGCCTCGACCACCCAGAGCACCTCGACCCTCCCCACGGATGTGCGGGAAGGGCTGCGGCTGGCGGCGGAGAACCCCGCCGCGTTGCTGGAGCCGCGGCACGAGGCCGCCGCGCTCGCGCTCTTCTCCGCCGACGGCGAGGCGCTGGACGAGCTGTGTCGCATCGCCGACGATGTCCGGCGGGATGTGGTGGGTGACGAGGTCACCTACATCGTCAACCGCAATATCAACTTCACGAACGTCTGCTACGTCGGCTGCCGGTTCTGCGCCTTCGCGCAGCGGGAGCGAGACCCGGACGCCTTCCGCCTGTCGATCGATCAGATCGCGGATCGTGCCGAGGAAGCCTGGCGCGCGGGCGCGACCGAGGTGTGCATGCAGGGCGGTATCGATCCGAAACTGCCGGTGACGGCGTATGAGGACATCGTCCGGGCGGTGAAGCAGCGGGTGCCCCAGATGCACGTGCACGCGTTCTCCCCCATGGAGATCGTCACCGCGGCGGGGAAGGCGGGCGTGCCGGTGCGGGAGTGGCTGATTCGGCTACGCGAAGCCGGCCTGGACACGATCCCCGGCACCGCGGCCGAGATCCTCGACGACGAGGTCCGCTGGGTGTTGACGAAGGGCAAGTTGCCCACCGCGACGTGGATTGACGTGGTGACGACCGCGCACGAGCTCGGGATTCGCTCGAGTTCGACCATGATGTATGGGCATGTCGATCATCCGCGGCAGTGGCTCAAGCACTTCCGGGTCCTCGCCGAGATTCAGGACCGCACGGGTGGGTTCACCGAGTTCGTGGCGCTGCCGTTCGTCCACACCAACACGCCGATTTACCTGGCCGGCATCGCACGCCCGGGCCCCACGTGGCGGGAGAACCGCGTCGTGCACGCGATGGCGCGCCTGCTGCTCTACGGCCGCATCGACAACATTCAGTGCTCGTGGGTGAAGCTCGGCGACGAGGGCACGGTGGAGATGCTCCGCAGTGGCTGCAACGACCTCGGGGGCACCCTGATGGAGGAAACGATCTCGCGGATGGCGGGGTCGGAGAACGGCTCATTCCGGACGGTTGAGCAGCTGGAGGCGATCGCCGCGGCGGCGGGGCGGCCGGCGCGACAGCGCACGACCTTGTACGAACGCGTGCGGTGAGGATATTGACGCCTGTTTGTGAGGATGCGCCGCGTTAAGGCGGCGCATCGCACTCGCAAGGGACAGTCACTTTTCTGGGGCGTAGATCGTCTGCTGGCTTGATTGAGTAAAAATTTCTGTGATCTAGGTAATACACCTGATCGGGGGCGCCGGAATTGTGCTTCCCCTCGACCAATTCGCCCGTGTTGTGTCAACATGATCGCGGAACGTCACGTTCCGGTCACACTCCGCAACAGAAGACTTTTGGGAAGACATGCGGAACGAGCCGTTACCGGTCCGGGGGGTGAATCGATAGGGCAAGTTGCGGGGCTCCGGTCGGGCTCGCGACCACCCCGAAGAAGAGCCCTATTTACCAGGTTCCGCTTGACGACGCACGCATTACACGCGTGTAATTTTGGAGGGGTCGTTCGAACGGGACGTATGAAACCAGGACCGTACGGACGAATTGGACAGGCTCCTTCCGCGTGGGGGGTTGCGCCGGCTGTGCCGGCAAGCGATAAGGAGGCACTAACGATGGACGGCCGTCTCGAAGTGGCCGATCTGCTTGGGGGCGTCCCGGAGTGGTACGAGCGCGCGCTGTGTGCCCAGACCGATCCCGAGGCGTTCTTCCCTGAAAAGGGCGGCTCGACACGTGAGGCGAAGCGGATCTGCTCACGGTGCGAAGTCAGAATTGAATGCCTTGAATACGCACTGTGCCACGACGAGCGGTTCGGAATCTGGGGCGGCCTGTCCGAGCGCGAACGGCGTAAGCTCAAGCGTCGGGTCGCCTAAGTGAGCTGTCGTGGGGCCGGCCCCCGGACGGGTGCTCGAGCCCTAGGCGAGGTCGTCTGGGTCCATCCCGAGCAGATTCGCCACCTGTTCGATGATCACGTCGTGGATCAGGTCGGCGAGATCCTCGCGGTCTAGCGCGCGAAACTCTAGCGGACGACGGTAGAGCACGATCCGCGGCGGCACTGGATGTCGACCTGGCCGCCCAGGGAGCAGCCGTGCAAGCGGCACCTCGCCGTCCTCCAGCACGTCAGAGTCGTAGACGTTGAGGTCCGGGGGCACGTCCTCAACCGCGAATTCGACGCCGGCCAATTCCTTGGCGAATCGGCGTTCCAGGGTTTCCACCGTATCGAGGACGAGGTCGTCGAAGATTTCCGCCTTGGTCCGGGCGAGTGGCACCGTCGCCGGGACCAAGCGGCCACGCAGACCTCGTCCATGGCGGTCCCGGTGGACTCGCCGGCCCCGCTTTCGCCGGCGTTCAACGCTGGTGGTCGACGCCTCGGTCACAAGGCCAGAGTAGTCCGCGAGGGCGGATGACGATGCGGCGGATCACCGTCGTCGGCGTGTCGCGGGGGCAAGGGCCCCATGGAGCCGATGAGAGCGATACCGTGCCGTCGTGAGGTCACCACGGCGCTGCTCGAGAAACGGCTGTCCCCGCCAGGCCGTCGCCACGTTGACCTATATCTACAACGAGTCGACGGCGGTGGTCGGGCCTTTGGCGGCTACTGCCGAGCCGCACACCTACGACCTATGTGAGGCTCACGCGCGCAGTCTGACCGCTCCTCGGGGGTGGGAGGTCGTCCGGCACGAAGGTGAGTTCCGGCCGCCTCCGCCGACCACCGATGACCTCGTCGCGCTCGCCGAAGCGGTGCGTGAGGCCGCTCGTCCACCGGCCCCACCCCGGCCGGACGAGCTGCCCGAGGAGTCGCAGAAGGGTCAGCAAACCGGGCGGCGGGGACACCTCCGGGTCATACCGCCTACGTACTGATGCCGCGCGAGGCGCTCGCGCGGCAAGCGGCCCCATCAGGCGGCACGGGACCGTGCCGCCACCTCAGCCTGCCCACGTACCGTCACCGCACGCGGGCCGCGTCGCTGCTCTCGGCCGCGGACCGGCCCCTGGCCGCCCTTATGACCACGTCCCGTCGGGGCCGACCTTGGGTACGGCGCGGCCGAGGAGCAGGTTGGTGAGGGCCTCATCCAGGGAGGCGCCGAGGAACCACTCGCCGGTCTGGTCGAGCGCGAACACGCGCCCGTGCTCGTCGATAGCGAGGAGGGTGTCGTCCCCCTCAGTGCCGAGGGGGAAGAGACGAGCCCCGAGCACCGTGGCGAAGTCGCCGAGGCTGTCCGCGGTGTGCGCCACCCGACGGGGATCAATGTGGATCGACCGAATCCAGACCTGCTCACCCGGGCCGGTGCGGCGGGTGCGGAGCCGCGGAAACGCGTGGAGGGCTTGGTCCGCCGCGGGGAACCGATGGTGGCGGTGGACCAAGCCGGTCACCGGCAGGACGGCGTCCATGATCTCGGCGACCGCGAGGTCGTGACTGAGGTCGGGGAGTGTCCAGCCGCCTTCTGCGAGCGCGTAGGCGACGTCGGGCGGAAAGCGATCCGGTTCTGGCACAGGCTGTGGCTGCGCCCGCCACTCCTCGGTCCAGGCCAGTTCCGGCCAGTCGAGGACGCCGAAGTGCACCATCGCATTGATGCACGACTCGCAGCCCCGCGGCGTGGGGCCGCCGGCCGGGTCGCCGGGCTCGCGCACGAGGAACACCTCCAGGTGAGCGTCGGCGAGGAGGTGTCGGGCGGTCTCCAGAGTCAGCGGCGGCTCTCCTGCTTGCGCGCGTTGGCGGTCGTACTCGTGAAGCACGTCCGAGAGGACGATGAGCTCGGCGTGTCGGTCGCCCCCGCGGACTAGATGGCCGGCGGGGAGCTGGTCGAGGTATTCCCGTACCAGCTGGTGGTGGCGCAGCGGCGCGTCGCTTTTCGCGCCGTGGGCACGAAATACCCGCCCGTGCAGCGTGAGGTGGGCTGCCACCGATGGGGTGGGGAGACGCGTGGTGCTGCGGCGTAGTTCGGCGGCGAGGTCCATGGTGTGCACCACGTCGGATCGCGTGGCTCGATAATCCCGGTACATCTGGGCGATGACCGGACCGGGTAGCGCCGCCCATGACGTCACCTCACCGGTCTCCCGATCGATGACCGTGCGTCCAATGTCACCAGGGAGAGTCGCCACCGACGCAGGGGGCGCTGACCACACGATGTACCCGAGTTCGAACTCGTCAATCATTGGGGTACACGGATAGCCACGGCGCAGCGATTCCCGATGCGCCCACACAGCGGAAATTCGTTCCGCTTCCTCACGCGTGATCATCTCGTCTCCCTTGCGGTCGTGCCCGGCTGTCGAAACTACCGGACAACGCATATAGCCGTAGCCCGGTATCGTCAGGCCATCGATGAACTGACAGTCATCAAACGACAGCACTGACCACAACGGACACCGATGGGGAGGCGGTGCGCGTGGGCGTCCTGCCGAGTCCAATCCCGCATCCACTCGACTTCGTGCCGTGGGACCTGCCGGGCTGGGCGTACGAGGCCCTGGAATGGGTCGTCGGTGCTGAGTGGCCGGAGGGCAACGAGCAGGAGGTGTGGGACCTCGCCGATCGATGGTTTGAGGTCGCCGCCGTCTTAGCCGGCCCACGCGAGGACGCGCAGAACGCCGCGGCTGACGTGCTGAGCGGATACGGCCACACGGGAGCGGTCGCCCACGCGTTCGAGGAGTCGTGGCGTCGTATTGCGGGCGATGACGACGCCCCCCTGCACCTCCTGGCCACCATGAGCAACGAAATCGGTCAGGTCGTGCAGGATGTCGGCTGCGACATCGAAGCCGCGAAAATCGAAATTTGGATTGAAATCGGCATCTTGGTGGGGGAGCTGCTCGCCCTCGGGGTCGCGGTGGCGCTCACCGCGGGCGCGGCGTCGCCGGGCGCGGCCGCGGCGGTCAGCGCGACCCGGATGATCATCCAGCAGATCTTCCGCCGCCTCGTCAGCCAGGTCGCCCAAAAGGCCGTCCGCAAAGGGCTCAAAGAAGTCGCCGAAAAGGCGGCGAAGGAGGTGGGTAAGCACGGACTGCGGCGCTTCGCGAAGCGGGCCGGCATCGAAGGGCTGGAGGAGCTGGGCGAGGAGGTCGCCATCGACCTTGGCACCCAGCTCTACCAAAACACGACCGGACGGCGGGACGGCCTCGACTTCCACTCGCTGGGGATGTCGGCCCTCGGCGGTTTCGCTGGTGGCGCGGGAGCGTCGCTCGCCGGGTTCGGCCCGCACGCGACGAGCCGCCTGGGGCGCGTGGGAGAGCACCTGGGTCGAGAAGCGGGAGCCGAGGTCCTCGGGGAGACCGCGGCGAGCCTTGCCCTCGGCGGTGGCCTGCCGGATTGGGACGAGCTTGGGCGCGCGGCGACATCCGGGATCAGCGGCTCCGCCCTGCATCAGTCGCAGATCGCCTTCGACAAGCGCCTCCAGGAGCGGCTGTCGGGATTGACGATCCCGTCGCCTCCCACGGGGGCGCCGCCGCCAACCGCGCTGGTCTCATCGGGGCTCGAATCGGTGACGGGGGCTTCGTCGGTGTCCTCCGCCGCGTCTGAGGGTGGCGCCACGTCCAGCGCCCCACCACCGGCGTCCGTCACCAGCACCGGGGGCGGTGGATCGACGACCAGTAGCGCGTCACCGAGCGTCTCGAGCGTCAACCTCGCCGGCTGGCACACCACCGCCACCGTCGAGACACCCGCGCCGGCCGCAGGGCCGAGTCCGAGCGCGCCGTCTGGCACGACCGGAAGTCTTGGTGTCTCCTCACCATCGAGCAGCACAGTCCACAGCGGATCAACGGGTGGGGTGTTCGCGGCGAGCGCGCCCTCACCGACGTCCGTGGCGCCGAGCGCACCAGTATCGACCGCGGCCTCGGCGCCGAACACGTCGGCCGCCACGCCGACCCCATCCTCATCGGCGGTGAGCGCATCCCCGAGCACCGCGCCGCGGCCGGCCACCCCCGCGCCGACGCCGGGCCCCACACCGTCGACCAGCGCGGCGACCCCCGCCGCCACGTTCCCGTCCCCGGCGCCGGCGACCTCGTCTCCGGCGCCGGCGACCTCGTCCCGGTCCGTGCCGCAGACGTCGGTGGTTTCGGCCGGGATCACTGCGCAGTCGCCGACTCCCGTTGCGTCGCCCGCCTCCGCGTCCTCAACGGTCTCTGCCTCCTCACCGCTGTCCACGTCCCCCGCGGCGTCACTGGCGACGTCCCCGTCCCCCACCACGACGACAGCGGTGCCGGTCGGCACCGGGACGTCGGTGGCACCCGCCTCCCCCGCGGCGCCGAGCACGCCGTCCTCGACCACCTCGTCGTCAACCACGCCGTCGTTTTCGACCACCCCGTCGTCGTTCTCGACCGCGCCGTCGGCCACCTCGACCCCCACGACCACACCCCAGACCTCACTCCCCGGCGCGACGACCCCCGCACCGGGCACATCGAGTGCCCCGTCGGTGGATGGCCGCCCGTCCGGCGAGGGCCGAATCGCCGTGGAGGAGCCGCGGGGCGGTGCGCGGTCGTCGGCGGAGCGGGACACGCAGCCGGCGGTAGCCGCGCTGCTCGGCCGGCCGTTGGCCGCCACCAGCCCGTCCGGCCCGCCGCCCCGGCCGCGCGTCGTCGGAGATTGGTTCGGCCCCGACAACGACCCGATGGAACGCCGGGCATACCACGGGTACGCCCGGCACGCGCGCGAGACGTACGAGCTCAACCGCCGGGACCGGCAGGTCCGCGCCCTCATCGACGAGTCGTACTACGCGGAGGAGCGGGCCAGGCAGTACGCCACCATCGGGCGGCAACTGCAACAGGCGGGCGATCGGGCGCGCGCCAAGAAGTTCTTCGACGCGTCGGCCGCCTGGAGCAGGTACGTCAGCGAGCTCAATGAGGACATCGAGGCGACACGGGCCGGACGCATCGCGCCGCAGCGGATCGATATCCGTAGCGACGAGGATTTCCGGCGAATCAACGACGATGTCGGCCGGCTCGCCCCCGGTCCGGTGGAGACGGGTTTCGTCTCCGCGCTCACCGGAACGGACCGGCCCCCGTCGGCGGATACGACCCGCCCGTACGGGCAGCGCGGCGGGCTGCGTCCGCCGCTGGCGCAGCATCAGCTCGATCTAGAGCGGGCGATGCCGCGCGACGCGCACGGCAACGTGATTCGGACCGCGGATCCTCGCCAGGGCCACTGGTTCCGGCTGACCAACGACGGCGGCCCGGCGGCAGACCCCACCCGCGGCATCAACTGCCTCGACTGCACCTTGTCGTTCTACGAAACCTGGGTGCACGGGCGGCCGCGGGTATCCGCGCCGCGGACGTTCGACGGATATCTCGCCGGTGACATCAACCGGCCAGTCGACGGGGAGAAGGGCGGCCCAGGCCGGGTCGAGGACGTCACCGGTGGCCGTTTCCTTCAGTTCACCCCAGACACCCGGGGAATGGATCCGGCGACCGTCCAGCAGGTCGTCTATCAGGGATACCGCGACCTCCACTACCAACTGCTCGCCGCCGGGCACGGCGCCTTCGCGTTCATCATCAACGAGTGGGAAGGCGGCGGTTCGCACGCCTGGGTCGCGGTCAACCAGAACGGGACGATCCTCTACCTCGACCCCCAGCAGGGCACAATCGCCGAGAACAACCCGCAGTACAAGCACTGGGGCGTCCCGTACCCGGGCAACGTGGTGTCGCTAAACGCGTTGGTGCTGGACGCGAACGGACGCCCCCTATCCCTCAACCGTCCACAAGGGAAATTCAGCGAGCGGCCACCGCTCGTGGCGACGCACGACGTGCCGGATATCAACCGCCTGCACCTCCTACTCGGCCCGGCCGCCACGCCCGCGGGCACGGTGTCGGGGCCGCCAGGCGGTTCACCCGATCGCGACGTACCGACGCAGAGCACGCCAGGTGACCCGGGACGCGCACCGCAGGATCCAGCGGTCAGGGCGGAAGCCGACGGCGGGCCCACGACCGCCGCCGAGGCGGATTCCTCGCGGCAGCGGGAAAGCGCGCTGCGGCAGGCCAGGCTCACGGCGCCAGACGCGCTGGCGAAGCAGGGGACGGACGTCGCGACGGTCATCGCCAACGCGTCGACTGTGGATGCGGTGTTCGAGGCTGGAGTCACCCCAGACCAGGTCGCCGCTCACCTCGACGCCACGACCCTGAAGCGCCTTGTGCCGCAGCTCACCGATGCCGAAGCACAGGACATCGCCCGCCTCTTTGCCGACGAGCGGGTGCAGACGATGCTCCGCAAGACGTGGCAAGAGCAGCCGACGCTCGCTGAGACCCTCGTGCGCCAGTTGGTGGACCACCCGGACCTCGTGCGTCTCATGCACCGCAACACGGTGCTCTTCACCTGCCTGACCGCGCGGCCGCTGACCCTTCACCACGTGGCGTTGCACCAAAAGGCGATCGATGTCCTTGACGACGTGGTGACGGACATCGAGAGGCGCGGCGCTGAGGCGGTGGCAGCCGAGGGGGTGGG
>DATCMA010000032.1:0-25528 GCA_036563645.1 Micromonospora sp.
CGACCCAGCTCCTCCGCCAACCCCACCAACGCCGACACATCAGCGGAAAAACCCTGCGAACCAGCCACAACGCACCCCCGCAAACACATCCACCAACACCACTGCGACACGCAGCGTACCCACCACCCCCACAACCGGCTACTCGGGGAGCGACCGCGGTCAACATCACGTCGATGAATGGGGTTCCCTCCCGCCACACGCGACGCTCGGCCGCGCACGGCGTGGTGATCGAGGCTGGACGCGCGGGGAAACCTTCATGATCATCGCCGTGTCTGCCGGGATGGTCTGGATAGGACGGTCCCGCGCGACGGGAGGCCCAATGGTGATCTCAGCGGACGCACCCGTAGTTGATCATGACTCGTGGATGCGTGGTGGCGCGGGGTGCGATGTCGCCGATTTCCGGTTCCAGATTGGGACAACGATTTATAAATCTCAATAAGTATAGTCGTGGGATTCGGTGCGGGTAGGGTTGTTGTCGGTGGCGCGGTGCCGCGTCACGAGTCGATAAGAGAGCGGTAACCAATCGACCGCTAAAGCGATTCCCGCCCGTGGTGACCGAGGGGGCGTAGTCGTAGGCTCTCCCTGTGGACGTGTCGCGGATCACCAAGAAGTGACCGCTTGGTCACGACGTGTGCTGGGGCGGCGTTGCGGCAGTTCACGGGCGGTTGCGCGCCTCAGTTGGGTGGCGGTTCGACGCCGCCAGTGGAGCATGTCGGTTTTCATCCTGAATGGGTATGTTTTGCCGGACCTAAGGTGACGCAACACTCACCCCTTCCCTGTCTCCAGGGGTTCGACCCGGCAGGACGATTACGGTAAAACGTGAGGCATTACACGAAAGATTTGTCGGCAAAGCGAGGGATCAGATGGCGGATGTCAAGCTCGACCACCCGGGTGGGCAACTTTCGATGTCGGTACGGGGTGCGGTCGAGGGGCCGTCCGGGATCGATGTCGCCAAGCTCCTGAAGGAGACCGGGTACGTCACCTATGACCCGGGCTTTGTGAATACGGCGGCGTGTGCTTCAGCGATCACCTACATCGACGGCGACGCCGGGATCCTCCGCTACCGTGGCTATCCGATCGAGCAGCTCGCGGAGAAAGCATCCTTCCTCGAGGTCTCGTATTTGCTGATCTACGGCGAGTTGCCGACCAAGGAGCAGCTCGCCACCTTCACCGAGCGGATCAAGATGCACACTCTCCTCCGCGAGGAGATGAAACGCTTCTTTGACGGCTTCCCCCGTGACGCGCACCCGATGGCGGTGCTGTCCGCGGCGGTGAGCGCGCTGTCGACCTTCTACCAGGACAGCCTCGATCCGTTCGACCCCGACCACGTCGAGATCAGCACCATCCGCTTGCTCGCGAAGGTGCCGACGATCGCATCGTACGCGTACAAGAAGTCCATCGGTCAGCCGCTGATGTACCCGGACAACTCCCTCGGGTACGTCGAGAACTTCCTGCGGATGACGTTCGGCGTGCCGACCCAGGAGTACGAGGTCGACCCGGTCTTCGCCCGGGTGCTCGACATGCTGTTCGTGCTGCATGCCGACCACGAGCAGAATTGCTCGACCTCGACGGTCCGCCTCGTCGGCTCGAGCCACGCCAACCTGTTCGCGTCGATCTCGGCGGGGGTGAACGCGCTGTTCGGCCCCCTGCACGGCGGTGCGAACCAGGCGGTGCTGGAGATGCTCCAGTCCATCTACGCCGAGGGCGGTGACGTCAAGGCGTTCGTGCGCCGGGTGAAGAATCGGGAGCAGGGCGTCCGCCTCATGGGCTTCGGCCACCGGGTCTACAAGAACTACGACCCACGCGCCGCGATTGTGAAGAAGGCGGCGCAGGACGTGCTCGGCCGGATGGAGAAGCCCGATCCGCTGCTCGACATCGCGATGCAGCTGGAGGAGATCGCTCTCGCGGACGAGTACTTCATCTCCCGCAAGCTCTACCCGAACGTGGACTTCTACACCGGCCTGATCTACAAGGCCATGGGCTTCCCGACCAAGATGTTCACCGTGCTCTTCGCGCTCGGTCGGCTCCCGGGCTGGATCGCCCAGTGGCGCGAGATGATCGCTGACCCGACCACCAAGATCGGCCGGCCGCGGCAGGTGTACATCGGCCCGAAGGAGCGCGCCTTCGTCCCCATCGACCAGCGGGGCTGACACTCGAAGCGTGGGCGGTGGCCGCACAGCCGTGCGGCCACCGCTTTTTCGCGGACATAGCGCAGCGAAGAAAACCGGACAGGCGTCGTCCGAAAAGGCTCCTGTTAGGTCCAGTCGTCGATGACGACACCCGCCGCTGAGGTCGGGGCGCTCGCGTCGCTGGTGTGCCCGCGGGCCGTACTGGACAGCTTGCCGGTTCCGGCACTCCCCGTCGTGGTCGGCGCGACGGTACGGCCTCGCCGGGCGATGCGTCGGGCGCTCGCCGGCCCTGCGGTGCCCCCGGTCGTGGTCGGCGCGCCCGGTGTGGAGGTGGGGCCGCCGTCGCGGAGGACCTGGGGATCGACGCGCGCGTGGGCCGGGTCCTCGGGATCGAGCTCGTGCTCGACGCGGTACGGATCAGCGGGCGGGAGGGTGACCTCGTCGATATCGGGCGGGCGGTCCCGCTGCGCCGGGTTGTCACTCGCCGCGCGGGGCGCGCGATCCGGATAGCCCTGACTCACCGTGCATCACCTCACCCCGTACGTGCCCGGGGTGGCCGCCACGCAAACGCGATCAGAAGATCACGATCAACGTGACGAGCAGCCCGAGGACCAGCAGCCCCACGATGGCCTGCACCACCATCGGGGGGCCGAGGTGGGTCCAGATCGTCGGGATGCGCGGGGTGAGCACCTGGTGGGTGGTGATGTTGACGATCCGCTCGACCCGCGGCGGGAGGGCAGGGTCCTTCTGTGGCCGAACCGTGACTTGGACGTAGTCGCCGGGATCGAGCGCGCTCTGCGGCAGGTGACCGTGAATTTCGACCTCGCAGAGCACCCCACGCCGGTCGCGGACGTGCAGCGGGGTGACGAGAAACTCGGGCCCCTTGCGCAGGTCACGCCAGCGTCGGCGCGTGTCGCCGGTGCCCGCGGTGCGCAGGGCACCCAGGAACCGCCCGATGCTGGCGGCGAACAGGATCGCCACCAGGAGGGGTTGGCGGATCTTCAGCTCCCGGGGATAGCCCGGCTGGAGCCGGACCACGTGCCCGGTGATGACCGGGCCGGCCCGGTGTGCCGCGCGGGCGGCGAGGAGTTCGCTGTCCATCGAGCACCACCCGATAGTTAGCGGCCGTGTACTGATTGTATCGACATGATCGGATGAGTGGGGTGAATCTCGGGTGTGACGGCTGAGTGAATGGCGAGCCGAGCCGTCGGTCCCGCGGTGGCGGCACATGACGTCCAGGTGACAGGGGCGCCTCTCGGGGTACCGGGTTACGGATCGCGAGAGGGGTTACGTATGGACCTGTCCTTCCTCAGCCCGCTCTACGTCCGCCCGGGACCCTGGGCATCGGTCTACCTGGACGCCTCGCACAACACCGCCGACGCCGCCACGGAACTCGAACTGCGGTGGCGTGGCCTGCGTGAGCAGCTGCGGGACAAGGGGGTCGACACGCCGACGGTGCACGCGCTGGGCGAGGCGGTCCTCCGCCACGAGCCACGCCCGGGCGCGTACGGCCTCGCGTTGTTCGCCACCGCCGGAGAGGTCGTCCTCAGCCACTACCTCCCGGCGCCGCCACTGCGCGACCTCGCCACCTACGATCCGCTGCCGCACGCCATGCCCCTGGTGGTCCAGCGCGGCGAGGAGATCCCGTGGATCCGCGTGCTGGTCAACCGGGTCGGCGGCGACATCGACGCGGTCAGCGTCGGCGCGCTGCCGCGGCAGGTCCGGGTTGACGGCGGGGAGTGGTACCCGCTCCGCAAAGTCAAGCCCGGCGGGTGGTCGCAGGCCCACTTTCAGCGGGCCGCCGAGATGAGCTGGCATCGCAACGCGGGCGACGTCGCGAAGGCGACCGCCGATCTCGCCGACGTCGTCGGAGCGGAGGTGCTGGTCGTCGCGGGTGATCCGCAGGCTCGCCAGCAGCTCATCGCCCAGCTACCCGTGCGGTGGCAGCGTCGACTGGTCCAAACCGACGCGGGGGCGCGGGCCGTCGGCACCGATCCCGAGCCGCTCAACGACGTCACTGCGGAAGCGGTCGCGGAGGTGGCCGCCGCCCACACGCGGGACGCCCTCGACCGGTACGCGGCGCAACAGGGCATCGGCAACGGGTTGTCGGCGGCGGTCGCCGCGCTCCAGCGCAACCAGGTGGATCTCTTGCTCCTGGTCGATGACCCGTCGTCGACCGCGCGGCTGTGGATCGGGCCGGAGCCCACGCAAATCAGCACTGATCCGGAGGAGCTCGTGGCGATGGGCGTCCCCGATCCTCAGCAGGTCCGCGCGGACGAGGCGCTGCTGCGTGCCCTCGTCGGCACCGGCGCTGGCCTCGTGCTCGTCGGCCCCGACGACGCTGACCTCGACGACGGTGTCGGGGTCGTGCTGCGGTACGCCGACGCGGCCACGCCGGGCCGTGGTGATCGCGTCGTGGAGACCATCACCAGTCACAGCCACCACGTCGGCCGCGGGCCCCGGGTCAGGAGGTAACCCCGAGTCCCCGGGCGCGGCGCGCCATTGCCCCGTTTGAGACCGCTTGCACCGGGAAAGCCGCTCGCGGACAGGGACGAGGGGAGCGGCACGGGTGCGGGAGAAAACGGGGTGGCTCACCGCCAGTGGACTACTCACTCCTCAGCAGATCGTCGCGCCGGACAGCCCTTGCCGGATCTTGCTCGCGGCGACCGCGCGCGCGTTATGTGGGCACGACTGCGCTGACCTTGGGTACGTGCCCCTCCTGTCGCGGTACCGCGGGGCACCGCAGCCGCTGCGGCGGGCCGCGGTCGCCCGTGCCGCTATGCGCGTCGCGGTCGCCCCCGACCAGGTGGGGGAGGTCGACGCCGACCGGGTCGCGCAGTGGATGGTGGATCAGTATCCGCGCCGCTGCTACCCCGGCGTGGTGCTCGGGTCGCCCCACGGCAGCGCCGCGCACCTCGCGACGGCGATGGACGTGCCGTGGTTGCCGGCCGAGTTCGAGATGACCGTGTCGTGGCCGCATGGGGCGGTCGAGGACGCCGCCGGGGCTCTCGCCCACGGGACGGCGGTCGTGGGTCGGCTGCTCGCGGCGAATCCGGACGTCGCGGTGCGGCAGGTGCACGACCCGGCTGCGCGGGGCGTCGTGGCCGGGTGTGTCATCACCCTGGTGGTGCGGTGGCGCACGCTCCCCGAGGCGTACCGCCAGTTCCTGGCGACCTGCCTCGCCCCTCGAGCTCCGGTGCTGCTGGTCAAGGACTCCCGCACCTGGCCCGTGCTCGACGTCGGGTTACGGCACAGCTTCCAAATTGGTGGGCCGGCTAGCGGGTTGGAGCCGGACGACTACCGACCCTGTAACGAGTGGCTGGCTCGGGTGCTGCGTGGCACCGGGGGCGATGGCGCGCGGTGGCGCGCCCCCGCCGTGGTCTGCCCGACGGGGTTCGCGGAACACAGCGTCGAGCCGGCGTTCGAGGAGAGTCTGCGTCAGTGGGCGGGGCAGGTCGGCCGCCCTGTCCACCGTGTGCTGTATTCCCGGCCGGAGGCGCTCAGTGCCGCCATCGCTGACATCTATCGCGACTGGCTGCGCGCCGCGGGCAAGACCGGAAACCGATGCGTTGTCGAATGTGGTCGATTACTCGATCCCTGGCAGGTGGTGCGGGCCGGTCTAGTGCCCTATTGGTGCGAGAACGCCGTGCGGCGCACCGTCGCCGCGGCGGAGTGGTGGCTCGCGGGCAGCGCCTCGTTCAGCTCCGTCGACGTGATACCGGAACCACCAGGGCTGGTCTCCGATGTGGTGGCGGGATTGCCCCAGTGGCGCGCGATCGCGGCGTTCGGCCTGAAGCGGGCGGCGCTCGATCGCGTAGCGGCGCGGAGCTATCCCACCGTGCCGGTGCCGACCCGTCGGGCCACAGAGGTGCTGCGCGGGCAGCCGTACGACCTGCCCCGCCCAGCGCCGCTGACGATTGGGGCGGTGCTCGCGGGTTTGCGGGAGAGCGGAGCGCCGCTCGGGCTGCTGGTCTGCTGACCCGCGGTCGGCTACCTGGGCAAATTTCACCTGCCTTTTTCTGCCCGATGGAATAAGGCGGCCGGACATCGGCAGTAGGGTCCGGCGTAGGGAGCGAGCGGTGCCTCCCTCTCGGGGACGGGGGGCGTCAGTGGTCCCCGTGGCATGTGGACGGTGATCGCTCGTTCTCCATACACCCCATGCACAGCTCGTAGCCGGCTTACCGGGAGGGGCGGGAATGTCCGGACACAAGCGTGCGGTGACACGGCCGGAGGGTGGGCTCGAAGATCTGGATGGCGCGGCCCTGTCGTACGCGGCCCAGATCGCGGAATGCCCGGCCGCCGAACGGCAGGGGCTGCGTGACGACTTGGTCCAGCTCGCGCTGCCGTTCGCGGGACGATTGGCACGCCGCTATCGCGGGCGTGGCGAGCCGTTGGAGGATCTGGAGCAGGTGGCCCGCCTCGGCTTGGTCAAGGCGGTGGACCGCTACGACCCGGAACGCGGCTCGTTCACCGCCTACGCGGCGGTCACCATCACGGGTGAAATCAAGCGGCACTTCCGGGACCGCACGTGGGGAGTGCACGTGCCGCGGCGGCTTCAGGATCTCACCATCGAGGTCAGCCAAGCCACCGCGACGTTGACCACGGAGCTGTCCCGTACGCCGACCGTCGGTGAGCTCGCGGAGCGGTTGGATACCTCCGAAGAGGACATTCTCGCGGCGTTGGAATCCGCGGCGGGCTACACACCGGCGTCGCTCAACGGCCCTGTCGGCGACGACGGTCCAGCCGAGTTGGGCGACATGTTCGGCACCCTCGACGCCGACCTGGAGTCGGTGGACGACCGCCTGACGATCAGCGGTTTGCTCTATCGCCTGCCACCGCGGGAACGGCGCATTCTCGCGATGCGCTTCTACGGCAACTACACCCAGTCCGACATCGCCGCGGAGTTCGGCATCTCCCAGATGCACGTCTCGCGCCTGCTGTCCAGGACATTGAACTGGCTGCGGCAGGCCATGCTCACCGACAGCGTGCCGCGTTGGGAATCCGGCGCCCACCGCGATCGGCCAAGTTTGACCGTGTCGGTGGCCCGCTCGGAGGATCCCCGCCCGCGGACAGTGGTCACTGTGGAGGGCGAGGTCGACCGGGAGACCGCGGATCAACTGCGTGAGGCCCTCTCCGACGCGGTCGCCACCGCCCGGGGAGACCTCGTCGTGGATCTCGCCGCCGTGCCGTTCATCGACACCGCGGGTATCGCGGCCCTGCTGACTAGCCATGAAGCTGCTCGCCGGAATGGGTTGCGGTTCCGATTGGCGAACCCCCAGCCGTACGTGCGGCGCAGCCTCACCGTCGCCGGGCTGGGGCGGATGGTCAACTGATCGGGCGACGCGCGGCGCGGTGAGCGCACGGCGCGTCCGCTGCCCGGGTCGGCTGGGCGCCACCGGCGACCGGTGGCGCCCAGCCTGCTTAGCGTTCCTCCCCCGGTTGGCCAGAGCGCCACCGCGCGTCGGAGTCGGGCTCCCGACCCTTGCGGTTGCTGTCGATGAGGTTGATCGGATCGGTGGTCCCGCCGTACCGCGGACGCCGCATCGTCTCCGGATCCGGCACGATGATCGGGCGGGCGCCGGAGTCCGGCCGTGGCCGGTACCCGGTCTTCTCCGCGGCGCCGCGCGCCCCGGTTGGGCTGGGGTGTTCGGTCTCCGGCGAGGTGTGGTCCCCGGGCCGCAGCTCCTCGCGCAGGCTCTGCCGCGGCTTCGTGGCCCGCTGCGGCACATCCTCCCCGAGGTCAGAGACGAGGTAGCCGTACTTCTCGTCGAACGCGGGGCGTTCGGAGCGGATGCGCGGCATGTAGTCGAAGTTCCGCAGGGGCGGCGGGCACGGGGTGATCCACTCCAGGGAGTTGCCGAAGCCCCACGGATCCCGGACGGTGACGACGCGGCCGAAGCGCCACGACTTCCACACGTTCCAGATGAAGAAGAGTGTGGAGATCCCGAGGACGAACGATCCGATGGTGGCGATGGCGTGGAGCGTGGTGAACCCGTCCTCGGGTCGGTAGTCGGCGTAGCGGCGCGGCATGCCGCGCGTGCCGATCCAGTGGAAGACCAAGAAGGTGAGGTGGTACCCGACGAGCAGCGTCCAGAAGTGCACCTTGGCTAGGCGTTCGTCGAGCATCCGTCCCGTCATCTTCGGGAACCAGAAGTAGAAGCCGGCGAACGCGGCGAAGACGATGGTGCCGATGAGGACGTAGTGGAAGTGGGCGACCACGAAATAGGTGTCGCTCGTGTGGAAATCGAGCGGAGGACTGGCCAGCAGGACGCCGGAGAGACCGCCGATGAGGAAGCTGAGCAGAAAGCCGATGGAGAAGAGCATCGGCGACTCGAAGGTGATCTGCCCCTTCCACATGGAGCCGATCCAGTTGAAGAACTTGACCCCGGTCGGCACCGCGATCACGAATGTACCCGCGGCGAAGAAGGGCAGCGCCACCTGCCCGGTGACGTACATGTGGTGCGCCCAGACCACAAGCGAGTAACCGAAGATCGCGATCGTCGCGATGACCATCCCCTTGTAGCCGAAGAGCGGCTTGCGACTGAAGACGGGGATGACCTCGGTGACCATTCCGAAGAACGGCAACGCGATGATGTAGACCTCTGGATGCCCGAAGTACCAGAACAGGTGCTGGTAGAGGATGGGGCCGTTGTGGGCGGCGCTGTAGACCTGGGCGCCGACGAGCCGGTCCGCCAGGAGCGCCACGAGCGCGGCGGTGAGCACCGGGAACACGATGATCACCATCAGCGATGTGATCAGCATGTTCCAGGTGAAGATGGGCATGCGGAACATAGTCATGCCCGGGGCGCGCAGCGTGACGATCGTGGTGATGAGGTTGACCGAACCGAGAATGGAGCCCAGACCGGTGAGGGCGAGCCCGACCAGGAGGAGATCAGCTCCGGGGCCGGGCGTGTGCTCCATTCGGCTTAGCGTCGGGTAGGCGGTCCACCCAAAGTCCGGTGGCCCTCCAGGCGTGAGGAATCCCCCCATGACGAGGGCCGACCCGAAGAAGAACAGCCAGAAGCCGAGCGCGTTGAGGCGCGGGAAGGACACGTCCGGCGCGCCGATCTGTAACGGCACGATGTAGTTGCCGAACCCGAAGACCATCGGGGTTGCGAACAGGAACAGCATTACCGCGCCGTGCATGGTGAAGAGCTGGTTGTACTGCTCCGGGGAGAGAAACTGCATCCCGGGCTGGGCCAGTTCGGCGCGGAGGATCAGGGCCATGAGGCCGCCGATGAGGAAGTACGTGAAGGACGTGCCCAAGTAGAGAAGGCCAATGGCCTTGGCGTCGGTCGTCCTCAGCAGGTGGGCGATTGCGCCCCCGCGGGGAGTGCGCCGGACGGGACCCGGATAGCCGGGCGTGTAGTCCGGCGTGATGATGATCGGTGAGCGTACCTGCGCCGGTGCCGGCGCTACTCGCTTGACCAATGTCCTCACCTCGCTCAACCGGATCCAGGCACGGGTTAAACCGGATCCAGGGACAGCGCACGCCTACCCCGTTCTGACCGGTTGAAACCGGGGAGGTGGGACTTTTCCGACGGGCTCGCCGTAGGGCAGCACGCGGGCGCAGAGCACGTTTTCCGGAGCCCCGACGGCAGATCGTGAAGGTGCGGACGAGGGGAGGGGAAGGGGTAGCCCTTCGCAGGTCACCCGGGGCGGCACGGCTGGCGACGATTGGCGGATTCGACGCGGTGAGGTCGACCGTCGGGACGGAGACGGCCACCTGTCGAGAGGGCATTCGCGGATTTTGCCCGTTCCCTTAGCCGGGGAGTCGTACGTTGCCGAGGTGCGTCACGGAACTCGGGTGCTTCTCGCTACCGCGGTCGGTGCGGCGATTTTCGCCTTCGGGATCTCGGGCAGCGGCGGAGAATCGTCGCACACCGGAGCGCTGGCCGTCATCGCGGTGATCGTCGCCCTGCTGGTGTGGAATGCGACGAAGCCCGCAGGGAGCTCCAAGTGACGTGATACCGCACGTCGCTCCACGTAGTGCAGCAGCTCCACACGGCGTGGCACAAGCCGCGCATCGCCGTCGATGTGGGGCGGGCCACCGGCTCCGCCCCACATCGCGTAGCGTTGCCCGACATGGGTGTCTCGCAACGCCTGAAGGCCAGATTCCAGCGCTTTCTCCAGCGCCCAGGGACGACCGTCGACCTGAAGCCGCTGAGGAAGCTGCTGCCAGAGATTGAAGCTCGTGAAGACGAACTCGCGGCGCTCGACGACGACGCGCTGACCGCCGCGGCCCAGGAAGCCACCAGCTACATCGACATATGCGCGATCGGCCGGGAAGCGGCCCGCCGAGGGCTCGGCCAGCGGCCATACGACGTGCAGCTGCTGGGGGCGATGGCGCTGCTCGATGGCCGAGTGGCGGAGATGGCGACCGGTGAGGGGAAGACGCTCACCGCCGCCATCGCCGCGTACGGGCACGTGCGGCTCGGACGCGGCCCGGTGCACGTGCTGACCGTCAACGACTACCTGGCCCGTCGCGACGCCGAGTGGATGGAGCCCGTCTACCGTCGGCTCGGGCTCACCGTTGGGTGGGTGACGGAGTCGTGCACGCCGGAGCAGCGCCGCGAAGCCTACCGCCGCGACGTGACCTACGTGTCGGTGAGTGAGGCTGGTTTCGACTACCTCCGCGACCAGCTCGTCACCGACATCGCCGACCGGGTGCAGCGTCCCCTGGCGACCGCGATCATCGACGAAGCGGACTCGATCCTGATCGATGAAGCGCGCGTGCCGATGGTGCTCGCCGGGAGCGTGCCGGGGGAGCAGGATCCCGTCCACGCCGCGGACGCCGTCGTGCGCGGTCTGCGGCCCGGCGTCCATTACGAGGTGACGGAGGACGGTCGGAACGTTTCGCTCACCGCGGCCGGACTCGCCGTCGTCGAGAAGCGGCTAGGCGGCATCAACCTCTACGCCGACGAGAACATCCGACTGCTCTCGGCGATCAACGTTGCCCTGCACGCGCACGTCCTGCTGCGCCGGGACGTCGACTACATCGTCCGCAACGGCGCTGTCGAGCTGGTCGACGAGATGCGTGGCCGCGTTGCCCAACGCCGCCGCTGGCCGGACGGCCTGCAGGCGGCGGTGGAGGCGAAGGAAGGGCTCTCGACCACGGCCGAGGGGGAAGTCCTCGCCACGATCACGGTTCAGGCGTTCATCGGGCTCTACCAGACCGTCTGCGGGATGACCGCCACCGCGGTGTGGGTCGGCGACCAGCTTCGGGAGTTCTTCAACCTCGAGGTCGCCGTGATCCCGCCCAACACCCCGTGTATCCGCGTCGACGAACCGGACCGGGTCTACGCGACCCGAGCCGAGAAGGAGGAGGCGATCATCCGGGAGGTGGTCGCCGCCCACAAGATCGGCCGGCCCGTGTTGGTGGGCACCCTTGACGTCAAGGAGTCCGAACAGCTGGCCGCTGGCCTGCGCGCCGCTGGGGTCCCGTGCACGGTTCTCAACGCGAAGAACGACGCCGAAGAGGCGGCGATCATCGCGGAGGCGGGGAAGTTCGGCGCGGTCACCGTCTCGACCCAGATGGCGGGGCGAGGCGTCGACATCCGGCTCGGCGGCAGCGACCAAGCCGACCGGGAGCGCGTGGCGAAGCTGGGCGGTCTCTACGTGATCGGCAGCGGACGCCACGACAGCCGCCGGGTGGATGACCAACTGCGCGGCCGAGCGGGGCGGCAGGGTGACCCGGGCTCCTCGGTGTTCTTCGTCAGCCTGGAAGACGAGCTCGTGCAGCGGCACGCGGCTGACCTCATCCCCCCGTCACCGCGGATGAACGCCGACGGTCTCGTCACCGACGAGCGGGTCACCTACGCCATCGAGCACGCCCAGCGGGTCGCGGAGGGCATCAACCACGAGATCCACCGCAATACCTGGCGGTACAGCGTGGTCATCGAGCAGCAGCGCAAGGCGCTCGCGGAGCGGCGCGAGCGTCTGCTGACGACGGACGTGGCGGCCGAGATGCTGCGGGAGAAGTTCCCGGAGCGGTGCGCGACGATCGACCCGGATCTCCTCTCCCGCGCGGCCCGGTCGATTGCGTTGTACCACCTCGACCGGCTCTGGGCGGAACACCTCGCGTACCTGTCGGAGGTGCGGGAAGGGGTGCACCTGCGGGCGCTCGGCCGGCTCGACCCGCTCGACGAGTTCCACCGCGCGGCGGTACCCGCGTTCAACCGCCTCATTCCGGAGATTGAGGCCCGGACGATCGCCACCTTCGAGACCATCGAGCTGGACGAGAACTGGCGCCCGGACGACGCCCGGCTCGTGCGGCCGAGCGCGACCTGGACCTACTTGGTCCACGACAACCCGTTCGGATCGGAGCTCGACCGGTTGGTGGCCGCGATCGGGCGCCGGTTGTCCCGCCGCGGGTCGTGAACCCGTTGTTTGCGCCGGTCCCCGTGGGGTAGAAGGCGCCCGGTCGACAACGGGAGGACGTGAGGACATGGCGCAGCGAGACGGGCTCGCCGCGCGCGACGGTGGCGCGGCCTCGACGACGGACAGGGGGGACCGTCGACGGTGAGCGCGACGCCGCCCTCCGTGGACGCGGCCCGCCTCGACGCGCTGCGCACCGCTGCCCTCCTGCGCGAGCTGACCGCGGGCATGGTCGCCACCAGCGACTTCGCGCAAGCTCTGGAGCACCTGGTGAGCACGAGCCAGCGCGCCCTGCCCGGGGTCGCCTGGTGCAGCGTCACCCTCTTACAGGCGGGCAGTCCGGGCTCGGTCGCCTCTTCGGCGCCGCACCTGGTCGACCTCGACCACGTGCAGTACGCGGTCGGGGGACCCGCGCTGACGGCGATCCGGCGGCGAGAGGTGGTGCGCTCCGACGAGCTGGGCAGGGAATCCCGCTGGGCACGCTGGACGCCGATCGCGCGTGCCCAGGGGGTGCGGGCGGTGCTGTGCGTGCCGGTGGACGTCGATGAGGACACCATCGGCTCGCTCAACGTCTACGCCCCGCAGCCCGGCGTGTTGGACGAGACGCACCAGCTTGTCGCTGGGGTGCTCGCCGAACACGCCGGGCTGCTCCTGGCCGCGGTGCGCGACCGAGAGCGGCAGGCGGCGTGGCTCGCCGAGATCGACGAGGCGCTGGCGTACGGCGACGTCATCAGCCAGGCGATCGGGGTGGTGATGAGCCAGCGGGGGTGCGCCCCCGCGCAGGCGCTGGAGGTGCTGCGTGCCGCGTCGGAAGCGCTGGCGATCCCGCTGCCCGATGTCGCCGAGCGGTTGGTCGCCATGGTGGACCGGAGCGCCGCGCGCTGAGGTGACCCTCCTTCCCCGGCCGTCTCTCCGGCGACTGCGTTGCGCGCGGGGTGGCGTACCCGGTGGGGAGCCGCGCGCCGTTTGAGACGCCGGACGCGGGTCGTCGGTGAGGAGGTGGTGCGATGCGCCGGGCGCTGGTGCTGGGCGGTGGCGGGATCACCGGGATCGCCTGGGAGATCGGCGTGCTCGCCGGGCTGCGCGGCGCAGGGGTCGACCTCGCCGCCAGCGCCGACATGATCATCGGTACGTCCGCTGGCTCCGTGGTGGGTGCCCTCGCCGCCACCGTCGACCTGGACCACGCGGTGTCGCTGGTTCGGCAGTCCGTCGGCTTGGAGCTGTCGTTCCAGGTGGACATGTCCCTGCTCGCCCACGCGTTCGGGGTCCTGTCTGATACCGCGCTCGCGCCCAACGCCGCCCGCGCGCGGCTCGGCGCGCTGGCGCTCTCGGCCCCGGTCGGGGACGAGCAGGTGCAGGTTGACCGGTTCGCCGCGTTGCTCCCGGTGCACGAGTGGCCGACGCACCCCCGGCTTGTGATCACCGCCGTGGACGCGTACACCGGCGCGCCACTCGCCTGGGACGACGCGGATGGCGTGCCGCTTGTCCGGGCCGTGGCGGCGAGTTGCGCGGTGCCCTGCGTCTTCCCACCGATTTCAATCGATGGAAGTCGTTATATTGATGGTGGTGTGCGGTCGGTGACCAACGCCGACCTCGCCGCCGGTGCCGACGCGGTGGTGGCTATCGCGCCTGTGGCGGGGCCCTTCCGGCGCAGGCCGGAGGCGGAGCTGCGCGGGCTCGGGGACGTCCCCGCCCTGCTCATCGCCACCGATGCGGCGGCTCGGGAGGCGATCGGCCCGGATGTGCTCGACGTGAGCCGCGCGGTGGCCGCCATGAATGCCGGCCTGGCACAGGGGGAGGCGGTGGCCGACGAGGTGGCGGCGGTGTGGGCGTTGGCTGACCTTCCCAGGCACGATCGATAAATTGCCCTATATACCACGCCGACCGAGGCAAATCAGCGACTGATCGACTACGTTACGTTTGTCGATTGTCACAGTTATGCAACGCCGAAACTATTGACCCGGGACCCACCGCTCGGGAGCATCGTCACGTACGGTGCGTCCGGAGATCTCGTGGTGTCATCTGTTGGCCGGCGCACCGGTTCTTCGGGAGTCGCTCCGCCGCACACGGAGTTGTCCACATCGGCAAGGAGGAGCATGTCGGTCAGCCCCGCGTCGTCGCGTGCTGGATGGCACACCTCCCCATCCAGTGGAAAGGGTCGCCGCCCGGCCTCCGCTCGACGCTCTACCGCTCCGAGCACGCCGACGTTGACCGTCACTCTCTCCATTCCCCTCGCCGACGAGGACCAGCTCACCCCACCGGCGCGGCGGCTGCTGGAGGCGGCCCGCGAACTGTTGGAACGCGGTGAGGGAGCGGTCGTCGGCCCCGCGCCGCAGCCCGCCTCGCCACAGCCGAGCGAGGACAAGGAAGAACTGGCGTCCCCGTCCGCGCTGCCCGCGCCCCGTCGCTCGTCCTCGCCCCCGGAGCCCACAGCACAGCCACGGAAGCGGCCTGGCCTGCACATCCTCGCCGCCTCTCGTTCGGTGCTTCTCGACGGGAAGCCGCTGCCCCTCACGCGCCTGGAGTTCGACCTCCTCCTGCATTTCGTGCAGAATCCCCGTCGCGTCTTCACCCGTCTCCAGCTGCTGACCGCGGTGTGGGGATACGAGCACACCGGCGTCCGCACCGTGGATGTCCATATTCGACGCCTACGAGTCAAGGTGGGGGAGCGAATCCCGCTGATCACCACGGTCTACGGGGTGGGTTACCGTCTCGCCGATGACGTGCCGATAACCATCGATCACAACGCGTGAGTCACGGTGCGCGATTTAGCTGCCTCGTCGCGTGACCGGATGGACAAGGGACGAGGCGGCGTCCATGGTCCTGCCGATGCGCGAAATCGATATAGACGTCGTGCGCGCTGCGGGAGGGCCCGACTGCCGCGGGCCCTCCCGCATGAGCGCCGGCTTCCCGCCTAGCCGGCCTCACCGTGCGGCGACGCTGATGGGAATCTGCTTCCGCCGCGTCGCCGGCTCGCCGAGCGGAACGGTGATGTCGAGGATCCCGTGGCTGTACGTCGCGGTGATGTCGTCTTCTCTCGCGCCGGCGGGCAGCGGGATAGCTCGGTAGAAGGAGCCGTAGTGGAACTCGGACCGCCCGTTGTCGTGATGCTCGCGGCTGCGCTCCACCCGCAGGTGGAGCACACCGTCCGCGGACGTCACCTCCACATCTTTGGTGGGGTCGACGCCGGGGAGCTCCGCCCGAACGACGTACCGGTCGTCGTCGAGGTACTCCTCGATCCTGATGGGTGGCTCGAGGAACGGCAGCCACGACAAGGGCGACCAATCAAAGGGCACGAGGGAACCGTTGCCCCGCCAGCGCCTTGCCATCATCGCCACCTCCTTGCGCTGGGTCCGCTCCGCCCGCGCGGCGGACGCCGATGGCGCGTGCGGTGCGGGTGGCCTCCGGGCCACCGCCGACACGTCCGGTCAGCGCCCCGCCGTCGCCGGCGGAACCGCTTCTGCCCTCAGGCTCCCGCGGGGTGGCGCGTGGAAATAGGGCCCAAACGCACCCGCTTATGGGGAGAACGTCCCATCCTCGACCGGACTTCTGACCGGGCCGATGGTCCGTGTCGAGCGGGGTCGCGAGTCCTCGCGATGAGATACCTGTGCCCCTAGGGCGGGCCGCGCGGGCGCGGTGGACTGAGGACGCAAGCGCCGACCACCCAGGTCGGCCACCGGAATCGGAGGACCGATGACCGCCATCGCTCCCGCACCTCACGTCAACCACGAACACGACGCGGCGATGGACCGTCCAGCGATGCGGCCGGCGGGAACCGTCGCCCGGTACGCCTGGGCCGCTGCCCGCATCGGGATGGGCTGGATCTTCCTGTGGGCCTTCCTCGACAAGCTCGTCGGCCTCGGCTTCGCCACCCCGGCCGGCAAAGGCTGGATCGACGGCGGCAACCCTACCAAGGGCTTCCTCAGCGGCGCTGAGGGGCCGTTCGCCGGCTTCTACCACGCCCTGGCGGGTACGACGTTCGCCAACGTGCTCTTCATGGCCGGCCTGCTCGGCATCGGTGTGGCGTTGCTGCTGGGCATCGGGATGCGGATCGCGGCCGGAAGCGGCGCGCTGTTGCTGATCATGATGTACACCGCTGTCCTGCCCCCGGACACCAACCCGGTGATCGACGACCACGTCATCCAGGCGATCCTGCTCATCGGGTTGGCCGCCGCGAACGCGGGCGCCACCCTCGGTCTCGGCGGTTGGTGGGCGCGGACCCCGCTTGTGCGACGCCTGCCGTGGCTGAAGTGAGTCGCCCATCCACCCCGCGCCTGCGTACCGGACGGGTACGCAGGCGCGTGATCTATTGGGGCGACGAGCTCGCAGAGGGCGACCGGCGTCACGGAAAGGCGAACCTCTGGGCGAGTTGGCGCTGCCGCAGCCTACCCGGCGTATGGGTCATCACCTGCTCGCGCAACCAGCAGGACAGCGGGTTCTGCCACAGCCCGATCCGGCCGAGCATCGCCGCCTGCCGAGCGAGTCCATTGGCCCGGCGGCGCCGACTCGCCTCGTAGGCCCGGAGCGCGTCGTCGACCGTCCGCCCCCGCCGCAGGCATCGGGCGAGCACGGCCGCGTCTTCCAGCGCCTGGCACGTCCCCTGCCCCAACGTCGGTTCACTGGGGTGCGCCGCGTCGCCGACCAGGGCGACCCGCCCACTCCGCCACCGGCGCAGCGGACGCCGGTCGTAGACGTCCGTGACGATGATCTGATGCGCGGGGGTGGTGATGAGGACGTCGCGGATCGGTGGGTGCCAGGAGGCGAACCGGTCGTACAGCAGCGCCGCTGCCGTGACGGTCCTGGCCACACCGGGCGGCATGCGCAGGCTGGCGAACCAGTACGTCCGCCCGCCCCGCATCGGGAACATGCCGAACTGCGCGCCACGGCCCATGCTCAGGGATCCCGGTGCCCGACCCAGGTCGTACTCGGCGATTCCCCGCCACACCGGATAGCCCGCGTACCGCAGAGGATCTCGACCCCCGACGAGCTGCGCGCGGACGACGGAGTGCAAGCCGTCGACGCCGATGAGGAGCGCCCCCGTCTCCTCGCGGCCATCGGCGAGGTGAGCCACCACGGCGGTTGGCGTCGAGGTGACGCCGACGCAGCGCGCACCCGTCCGAATCGCGTCGGCACCGAGGCGATTGAGCAACACCGCGATCAGCTCGCTGCGGAGCAGCGTCATACCGGTGCTGCCAAACCACTCCCGCATCGCCTGGCCAGAAACGTCGTCCACGAGCCGGCCGCTTGGGGTGCGAATCTGGTTGCCCTCCGCGGGGCAGCCCACCGCGGCGACGTCGTCGGCGAGATTCAGCTCGGCCAACGCGGCGAGCGCGTTCGGCCACAGGGTCAGGGCGGTGCCGACCGCCCGGAGCTCAGCAGCTTGTTCCAGAACGACCGGGGTATAGCCGGCGCTCCGGACAGCCAGCGCGGCGGCGAGCCCGGCGGGGCTGGCCCCGATCACCAGTGCCCGCCGGTCGGCGCGATCGGGTGACGGCAGCTGACCTACCCCGGCCATTTCCCAGTGAGCCCTCGACTCGGTAGCGACCCGGCGGTGCCCATCGACTGACCGGCGATGGTCGGCGGCAAGCTCCGCATTGTCCCCTCGGGCACCGTCCGCTCGACCACGAGCGATGACATCAGCGACAACGGGATCACCGGTCGACGTCACAGCGTGCCCGGCGGCAGGAGAGGGATTCTCCGCCGCCGCGGTTCCCCTACTTAACGGGCTGAAAGACGAAGAACTCGTTGCCGTCTTGGTCGACGAACGCCGCAAACCACTTTCCGTATGGCTGGAGTTCCGGCTCGTGGGTGAAGGTCACACCCCGCTGCCGATAGGTCTCATAGAGTTCGTGGATGTCCTCGGTTTCGAACGCGATATTCGTGAAGACACCAATCTTCGCCTCGTCTCCCACCGGGAAATCCTTGCTGGCAAGGCTGATCGTGGTCTGACCACCAGGGGGCGCGACCTCGATCCACTTGATGCCTGGACCCTCACGAAGGGATCGGACCTCGAAGCCGAGCTTCTCCGTGTAGAAGGCGAGCGCAGCGTCCTGGTCGCTGACGTATACGCCGACCTGAGAGATGTGGGAGATCATGTGGGATCCTCATCCTCGGTTGGACGGATTCGGCGTCGTGGATTGACACGGCTGATTCAGGATAGCCAGCGTGAGGTCGCGAGGCACTATTGGCGGGCGCGTGGGCCCTGTGTGAGCAATCTGGAGCAATAATCCTCACGTATTCGCGGGTTGGCCGCTCGTGCTCCTCCCTCTCCCCGTCGGGGAGAAAGTGTCCTGATCCTCGTATCAGGTGCCACCGGCCAGCGGGATTATCACGCATTTGGATCAGGCGACGGTCCCGGTACGAGAATTCTGGGTGTGCTGTCCTCAGGGCTTCTTGTTGGGGCGCACGATTGATCACTGAGGACTGTCTAGACCAGACAATTTGCCGCGACGCCGATGCTGCCGGGCAGTGGCGACGAGCTCCAGCGCCCTCCTCGCGAGGCCACCTCCTGCCTGGCCATGGGTGTCGAGCCCGTCTCCTGGTGACCCACCGGGTCGTGGCCGCGGCGCCCCCCGCGGGTCGCGCCGCCTCTCTCATCGCCGCGGCCGGCTCGCCGATCGGGGCGGTTTTGCGGAATCTCCCCCGGGTACCGCATGCCGGTGGCGCGGGTGCGTGTGAGTGGCACGGGTATCCCGCGCAGGACCCACCACAGAGGGGGTACGACATGCTGGGCAATCGCGCGATCGCCGCGGGTTCTCCGGCGGTTGCCACCGACAGGCGCTCGACGGCGTCGGGCGCGCATCCGCTCGTCGACGCCGAGCGAATCCGCCGCGCGCTCCAGGCGCGCCGCGACGAACTCACCATGGAGTACGAGCGGGCGGTGGCGGACACCCAGGTGCTCCAGACCGCCGAGACCACGGAGCGCACCGGTGACGATCAGACGGATTACGGCACCAAGAGCGCGGAACGGGAGACCGCGCACTCACTGATCCTGGCGATTCTCGATCGCCGAAAACAGTTCGACCGGGCACTGGCCCGGCTCGACGCGGGCACCTACGGCCGCTGCGAGGGGTGCGGTACCGCGATTCCGATCGAGCGCCTCGAAATCTTCCCGTGCGCCACGGCCTGCGTCTCCTGCCAGCAGGCCCGGGAACGGCGCGGCGGCTAGACGACTCAGGTAGCCGCGACGAGGAGCGTGGGAATTTCATCACCACGGGGTGAGGTGTTCTCACCCGCTCCTTTGGAAAGTGTGTCCTACGTCGGGCGGCTGGGCGCGGCTGCGTGACCCGCCGCCGCAATTCCTCCGAAAGGCGTCGCAGATGGCTAGTGTGAACTCGCAGGTGTCGGTGCTCGACAGCACGATAGAGAAGACAAACCGGATCCTTAAAGAAATTGAGGAGGCGTACGGCTGGCCGAAGGAGCGGAGGAATCAGTCGTACGCGGCGTTGCGCGCCGTCTTGCACACCCTGCGTGACCGTCTCCCGGTCAGCGAGGTGGTCCAGCTCGGCGCCCAGCTTCCGTTGCTCATTCGGGGCGTCTACTACGACGGCTGGGAGCCGGACAAGGCGCCCGAGAAGATGGGGCGCAGTGACTTTCTGGCCCGAGTCCGTGACGATTTCCGCTTCGAGATCGAGGGCGGGATTGAGCGGCTGGTCCAGACGGTGTTGAAGGCGCTGCGGCCGTACATCACCGACGGCGAGTGGCAGGACGTGAAGTCCAGCATGCCCAAGGAATTGATGTCGATGCTGCCGGCCTGACCGCAGCCGGCGTCCGTCGCCGAGCTGCCGGGCCGCGTCCTTTCGTTCCGTCACGACCCAGGGAGCCGATATGTCGTCCCCGACGGGCAGCCAGCCCTGGCTGCATTCGTATGGCAACGAAATTCAAGCCTTTGGCACGGTACGACAGTTGCCGATCGCGCTCGCGTTCGAGACGCGAATGTACTCGTGTCAACGACTCAACCACATCCTCGCCGATACCCAGGTGCTCTACGCGCTGTATAAGAAGCACCATTGGTTGATGCGAGGGGTGACCTTCTTCCAGCTGCACATGCTGCTCGACAAACACGCGAAAGAGCAGCTCGCTCTCATCGACAAAATCGCTGAGCGCATTCAAACCCTCGGCGGGACGGCGGTGGGTGACCCACGGCACGTCGCGGAAATCACGCAGATTCCGCGCGCGCCGAACGGTGTGGAGGAGGTGCCCGCGATGCTGTCCCGGCTCCTCCAGGCCCACGAAACGATCCTCAGCGAGTCGCGCGACGCCGCGAGCCGCGCCTCGGACATGGGCGACGAAGGGACGCACGACCTGCTCACGGAAGTGATCCGCACCGGGGAGATGCAGGCGTGGATGATCGCTGAACACCTCGTGGACACGCCGTTGATCTCGGCCGCTGACGGACATTCTGTCGATCGCGCCGTGAGCCCGGGCAGGTCGTCCCTGCGCCCGGGAATGCCGTCCTGACGCGCCTCGAGGCACACGGCGACAGCGCGCGCTGTCGCCACGCCCGCGCGGCGGGGCGGGCGGCCAGCGCCACTGCCCCGCCGCGGAGCGGTTGGCGAGTCACGCGCTCACTGCACCGCCACCTCGGTGGTGAGCACCCGGTCGTGCCCCACCCGACGTTCCGGGCCCACGAGGTGGACCGGGACGACGAAGCGGTGGTCGGTGCACGAGGCGCTCAACCGGAGCTCGAGCGCGCCCGGCTCGACGAGCCGGTACCCCTCGCGCCCGGTGAAGCTGGCGAGGTCCGCGTGTACCTGGAAGGTCACCTGCCGCGCCTCACCAGCGTCGAGCTCGACCCGGGCGTAGCCGATGAGCCGCACCACCGGCCGGGTGACCTGAGCGACCGGGTCGTGCAGGTAGAGCTGGACGACGTCGGCCCCGGCGCGGTCCCCGACATTGCGGACGACCAGCGATACCCGTACCGATCCGTCGGTGGGGACCTCGACGGGGTGGTCGGCGTCGACGGGCTCGCCGTTGACCCGCACGTCCTCCCAGGCGAACTCGGTGTACGACAGGCCGTGGCCGAAGGGGTACAGCGGCGTGGGGTCGATGTTGCTGACCTTCGTCCGCTGACCGAGCGCCGGCGTGAGGTAGGTGGTGGGCTGACCGCCGGGGTCCCGGGGGATGCTCACCGGCAGCCGGCCCGAGGGGCACACCCGGCCACTGAGCACGCCTGCGATTGCCGGGCCGCCCTCCTCGCCAGGGAAGAACGCCTGCACGATCGCGGCGAGTCGGTCCGCGAAGCGACCGAGCGCGTAGGGACGGCCGCTGGTCACCACCAGCACCGTCGGGGTACCGGTGGCGAGGACCGCCTCGAGCAATTCACCTTGCTGGCCCGGCAGGTTCAGGTCGCTGGCGTCGCATCCCTCGCCCGAGGTGCCCTTGCCGAAGAGCCCGGCGCGGTCGCCGAGCACCGCGACGCACACGTCCGCCTCCGCCGCCGCGGCGGCGGCCGCCGCGATCTCCGAGGCGTCCTGGTGCTCGACGCTGCCTGCCGGGACGTGCGTGATGTGGGCGTTGGGCAGCTCCTCGCGCAGCGCCTCAAGCAGGGTGGGAATCACCACCGCGCCGGAGAGCCCCGGGTGCTCGGCGGCGACGTGGCTCGGGAAGGAGTAGCAGTTGAGCATCGCGGCCGGCGAGTCGGCCAGCGGACCCACCACGGCGATCCGGGCGTCGGGGCGCAGGGGCAGGGCCCCGTCGTTCGCGACGAGCACGACGGACCGCTCGGCGATTTCCCGGGCGAGGGCCCGCTGCTCCGGCGGGTCGAGGTCGATGCGAATCTGCGCGTCGGACGGATCCTCGACGTCGGCGAACACCTCCGGCGTCGGCCGCCAGTCGGGGTCGAGGAGCCCGAGTTCGCACTTTTGCCGCAGAACGCGCCGGACAGCCTGGTCGACCACGGACTCCGGGACTCGGCCCTCGCGGACCGCGGCGAGTAGGGGCTTGCCGTAGCAGCGGACCGCGGGGAGTTCGACGTCGAGCCCGGCGCTCAACGCCAGGGCCGCCGCTTCGCTGAGCGAGCCGGCCACGCCGTGCAAGGACTGGAGGAAGGAGATTCCGAAGTAGTCCGACACGACCGTGCCGGTGAAGCCCCACGTCTCTCGCAGCAGCGTGGTCAGCAACGTGGGGTCAGCGGCCGAGGGCACGCCGTCGAGCTCGGTGTAGGAGTGCATCACCGAGCCGGCGCGGCCATCGCGGATCGCCATCTCGAACGGCAGGAGGAGGACGTCGGCGAGCTCCCGGGCCCCGACGGCGACCGGGCCGAAGTTCCGGCCCGCGCGTGAGGCCGAGTATCCGACGAAGTGTTTGAGCGTCGCGATGATCCCGGCGGACTGGAGTCCGCGCACGTACGCGGTCCCGATGGTGGCGACCAGGTAAGGGTCCTCGCCGATGGTCTCCTCGGTCCGTCCCCACCGCGGATCTCGGGTGACGTCGAGGACGGGAGCGAGTCCTTGGTGGATACCCAGCCGGCGCATGGCGGTACCGATCTGGGACGCCATGCGTTCGATCAAGGTGGGATCGAACGTGGCGCCCCACGCCAGCGGGGTGGGGTAGACGGTGGCGCCCCAGGTCATGAAGCCGACGAGGCACTCCTCGTGAGCGATCGCCGGGATCCCGAAACGGTTGGCGGCAACGAGCTCCGCCTGGATCCGGGCCAGGGTGCGCGCGCCGACCGTCGGGTCGATGGGCGCGGTGCCGAAGGGACGGGTGAGCTGCCCCAGTCCAGTGCGAATGAGATCGGACCAGTCGAGTTTGTCGTCGACGAGGTCATGCTGGTGGGGCGCCATGTCCTGTTCGCTCGCGCCCGCACCCAGCCACACCGAGTAGAGCTGGGCGACCTTCTCCTCGAGGGTGAGCCGGGTGAGAAGGTCCTCGACCCGCTCGTCGACCGGCAGCGAGGGGTCTCGCCAGCGAGGTAGCTCGCCGCCATCGTTCGGCGGTGCCCCCGCAGCGGCGCCAGGGGCGGCGGTCATATCAGACACCCCGAGAGTGCCGTGCTCAGGGGGCACCGTCGAGGCGTCGTCGACCGTGAATTTTCGGGAGGACTTTTCGGTACGCACCGGGTGGGCTCCGGCGGCGTTGGCGTTGCTGCTCACGAGCAGTCTCCTGTGGTAACTCGCTGGACGTTCCGCAGCCGCCGCAGGTCAGCTTTTGCGCCGACCGCTCGCGCTACTTCCGACATGTTTCCGGAAATTACCATCGGCGTCGACCCCTGGCTCTCGGCCAGTCGGTGCGCTCCTCCTCGGACGTGCTGTGCGGGCTTGACCGTAGGTGATCGTGACCGTAGCGTGCGCAGCGTCAACAAATGATCGGGGCGACACCGAAAGTTTCGAGACCGGCACTGTTCGTAGTGGGGAGTGCTGCGGACAGTCGGCTGTGCGCGTTGTGAGGAGGGACGGCGGCACACGTCATGGGGACCTTCGATCACCAGATTTCCCGTCGCTCGCTTTTCCGACTGGCCGGGGCGGGAGTTGGTGCGATGGCGCTGGGTACCGCGGGCTGTGCGGGCAACGGGGCGAACGAGGCGGTCGACGCTCCCGGCCAGCTCGACGTGTGGGTGCTGCAGGATGACGTGCAGAACGCGGTGCAAAGTGGGGCGATTGGCCGATTCAATGCTACGCACAAAGCCAAGGCCAGACTCGTCCCGTTCCCCAACGACCCGTACCAAGAGCGGCTTCGCAATGTCGTGAAGAGTCCGAACAAGCCGGACATCTTCTTCAACTGGGGCGGTGCCAGCATCCGTCCGTTCGTCGAAGCGGACCTGCTGGTGGACCTGCGGCCGGCCTTGGAAGCGGACCCGGAGTTCAAGGCGAAGTGGATTCCCTCGGTGTTGGAGTCCGGCCGCATCGGTGACGGGTTCTACGGCATCCCTAACCGGGGAATGCAGCCGATCGTTCTCTTCTACAACCGCGACGTCCTCCGGCGAATCAGCGGCGAGGAGGAGCCGCCCATTACGTGGTCGGCCACCCTCGACCTCGTCGACGAGCTGAAGCAGGCCGGCATCATCCCGTTCGCGCTCGCCGGCGCGCAGACCTGGACCATGCTCATGTGGCTGGAGTACTTCGTCGACCGGCTCGGCGGCCCGGAGCCGTTCCGGCGCATCGCTAACGGCGATACCGATGGCTGGCAGGACCCGGCGATCGCGGGGGCGATCGACAAGATTCGTGAGCTGGTGGATCGGGACGCCTTCAACAGCAACTTCGCGCTCGTCAGCTACGAGGCCGGTGGGACCCGCACCCTCTTCGCCCAGGGCCGGGCCGCGATGCACTTGATGGGCACGTGGGAGTACACCAACCAGGTCCGGGAACATCCCCGATTCGCCAAGGAAGATCTTGGATACACGAACTTCCCGTTCGTGGAGGGCGGCAAAGGGGACCCGAAAGCGATCGTCGGCAACCCCACGAACTACTTCTCGGTGACGACGACCTCGGACAACATCCCCGCGGCGATCGAGTTCCTCAAGGAGATGGCGAGCGACGCCTACGTGGAGGACTACATCCGCCGCGGTGACGTGCCGGCTGTCGCGAACTTGGAGAGCCTGCTCAACCTCTCGCCCAGCCCGGACTTCGCTCGGTTCGTGTACGGCATGGTGCGGGACGCGCCCAGCTTCCAGCTCTCCTGGGACCAGGCCGTCGACAATCGGATCGCCGGGCCGATGTTGGCCAACCTGAAAAAGGTCTTCCTCAAGCAGCTAGACGCCACTGGCTTCGTCAACGCGATGCTCAAAGTGAAGTGAGGACGGGTCCCTGACAGAAGCGACGTGAGGACAGCTTCCTGACAGCCCCGCGGTGGCGTCGTCGCGGGGCCAGGTTCGCATACACCGATGGGCGCTCCCTGGTGGGGAGCGCCCATCGGTGGGTGTGTTCAGCCGGTTGGTGGTTGGGATTTCTCCGGGCCGGGATGCGGGGTGGTGGCACCCGGGCCCGGGGGCCGGGAGGCGGTCGGCCTCCCGGGGTCGTCATGCGCGGGCGGCCAGCTCGGCGTACGGGCCGACACCATAGGTGGCCTGGACCAGCTGGGCG
>DATCMA010000034.1:0-9554 GCA_036563645.1 Micromonospora sp.
CGACCCAGCTCCTCCGCCAACCCCACCAACGCCGACACATCAGCGGAAAAACCCTGCGAACCAGCCACAACGCACCCCCGCAAACACATCCACCAACACCACTGCGACACGCAGCGTACCCACCACCCCCACAACCGGCTATACGAGGCACACAACCCGACTAAACAGGCGGGAAGACGGCTCGGGTGTGAGCGCGGACGCGTTCGGGTATCAGTCTTCAGGCGCAGGAAAAGCGCGGTGAGCCCGGAGGTGTGTTGTGGACAGACCGCGCTGGCCAACGTCATCGGCGATGCCGATCGCCGGAGATGGTCGCCACGAATCCGTTGATCGGAAATCCGCTGATCGAGAATGGACGCCGACACTCGCGCGGGCTCGCGCCGCCGAACAGGCGATCGCACGGCGAGAAGCCGCGGCCCGGGAAGCCGAACGCGTCGAAGCTGAGCAGTTCACTACGGCGCCTGGCTCCGCGCGATCCGCCGATCAGCACCAGCCACAAGGGAGCGACACGGCGCGGTCGGAGCCCCGCCCACGGTTGAGCCTGCTCGCCGCCTTGAGCCTCGTCACCGGGGTCGTCGCCGCGCTCACCGTCCTGACCGGGACGCTCGCCGGATACGGTGTCGCGCTCGGCGTCCTGGCCCTGGTGCTCGCGTTCGGAGGCTTCTCAGCGACGGGACGACGGCACGTCGTGGGCCGGTCGGAGGCGATAGCGGGCGTGGTCCTCGGCGTCGGCGCGGTGATCCTCGGCGTGCTCGCGCTGGCTGGCGCGGTGCCGTGGCTATCGGGCGACACCGTCGGCCGGCTGCGCGAGTGGCTGGACACAGTCTTGATTGGCTGACTGACCGGCCCGCTCCGCCAGGTCAGCGCGGCATCCGTCGAATCGTGACGGTCGGGGCTTCCGCCATGACCGATTCGGGGTTCGCCACACCGCCTGAGGCCCAATTGCGCGCCCGGCCGACGTGCACCCCGCGGTACAGCTCCACGACATCAGCGGGCCCCACGGGCCGCGACTGCCGGCGCAGGCTGATCCGGGCACTGTCGTCCATCGATCCACCGGGGCGAATCGCCGTGCCGTTCGTGCTGATGTCGTGCGCGATGAGCTCCGGGCCGCGCATCTCGAAGCGCACGTGGCTGCGGCTGATCCAGCGCCGCGCCTCCTCGGCGAGCCACGGGCCGAGCATGACGCCGCCGGGTTCCTCCGGGGCACGCCCCACTACCACCGGCTGGTCTCCTGCGACGACGAACCGCTGGCGCACCACACCGTCGATGCGCACCGCCAACACCTCAGCCGGTGGCCGAGGGCCGGCGTCCGTGAGTCGGGTCTCGTGGCGCGGACACGTCGGCACACCGGCACGGACCGTGGGCGGCGGCTGGCCACTGGGGCGCCCGACCCGCGCCGGCCCGAAGCTCGAACAGTCCGGGTGGGGGCAGCGCCAGAGTCGGGCGATCAGCCGCGCGCCGGCGGGTGACGGCTCCGCCACCGCTGGCGCGCTCGCTCGACCGACCCGTGGCGCGAGAACCGCGCCGCCGAGCCCGGGCAACGGCGCCAGAAGCCGACCGGCCTGCCCGGTCAGCCAGGGATAACGTCCGACGAAACCATCGAAACGGTGGCGACTCAGCACCGGCAAACCGAGGAGGTCAGCGACTTCCAGGATCCGATCGGCGGGATCGGCGAGCACCTCGACCAGACCGTCGTCCGCCCATCGGCGGATCACCATTCGCTCATTGGCGGTGAGATCGGCGTCCGACAGCAGTCCACGTGGCACCACCGCGTAGACCGCCACCTTCTCCTCGGCGAGCTGCCGGCTCAACGCGTCGATCACCATGCCGAGGCGGAGCAGATTCGCCGGCCGCCCTTCGTCGAGGTCGACGTAGCGGACCACCTCAGCGAGATCCAGCACGGCCCGAGCGATCGCTGGGTCAGTGCTCAGCCGCTGCTCGATGGCGTCGTGCACCCTGCTGACTTCGAATCTCACCCGCGCTCCCCTCAGCCTCCTGCGCAGACCCTACCGTCTGCCCAGCTCACGGCCTATACCCGGGCGTGTCCGTGCCGAGTGCCGCACAGGGCGCGAATTACCCCTCGCTGTCCAATATGGAGTCAAGAAACCGGCGCGACGCGGTGTAGGCGCTGCTGACCCGGCGTCCGATCGCGGCCATGTCGCGGTACGCCCAGGGCGAATCGTCCCGAGCCTCCTCTCCCCCCGCAGGCAGCACGTGCACCCGGACGTCGTCGGGAAGGGCCGCCATCTCCCGGGCAAACCGGTGTCGCCGCGCGATCTCCAACGCCAGTTGGGTGGCCTCCCACGGGCGGCGCGGCGGAGTGAGCGGCCGCTCGCTCCGCCCGACGTGGAGGACGAAAATCCGCTTCGCCCCCGCACGGACGGCTTCGTCAATCGGAATCGAGTTGACCACGCCACCGTCGATGTAGTGCTCCCCCTGGATCTCGACTGGGGGCAGCAGGCCGGGAACCGCCGCCGAGGCCAAGACGGCGTCCACCACCGAGCCCGAGTCGAACCAGTGCTCGGTCGCGCGCTCGATACTCGCCGCGCAACAGCGAAACGGCACCTTCACGTCCGCGAACGTCGTGTCCTCACCAAGCTCGCGCTCCAGGAGGCGGCGCAGCGGCCGCAGCGAGTGCAGGTGGGTGCGGGCGGTGAGCCGGCGAAGCTGCCGGGCGACGGACGCCCCGTACACCTCGCCCGCCTCCGGCGAGGTCCACAGCCGCACCAAGCGCTCCGTGACCGGTTCGCTCGGATCGGTGGCGACGAGCGCCCCGTTGATCGCGCCGATCGACGTGGCGATGACCACGTCAGGGCGGATGCCGGACCGGAACAAGGCGCGGAGCATCCCCACCTCGACCACGCCGAGGACTCCGCCGCCACCGAGCACGAACGCCACCGGTCCGTTGACCATGAGGTCATCCTGTCACGCGGACGTGACCGATGGCCCGTCGAGGTTCCCGTGGCGTGCCCGTGCGGACGTTAGGTCTGACTGTTGACAGCGGTGTTTCGTGGCGTTGACATCGGTGTGTCGGACCGTTGACATCGCTCGCTGATTCACGCAGCCTGATACGACCTTCCACAACCGTCGGTAGGTGCGACGCACATGGTCACGACGCTGTCCCCAGGCGTTTTGCTCGCCAACCGTTACCGTCTCCTCGACCAGATCGGCGCCGGCGGGATGTCGGTCGTCTGGCGCGCCCACGATGAGGTCCTCCGCCGCATCGTCGCGTTGAAGGTCCTCTCCCCGTCGCTCGCCGCTGACGACCGCTTCCGCGCCATGGTGCGCGACGAGGCCCGCTCCGCCGCGCAACTCGTCCACCCGCACATCACCGCGGTCCACGACTACGGGGAGCAGGTCATCGACGGGGTCCTCGTCGCGTTCGTCGTCATGGAGCTGGTCATCGGCGAGGACGTGGAGACGCGGCTCAGCGCCGGACCCCTGCCGTGGCCTGAGGCGGTCGAGATCTGCGCGCAGGTCGCGGACGCGGTCGCCGCCGCGCACCGGATGGGCGTCGTGCACCGCGACATCACGCCCGGCAACATCATGCTCACCCCGCTCGGGGTGAAGGTCCTCGACTTCGGCATCGCCACCCGGGTCGGCGCGCCGGACGAGGACGAGGATGGGAACACCTTCGGCACCCCCGCGTACGTCGCGCCGGAGCGGCTAGACGGCAAACCCGCGCTCCCCGCCACCGACACGTACTCCCTCGGGGTGCTGCTCTACGAGATGTTGACCGGCAGACCCCCGTATCCGGCGGAGACCTGGGAAGACCTCAACGAGGCGTTGCAGAAGGACGTGCCCCCACCCCGGGTGCCCGGGTTGCCGCCCGCCATCGCCGATCTGTGCCTGCGCTGTCTGTCTCGCGACCCCCACCAGCGGCCCACGGCCCAGCAAGTCGCGACGATCCTCCGGGCGGAACTGCCCACCGCGCCGTCGGCGACGGCGGTCACCACCCACGCGCCCCGGCGCGCGCGGCGCGTCGGCGTCCTCGTCACCGCCGGTTTGGTCGCGCTCGCCGCGGTCTTGCTCTTCGACCCGTCGAATCTGTCCCGCCGCCCCACGGGGATGGCGCCTCCGGCTGAGCCCGGTCCACCGCCGCCCGCGCAGCCGTCGCCCCCGGTGTCTCCGACACCGAGCCCTTCGCCGTCCCCGGTGGTGATCCCCGCGACCACGCCGAACACCCTGACGCAGAGGCGCGACCCGTTCGACCGGGTCTACGACCTGGTCGCCGCGGGCATCACCGACGGCGGTATTCGCCAGGACGTCGGCATGGATCTGTCCAATCTCCTCCGCGACCTGCGTAACCGTCGCCCTAGTGACGCCGAGCTCGCCCACTCGGCGGCGCTGCTGCGGGAGAAGGTCGCAGTACGGGCAGGGGAAGGCGCGATCAGCGACACGTACGCCCGCGAGCTCGACGCGGCGCTGGCCCGTCTCGCGCCGGAGAACTAACTCCGCGGGCACACCGCGCGCTCACGGAATGCGGATGCGCGCCCCGGCGCGGTCGAAGAACAACATCCGGTCGAGGTCCACCGCGACCGCGACCGCCTCGCCCACCCGCGGCATTTTCGACACGGGTACCCGTAGGGTGATCTCGCCGTGGACCGGGGTCCCCATCTCCGGCTCGTACACCGGATAGAAGCCGTACTCGGTGCGCGCGGTCGGCGGCGTCGGGTCGGTTCGCTGGTGCGGGATGAGGCGCGCCAAGGCCTGCCGGATGGGACGAGCGGTCGGCGCGTCCTTGGCGAGCACCTGGGACAGGTGTTGTCCGGTGTCGGGAAGCTCCAAATGGGACTCGGCGAAGGGAGTGGGAAACAGGTCGGTGGCGAGCCGGACGACCGCTTCGTGGCCGAGGTTCTCCACCACGCGCACGGTCCCGTGGAGGACTGGCCCGGGGGAGTCGGGTGGGACGAGCCTCAAGGCGTCGGCACGCAACGCGACGGTGAGCCGTTCCGTGTGGTGGCTGGCCAACGCCCGTCCACGCCGATCGCCGGGGGGTAGCTCAATGACCTGCGAACCCAAGTCGAGGACCACCCGGGGGCCTTCGGCGTAGACCGCGGCTTTGAGGAGGTTCGGCCGCGGCGTGCCCAGGAACGCGGCGACGAAGACCGTGGCGGGGTCGGCGTACACCTCGTCCGGTGGGCCGACCTGCTCCACCCGGCCGCGGCGCAGCACCACGAGCCGTTCCGCCATAGCCAACGCCTCGGATTGGTCGTGCGTGACGTAGATCGTGGTGATCGCCAGGCGGCGCGCCAGCTCGACGACCTCGGTGCGGAGTTGCGCCCGCACCCCAGCGTCGACATTAGAGAGAGGTTCGTCGAGGAGGAGCACCCGCGGGTTGCGCACGATCGCGCGGGCCACCGCCACCCGCTGCCGTTGGCCACCGGAGAGCTGGTCCGGTGTCCGGTGCAACAAGTCAGTCAGGCCCAGGTACGCCGCCACCTCCGCGACTCGCGCCTGGGCGTCCGCGGCGGGTTCGTGCCCAGCCCGCAGCGGAAACCCAATATTGTCGGCGACGGAGAGGTGCGGGTAGAGCCCGTAGTCCTGGAAGACCATCGCGACGCCTCGCTCACGGGGACCGAGGTGGTCGACGACCTCACCGTCGATGAGCACGTGCCCGCTGGTGACGGATTCCAAGCCGGCGATCAGTCGGAGGATCGTCGACTTGCCACATCCGGTGGGTCCAAGCAGGACAAGGATTTCGCCTGACTGGGCTTCGATGCTCACATTGTCAACCGCGACGGTCCCGTCATCGAAAACTTTCGTCAAGCGATCGGTGGCGATGGTGACCATGGCGACCACCTCCCACCCCCATCGTCCGGCCGGACGGTGGTGGCGGCCAACGGTAATCGCCCGGCGGCGGATCGCCAGCGACGGACGGTACGGGGACGACGCCAAGGCGGTATCACCGACGCGAAGAGGACACGAAAAAGCGGGCGGTCCGTACAGGTCCGACCACCCGCTGGAGAAGGACGATGCCGGCGATCAGGGCGCCTCAGCCAAAGTCACCGTGGTTTTCCGGGTTTCGCCGTCACGGAGGTACGTCACCTCCACCCGATCGCCGACCTTGCCGGATTGCACGGCGGCGACGAGCTCGTCAGAGTCGTTGATTTCCTTGTCGCCGAACCGCGTGACGATGTCACCGGTGCGCAACCCCGCGCGCTGCGCCGGACCGTTCGGCGTCACCGCGCTGATGAGCGCGCCACCCGAGGGAGCCCGGGTGACGCTCACCCCGATGTAGGGGTGGCTGATCTTCTCCCCTCTGCGGAGCGCGTCCGCGACGGCCTTGGCCTTGTTGCTCGGGATCGCAAACCCGAGGCCGATGTTCCCCTGACCCTGCCCCGACGTGGCGATCGCGGTGTTGATGCCGATCACCTCAGCGCGGGTGTTGACCAGCGGACCGCCCGAGTTGCCCGGGTTGATCGGCGCGTCGGTCTGCAACAGACCGGACATCGTGGTCCGACCGGCGTTGGGCTGGAAGGGATTCTGCTGCCCGCCTGTCTGGATCGTGCGGTTCTCCGCGCTGATGATCCCGGCGGTCACCGACCCCTGGAGCCCCAGCGGGCTGCCGATCGCGAGCACGGTGTCACCAACCTGCATCGCGTCGCTGTCGCCGAACGTCGCCGGCGAGAGGTTGTTGACCCCTTCCGCCTTGATGACCGCGAGGTCCGTGCGCGGGTCGGTGCCGATGATCCGGGCTTGGGCGTTCTTGCCACTGGCGAAGTACACGGTGAGGCCCTGCCCCGCGCCCGCCACCACGTGATTGTTGGTCAGGATGTAGCCGTCCTCGGTGAGGATCACACCCGATCCCTCGCTGTTGCCCGTGGCGATGGAGACCACGCTGGGCTGCACCTTGGCGGCGATGTCCGCGAGCGACGAGCGATCGATCACCGGGGCGGGGTTGGAGACCTGACGGGAGGTCGACTGCGTGGTCCCCCTGTCGGCGAGGGTCAGGGCCACTACTCCCCCTGCGATGCCCGAACCCGCCATCAGCACGAGCGCGAGCGCACCCACCCCGAGGATCTTCAGGCCGCGATTCGCCCCGCCCGAGCGTGGCGTGGCGGGCTGATCCCACGGCGCCGGCTGCCCAAAGCCGGGGTACGGGGGCGGTGGGGGTGGGAACGAGCCGGGCTGGCCAGACCCAGGCGCGGTCGACGCCTGCCCTGGGGGTGGGAAGGGCTGCCCCCCGGGGTACGGCGGGTGGTGCTGCGGACCGCCGTACGGCGCCTGCCACGAGGACTGCCACGGGGTGCCGACGGGCGGTGCGGGGGGCGTGGTGGGCTGGACGACCGTCGCATCGTCGCGCGCAGTGGAGTCCCCGTGGCCCTGTTCCGCGCGGGGCAACTCCGTGGTCGGCGGTGACGAGTCGGCGGACCCCGTGTGCCGGTCCAGGTTCGTCTCGTGCTCGCTCATGGTGTCAGCTTGCCCTTCCGTCCTGCGATGCGAATGAGACTTCGCTGAGGGTTCTCTGTGAATCAGGATTCGTCGATGTCATCCTCCGGCTCGGACACGAGGGGCAATACCACGCGGAACGTACTGCCCTTCCCAGGTTCACTGTCGACGCTGACGTCCCCCTGGTGCGCGGCGACGATCGCGGCGACGATCGCCAAGCCGAGACCCGTGCTCGTCGGACTCCCCGGGCGCCGGGTACGGGCCGCGTCACCGCGGTAGAAGCGCTCGAAGACGCGCTCCTTCTGCTCGGGCGTCAGGCCTTGGCCGGTGTCGATGACTTCGATAACGGCGCGGTCACCCGACGACCTCAGCCGGACGGTCACCGAGGCGTCGGGCGGCGTGTGAGTGATCGCGTTGGTCAACAGGTTACCCAGGACCTGGCGCAGCCGGGCGTCGTCGGCGCGGACCACGAGCGGGCCGGCGTCCGGGGCGATCTCCAACCGAATCGTCCGCTCGGGGGCCATCGCCCGCGCCGCCTGCACGGCGTCGCTCGCCAGCACGGGCAGCTCCACCGGGCTGAGGTCCAGCGGCCGCTCGCGATCGAGCCGGGCCAACAGGAGCAAGTCTTCCACGAGCAGCCCCATGCGCGCCGCCTCGTCCTCGATCCGGCGCATGAGCTTCGCGGTGTCCTCCGGCCCGATGATCGCGCCCTGGCGGTAGAGCTCGGCGAAGCCGCGGATCGTGGTCAGCGGGGTGCGCAGCTCGTGGGAGGCGTCGGCGACGAACTGCCGCATCCGCTCCTCGGAGCGGCGTGCCCGCGCCTCGGAGGCTTGCGCGGCGATCGCGGCGTCCCGGGCAGCGGCCTCGGCGGTCCGCGCGGCGGCCTCGGAGGCCGCGCGGGCGGTGAACGCCGCCTCGATCTGGGCGAGCATCGCGTTGAGGGCGCGGGAGAGCCGCCCCAGCTCGGTGCGCGGCTCCGCTTGCCCCGGTTCCGGGTCCGGGACGCGGCGGCTCAAGTCGCCCGCGGCGATCGCCCCCGCGGTCTGTTCAATCTCGACCAGCGGCTTGAGGCTGGTCCGGACCACTGCCGCGCCGAGCGCCGCCAAGATGATCAAAACGGCGCTCCCGACGAGGAGATCGATCCACAGCAGCTGGCCCACCGCGCGGTCGACGTCCCGCAGGTTCTGCCCCACCCCGATGAGCTGGCCGCTGGGCAGCCGACCGTAGTACATCCGCCAGCGCAGCGCCCCACCGCGCGCCTTCTGCGTGACGATCTTTCCGAGTCGGTACTGCGTGAAGCCCGCCTCATCCGTCGGCAACGGCGGGAGGTCATTGAGAGAGAGGCGCTGATCGTACTCGGGCCCTTCCACCTGCCCCCGCCGCGTGACGATCACGAGGTAGTCGGTGGGCGGCCGCACCCACGCCGCTGAGCCGGGCGGCACGGCCAGGGTCACCTCGCGCAGCGTGTTGACGTACGACCGGAGGTCCGAGTCGATTTGCCGGATGAGGTAGTTGCGGAGCGCGAACGCGCTGCCCGCACTGATCACGGCGAGGCCGACCGCCATCAGCGCGAGGACCGACGCGACCAGCTTGACGCGTAACGGTACTCGGCGCAGCGGCGCACTGGGCAGACGGTCTCTCATACGCACACGAACGCGCGAGCGTTATTCCGCGGGCTTTCGGAGGACATACCCGACGCCCCGGAGGGTATGGATCAACCGAGGCCCGGTCTTGTCAATCTTGCGTCGCAGGTACGAGATGTACGACTCGACGATGTTGTCGTCACCCCGGAAGTCGTAATTCCACACGTGATCGAGAATCTGCGCCTTCGACAGCACCCGGTTCGCGTTGAGCATGAGGTAGCGCAGCAGCTTGAACTCCGTCGGTGAGAGCTGCACCGGCTTGCCCGCCCGGAAGACCTCGTGGGTCTCCTCATCGAGCTCGAGGTCGGCGAAGGTCAGCCGAGCCGACGGTGCCTGGCCGGTGGGGTTGGTACGGCGGAGCACCGCCCGAATCCGCGCGGTGAGCTCCTCGAGGCTGAACGGCTTGGTGACGTAGTCGTCACCACCGAGAGTCAACCCCCGGATCTTGTCATCGGTGGCGTCGCGAGCGGTGAGGAAGACGACGGGGGTGCGCTCCCCCGACTCGCGAATCCTCCGCAACAC
>DATCMA010000042.1:0-1940 GCA_036563645.1 Micromonospora sp.
GATCACGGGCGATCCCGAGGCACGCGCACTCCTGCGGCGCGCCCATGATGGTGGGTATCCTGAGGGTTTCGGTGGGTTCAATGCCAAGTTGACCTGGTCGGTGGGCGACACGACAGCCGAGGCCAATTTGACGGTCCTGAAACCGCGTCAAGTCGAAGGATCCTACAGTACCCAGGAACTCGCTCTGCGCCGGGCGGTGATGCCCCAGCAGAGCCTGGTGCAGTTCGCGTTCACGGCTGGGGATGTTGTGATGATGGGCCGTGCGCCACATGGGTCGCGGAGTCGTTGGGTAACACCGGGGCGGAAGTGGACGAGGAGACGATCGTCATCTGTCCCCGACACAGCCAACCCGCGATAGGCAGGGTGCGCTTGGCCTAATAGCCTGGGACCAAGGACGAGTACAGGGGTCAGTGTCGGGGTCAGGCTCAAGGTGTGTCGGTGGGGAGCGTGCGGGCGGTATCCTGCGCCAGCAGGTGTGCCCGACGCGACGGCTCCGGAAGGCGATAGCGGGTAGTCGTACGAAGCGTCCAGTCGACTGCCTCATCCAGTGTGATGAGATGGCCGACCGAGACGTAGACCGGGGTGACGCCGGTGCGGGTGCGGACGGCCATGCCGACGACCTCGTCGTCGGCCACGAGGGGCGCAACGCTTCCCCGTTCCTCCCCGAGTGGATCATGGCGGCCGACGAGGATTGACTTCGCCACGCCGATGGTCGGTAGGCCCAGTTCAACGCCGAGGTGGCAGGCGATACCGGCACGGCGGGGGTGCGCCCGTCCCTGCCCGTCCGCCAGGATCAGATCCGGCTCCTGGGCTAGACCGCGGATCGCTTCGAGGCACAGCGGTGCCTCGCGGTACGAGAGCAGACCCGGAATGTACGGGAAGGTGAGCCGCCCGGTGGCGACATGGTGGTCGATCTCCTCGAGCGAGGGATAGGTGTAGGCGACGGCGGCGGCGACGCCCCACGAGCCGCGGAGGTGAACGTCAACCGCGGCGATGACGGTCGGCGCCTTCGTGAGCGAGCGTTCAATGACGGCGTGGGCCAGCTCCCGCTGGCGCTGGCGGTACTCTTCAATCAACTCGGTGGGAACCGAGTCGGCCATCCGTTCTCACTCTCCTACCTGTGGGCAACTCTCCTACTCCACCGGCGCAAACCGCGCACCATGGGGGAGACGCGCGCCGCGGGCCCAATCCTCAGCCGCCATCTCGCGCTTTCCCTCCGGCTGAACCCGCAGGAGAACGAGGTCGGTGGTCCCGGTGGCGACACGGGGAGGTCGGGCCGACACATTGATGGTGCCGGGGGGTTGTGTGCTGGGCTCCTGGGATATGTCGCAGGCAAGCACCGCCAGCCGCCGACCTTCGAGGATGCTCCACGCCTTCGGCCATGGCTGCATCGCCCGCACCAGCCGCTCGATTTCCGCGGCGTCTTTGCCCCAATCGATCCGCGCGTCGGCTGTGGTCAACTCCCGGGTGTAGGTCGCGGCCGCGTCGTCTTGCGGCTCCGCCTTCAGCTCTCCGGCGACCCAAGCGGCGACCACATCCGGCAGCATCTCCGCGGCCAGGTTGGCAAGGCGCTCTGACAGGGTGCCGGCCGTCTCCGTCCCGTCGAGCGGTACCCGGCGCTGGGCGACAATCGGGCCGGCGTCCATGCGGCGAACAAGTTTGATGATCGAGATCCCCGTCTCGGTGTCGCCATTCAAGATAGCCGCCTGCACCGGCGACGAACCGCGATAGCGCGGCAGCAGCGACGGGTGCACGTTGAGGCACCCGTGAGGCGCGAGGTCGAGGACGGATTGGCGGAGGATCTCTCCGTAGGCGACAACGACCAACACGTCCGGTACGGCGGCCGCGAGGCGCTCCACTGCGGCCGGGTCTCGCAGCGTCTCAGGCTGGAAGACCGGCAGGCCCAACTCTATAGCCGCGTCCTTCACCGCTGGTGGTCG
>DATCMA010000045.1:0-11250 GCA_036563645.1 Micromonospora sp.
CAGGCCTTCCTCCTCCGTGACCTCGCGCACCGCCGCGTCGACTACCCCCTCCCCGACATCGACGCGACCGCCGGGCAGCTCCCACCCGCCACCGTCGCAGCGTCTCACCAGCAGGAGCCGACCCCGCTCTTCGCGCACCCGACGAACACCGACGGCGCCACGACAGTGGCCGGCGGGGCCTCCGAGTCGTGGAAGTGCACCCTCCGGACTACCCGGGCGGTCGGAGAGCGACGCCCGCGCAAAGGCGGCGCCCCGGCATCGCCCGCGGGGAAGGTCCCCAGGCCATCGGCTGGGCCCGGCAGCGCGGCCGGCGAGCGCGCCGATGACGGGATCAGGTCCGCCGCAACGCGACGTCCGCGAGGCCGCTCACTCCGATCACGGCCAGGTAGGCCCCCAGTGCGCCGAACGACACGATGAGGATCACCCGTGAGTGATCGCGGACCCAGCCGATGGTGCGCTCGAGGAACTCGCGGGACACGGTCGGCCGGTAGAGCGACAACACCAGGGCCACGATCGCGACGCTGAACCAGATGCCGTTGTAGACCAGCACCTGCAGCACGCCGTCCGCAGTGCCGCTCGCGGTGCCCGCGATCGCGTTCAGCGCGGCGAGGTAGACCAGCCCGGGCAGGTGGGTGAGCACACCGGCGGCAGCGGCGCCGGGCGGCGACAAGTTCCGCAACCAGCGTCGCAGCCAGCTGTCCGGTTCCGCCGAGCCCTCGGGTCGGGATCGGGGCAGCCAGCCGACCCACGCGCTTGCGGCGCAGCCCAGTGCGCAGGCCGCCAGCACGAGGTCGAGCAGCGGGCGGACGGTCGCCGCGCGCGTCGACTGCAGCCCTCCGAGGAGGACCACGACCAGCGTCCCGACGGCGACGCTGAACGCGAGACCCGCCACGAGGTAGGCCACCAGCAGGCGTTGTGGACGCGGCGACGAGAGCATCGCGAACACCGCGGCGGCGCTCGTCGGACGGATCACGGCGGTCAGGGCGAGGAGGACCGCCTCCGTGCTCACGGCGTTCGGAACGCGGTCACGGGTTCAGGATCCGGCTCTTCTGCTGCTCGAACTCCTCTCGGCGAGCACACCCTGGCTCTTCAGCGCACCCAGCTGCTTCAGCTGCGTCAGCTTCTCGTCCATTCCGTCGCCGCCGCTCCCCCCGCCGCGGGGCACTCGCTCGTCCGGGACCTCCTGCGTCGGTTCCTGCCACCGGTCGTCCTGGCGCGCCCACCGGCCCGCCTGCGCCCCTCGCCGCCGCCCGACCCGTCTCGATGACGGCAGCGGCCTCGGCCATCTCGTCGCGCCCGACGAGCCCTGAAACCGCTCCCTCCAAGGCCCGGATGTCGAGCTCGCCGTCACCGTTGAGGTCGGAGACCTCGATGCCGATCATCGAGCCACCGGCCTCCTCGGGGACGAAGGCGAGGTCGAGCAGGCGCACGATGCCCAGGTCGACCAGGTCGACGAGCCGCGACAGCACCTCGCTCGACACCCCTACCCCCGGGAGCTCCACGACGCGGTAGTCGACCGGCCCCACCGTGTCCAGCTCGTCCACGTCGACCCCTTCGTCCGTGCCTACCCACCGTGCCGGGAGATGGTGGCCCGCTGTCGGTCCCCACCACCCCACCTCCGGGGGATGAACGGCTCGGACTCAGGGCGCGGTGGTCAGGTCCGCCGCTTGCTGCGCGCGGTCGCGCCGCCGCTCCCGGCGCGACCTCTTCGCAGGAGCATCCGGGTCCGGCTCCTTCGGCGTGTCCCGCAACAACGCATCCGCCCACCTGGCGCGCGGGTCGATGTCCACCAGCAAAGCCTTCGCCAACAACGTCAACGGAATCGCCAGGATCGCCCCCAACGGACCCAGCAACCACGCCCAGAAGACCAACACCACGAACGTCACCGTCACCGACAACCCCACCGCATCCCCGATGAACCGCGGCTGGATGATCGACTGAACCACGAAGTTGATCCCCACGTACACCACCACGACGACCACCATCAACTGTGGCCCACCGACCAACAACGCCAGCAACGCCGGAGGCACCACACCGACGATGAATCCCACATTCGGGATGTAGTTCGTGATGAACGACAACAAACCCCACGTCGCGGCCAGTGGGATGCCCAACAGGGCCAGCGCGACCGTATCGAGCACCGCGACGATCAACCCGAAAACCGTCGTCACCAACAGGTACTGCCGCGTGCCCCACGCGAAATGCCCCAACGCCTCCGCGACCTTCGGGCGATCCGCCGCGATCGACGCCAGCCGGTCCCCCGTGCCCCCCGCCTCCACGCTCAGGAACAACAGCAGCGCCAACAGGAACACCAGGTTCGACGCCAGGCCGGCCACGCTGCTCAACAACGCCCCGAGCACCCCGGCGAGACTGCCCAGACTCAGCGAGCTCCGCGCCTGCGCCAGCTGCTCCGGACCGACTCCCAGCGCCGCCAGCTGCGCGGTCGCCGAGGACACGAGACCGTCCGTCGCCGATGCGTACTTCGGCAACTCCGTCGCCAACCGAGCCACCGAGTAGACGATCCCGAGGGCCAACCCGATCAGGATCGCGTACACCAAGAGGATCACCACGAGCGTCGTGGCCCACGCCGGCCAGTTGTGACGCCGCAACCAACCCTGCACCGGCGCAACCGCGATCACCACGATCAACGCCATGAACGCCGGCCCGATCAACCACGCAACGGCCTGCACCCCCGCCACGACCACCACCACCGAAGCCGCCCCGACGAGGACGACCAACGCGCGCGGCAATCCGGCCCGACGCAAGCGTTCACCGTTCGAGAGCGGCGGGGTCGGGTTCGCGGGGCTGGCCGCAGCCGGAGTGGTCACGCGACGACGGTAGGACCGGCGTCGGAGCCCGGACCTCACCCGTCGCGGGCGAGAGCGCGAGCGACCCTGCCCGGAGTCACGCTCTCCCACCGCCGCGCCGGGCCGACGGCGCGGCCCAGCGCAGGATCGCCACGAGCGCGAGGCACATCACCAAGCCCGCAAAGACCAGTGCGGCATCCGTCAGCGCGAGCCCGACGAGCAGGACGATCGCCGCGGGGGTGAGGGCCACCCACGTCACCCAGCGGATCAGCCGCGCGCGCCGCTGCGGCCGCCGACGCATGAGCTCGGCCAGCGCCGGGTCCTCGGCCGCGAGGGCTTCCTCGATCGCGCGGAGGGCGCGCTGTTCCCGCGGGGTCAACTGCATCGCAACCTCCTACGGCGACGGTCCCGGGCCGTTCGTCGTGCTGTGCGGGGCCGGACGCCGTCAGCCCGGGGACTCGGGAGGTGCGCCGGGTTCGACCACCGAGCGCAGTACGACGTGCCCGGTCACGATGCGGCGGGGCTCCTCATTCCCCCTTCACCGGCCCGCCCGGTCGAGCCTCTCGTCGAGGGTGATCGCGGCGTCGATGAGCGCGAGGTGGGTGAAGGCCTGCGGGAAGTTGCCGATCTGTTCGCCGGTGAGGGCGATCTCCTCGGAGAACAGCCCGACGTGGTTGGCGTAGGTGAGCATCTTCTCGAACGCCAGCCGCGCGTCCTCCAACCGCCCGGCCCGCGCGAGCGCGTCGACGTACATGAACGAGCAGAGGGAGAACGTGCCCTCGGAGCCGAGGAGGCCATCGGGCGAGGCTCCGGGGTCGTAGCGGTAGACGAGGCTGTCGGTGACCAGCTCGTCGTCCATCGCCCGCAGCGTGGAGGCCCACATCGGGTCCTGCGGGGCGATGAACCCGACGCTGGACATCCGCAGCAGCGACGAGTCCAGCACCTCGCTGGCGTAGTGCTGGACGAACGTCTTCCGGTCCGCGTTCCAGCCCCTGGTCATGATCTGGTCGTAGATCGCGTCCCGGGCCGCGCGCCAGCGCTCGACGGCGGCGGGACGCCCGTGCGAGCCCGCCATCCGGATGCCCCGGTCGAACGCCACCCAGCACATCAACCGACCGTAGGTGAAGTCCTGGCGGCCACCGCGGGTCTCCCAGATGCCCTCCTCCGGTTGGTCCCAGTGCTCGGCGAGCCAGTCCAGGAGCTCACGGATCGCGGTCCAGCCGCGGTGCCCGACCTGCAACCCGCGCGCGTCGGCGAAGAAGATGCTGTCCAGGGCTTCGCCGTAGATGTCGAGCTGAAGCTGGTCGGAGGCGCCGTTGCCGATCCGGACCGGGCGCGAGCCGCGGTAGCCCGACCAGTGCTCCAGGGACTCCTCCTTCAGGTCCGACGACCCGTCGACCCGGTACATGATGTTCAACGGGCCACCCTCGCCCCCGGCCCGCTCGGCCACCCGGTCCCGCAGCCAGCCGCTGAACTGCGCCGACTCCTCGATGAAGCCCAGCCGCAGCAGGGCGTAGATGGAGAACGACGCGTCCCGCACCCAGGTGAAGCGGTAGTCCCAGTTGCGCTCGCCGCCCACTTGTTCGGGCAGCCCCGTGGTCGGAGCGGCCACCATCCCGCCGGTCGGGGCGTAGGTCATCAGCTTGAGCGTGATCGCCGAACGCTGCAGCGTTTCCCGCCAGCGCCCCGTGTAGGTCGAGCGGGCCAGCCAGGACCGCCAGAACGCAACCGTGTCGTCGAACATCCGCTCGAACTCCGCCACCCGGATCTCCCGCGGTGGGCCGTCGGCCGCCGACTCGAGCACGACGCCCCGCACGTCCCCGGCCTTCAGGTCGACCGACACCCGCACGTCACCCTCCTCGACACGGGCCTGTGCCAACCGCGCGTCGTCGGGCTCGCGCACCGCGTGCAAGGTCAAGGTCAGGGCATCGGAGCTGAACACCGCCCCGTGCTGGGTCAGCTCCGTTCGGTGCGGCCTGCGGCCGTACTCGAACCGCGGGGCGATGTCGACCTCGAAGCTCATCTCGCCGCGGATGCACCGCAGCATCCGCACCAGCCGGTGACTCGCGGTGACGTCTCGACCCGAGGGCGGCATGAAGTCGACGACCTCGCCGGCCCCTGCATCGGTGGTGAAGCGCGTGATGAGCACCGCGGTGTCGGGGAAGTACATCTGCGTCGACTCGTAGGGGCGCCGGGGCCGGACCCGGAAGTGGCCCCCACGCTCGTCGTCGAGGAGTGCACCGAACACGCTCGGCGAGTCGAAGCGCGGGCAGCAGAACCAGTCGATCGACCCGTCCGTGCTGACCAGCGCCGCCGTCTGCAGGTCGCCGATCAACCCGTGGTCGGCAATCGCTGCCTCGGTCATGGCTGCCTCCTTCGCGCCGAACGAGATCACTCCGCGAGCACGTCGTGCCCCACGGCCGATACCGCACCTTGCTGGGACGGCTCGCCAGGGACATCACCCGCAACGGACGAGCGACCGCTGTTGCCTCCACCGCGTGCCTCCACCGCGCGCCCTGCTCCTTCTCGGCAGCCCGCTGCCCGACGGCGCCCCGACTTCGATCGGGTGCGCGCGACCCGGGTACCGCCCGGCGGTCACCCCGTCGAGGTGATGCCGCCATCGGTGCGGCCGGACCGCGAGCTTCCTGGACGTCGCGGTCGACCATCGCTCGAGAGCCACCCGAGACCCGACTCGCCGGTTCTACGACGGGACCGGCGCGATCCGCGACGTCGCGCAGAACCACATGCCGCAGGTGCTGGTCACCGTGGTAGCCGACCCGCCGGACCGCTCCGGCGCGAACTCGTGGCTGGACGCGAAGGCGCGCGTGGTGTCCGCACTGCGCCCGCTGACAGCTGCGGAAAGCGTGCACACATACCCGCGGGGGGCCGGGCCGAAGGAGGCCGACAGACTGCTCCCGAACGGCGAGATGTGGCGCGTTCCTGACGCTGGACGGTCGGACCGACGAGCACTCCCTCGACCCCGAGCAGCGGCACCGGCCACCCGCCCCCCGGATCCCCAACCTGGCGCGACGGAGCATCGTCCGGGCCGGCGTGAGCGGTCGGAGCCATCTCCCGCGGGTGATGCCGCCGCCGGTCCAGGCGCTCAGAATCCGCCGATGACCATCAGTCCGAGCACCACACAGCAGGCGGACGGCGCGGACCTGCAATCCGTCGCCACGGATCGGGCCACGGGCACCGGTCCGGCGATGGCCCTGCTCAGCGTGCTGTACACCGCCACCACCGGGATGAGTTCCTTGCACTGGGCTTCGCCGTGATCTGGGCCCTCTGCGTCGTCGACGAACGGGCCTCAGCGGCATCGCCCACCGTGCTGGACTGATCGACTGACCGTCGCGCTCCCCCGCACAACTCGGTTTCCGTCCCGGTGTCTGGAAGGCGCGGTCCATGGACGTGTTCATCATCGTCGTGGTAGTCGTGGTGACTGCACTCGTCTTCGATTTCACGAATGGCTTCCACGACACGGCGAACGCGATGGCGACCTCCATCGCCACCGGAGCGCTGCGCCCCAAGGCCGCCGTCGCGATCGCGGGTGTGCTCAACCTGGCCGGCGCCTTCCTCTCCGTCGAGGTGGCGAAGACGATCTCCGGTGGGATCGTCGCCGAGGCCCTGATCACCCCGGTCGTGATCTTCGCCGGTCTGGTCGGGGCCATCTTGTGGAACCTGCTGACGTGGCTGCTCGGGCTGCCCTCGAGCTCCTCGCACGCGTTGTTCGGCGGGCTCATCGGTGCCACCCTGGTGGCGGCGGGACCGAACGCGGTCAACGGCACGGCCGTCCTCGGCAAGGTCGTCCTACCGGCCGTCATCTCGCCGCTTCTCGCGGGCCTCGTGGCCGTCGCGGCCACGTTCCTCGCCTACCGGATCACCACGCGTGCCGACGCCGGGACCGCCCATCGCGGCTTCCGGATCGGCCAGGTGGTGTCGGCCTCGACGGTCGCGCTCGCTCACGGCACCAACGACGCGCAGAAGACGATGGGTGTGATCACGCTGACGCTGATCACCGCGGGGGCTCTCGCCCCCGGCTCCGCGCCACCGTTCTGGGTGGTCGGGGCCGCAGGTCTGGCGATCGCGCTGGGCACCTACGTCGGCGGCTGGCGGATCATCCGCACGCTGGGCAAGCGGATCAGCGACATCCAGACGACCCAGGGCTTCACCGCCGAGACCACGAGCGCCACCGTCATCCTGGCGTCCAGCCACCTCGGACTCCCGATCTCCACGACACAGGTGTGCACCGGTGCGATCTTCGGTGCGGGTGCGGGGCGCAGGCTTGCGACGGTGCAGTGGGGCGTCGCGGGCCGGATGGCACTGGCCTGGGCGGTCACCCTGCCCGCCGCCGCGGTCGTCGGAGCGGCCGCCTCCTGGACGGCGGCGAGCGGGCCGTTCGGCGTCGTCGTGGTCGCGGTGAGCGGGTTCGCGCTCGCGGCCGGCATGTACGCCGCGTCGCGCCGGAATCCGGTCAACGCGCTCAACGTCAACGACGTGCCCACGCTCCCGACCGCACCCGCCGCGGCCCGCTCGGGTCAGGAGGCCGCGTGACCATCGACTGGGGTTCCCTCATCCTCGCCGCGGTCATCTCCGCCGCCGTCACCGTGGGCGTCGTGTCCCTGGTCGCCTTCACGGTCGTCGGGCTCTCGGCGAGCGTCCACCGGCCGGTCGGCGGCCGGAACGACGGCGCCCCACCACCCGTGCGCCCCGCGGTGGGCGCAGCCGTCGCCGCGGTCTGCACGCTGGCCGTCGTGTTGATCGTCGGGTACGGCCTGTTCCTGGTCGTGACGTGAAGCTCGTCCGGCTTCTCGTGGACAGGGTCACCCCTCCGGGGTGATGCACCAGTTCGAATTGCCGTGCGAAGATTTCCGACCGAACCACTACGACTGATCCGCGAACGTCGTGGGTGGCGGGCACGCGCGTCCTCGTGGATACCGAAGGAGCACGTAGCATGGGTTCGCTGAAGAACAAGTTGTCGAAGCTCGCGAAATCATCGAAGGGGTCCAAATTGCGCGACACCGCGCTGCGCAAGGCCAGGGACCCGAAGGTGCGGGAAAAGATCGCCGAGAAATTCGGGAAGAAAGGCTGACGGGAATCGCCATGACCGTTCCCGCGGCTTCCGTGTCCAGCAGGCAACGCGCAGCGGCCGCGGTCGCGCTCCTCACGGCGACGCTGACGGCTGCGCTCGCCGTCGTGGTAGCGATCACCGACTTCCCGGAGGGCATCGGGGTGCTCGGTTGCGTCGCGATCGCGCTGGGGGCCGCCTGGTTCGGGGTGGTGCGGGGCGGTACGCGACGCGGCGTGGGGATCGCAGTGGCGGTGCTGGCCCTCGTGGGCGCCGCGGCGCTGCTGCTCCGCAACGGTGGCTGGCTCGCCTTGGTGCTGCTCGTGCTCGGCATCGCGATCTGGCATGTCGCCGCGCGCGCGGCGTTCCGGACGCACGTTCACCTTCCCGCTGCCGAACGGCCGCAGCGACCGGTGCTGTTCGTCAACCCGTGGTCCGGCGGCGGGAAGGCAGCCGCGGTCGGGCTGGCCGACGAGGCCGCCGCTCGGGGGATCAGGACCGTGGAGCTGCACCGCGGCGACGATCTCGTGCAACTCGTTCGCGACGCCGTCGCCGACGGCGCCGACGGCCTCGCGGCGGCCGGAGGGGACGGCACACAGGCCATCGTGGCCACAGCTGCCTGCGAACACGACCTGCCCTTCGCGTGCATTCCCGCCGGCACCCGCAACCATTTCGCGCTCGACCTGGGGGTGGATCGCGAGGACGTCGTCGGGGCCCTCGACGCCTTCGTCGACGGCGGTGAACGCATCGTCGACCTCGGGGAGGTCAACGGCCGGGTGTTCGTCAACAACGTCTCGCTGGGCCTGTACGCCGAGGCCGTGCAGAGCGAGGGCTACCGCGACGCGAAGGTCCGCACGTTGCTCGACACCGCACCGACCGTCTTGGGGCCCGGCGGCTCCGAACTGGACCTGCGCTGGACCTCTCCCGATGGTGCGGCCCACCCGTCGGCGACCACGATCCTGGTGTCCAACAACCCCTACCGGCTCGGCCGCGCCGTGGGATCGGGTACCCGCCCGCGGATCGACACCGGGCAGCTCGGCATCGCCGTGGTAGCTGCCCGCGGCGACGACGGCACGGCGGGGCACGGACCGTCCTCGCTGCTGCGGCAGTGGTCGACACGGGCGTTCCGGATCGACTCGGCACAACCGGTCCCGCTGGGCATCGACGGCGAGGCGGTGGTGCTCGACCCACCGATCCGCTTCCGGATCCGGCCGGGAGCGCTGCACGTTCGTATCGCCCCGCAGCACCCCGGGGCGTCGCCGTCGGCGATGCAGCCCGATCGGGTCGTGGACGGCTTCACCGCACTGGCAGCGATCGCCGCGGGCCGGGTGCCGACGCCGCACGCGCTGCACCCCTCGGACCACCGAGCGAACGAGCAGTTGTGACCGGTCGCTCGCGGAATCACGCCGTGCTCAGGCGTCGCCTGCGGCCGCCGTACACGCCACCGCCTGCGTAGCTGACGATGTCGGCGAGGATCGCGAGCCCCATCCAGAGGACGTCCAGGCCGCCGACCAGCCCACCCGGCGCCACGATCACGTACGTCAGAGTCGTCCAGGGGAGAACCAGGAATCCCAGGAACGGCACGATGAACGCGCCGAAGGCCGCGTCCCAGCGCATCGGCTGGAGCAACCACCAGACGACGATCGCGGACCGCGGACCGAACAGCAGCAAGATCAGGAACAGGCACATGGCAGTCCTCCCCCGGGCCCCGGCCGGCTACGGCGTCATGGTGTTGAAGGACGGGTTGCCCCTCTCGAGCACGTCCGGCAGCGACTCCCGGACCTTCCCGTCGCCGCGATGTCGGCGCCCGGACCGGAGGTGTCGCCGCCGAGGAGCCCGAGCATCCTGCTGGTGGTCACGGTCAGGGTCACGTCCGTGGTGGTGTCGGCCGGTCGCTCGCGGTGGACGCTTCTGGATCATCATCACCCTGCCCGTCCTCGAAACGCGTCCGGTCAGCGCGACCCTCTCGCTCCGGCGCGCGGATCGCGTCGCTCGTCGCGGGTGAATCGCGGGCTGAGGGGCGCCGCCGCACGGCCCGGCGGGATGTCACCGACCTACGGCCGCGGGCGCCGAACGCCCGCCTCCGCCATCGAGCCCGTCCTGCCCACGCGGTCTCATCCCCGACGGATGAGGCGCCTCGCCGCAGTCGTCGAGCAGGGTCGGTGCCCAGCCGAGGACGGAGCGGGCAGGTGACGAGGAAGCACTACGACGAGCTGACCCCAGCCGCCCGCAAGCGCCTGGCCGTGGCATCCCTGCTGCGGGCAGGCGCATCGGTCACCCTGCTGACGGCCGTGTACTACACCATCCCGCTGGACCGGCCGCTCAATGCCGCCACCTGGATCGGGTTCGCGCTCGGCCTGGGGGCCTTCGCCGCGGTCATCGCCTGGCAGGTGCGGGTCATCCGCACCTCCGACGTCCCGCGGCTGCGCGCCATCCAGGCCGTCGCCATCGGCCTCCCGCTGCTCCTGCTGCTGTTCGCCTCGATCTACCTCCGACTATCCCGCGACGTCCCGGACAGCTTCAGCGAGCCGCTGGGCCGGACCGACGCGCTCTATTTCACGGTCACCGTCTTCGCCACCGTCGGCTTCGGAGACGTCGCACCGCGCAGCGAACTCGCGCGGATACTCACAATGATCCAGATGCTGACCGGCCTCGTGGTCGTCGGGCTCGTCGCGAAGATCCTGTTGACCGCCGTGCAGACGGCGGTCCGCCGGCGAGAGAGCGAAAGCGCGGCGACGGCGGTGCCGCCGGACGGTCGGGATCCGGAAACGCGCGACCAGGGGTGATGGCTCACCCGCCGCGGCTGTACTGCCCGCTGCGGATGAGACGACTTCCATTCATGCATCCGGTACGCAACTTCCGCAACTGTATCCATCCGGCGCAGTCAGGCTGCCTCAGAACAGGCGGAGGCGTGTGGTTAGTGCGCAACAACGCCCTCGGACACTCAGACGTCGCACACCTGCGGCGAACTGCGCACCAGTGTCAGAACGCGCCTGAACACGCGGCCGTAGCGGCCGTGCTCGCGTGGCGGGTGGCCGGCGTGACCGGCGCCGCCATCGTGCCTCTGCTTCCCACAGGCCGGACGTCCAGCGGCGAGGCGGCACATCCAACGCGGGTGGCCCCTGCTTCTCGACGCGGGTTGCCGCTACCCCAGCCACCACGTGCACGCACCGCGACCACCGCCTACGGGATGTCCGCGCTCGATCGTGGCGGGCGGATCGCCGATCGCGCGGTGCGCGCCGCACTGGGCTGGGCCCCCGGCACCACGCTGCACGATCACCTCACCCGCCACCACCTCACGCCTGAGCCGAGCCACCGAGAGCTAGACGGTTGTGAAGGACCACCGCTTCCTCTGACTGCCCGCCGCGGCTCGCCACC
>DATCMA010000046.1:0-92317 GCA_036563645.1 Micromonospora sp.
AGACAGGCCACGGAGAACCTGGGCGAGCTTTACCCCGTCACACGGATTGCTCGGAATGATCCTGTCGGCCGTTGCCGCAGCCATGACGGTATCGAGCAGTTCGAAGTACAGCTTCAGTGACGATCTTGGCGTGCCCTCATCAAGGCGGCCCGCAAGCGGGCCGCACGCGCCGCCGACAGGGCGCGCGGCCTCCGCTCCGGGCGCCCCTCCGCTCCGGCACGCGCCAACGCCCGTCGGCTGGCGCGCAACGCGGACAACCGAGCGGGCCGCCGAGAGATGCAGCATGAGGACCAGGGGATGCCCGCCGGCCGGCAGCCGGCCGAACCGGGGCAGGGCCGCGGGCTTGGTCGATGCACGCCGGCACCGCCGGGCGAGTCGCTCAGGGTGCGGGGTTGCGGTGGCGGTGCCTCCGGCGGGGGCCTCCGGCTCCGGGATGGCCAAGATCACGCGCGGGCGGTGGGGTGGGTGGGTGGTTGCGCGGGGTGCCATCCCGCCCGCCGTCGACCCGGGGCGAGCCGAGCCGGAACCTGGCCCCCGGTCAAGGTCGTACGTCCGGCTGGGCGCTCCACCTTGACCGGGGGCCAGAACCCGGCTCCCCACGTGGGCGGGTCGACGGCACACGGGATGGGCAGCAAGTTGCGCTTTAGCCGAAGGCGCTGTGAGGTGACTGACGGCCGGATACTGCCGGCATACGTCATGCCTGGTCTAGCCTGCCGAACCAGGGGAGGAAGCGCCCAACCCTCGCCACATAGCGGCGGTAGGCGTCACCATGGGTCGCCATCAGGTATGGCTCCTCGACTGCGCGGACTTGCAGTTGCAGCGCGATGACCAACACGAGCCAGGCGACGAGCGAGACGGCATTGGGTACCAGGAGAGTCAGGCCGAGGCTGGTGGTTGCCATGGCGGTGAAGACGGGATTGCGTACGAGCGCGAAAGGGCCGCTGGTCACCAGGCTGGTGCGCTCGGTCGGGTCGACGCCGACGCGCCAGGAGGTGCCCATGGCGAGCTGGGCGGCGAGTGTGGCGGCGATGCCGGCGATGGTGACGACCAGGCCGACGACGTGCAGGGCGCGGTGGCCGAGGCCGGGCAGTGGCGACAGGCCGGCAAGGGCAGTGGCCGGCCCGGCAAAGCCCAGCACGATGGCGGCGATGAAGAGCAGCTTGGCCCACCAACGCGCAGTGCCGGGCCGTCCGGCGTCGAGGCGTAGGCCGGTGTCGCCGGTGCGGCGCCATTGGGCCAGGGTGCGCCAGCCGAAGGCGAGCAGCAGGCCCAGCAGGTAGAGCAGCAGCGCGAGCCAGGCCATAGTCACCCCTTCCGCTCGGTGCAGCAGGCATCGCAACCCGAGCTTTGGGCGGTGGCAGTTTCGGCGGCAGGCAGCGGTGCGCAGTCACCGCAGTGCTCGCCGCGCCAGGCTTCAAAGCCTTCCTTGACCGCGACCCCGGCGATGACAAGCGCGGCGATCGGATCGGCCCACGACCAACCCCAGGCGGCGTTGAGGGCCAGGCCGACGAGGAGTACCGCGGACAGGTAGGTGCACAGCATGGTCTGTGTCGAGTCCGCCATGACCGTGACTGAGCCGAGTTCCCTGCCGGTGCGCCGCTTGGCCCACACGAGCAGCGGCATCACGATCAGCGATGCGACGGCCAGGCCGATACCGACCGGACTGGCATCAGCACCCCCGTCGGCCAGCAGCGACTGAAGGGCATCGACCGTCACCCAGGCGGCCAGCGCGAAGAACGACACGCCGATCAGCCGCAGCGCCAGCCGCTCCCGATCCTCGGGCACACGGGAGCGGAACTGCCAGATCAGCACTGCTGCGCTGGACACCTCGACGAACGAGTCCAGACCGAAGCCGATCAGTGCCGTCGAGGAGGCCGCCGCGCCAGCAGCGATCGCGACCAGGCCCTCCAATAGGTTGTAGCCGGCGGTGGCGTAGGCCAGCCACAGGCTGCGCCGCGACAACACCGCCCGACGCTCCGGGCTCAGCACTGACACGCTCACGCGCTCACCCCCACCGGGGAGCCGGCCGGAGTCCCGTAGACCGGGCACAGCGCAACCGCCTCACCCGTGGCCGCCAGGACCTGTTCCGCCGAACGCAGCAGGTCCAGTAGTTCCGGCCGCGTCAAGGCGTAAAACGACTGGCGACCCTCAACCCGGTAATCGATCAGGCCGCAGTCACGAAGACAGGCCAGGTGCTTCGACACCGTCGACTGTGCTAACCCCAACTCGCCAGTCAGGTCCACCACCCGGGCCTCGCCTAGAGCGAGTCGGTGCAGGATAGCCAGACGGGTCGGATCACCAAGGGACCGAAACAACGCAACGGCAGGAGCCAGCCCCTGAGTACAACCAATCGCCATGAAGCGATGATAGCGCCAAGTCTAGATGAGTCCTAGGGGAAGGGCTGCTATCGCATAAGCGGTCGCAAGGCGTGGCCACCGAGCAGCCATCGAGGCTAGCCGCATGCGACTTGTGAAGATCAACGGGTACAGATCCGGCACAACCGAGACCGGCAAGCCATGGGAAACGTCGAGAGTCACCGAGGAGCACGGCCCAGGTCAGAGCGGCGATGTGCCCGGTTCCGGTCGATCCTCGCTCAGCTTGCGGCTTAGGGGTTCGAGTCCCCTCGGCTCCACCACCAACAAGGCCTGGTCACCAGCTCCCGTCGCGTTGTTCACCTGCCCTCACCACGAATCTGGAGTCGCGGATCGGGAGCCCTTGTTCCAGCGGTCAGTCGGTCCTTCGGTGGCTCATCGCCCTACCCGTGAGCAGGTCCTGGCAAATGGCGCCCGCGGTGGAAAGATGGGTGCGTGATCGGGAAGCTGGAGACGGAACCGGCGCGCAATCGGCCTGACTTGCTCGCTCCCTCGGTGGTCGCGGCGCTCGCCGCGTGGCCCGCGGACGCCCCGGTGGGCGTCGACGACGTCCTTGTCGCGCCGATCGATCCGACCGTGGCGGACACGGCCGCGTTCTGCGAGACGTACGCCGTTGGACTTCACGAATCCGCAAACTGCGTCATCGTCGCGGGCAAGCGGGAGGGTGTCACGCGGTACGCCGCCTGCGTGGTGCTCGCGACCACCCGCGCCGACGTCAATGGGGTGGCCCGCCGTCGCCTCGATGTGCGCAAGGCGAGTTTCGCCCCCATGGACGAGGCGACAGGGCTGACGGGTATGGAGTACGGCGGCATCACGCCGATCGGGTTGCCGGCGGACTGGCCGATCTTCGTGGATGCGCGTGTGGTCGAGACGCCGCACGTGGTGATCGGTTCAGGTGTGCGCCGCAGCAAGATCGTGATCCCGGGGTCCGCGCTCGGCGCGCTGCCGCGGGCCGAGGTCATTGAGGGCTTGGGCAAGCCGGTGAGCTGAGTCCGCGCGCAATGAGACGTGGGCCGGTCCTGAGGGAACCGGCCCCATTTATCGATAAAGATAAATGTCGTTGCACGTGAAACATCCTCGCTGGCCGTGCTGAGGGTCAGCGGCGGGACGCGGTGTGCCGCCGAATCTCGGTCAGCACCTTGAGCAGCGTCTCCGGCGGCTGCGCGCCCGTGACGACGTACTTCCCGGCGAAGACGAAGGTCGGCACGCTGGTCACCCCGATGCGCCGCGCCTCCTCGACCTCCGCGCGCACCTCGTCCACCCCAGCCGAGGAGTCCAGGTACGCCCGCACCTCCTGCTCGTCGAACCCGGTCGCCGCCGCCACCGAGGCGAGCGCGGCCCGGGACCCGACGTCGACACCGTCGACGAAGTGGGCGCGGAACAACGCGTCGACCATCTCGCTGGCGCGTCCCCGCTCGGCGGCGAAGCGCACGAGCCGGTGCGCGTCGAAGGTGTTGGCGTTGAGGGCGCGGTCAAAGCGCAGGGTCAACCCGGACTCAGCGGCCACGCTCGTGACGTGCGCGAGGAGCTGGCGCACCCGCTCCGGGCCACCGAACTTCTCCGCCAACGCCTCCGCCACCGGGCGCGGCTCGGAGACCGGCCGCGGGTCAAGCTGGAATGGGCGGTAGCGGAGGCTGACCTCGCCGTCGTATGAGTCCAGGGCCTGCTCAAGCCGACGTTTGCCGATGTAGCACCACGGGCACACGATGTCGGAGTAGATGACGATCTCCACGCTGCCGAGGAACGCCGCGATTACGCGATTTGTTCCCGGACCTGCCGCTTGAGCCGAGCCACGATCGCGTGGCCACCCCGCACCCGGAGCGGGCTGATCGCTTGGGCGAGCCCCATCTGCTCGTAGAGGTCGTCCGGGATAGCGAGGACCTCGGCGGCCGTGGCGTCGGCGAGGCCGTCGGCGAGGATGCCGGCGAAGGCCCGAGTGGTGGGGGACTCAGGCGGGCAGTCGAACCAAATCGTCACCTTCTCGTCGGGCGTCGCCTTCCCCGTCCCGGAGCCCACCTGCGCCCGCAAGAAGAAGGGGGTCTGGCACTCCACCACCCGTTCCATGCCCTCGGGAGACACGCCCGGCGGCAGCGGCGGGACGGCGTCGACGTACTCCAGCAGCATCTCGAGCACCACGTCGCGCGGCGCGTCGGCGAACTCCCGCACGATCTCGGCCAGCTTGGGCGGCATACCGGCAGCCTACCCTCCGCGTCGACCGGGTCACCGGCTGACGCCACGGGGGTGGGGTTCGGCGCGAGGTCCGGGTCCACCAGGTGATCTCCGAACCGGACGGTGCCGTGGCCGGGGTTCGGGGGCGGTGCGAAACTGATCAGCTGAGGAGTTCCAGGGGGTCAGGCGTGCGCTGGCGCAGTTTCGTGGCGATAGGGGACAGCTTCACCGAAGGACTCGACGACCCGTACCCGGACGGCACCTATCGCGGCTGGGCTGACCTCGTGGCGACGGCGCTCGCCGCGGTGGCCGGGCCGGATTTCAGCTACGCCAATCTCGCCATCCGCGGGCGGCTCTTCGACGCGATCGTGGCGGAGCAGGTGCCGGCGGCACTCGCCATGCGTCCCGACTTGGTGAGTTTCGCCGCCGGCGGCAACGACGTGCTGCGACCGTCGTTCGACGGTCAGCGACTGGTCGCGCGGTTTGACGCGGTGGTCGGCGAGCTCCGCGCCACCGGGGCGGACGTCCTGCTGTTTCGCTTCGCCAACGTGGTCTCTCGGCTGCCCGCGCAGCGGATCATCGGGCCGCGCGCCGCGCTACTCAACCGCGCGATCGGTGAGATCGCGGATCGGCACGGGGCGATCCTGGTGGACCTGTACGAGGACGATGCGTTCCAGCATCCCTTGATGTGGAGCGCGGATCGGCTCCACCTCTCAGAGCTCGGGCATCGCCGGGTCGCGGCGCGCGTGTTGACCGCGCTCGGCGTCGCGTGCGATCCGGAGTGGCTGCTGGTTCCCCCGCAGCCGGAGCCGACCCCGTGGCTCGCCGCGCGGACCGCCGACCTGCGCTGGGCCCGGCAGCACCTGGCGCCGTGGATTGTTCGCCGGCTCACCGGTCGGTCCTCTGGTGACACGGTGACCGCGAAACGTCCGGTGCTGGCCCCGCTTGTCGACTGACCTGGCCCGTAGCGGGGATGGTTCGTCCCATCGCGCCCGGCACGCGGGCGTACGGTGGGGCACGACGAGGAGGAATCAACATGCCCGTACCGAGCGATCCCGCGCCGGAGCTGCGGGGGTACGCCGAGCCGGAGCGGCTCGTGACCACGGGGTGGTTGGCCGAGCACCTCGGCGCGGACGGCCTGGTGGTCGTCGAGTGTGACGAGGACGTCCTGCTGTACGACACTGGCCACATCCCCGGCGCCATCAAGATTGACTGGCACACCGAGCTCAACGACCCGGTGACCCGGGACTATCTGGACGCCGAGGGCTTCGCGGAGCTGTGCGCCGCGAAGGGCATCCGCCGTGAGGACACCGTCGTGTTCTACGGCGACAACTTCAACTGGTGGGCGGCGTACGCGCTGTGGGTCTTCTCCCTCTTTGGCCACCCGGATGTGCGGCTCCTCAACGGAGGGCGGCAGAAGTGGGTCGCCGAGGGGCGCGAGTTGACCCGGGAGCGGGTCGAGCGGCCGCGGGTGGAGTACCCGGTGCCGGTGCGCGACGACAGCGCGATCCGCGCCTTCCGTGAGCAGGTGATGGAGCACATCGCCGCCGGCAAGCCGCTGGTGGATGTGCGCTCCCCGGCCGAGTACAAGGGCGAGCTGCTGCACATGCCCGAGTACCCGCAGGAGGGGGCGCTGCGCGGCGGTCACATCCCGGGCGCGGTCAACAAGCCGTGGAAGTCGGCGGCGAACGAGGACGGGACGTTCAAGTCGCCCGAGGAGCTGCGCGCGATCTACGCCGACCAGCTGGGACTCAAGCCCTCAGACGACATCATCGCCTATTGCCGTATCGGTGAGCGCTCCAGCCACACCTGGTTCGTGCTCCGGCACCTGCTCGGCTATCCCCGGGTGCGCAACTACGACGGCTCGTGGACGGAGTGGGGCAACCTGGTGCGGGCGCCGGTGGTCCGGGGTGAGGAGCCCGGCTCCTACACGCCGCCGGCCTAACCCGTTCCGGTGACGACGGTCGTGAAGCAGTGGGGCGACCTCGTGGTCGCCTCACTGGTCATCGTGCCACTGTCTGTGGTCGCGGTCCCGCTGCTCGCGGCGTGGCGGCTCCGGCGGGGGGTGCCGCGGTGGCTGGCGTGGCGGCGCAGCCTCGCCGAGGCGGGGATGGTGGCTGGAACGCTGCCGTGGCTGTGGGTGGTGTTCTCACCTGGTCCGGGCCCGCGCCAGGTGCACGTGATCCCGCTGCGGGATCTCGTCGGTCAGGTGGGCGAGGGCGTGGACTTCGTGACGGTCCAGGTGCTCGGCAACCTGCTGGTCTTCGCCGCGCTCGGGTTCTTCGCCCCCGTGCGGTTCGCCGCGCTGGCGGGGTCGCTTCGGGTCTTCGGGCTGGCCGCGGCGTGTTCCGCGGTGATCGAGATACTCCAATATCATCTCGATCTCAATCGAGTGTCGTCGGTCGACGACGTATGGGTGAACGCCCTTGGCGCGGTGTTGGCCGCCCAGGTCTCCCGCCGGTTCTGGGCGACCCGATCGCGGGCGGCTGAGCGGGTGCGCGCCGGCTCCTCCGGCGAGTCGTCGTCCACAGTGCGCTACCGGTGCGGACGTCGCTCGGGATCTACCGTTGTTGATCGTTTCGGGACGAAATCGCGCGAGGCGGATTAGGCTGGCCGAGTGACGGTGGAGCAACGGGTAAGGAATGGCACGACGCGTCGGCGGTCACGCCGAGACGAAATCCTCGAGATCGCGGTTGGGCTCTTCGCGACGCGGGGTTATCACGGCGTATCGATGGATGATGTGGGGGCCGCGGCGGGGGTGACCGGGCCCGCGCTCTACCACCATTTCGCCGGCAAGGAAGCGATGCTGATCGCGGCGTTGATGCCGGTCAGCGAGAGCCTGCTCAAGGGTGGGCGCGAACGGGTCGCGGCGCACCCTGACGATCCCCGCGCCGCCCTGGAGTCGTTGGTCGACTTCCACGTCGAGTTCGCCCTGGACAATCCCGCGGTGATCGCGCTGCACCTGCACGAGCTCGATCGCCTGCCCGAGGAGCCGCGTCGGCAGATCCGCCGCCTGCAACGGCTCTACGTCGAGGAGTGGGTGACCGTGCTGACCCGGCTGCGCCCGGAGCTGTCCGCCGCGGAGGCCCGCATCCTGGCACACGCCGCCTTCGGCTTGATGAACTCCACACCGTTCCTCGGGGGCGAGGTGGAGCGCGAGCGGCGGGCGGAGCTGCTGCGCGCTGCCGCGCTCGCCGCGCTGCTGGGGTAGTCCGCGGGAGGGAGACATGTTCGAATCGCTCCTCGTCGCGAACCGGGGGGAGATCGCCCGCCGGATCATCCGTACTGCCCGCCGGCTCGGTATCCGCACGATCGCCGTGCACTCCGAGGCGGACGCGGAGCTGCCGTTCGTCGCTGAGGCGGACGAGGCGGTCTGTGTCGGGCCGGCCAACCCTGCGCAGAGTTACCGCAACGTCGACGCGATCCTCGCCGCGGCGAAGAACACCGGCGCGCAGGCGCTGCACCCGGGCTACGGCTTCCTGTCGGAGAACGCCGAGTTCGCCCGCGCGGTCATCGCCGCCGGTCTGACGTGGGTCGGCCCGGACCCGGAGGCGATCGAGGCGATGGGCGACAAGCTCAACGCCCGGAACGTGATGGCCGCCGCCGGGGTGCCGGTGGCGCCGGGGACGACGGAGCCGGTGACGGACGTGGCCGCCGCGCTCGCCGCGGCGGCCGAGATCGGCTACCCCGTCATGGTCAAGGCCGCGGCGGGTGGCGGCGGGATGGGCATGGCGGTCGCCGCGGACGAGGCGGCGCTGCGGGCGGCGTACGAGCAGGTGACGTCCTTCGCCGCGCGGATGTTCGGCAGCTCCACGGTGGTGATCGAGCGCTATTTCCCCCGCGTCCGCCACGTCGAGGTGCAGATTCTGGGCTTGGCGGATGGGCGTGTGGTGGCGCTCGGCGAGCGAGAGTGCTCGGTGCAGCGGCGCAACCAGAAGCTGGTGGAGGAGTCGCCGTCGCCGGCGGTGACCCTGGAGCTGCGGGAGCGGTTGCTGGCCGCGGCGGTGCGGGCCGGAGAGGCGGTCGGCTACCGCAACGCGGGTACGGTCGAGTGCCTCCTCGATCCGACGACGGGGGAGTTCTTCTTCCTCGAGATGAACACGCGGCTCCAGGTCGAGCACCCGGTCACGGAGATGGTGTACGGCATCGACCTCGTCGAGGAGCAGTTGCGGGTGGCGGCCGGGTTGGCGCCGAGCGTCGACCTCACCCAGCTCACGCCGCGCGGGCACGCGATCGAGTTGCGCGTTAACGCGGAGGATCCCAAGCGGTTCCTGCCGGGCCCGGGCGCAATCACCACATGGGTGGAGCCGACCGGTGAGGGGATTCGCGTCGACTCCGGGTACGCCGCCGGGACGACGGTGACTCCGTTCTACGACTCCCTGCTGGCCAAGGTGATCGTCTACGGCGCGGATCGGGCGGAGGCGTTGGCGCGGGCGCGGACCGCGGTGGCGAATTTCCAGGTCGCGGGCCCCAAGTGCAATCTGCCGTTCTTCGCGGAGTTGCTGGACAATACGGAATTCACCACCGGCGACTACGACACCGGGATCGTCAGTCGGATGCGCTGAGCGCGGCCGCGGCGGTGACCGCGGGTGGACGCTGGGGAGGGGGTGGGGGATGGTCGCGATGCCGAGCGCGGTGTCCCTCCGTGAGGTGGGACCCCGGGACGGGCTGCAGAACGAGAAGCCGGTGCCGACGGAGGCGAAGGTACGGCTCTTGGACGCCTTGTCGGCCACGGGGGTGCGCCGCATCGAGGCGGTGTCGTTCGTGCATCCGCGCGCGATCCCGCAGATGGCGGACGCCGGGGAGGTGTGGCGGCGGGCCCGTAAGGCCCCGGGGGTGCGCTACTCGGCGCTGGTGCCGAATAGGCGCGGGGCGGAGCGGGCGTTGGCCGCGGGGTTTCGAGACATCGAGGTGGTGGTGTCCGCCAGCGACACGCACAACCGCCGGAACGTCAACCGGTCGACGGCGGAGTCGCTCGATGACATCGCCGCCATCATCTCCGTCCTGCACGCGGCGGGGGCGAGCGTCGAGGTCATCATCGCGACGAGTTTCGGCTGCCCGTATGAGGGGGACGTTGACCCCAAGCGGGTTGCGTCAATTGTGGATCGAGTGGTGGCGGACGGCGCGGACCGCGTCGCCTTCGGCGACACCACGGGAATGGCGACGCCGCGGCGCGTCCGCGACGTGGTGACCGTGGTGCGCGACCGCCACCCGGACATTCCGCTGCTGCTGCACTTCCACAACACGCGGGGTACGGCGCTGGCGAACATCCTCACCGCATTGGAGCTGGGCGTCACCGAGTTCGACGCGAGCGTCGGCGGGTTGGGGGGGTGCCCCTACGCGCCGGGGGCGAGCGGCAACGTGGCCACCGAGGAGGTGGTGCACATGCTGCACGACATGGGGATCGACACCGGAATCGACTTGGCCGCGCTGCTTGAGGCGGCGGCGCTGGCGCAGGAGATCGTGGGGCGGGAGCTGCCCTCGGGCGTGTTGCGCGCCGGCCCGAGGGTGCCGCTGACGCGCTGAGTGAGCCACCCCGAGGGTCCCGCCTGGCGCGCTGAGCGGGCCGGCCGAGTGCTGCCTCGGTGCCACGCCCTGGTCGTGGACGGTCGTGCTGGGCGGTCGACAGATCGACGCGTGTGGGTTAACCTAACGATCGTTAAGCACAGTCGGGCGGGCGGAGCTCCGCCGAGCCGCGTGAGGAGAAGGAGCCGGCGTGACGCTCGACGCAGAGGAATTGGCGCGACTGCGCGCCCGTATCCAGGCCGGCGGCGCGGAGAAGTACCACGCGGCGAACGCGGCGAAGGGCAAGCTCTTCGCCCGGGACCGGATCGCCCACCTCGTCGATCCCGAATCGTTCGTCGAGGACGGCCTCTTCGCCAACGCGCTCGCCGATGGCCTGCCCGCCGACGGCGTCATCACGGGCATCGCCACCATCGGTGGGCGCCCGGTCTGCGTCATGGCGAACGACTCGACGGTCAAAGCGGGATCGTGGGGCGCGCGGACCGTCGAGAAGATCATCCGGATCATCGAACGCGCCTACACCACCGGATGTCCGATGGTCTATCTCGTGGACTCCGCCGGAGCGCGGATCACCGACCAGGTCGCGCTCTTCCCCGGCCGCCGGGGCGCCGGCCGCATCTTCTGGAACCAGGTCCGGGCGTCGGGTGCCATCCCGCAGGTCTGCGCGCTGTTCGGCCCGTCAGCCGCGGGCGGCGCGTACATCCCGGCCTTCTGCGACGTCGTCGCGATGGTCGAGGGAACGGCCAGCATGTACCTCGGCTCAGACCGCATGGTGGAGATGGTCACGGGGGAGAAGACCACGCTGGAGGAGATGGGCGGCGCCCGCATGCACTGCACGATCTCGGGCGTCGGGCACTTCCTCTGCGCGACCGAGGCCGAGGCGCTGGAGGTGGTGCGGCGCTACCTGTCGTACCTGCCGGACAACTGGACGCAGGAGCCACCGGTCGCCTCCCCGGTCCCACCTCCATCCACTGTCGACATTGAATCGATCGTCCCCGCCAACGAGCGGCAGCCGTTCGACATCCGCCGCCTCATCACCGGGCTGCTCGACGAGGGGTCGTTCCTCGAGATTCACGCGCTCTGGGCGCGAGAGGTCGTCGTGGGATTCGGGCGGCTGAACGGCTTCGTCGTCGGGGTCGTCGCCAACAACTCGATGGTCAAAGGCGGCGTGCTCTTCGTCGATTCCGCGGACAAGGCGGCCCGCTTCATCCAGCTGTGCGACGCCTTCAACGTGCCTCTGCTGTTCCTCGCCGACGTCCCCGGTTTCATGGTGGGCACCGCGGTGGAGCGGCAGGGCATCATCCGGCACGGCGCCAAGCTGATCACCGCGGTCTCGGAGGCCACCGTTCCCAAGATCTGTGTGGTGGTGCGCAAGGCGTACGGCGCAGGGCTGTACGCGATGGGTGGGCCGGGGTTCGACCCGGACGCGACGATCGCCCTGCCGACCGCGCGTATCGCGGTCATGGGAGCCGAGGCGGCGGTCAACGCGGTGTACGCCAAAACGATCGCGGCGATCGCGGATCCACGCGAGCGGGCGGAGTTCGTCGCCGCCCGGCGGGCCGAGTACGAGCGGGACATCGACATCGTGCGCCTCGCCAGTGAGCTCGTCGTCGACGCGATCGTCCAGCCGCGTGACCTCCGCGACGAGCTCATCCGCCGGTTCGCCGCCGCGCGCGGCAAGGATCGCCATTTCTCGCGGCGTCGCCACGGCGTCACCCCGGTCTAGTGGCCACAGTGGATGGATGCGCGCGGACGAGGAGGAGCGATGGACTTCACGCTCACCGAGGAGCAGCGGGCGCTCCGCGAGACCGTCCGGAAGTTCGCGCGCGAGGTGGTCGCGCCGACCATCGGGGAGTACTACGCGCGCGGTGAGTTCCCGTACGACATCGTCCACGCGATGGGGAAGATGGGCCTGTTCGGCCTGCCGTTCCCCGAGCAGTACGGCGGCATGGGCGGCGACTACTTCGCGCTGTGCCTCGCCATCGAGGAACTGGCCCGGGTCGACTCCAGCGTCGCGATCACCCTGGAGGCGGCGGTGTCGCTCGGCGCGATGCCGATCTACCGCTTCGGCACGGAGAAGCAGCGCGCCCGGTGGCTGCCCCCACTGGCCCGAGGCGAGGCCCTCGCCGCGTTCGGGCTCACCGAGCCGGGCTGCGGCTCGGACGCGGGCGGCGCCACCACCCGCGCGGTGCTCGACGGCGACGAGTGGGTGATCAACGGTACGAAGGCGTTCATCACGAACTCAGGCACCGCGATGACCGCCCTGGTGACGGTGATGGCCGTGACGGGTGTCCGTGCCGACGGATCCAAGGAGTTCTCTACGATCATCGTGCCCGCGGGCACACCGGGCATGACCGTCGGCCCCAGCTACTCGAAGGTGGGGTGGTGCGCCTCGGACACCCACGAGGTGATCTTCGATGACTGCCGGGTGCCCGCCGACTACCTGCTCGGGGAGCGCGGGCGCGGGCTCGCGCAGTTCCTGCGGATTCTCGACGAAGGGCGGATTGCGATCGCCGCGTTGGCCGTGGGGTTGGCCCAGGGATGTGTGGACGAGTCGATCCGCTACGCGCGGGAGCGCCGCGCGTTCGGCCGGCGGATCCGGGATTTCCAAGCGATACGTTTCATGATCGCCGATATGGAGGTGCGCGCCCACACCGCGCGTCTGGCGTACTACGACGCGGCCCGGCGCATGCTCTCGGGTGTGGACTTCACTCGGCAGGCGGCCATCGCCAAGCTCTATGCGAGTGAGTCCGCTGTGGACAATGCGCGCGCGGCGGCGCAGATTCACGGTGGATACGGCTTCATGAACGAGTATCCGGTCGCGCGCTTCTGGCGGGACGCGAAGGTGCTGGAGATCGGCGAGGGCACGTCGGAGATTCAACGGATGATCGTCGCCCGGGAGTTGGGTGTGTAGCGGTGTCGGATTTCCGTGCGAATCCCCGTCGGTAGGCCGACGAAACGTCGCCGTGCGGCCTGTGGCCTGCGTAGGTTCCAGCCCATGACCCAGGATCATGTTCCTGACCAGGACATGGTCGACTTCGGGGCACTCGTGCGGGGCCGACGGCTGGCTGCCGGGTTGACACAAGCCGAACTCGCTCACCGCGCGGGAATCGGCGTGCGCACCGTCCGCGATATCGAACGGGGGCGATCGCTGCGGCCGCACGACACGACGGTGCGGCTGCTCGGCACGGCGCTCGGGCTCACCGGTGGGGATTGGGAATTCTTCACCGCCGTGGCTCGGGCGTGGCGCTCCCCGCGCGGTGGCGGGCGGGCGGCGCGCGACGCGGGCGGGGAGACGGGGCGCGTCGCCGCCGACGGCGCGCCGCCGGGTGACGCGCCGGTCCGGGTCATCCCGGTGGCGCGTCCGGCCGAACTGATCGGCCGGAGCCAGCTCGTCGCCGAGCTGGGGGAGCTGCTGCGGCAACGCGACCCGCACGGGGCGCGGCTGGTCACCCTGGCGGGCATCGCCGGCGTCGGGAAGACCCAGCTCGGTCTCGCCGCGGCGCACCGGGTGAGTGGCCGGGTGGCGGGGATCGTCGTGGCCGAGTGCGCGACCCGGGTGGAGCTCCTCACCGCGATCGCCGCGGGGTTCGGTGTCCGTCGCGCCGTGGAGCTGGGGCGCCGACTCGCCGGTGAGTCGGCGTTGTTGCTCGTCGACGCGGTGGACCGCGCGCCGTCCGCGGTCCGGGCGGCGCTGCGTCACCTCTGGGCGATGGCGCCTGGGCTGCGTGTGCTGGCGATCGGTCGGCATCCGCTCGGTTTGCCCGGCGAGCGGGTGTGGCCGGTGCCGCCGCTGGAGGTGCCGCCCGCGGGAATCGAGCCGAAACCGGAGGAGGTGGCGCGCTATCCGGCCGCCGCGTTGTTCCTCACTCGACTGCGTGAGGTGCGGTCGGAGCCCTTGCAGCCCCACGAGGTCGCGGCGGTGGTCGGTCTCGTCCGCCGGCTCGGTGGGGTGCCGCTCGCTATCGAGTTCGCCGCGGCGCACGGCCGGATCCTGCGGATCGACGAGATTCTCCGCCGCTACGGCGATCGGCCCCTCGACCTGGCGCGGCCAGGGGCGGAGGGCACGGCGTCGCCGGGGACGCTGCGGGACGCAGTCGCGGCGAGCTACCGCTTATTGACGCCGGTGGAGCGGGAGGCGTTGCGCCGGCTGTCCGTCTTGCGGAAGCGCTGGTCTGTGGAGCACGCGGAAGCTCTGCTCAACGCGGAACCGCGACGAATCGGCGGCGATCCGATTCCGCTGCTCGATCGACTGATCACCTTGGGTCTCGTCGAGGCGCGGGGGAGTGGCCCGGCGCGCTTCCGCGTGGTGACCCTCGTCCGCGACTTCGCGGTCGAGCGAGCCGCGGCGCGCGGGGAGCTGGCCACATTGCGACGCCAGCACGCGCGGGTCTTCGCCTCGTTCGCTGAGCGCGTCGGGGCACAGGCCACCCAGGACCCCGCCGGGTCGACGGCGTGCCTGGACGACGTGGCCACGGACCTGTGGGCGGCGCTGGTGTACGCCGCGAACGACGACCCGCCGACGGCGCTGCGACTCGCCACCGGTCTCGTGCGGTGGTGGAGCGCCCGGGGCCACCACGTGCTCGGCCGGCGGTGGCTCCAGCGGCTGCTGGCCGATCCCCGCACGGCGGACGCCGGCCCCGCGGTGCGGGCGTGGGCGCGGCTGGGGATGGCCCGGCTCGCGGCCGCTGAGGGGGCGGGGGCCGAAGAGGTATCCGCGGCCCGGGTCGCCTTGAGCGAATTTGAACAGCTCGGTGAGGTCAGTGGTCAGTTGGCCGCGCATAGGGTGCTCGCGGCGGTCGCGCGGGCGATGGGTGATCACTCGGAAGCGCGCCGGCACGGCGCGGCGTTGCGCGACTTAGCCGCTCGGGGGTAGCGACGGGAGAGGCGGATGAGCCGGGAGTGGACAGCCGGCGCTCGGCCACACGCCCCGCGATCCGCGCCGGCTGTCCGGCACCCCCATCGGTACGGCCGGGGACGCTCCCCCGACTACCCCACGCGCCCCCGGATCCGCACCGGAGCCTCACGGCGGCTGTGTCATTGCACGGTAGTCAGAGACCCCGGAGACGGTGACCGATTAGCGGCTAATGTCCCTTCCCGTGTTGAGATCTGCCGCAAGTTCTGCCGGTTGGGTGACACCGCGGTGCGTCGTCAGGTGACGGGCTGTGGCCCCTCGGTGCGCTCGTCACTCAGCCGGCTCGTGGGCGTACCCACTGCTGCCGGCGGTCGCCCCTGGGTGAACCGCGTCGCGGATCTTGCGCAGGGCGCGCAGGAGGTTGTCGAGTTCGTCAGGTGTGAGTTGGCCGGTGAACCACTCGTCGATCAGGCGGAGGTGCCCGGGAAGGGTTTCTTTCAGGCGAGCGAAACCGGCCTCGGTGAGGACGGCGAAGGAGCCACGGCGGTCGGAGGGGCACGCCTGACGGCAGAGCAGCCCGTCGCGTTCCAGTCGATCCACCACCCGGGTCACCCCGCTGGTGGAGAGCGACGTCTGCGCGGCGAGGTCGGTCATCCGTAGCTGGCGGCTGGGTGACCGGGACAGCCGCATCAGGACTTCGAACTCGACCGGGGAGAGACCGTGCTCCTCGAATTGCCGGGCGAAGCGCGCGGCAAGCCCGGTGTACGCCTCGAAGAACAGGCCGATCGCGGTGAGCCGCGGGTCGTCCGGCATGTCGTCCATCACGAGCCCATCGTACCAATACTTGACTTAGGTAATATTGCTTTGACTATAGTTGCTGAGTCAGTCATTGAGTGATCAATGCTTTGTGGGGAGGCTAATACCGTCATGACCACTCAGCCGAACACCCGCGAGTGGAACGGCCTGATCATCCCGACCGCCGGGACATACGAGCTCGACCCGGCGCACAAGCGGGTGGGCTTCGTTGCTCGCCACATGATGGTGAGCAAGGTTCGCGGTGAGTTCACGGACGCGACGGCGACGATCACGGTCGCGGAGGACCCGTTGCAGTCCTCCGTCACCGCCACCATTCAGGCGGCCAGCATCACCACCAGCCACGCCGACCGTGACGCGCACCTGAAGGGTGGCGACTTCCTCGACGTCGAGAAGTACCCCACCCTCACCTTCCGGAGCACCGGCATCAAGTCCTACAGCGGGAACACGTTCGTCCTCGCCGGTGAGCTGACGATCAAGGACGTGACCCGCCCGGTGGAGCTCAACGTCGAGTTCGAGGGCGCCGGCCGCAGCCCGTTCGGGGCCGACATCTTCGGCTTCAGCGCCACGACCGAGATTGACCGTGAGGAATTCGGCCTGACCTGGAACGTCGCCCTGGAGACCGGTGGCGTGCTGGTCGGCAAGAAGATCACGATCGAGATCGAGGGCGAGGCTATCCGCAAGTCCTGACCCGACGTCACTGCGCGAGAGCGCGCCCCGGCCGGCTACCGGCCGGGGCGCGCGTGTTGTCGCGAGGGCTCGACCTTTCGGCGGCGATGTGTGAAGGTGGGCAGACACCGTCCGCCGGGGTCGACTTCTCCGCCCCGCGAACGTTGCCTCACACCGCGCGGCGGGCATATGCCCCCCGGAACGCTCGCCTCGCGCCCCGGGGAGGACAGATGGGCAAAGACGTCGCGCAGGCCGTGTTCACCCACGAGGATCGCGTCCGGTATCGAGAGAAGGTCCACCGGTGCCTTGAGGTCTTCGGGTGGATGCTCACCGAGTTCGGCTTCGACGCCAACCGTCCGACGACCGGTTTTGAGGTGGAGCTCAACCTGGTGGACGCCGATGCCCAGCCGGTGATGCGGAACGCGGAGGTCTTAGCTGACCTCGCCGATGCCCGCTTCCAGACCGAACTCGGGCGGTTCAACCTCGAACTCAACGCTCGCCCGCGGCTCATCGCCGGCACGGGGTTCCGCGACTACGAAGAGGATCTGCGGACCAGCCTCGCCCACGCCGAGGAGCGCTCGCTCGGCACGGGCGCGTCGATCGTCCTTATCGGGATCCTCCCCACCCTCACCGCGCACCACCTCGTCGCGGAGAATCTGTCCAATATCGGGCGGTATCAGGTGTTGAACGACGAGATCGTCCGGGTGCGGGGGGAGAATCTCGATCTCGACATCAGCGGGGTCGAGCGCCTCCATACTCACGCCGACTCCATCGCGCCCGAGGCCGCCTGCACCAGCCTGCAAATCCACCTGCAAGTCAGCCCCGAGCAGTTCGCCACCTACTGGAACGCGGCACAGGCGATCGCCGCCGCTCAGGTGGCGGTGGGCGCGAACTCACCCTTCCTCTACGGCAAGCGGTTGTGGGCGGAGACCCGTATCGCGCTCTTCCAGCAAGCCACGGACACGCGCTCCGGCGAGTTGAAGGCGCAAGGCGTCCGGCCGCGTGTGTGGTTCGGTGAGCGGTGGATTAACTCCATTTTCGAGCTGTTTGAGGAGAATTTGCGGTATTTTCCGCCGCTGTTGCCCATCTGCGACGACGAGGACCCGGTCGAGGTGTTCCGCGCGGGCGGCATCCCGAGCTTGGCGGAGCTGCGCCTGCACAACAGCACGGTCTACCGCTGGAACCGACCTGTGTACGACGTCATGGCGGGGCGTCCCCATTTGCGCGTCGAGAACCGCGTCCTTCCCGCCGGGCCCACCGTGGTGGACATGTTGGCCAACGCCGCCTTCTATCTCGGGCTGGTCCGCGAACTGTCTGAATCAGACACTCCTGTGTGGACTGAGATGACGTTTCGGGCCGCGGAGGACAACTTCCACGCCGCGGCCCGACACGGAATGGCGGCGACGGTGTACTGGCCGCGCCTCGGCCAGGTCCGCGTCACCGACCTGGTGCGCGAGGTGTTGCTGCCGATGGCGCACCGAGGGCTCGATCGGTTCGGCGTGGTCCCCGCCGAGCGGGACCGGCTGCTCGGCATCATCGAGGAGCGCTGCCGCACCGGCCGTAACGGCGCGGTGTGGCAGACCGAGGCGGTCCAGGCGGTCCAACACCGGCGGGGATTGAGCCGCCCGGCGGCCTTGCGCGACATGCTCCTGCGCTACTGCGCGCTGCAACGGACGAACACCCCGGTGCACACCTGGCCGGTGCTGGACACCTAAGGGCGCGACGACGAGGACATCACCGGGCTCGCCGTGGTCGTGGCCTTCTCGGCGCGCCTCCGCGCCGCTCGCGTCCGCGGGATGTGCCGCTGGATGAGGGCGGTGGCGAGGAGCGAGCCCGCGAGCCCGACGATCACGCCGTACGGCGCGAGCAGATGCGCGGACAACTGCTCGCCGTGGACACCGGCGAGCCGCGGCGCGGCGAGGAAGTACGCCGCGGCCAGCAGCAGCGGGCCGAATCCGCCGGAGATCGCCGGACCAACCCGGTTGGTCGTCCGGCGGGCCACCGGCCAGGCCGCGACCGCGCCGATGACGATCGCCGCCGCCAAGGAGAGCAGCACGCCAGGCCAGTAGATGTAGCCTCCGATCCAGAACTCGTCCCCGGTATCGGTCAGCTTCCACACCCCGGGCGGCACGGTGGTCAACCCCGGGCCGGTCAGGGCGCTATCCGTCACGGCGATGACCGCGAGCAGCCACAGCCACCCGGTCGTGAGGGTGAGATTGCGCGCGGCGGCCCGCGAGGTGAGGGCCCACAGAGCGGCGAGCAGCCCACAGAGCACCCCGACGACCGCGTGGCCCGCCGCGATCGTCTGCGGCGAGAAGGTGTCCGCCCGGGTCGCGGCGCGCGCGGGAATCGCGACGAGCGCGACCGTGACGAGCGCGCCAAGCGCGGCGGCCACCGCCAAGGTGACCCGGGACAGCAGCGTCGTCACGGCAGACCCGCGCGCCCCAGCGGCTACCTCGACCGCGCTCGTCCGCTGCGCGCCGACGGCACCGAAGACCGTCGCGGTGGCGCCAATCCAGATCGTCCAGGCGATGTTCCCCACCCAGACCGTATCGGTGCCGTCCTCGCCACTCGGCAGCCACGCGATGATGCCAAGTCCGTAGCCGAGTCCCAACTGGGCGGCGCCCGCGCCGGCGGCGATGCCAATCGCTGTAACGACTGATCCTCCCCAGCCCCGTACGGCCATGCGGGGCAGCGTAGCGGCCTCGCGTCGCAAGGGCGAGCAGTGGTGACGATGGATCACACGCGGGATGGGTGGACGGGGAGGCGACTCCGGCGCGCGGCCCCGCCTACCCCGCGCGAGCTGGCGCCGCGGCGGCGGTCTGCCGCGTCGAGCGGGAGCGCGTCATCGTCGGAGGAGGCACGTGGCGAAGGCCGTTGACCTGGACGAAGATCGACCGCCGGTTGACTGCCTCGCCCGCTGAGTTGAGCTCGTATCCGTCGAGCCATACCCAGCCGTCGTATGTGGGCCAGTCGTGCACGCGAATGACCCGGAAGAGCAAGGGCTCGGTGAACTGGACGCTCGCCGCACGGGTCACATGGAGCACGTCACCAGAGCGGGGTAGCACATCGACTCCTGTCCCAGGGCTGTGTCTTCGCCGTGCAACCATCACGTGTCGGGTGAGGACAAAGCGATCCATGGTCGACGTAGAGGCGACCTGGTCTCACGACGCGTCCGATGGAGGGCGGCGCGCTGGGCCGCGACCTATCCACTTCCGACACGCGGTTGTGGAGCGCCACGACTCACCGTCTGATCGACGGTGGGACATGCCGTCCGGACGCTGGTGGCGCCCAGAGGCGAGGCCAGCGCGAGTGATCGCGATGGGGCGCCCACACGCCATCGTGCTGCCGTAGCCACCCGTCGCTCAGCCGATTGACGGAGGGGTCATCGCCCATTCCGACCGGCTGACGACGCTGTGTGACCCATGGCATACGCACAGATTGCATGAACCGTGAGCGTCGATGCAAGGTGCAAGTTGCAACTTCCTTGTGCCCATTCGGAGGAATAGACAATCCCCGCGAGTCCGATAGTGAGACAGTTGAAGGGATGAGAAGGGCATCGTTTGCATGGCCCAGGGTCGTGGTTCGAGTCACCCACGCGGGGCCATCCCCCCGAAGGAGCTCCCTCGTTGTATCCGATGATGGGGCGAAGTCGTACCCGGTGAGCGGTGAACCTCCGACCATTTCGCCGCCTGGGTTCGTGACCAAGCGAGGATGGGCGACGCGATGACCTTGGGTTCAGACAATCTCGGCAGTGGTTCCGGTACCCAGGACCGGTTCGGCGGCCAGTACCGGGCCGCTCGCCGGGATCCGATCCTCGGTGGAGACGCCATGGACCCCGAAATCGTCCGACGTAATGGATCCCCCGACCGCGACTCGGTCGTCAACCGTCCCCCGACCTTGCCCTCCCTCGACAGCGACCTCAAGGAGCCGGTCCTCCCGCCCGGATGGTTCGACTCGCCGAGCACGTCCTCGCTGGCCGATCACCCCGTCCTGCGCGGCTTGCTCATGGAGCTGCCCCCCAAGAGCAACCCCCCGAGCCCGGAGTGGCTCGACCGCTGGTTCGAAGCCGCCCGGTCGATCCTCGAACTGCTGTACTCGCAGGATTCGCGTCGTATGCGCTGACAGCGGGACCGCCGCCTCGGCGAGGCGGCTGTGCCGGAGGACGTGATACCCGCCGCTCGCCATGGTGCCGAGCACCGCGGCGGCGGTGAGCGCGGGGCGCAGGAGCTGCGCGTCCGGCATGGCCACGAGCACGGTGACGCCGCTGGTCACGAGAGCGATCGCGGTGACCTGCACCGGAACCGCTACCCCGGGATGCGCCGCGGCGGCCCGCAGCGCCGGCGGTACGGGCGTGCGGGGCGCGGTGGCGAAGACCATGCCGGCGGTGTGCAGGCGACGCAGCCGACGCGTCGACAGTCCGGCGACGGCGAGGGCGGGCGCGGCGGCCAGCGCGACGACGGTGAGGACACGGTCGGCGCCGGGAAGCGGGCTGACGAGCGTCACGAGCCCGATGCCGAACAGTGCGATGAGGCCGCCGATGACGAGCGCCAGGAGCCGCGTGACGCCTCGCGTGAGCGCCCGCGCGGACGGCGCGTGTGGAAGCTGGTGAGCGGCTATCGCGGCGGCGAGCCAGACGACGCACGTCGTGGCCACAGTGAGAATCCCGGACACCGCCTCAGCTTGCCGTATCGCGATCGAGAACGCCTCAGGGTTGAGCCCGGGCGTCACCCGGATCACGATCCGTAAGGGACGGCGCCGGCGTGCCGATTACACCGCGAAGGTGGCGGGGCGCTCCGTGGCGGGCGCGGGAGGCGTCGCGGCCCACAGCCGCAGCTTCTGCGCCGTGAGCCGGGCCAGGTAGGCCGGGTTGAGCACGAGATACCGGTGCCACAGGCGCTTGGGTTCCAGGCCGAGCCGCCACAGCCATTCCAGCCCGACGCGCTGCATCCAGGCCGGCGGCTTACGCAGCACCCCCGCGTGGTAGTCGAACGCGGCGCCGACCGCGAGCAGCGGCATGTCGAGCAGCGGCCGCATGGCGTACGTGAAGACCTCCTGCCGCGGGCAGCCCAGTCCCACCAGGACGAGGCGGGCGCCCGAGGCCCGGATGCGCTCAGCGATCTCCACATCCTCGCCGGGACGCGCCGGGCGGAACTTGGAGGTCTCGGCTCCGGCGATCTGCAAGGCGGGGAACATGCGCTCCAGGGCGGCCACGAGCCGCGTGAGCGTGCTCTCGGTCGAGCCGTAGAGGTAGACGGGGAGGCCCTCGGCCGCGCAGCGTTCGAGCACCTTCAGCGTCAGGGTGGGGCCGTAGACCCGGTCCCGGAGCCCGACGCCGTGCAGCAGGTTGAGCGCCCAGCGCACGGGTTGGCCGTCGGGCGTGACGATGTCGAACGAGTTGAGGCGGGCGTTGTGTTCGCGGTCGAGCACGCCGGTCATCACGCCGTGGACGGCGAGCGCGGTCACCGCCAGCGGGCGGCGCTCACGGGCGGCGGCGACAATCCGATCGGCGGCGCCCTCGTAGTCGATCACGTTGACCAGGACGCCGAGGACATTCCGTTTGCCCTGATCGATCATCGTTGTGGCACCCAGCGGTCGACGTTAGCCTCGTAGATCTCGCGGAGGATCATCGGTACGTCGTAGACCTGCTTCCACTCTGGATAGTCCCGCTGGAAGGCTTCGTTGGAGCCGATCCACCACTGGTGATCACCGATGCGAGGCTTGTCGACGTACTCGGTGATCATCTCTTTGCCGGTGATCTCTTCAGCGAGGGCGAACGCCTCCAGGTGGGAGCAGTTGGAGTACCGGCCTCCGCCGAGGTTATAGACCGCGGCCGACCGTGGGTTGCGGAAGAACGCCTCGAAGGCGGTGACGACGTCATGGCTGTGGATGGCGTCGCGCACCATCTTGCCCTTGTAGCCCAGGATCCGGTAGGTGCGCCGCTCCATGTTGCAGCGCATGACGTACGCCAAGAAGCCGTGGAGCTCGGTCGCCGAGTGCGCTGGCCCGGTCAGCGTCCCGCCTCGGAAACAGACGGTCTTCATGCCGAAGTAACGGCCGTACTCCTGCACCATGATGTCGGCGGCGACCTTCGAGGCCCCGAAGATCGAGTGGAGGCAGGAGTCGATCGGCATGTCCTCGGTGATGCCGTTCTCGTAGGGGTGGCCGGGCTCAATTTCCCAACGCGTCGGCAACTCGACGAGCGGCAACTGGTTGGGCCGGTCGCCGTAGACCTTGTTGGTCGAGCAGTGGATGACCGGCGCGTCGATGCAGTGCTCGCGGACGTTCTGCAGGATGTTCAGGGTGCCGCCGGCGTTGATGTCGAAGTCGGTGTAGGGGTCGCGCACGGCCCAGTCGTGCGAGGGTTGCGCGGCGGTGTGGATGACGACCGCGATGCTCTTGCCGTACCGGCGGAAGATGCGGGCGATCTCGTCTCGGTCCCGGATGTCGACCTCGTGATGGGTGTAGGCCGATCCCAGATCCTTCTTGAGGCGCTCGATGTTCCACGCTGTCGAGGCCTCAGCGCCGAAGAACTGCCGGCGCATGTCGTTGTCGATGCCCACCACATCCAGCCCGAGCCCGGCGAAGTGCCGGGCCGCCTCCGAGCCGATCAGGCCACCCGACCCGGTAATCAACGCGACACTCACAGAGCACTCCAGTAGGAGGGGGGCAGCGGAACCAGAGGAGCATAACGTGGGGCCGGAGAGCGGCGGCCGCCACAGCCGGGACCTATCGAACATGCCGAAGGGGCCCGCACCGCGCGAGCCCCTTCTCGTGGTGGGGAAGGGGGGAGTTGAACCCCCACGCCCTCACGGGCACACGGACCTGAACCGTGCGCGTCTGCCATTCCGCCACTTCCCCGTGGCTAACCCCGGCTATCGTACTCAATTCCCGGGAGAATGCCAGGCCCCCTGCGAAAGCGGCACGTTCCAGGGCGCCAACAGGCGTCGGAACATATTACGCTATCCCTGGCTCGTCACGAACGGCATACCCATCCGTGGCGCCTGCGAAGAGTAGCACGACGACCGTAGCCAAGACGAATGGACGGTGGTCGGGGGCCGATCGGCATGTGAGATGCGGGGCGACGGCCGGATACCATCATGTCCTCGGAACCCGAGGAGGAGCCGGTGAGCGTGCTGCAACGCTTCGAGAAGCGACTTGAAGGCCTGGTTGAAGGGGCCTTCGCGAGGGTGTTCAAGGGTGTCGTCCACCCTGTGGAGATCCTCAACGCTATGCAGCGGGAGGCGGAGGCGCACAAGGCGATCCTGGCCGGCGGGCGCACTCTGGTGCCAAACCGCTATGTGATCGATCTTTCGCCGTACGACCACAGCCGCCTCGCCCCATACGCCGCCGCGCTCGCCCAGGAGCTCGCGCAGTCTCAGGCGGAGTACATCGGCGAGCAGGCCTGGACGGTGTACGGCGACGTCATCGTCGAGATCGAGCGTGGCGACGGGCTGGACACCGGAATGTTCCGGGTGACCGCTGAGGTGTACACCGGGGGCGACGTGGCGCCGGTGCCGCAGCAGTCGTACGACGCGGGGCCGGCGTACTCGCCGTACGACCACGGCGGAGGCTACGGTCCGCCGCCGAATCCTCCTCTCGGCCGCAACATCCGGCTGGTCGCTGGCGACGGGCGCAACTACCCGTTGCAGATCGGATCGACGATCATCGGTCGCGGTGACCAGGCCAACCTCCGGCTTCCGGACGTTGGCATCTCGCGGCGGCACGCCCGCATCGACTTCGACGGCACTCAGGCGGTGCTGACCGACCTCGGTTCCACGAACGGGACGATGGTCAACGGCCAGCGGGTGACAGCCGTCGCCCTCAATCCAGGAGACATGATTCAGCTGGGGACGACCACACTGACGTTCCGAGTGGATGGCTAGTCGCCTTGCCTGAATTCGTCATTGCCGTCGCACGGATCGGTTTCCTCGTCCTACTGTGGATCTTCGTATTCACCGTGGTCGGGGTTATCCGTCGTGACCTCTTCGCGGGTGCCCGGTCCAACCGGCTGGTCGCAGCGCCGCGCGGGGTGGGCACGATCGGTGTCCAGGGCCGGCCGGCCAAGGTGAAGCGTGGCCGGACGGCGCGCCAGCTCGTGGTGACCGGCGGCCAGTTGGCAGGTACGCGTATCACTCTCGGTGATACGCCGATCACCATTGGTCGCGCAGAAGATTCCACGCTCGTCATCTCCGACGACTACGCCTCTGCCCGACATGCCCGACTCGTCCCACGTGACGGGCAGTGGTTTATTGAGGACATGGGTTCCACTAACGGGACGTACCTCGACCGCGTTAGGGTCACCGAACCAACCCCCGTACCTCTCGCCGTGCCGATTCGTATCGGCCGCACGTCACTTGAGCTACGGCCATGACTCTCACCCTCCGCTACGCGGCCCACAGCGACCGCGGCCTCATCCGAGACGGAAACCAAGACTCCGTCTACGCCGGGCCGCGCTTGTTGGCCGTCGCCGACGGCATGGGCGGCATGGCTGCCGGCGACATCGCCAGCAACATCGTCATCGGTGCCTTGGCGCAGCTCGATGAGGACGTCCCCGGTGATGCGCTCGTCGACGCGTTGCGGGCGGCGGTCGAGAACGCCAACCGACAGCTCCGGGAGGCGATCGAGGCCAATCCCCAACTGGAGGGGATGGGGACCACGCTCACCGCGACCCTCTTCTCCGGCACCAAGATCGGCGTGGTGCACATCGGCGACTCGCGCGCCTACCTCCTCCGCGATGGCGAACTGACCCAGATCACCAAGGACGACACGTACGTCCAGATGCTGGTGGACGAGGGGCGGATCACCGAGGAGGAGGCGAACACCCATCCCCAGCGGTCACTGCTGACCCGTGCCCTCGACGGTCGCGACATCGATCCCGAGTACTCCGTCCGGCAGGTTCTCCCCGGGGACCGCTACCTCATCTGTAGCGACGGGCTCTCCAGCGTCGTCAGCGCCGACACGATCGCCGCCACGCTGCGGGAATACTCCGATCCCCAGCAGTGTGTCGAACGGCTTGTCCAGTTGGCGCTCCGCAGCGGTGGGCCGGACAACATCACGGTGATCGTCGCGGACGCGACTGACGAGGACATCGTGGAGTCCACCCCGATCGTGGGGGGAGCGGCGGCCCGGGATCGCGGATTGGCGACCGCGGCCGACGGCTCCACACCGGCGGGCCGCGCCTCAGCCGCGCTCGCGCCCCGACCGGCGACCCCGGTCGAATCCGCCGAGGCGGAGGACGAGGCGCCCGCGCGCCCCAAGCGGCGCGCGCTGCGGGCCGCCCTGGTGTTGGGGGGCCTGGTGGCGCTCCTCGGCGGCGGTCTCTGGGTGGGGTGGAGCTACACGCAGCGGCAGTACTACGTCGGGGCGACTGAGGACGGTCACCTCGCGGTCTTCCAGGGCATGCCGGGTGAGATCGCCGGTCTGCGTCTGTCCAGTGTGCACACGACGAGCGACACCGCTCTCGACGACTTGACCGTTGCGGCCCAGGAACGGGTGAAGCAGGGCATCCAGGCCAAGAGCAAGTCCGACGCGAAGCGTCGACTCGCCGAGCTGACGATGGACAGCCCGCTGAACCCCAACCTGAAGCCGACTTGCGCGCCGCGCACCCCGGATCCGGACGTGTCACCGAGCACATCTCCGACCGCGTCGCCCACCCCGACGACCACCGCGGCGACGGACGCCTCGCCCACCGCCACGCCGACAGCGTCCCCGGACGCCTCGGAACCCACCATCGAGCCTCAACAGCCCGTCGATCTGGCGCCGCCGCTGACCGATCAGACGGGGTGCCGGGTTATCGATTGAGTGCTCACTGACGAGTCGAGGGATGTGCAGTGACCGCGCCCGCCGGACCGGCCGTCACGCCGAGTACCACTGGTGAGCTGCCGCGCGCCCGGACCAAGTCGAACCGGCGTAACGCGGAGTTAGGGCTTCTCGCCCTCTCCATGACGGTGATCGCCATCTACTCGGCGACGATCGAGATCAACATGGTCGACACCGTGCGGCTCGACTTCTGGATCCCCACCGCGTCGCTGGCCGCGGTCTTCTTCGGGCTGCACCTGGTGATCCGGTTTCGGGCGCCGTACGCCGATCCGGTGTTGCTGCCCATGGTGGCGCTGCTCAATGGCATCGGCGTCACCTTTCTCCGGCGACTCGATCTCGCCAGGGTCGAACCGGCGGAGCGCGTCGAGTACCCGGTTTTCGCGGGCACCGGAGGGCGACAGCTCGCCTGGACGTTGCTATCGGTGATGCTCGCCGCCGTCCTCCTGCTCGCACTCAAAGACCACCGGGTGATCTCGCGGTACGCGTACACCCTCGGGTTGACCGGAATCGTCCTCGTGATGATCCCGGCGGTCTTGCCGCGGTCCTATTCGGAGATCAACGGGGCGAAGCTGTGGATCAGGATCGGCGGCTTCTCCATCCAACCCGGTGAGTTCGCCAAGCTCGCCCTGTTGTCGTTCTTCGCCTACTACCTCGTCCGCAAACGCGAGGTGCTGTCCCTGGCGAGCCGCCGGTTCCTCGGCATCGACTTTCCCCGGGGCCGCGACCTCGGGCCGGTGCTCCTGGTCTGGGCGCTCAGCCTCCTGGTGCTGATCTTCGAGAAGGACCTGGGCACCTCGCTGCTCTACTTCGGCATGTTCGTGGCGACCCTCTACATCGCCACGGAACGGGTGAGCTGGCTGATCATCGGCTTGCTGCTGTTCTTCGGCGGCGCACTCCTCGCGTACGTGCTGGGGGGCACGATCGGCGGCCCGTTCGCCAACTTCTACCAGCGCGCCGAAGTGTGGCTCGATCCCTTCGCGGATCCCTACCAGGACGGCTTCCAGCTCGTCCAAGGGTTGCTGGGCCTCGGCACCGGTGGGCTCTTCGGCGCCGGCCCGGGCGGTGGCCAGCCGCACATCGTGCCCGAGGTGCACAACGACTTCATCTTCTCCGGACTCGGCGAGGAGATCGGGCTCTTCGGTCTCACCGCGTTGCTGCTCGTCTACCTGCTGGTGGTCGAGCGAGGGCTGCGGGCCGGGATCACCGTCCGCGACTCCTTCGGCAAGCTGCTCGCCGGGGGTCTGGCGTTCACGCTCGGCTTGCAGGTCTTCGTCATCGTGGGCGGTGTCACCGGTCTCATTCCGCTGACCGGTCAGACCACGCCGTTCCTCTCCGCGGGTGGCTCCTCACTCATGGCGAACTGGCTTTTGATCGCGCTGCTGCTCCGCATCTCCGATGCGGCGGGCCAGCCGCTGGTCGCGGGATCGACGATCCGTCCGCCCGGGGCGCCTGCCCCCCAGCCGGCGAAGCTCCACGGCGCTCCCACGGAGGTGATTAGGCCGTGAACGCTCCGCTGCGCCGGACCGGCATCGTCGTGATGATCTTGTTCGGCCTGCTGTTCGCCAAACTCAACTGGGTGCAGGCGTACAAGGCGGAGGAGTACCGCACCAGCGACTACAACGGGCGGGTCCAGATCGCCGAGTACGAGCGCAAGCGCGGCAACATCGAGGTGGGCGGGCAGGCGCTGGCGGTGAGCAAAGCCACCGACGGCGAGCTGAAGTACCTGCGCACTTATCCCAAGAAGGGCCTCTACGCCCACATCCTCGGCTACAAGCCGGTCAACGGGACGGCGACCGGCATCGAGAAGATCGAGGATGAGTACCTCGCTGGCAGCAGCGACCAGCTCTTCGCCGACCGGGTGCGCAGCCTGTTCGCCGGTGAGGAACCCGCCGGCGGGAACGTCCTGCTGACGATCTCGCGTCGGGCGCAGGAGACGGCGTATCGGGAGCTCAGCGACAACCAAGTCGGCGCGACCAAGGGCGCGGCGGTCGCCCTCGATCCGCGTACCGGCGCGGTGCAGGCGCTGGTCTCGATTCCGAGCTTCGACCCGAACCCCCTGTCCAGCCACGACACGAAGGCCGCGGCCGCGGCGTACAAGAAGCTCGAAGCGGACCGCAACGAACCGTTGAAAAACCGGGCGTTGAGCGAGACCTTCCCGCCGGGATCGACCTTTAAGGTCATCGTGGCGGCCGCGGCGCTCGAGCACGGACTCTCCAAGGGGAGCCTGATCCCCGCCGGACCCAGCTACACCGCGCCCACGGCCGGGACGCCGATCCGCAACGCCCACCCGACCATTTGCCCGGAGCCGCAGGTGACGCTCATCGAGGCGCTCACCGAGTCGTGCAACACCGGGTTCGCCCGGCTCGCCGTGTCGTTCGGGGCCGCGGAGCTCAAAGAGAAGGCGCGGGCGTTCGGTTTCGAAGACGAAGGGCTCACCGTCGGCCGGTTGAACGGGGACGGGCTTCCGGTGGCGGCCAGCCGAACCGGCGACATCCAAAACCCGGATGGCAGCGAGGACAAGGCCGCGCTCGCCCAGTCCGCGATCGGGCAAAACAACGTCCGGATGACCCCGCTGCAGGGCGCGTTGATCGCCGCTGCGGTCGCCAACGGGGGCGTCCAGATGCGGCCGTACCTGGTGCAGCAGCTCCTGGGTCCGGACCGCACCACCAACCACTACACCGCCGCTCCGCGCGAGCTGCGCCGGCCGATCAGCAGCCAGGTCGCCCGCGATCTGCGCGACATGATGGTCAGCGTCGTGGAGCGGGGGACCGGCACGAACGCGCGGATCAACGGCTACACCGTCGGCGGGAAGACCGGGACCGCCCAGGCCGGCGAGGGGGAGGCCGAGCACGGCTGGTTCATCGGTTTCGTCCTGAAAGACGGCCAGCCCATCAGCGCGGTAGCGGTCGTGCTCGAATCGGCGGGGCCCGGGGGGAGCCCGGAGGCCGCGCGGATCGCCGGGCAGATCATGCGCGCGGTGATCGCGGACCGGGGAGGCAGGTGACATGCTGAGCCCCGGGATGGCGCTCGGCGGGCGGTACCGCCTCGATGAGCGGATCGCCAGCGGCGGGATGGGCGATGTGTGGCGCGGCACTGACGAGGTGCTCGGCCGCACCGTCGCGGTGAAGGTCATGCTTCCGGCCCTGCTCGACGAGCCGGGGTTCGCGGAGCGCTTCCGGGGCGAAGCACGGACGATGGCGACCATCAACCACCCCGGCGTCGTCGACATCTACGACTACGGCAGCGATCAGCACATCGCCTATCTCGTGATGGAGTACATCGAAGGCGATCCGCTGTCGAGCACCCTGAGCAAGGTGGGCCGGCTCACTCCCGCGCGCACGATGGCGCTCGTCGCGCAGGCGGCTGACGCGCTGCAGGCAGCGCACGACAAGGGCATCGTCCACCGCGACGTCAAGCCGGGGAATCTCCTCGTCCGCCCCAATGGCACGCTGGTGTTGACCGACTTCGGCATCGCCCGGTCGGATCTCGTCGGTCAGCTCACCGCCACCGGCGCGGTGCTGGGTACCGCGTCGTACATCTCGCCGGAACAGGCCAGCGGGGGCGTCGCCACACCCGCCTCCGACATCTACTCCCTCGGTGTCGTGGCCTATCAATGCTTGGCTGGGCGGCGCCCGTACGAGGGTGATAACCCTCTCGACATCGCGATGAAGCATGTCCGGGAGCCGCTGCCACCGCTACCCGCCGATATCCCACCGGCGGTGCGGTCGGTCGTGGAGCGGGCGTTAGCGAAGGATCCGGCGGCGCGGTGGCCCAGCGCCGCCGCCTTCGCCCGCGCGGCGCGCCAGGCCGTCATGCTCGACGTGCCCACGCCACGCACGGCCCAGGTACGCGCGACCTCGCCGGTCCCGCCGCGCAAGTCATCGGCGGCAGCGGTCGCGTCGGCTTCCGTACCGCCGGCCCTGCCCGCACCCCCGCGTCGGACATCGGCGAAGGCCGAGGTTTCCCCGGCGCGCCCCCACATTGCGGGGAGCAGGGCCAGCGCGGGGCCCGGATACAATCGGGCCGCGGCGTCCATACCTCCACCGCAGAACGCGACTCCCTACGGATACGCCCGACCGCCGGCCGCGCCTCAGCAGCGGGGGAGCGACCACCGGCAGCTCCTCATCGTGCTGGCAGTTGTGCTCGGGGTGCTGGTGTTGGTCTGCTCCGGGAGCATGACCTATCGGTGGAAGCAGCGCAGCGAAACGAGCAGCCTCGGGTATCCCAGGCAAACGGTCATGACCTCAAGAAAGGTTGGCGTCGAGGACGCCGGTTCGTGCGGAGCGGCGTACTGCTCGGTGGGCGCGCGTTCTGCATCCCGGCAGCACGACGACCCGATGAACGAAGGATGACGACGAGATGACGGCGCAGGCCCGCCTGCTCGCTGGCAGGTATCAGGTCGGCGAGCTCCTCGGCTACGGCGGCATGGCTGAGGTGCACCGAGGGCGTGACCTCCGGCTTGGCCGCGATGTCGCGATCAAGATGCTCCGGACGGACCTGGCCCGGGACAAGACCTTCCAGGAACGTTTCCGCCGGGAAGCGCAAAACGCCGCATCACTGAACCATCCGGCGATTGTCGCGGTCTATGACACCGGTGAGGATTACACCCCTAGCGGGGAAACCGTCCCCTTCATCGTGATGGAGTTCGTCAACGGACGAACTCTCAAGGAGATCTTGGCCGCGGAAGGCCGGCTGGCGCCCCGGCGCGCGCTGGAGATTGTGGCGGATATCTGCGCGGCCCTGGAGTTCAGCCACCGGCACCAGATCATTCACCGTGACATCAAGCCTGGCAACGTGATGCTCACGCACAGCGGCCAGGTCAAGGTCATGGACTTCGGGATCGCCCGCGCGTTGGCGAGCGGCGCCACCACAATGACCCAGACCAGCGCGGTGATCGGTACCGCGCAATACCTCTCTCCGGAGCAAGCGCGCGGTGAGGCCGTAGACGCCCGGTCCGACGTCTACGCCAGCGGCTGCGTGCTCTTCGAGCTGCTCTGCGGCCACCCGCCGTTCGTCGGCGACAACCCGGTGAGCGTGGCCTACCAGCACGTTCGGGAGAATCCGCGTCCGCCGAGTGAGATCAATCCGGAGGTGACGCCGGAGATCGACGCGATCGTCCTCAAGGCGCTCGCGAAGAACCCGCTGAACCGCTACCAGAGCGCGGCGGAGATGCGGGCCGATCTCCTGCGGTGCCTCAACGGGCGGCCGGTGCTCGCCACCCCGGTCCTACGTGACCAGGAGACGATGCCCATGGCCGCCGCGCCGGCGGCGGCGACCCGTACCCAGCCGATGACCCGCGCGCTGCCGCCGGAGCAGCTGAGCAAGCGGAAGCGGTCCCCGTGGGTGGTGGCCACGGGGAGCGCCGTGGCGGTGCTGGCGGTGATCGCGTTGGCCAGCGGTCTCATCTACGCGCTGAACCAGCCCAAGGGGCCGGCGAAGGTCGATCTGCCGTCGTTCATCGGTCAGCCCGCGACCGTCGCTGAGCAGCAGCTCCGCGCGCTCAACCTGATCCCCGCCACCACCTCGGTGAAGGACGACTGCACCGTGGGCCAGGTGATGAGTCAGGAGCCGCCCGCGGGCAAGGTGGAGGAGGGGTCCACGGTCACCCTCGGGGTGTGCGCGGGGCCGGACACCGTGACGGTTCCGACCAACCTGGTGGGGAGCACGCGGCAGCTCGCGGAGGAGCGGCTGCGGGAGCTCGGCCTCGATCCGGAGATCGAGTACGTCGACAGCGACCAGCCGCGGGACACGGTGGTCCGCGTCGAGAAGGCGGGGCAGTCGGTCCGCAAAGGCGAAGAGATCACCGTTGAGGTATCGAAGGCCAACCTGAGCGTGGTGCCGGAGGTCGTCGGGACCACCGTCGACGTGGCCATCGACCGGCTGCGGCGGGCGGGCTTCGAGGTCGAGCAGCGGCCCGGCGACGAGGTACCGGCGGGGAGCGTCCCGACGGTGACCAGCCAGAGCGTCGCTCCGGGGCAGAAGTACCCCAAGGGGTCCGTTATCGCGATCACGGTGACGCAGCCGAGGCAGCACGAGGAGCCGGATGAGCCCACGCCGGATCCCTCGGCGTCGGTAACGCCGACGACGACCCCGACCACGTCGCCCCCTACCTCTGGGCGGCCCTAATCCCGGTTGAGGCGTGACGAGGAAACGGGGGACGGCCTGACGCCGTCCCCCGTTTCGCCGTCTGGTCGCTCGCGACGCGGCTACGCGGCGAAAGCCCCCTCCCGCCGCCGCTGCATCTCGGCGTCGAGCGTCTCTGCCCGCTCCCGCGCCTCCGGCATGCCACACACCGCCAGCCAGTTGGCGAGGATGCGGTAACCGCCTTCGGTGAGCACGGACTCCGGGTGGAATTGCACGCCCTCCACGGGCAGGTGTCGGTGGCGCAGCGCCATCACGACACCGGAGGCGGTGTGTCCGGTGACCTCGATGTCGTCCGGCAGGGTGTCGGCCACCACCGCCAGGGAGTGGTAGCGGGTCGCGGTGAACGGGTTCGGCAGGCCCGCGAGCACTCCGGTATCCGTGTGGTGGACGAGGGAGGTCTTCCCGTGCAGGAGTTCGGGGGCGTGGGTGACGGTCGCCCCGAACGCCGCGCCGATGGCCTGGTGCCCGAGGCACACCCCGAAGATCGGCAGGGTGTCCGCGTACGCGCGGATGAGGTCGATGCAGATCCCGGCGCGTTCGGGCGTGCCCGGGCCGGGCGAGAGCAGCACCCCGGCCGGGCGGAGCCTCCCCACCTCCGCCACGCTGATTTCGTCATTGCGGCGTACCTCGCAGTCGACCCCGAGCTGGCCGAGGTACTGCACGAGGTTGAACACGAACGAGTCGTAGTTGTCGATCACGAGGACGCGCATCACGGTCACCTGTCCGGAGTCGCAGTGGGGGGCGGGTTGTTGCGAGTGGTGCTGTACGGCAGGTCGTGCTCACCAATGCCGGGATGATCTGAATCGCCGCTCTGGGACGCGTCGACCTGCGCGTCGTCGAAGGGAAGCAGCGGCTCAGCCCAGGGAAAGACGACGTACCAGAGCAGCGCGACGAAGGCCGCGGCGAGCACGAGTGACCCGACGATTTTGCCAGGCAGGCCGAACGGAAGCCGCCGCCAAATCCAGGCATACACGTTAGCCTCCCAGCTCCGCCGGCCGGCCGTCGGACTTGGGCTGGCTGCGCACGAGCTCCGCGTGCACGATCAGCCGTTGGTAATTGTCGTACTTCGGGTGGCAGGTCGTCAGGGTCAGCATGGCGCGCGTGGGTTTCGCCCCGGGTTGGTTGGGGACCGGAGCGACGACCTCGACGCGACTGGGCTCCACGATGTGGTTCTGGGTGACCCGGTAGACGTGCCAGTGGCGCTTGTCCTCCACCACGATCACGTCGCCTTGCCCCACCTCGTCTAGCCGCCAGAACGTGGCGGGATTGCGGTGGCCGGCGACGGCGAAATTGCCGATTTCGCCGGGCATAGCGGTGTTGGGGTAATGACCGGGTGCGTACCGAATGTCCTTCTGCGCCACCCCTTCGACCACGACCCAGCTCTTGCCGAGTTTCGGGATGTACAGCCGGGCGATCGGCGTGCCACTGGCGGGCGGCGTGGTGGCGGCGGCGGAGGAGGAGGGGCTCACGACCGTCGGCGCCGCTTCCCACTTCTCGGCGAGCTGGGCCACCAGGTCCTGCTGGTGGGCGTTGACCGCCGCGGACTTACCCCAGACCTCGTACGCCGCGAAGAGGAGCACCACGAGGCCGAAGGTCATCAGCAGCTCGCCGGTGACCTGGACACCGGCGAGGAGGCGCGCGCCCAGCGTGGCGCGGCGGCGACGCGTCCGCGTCGAGCGGTACAGGCGAGCGCGGTGGCCGCCGCGGCGCGGCCCAGGGGCGGGCGCGGTGTGAGGGCGCGCCGCGCCGGCCGCCTCCGCGTCGTCGCTCGCGTCGCTGTCGACGGGTATGGGAGTCTCCCGCAGCGCCGGGAGCACCACGGTCGCGTCCTCGGTCGGCGACGGGATGGCCGGCAACACCGCGGTCGCGTCGTCGTCGTCCCTGATCGGGGGGAGGAACGCGGTGGGGGTATCGGCGGGAGACCAGTCGCGATGGTCACCCCACGGACGTGGGGGAGGAGGCGCGGTCCAGCGAGGGACGCGCGCGAAGTGCTCCTCCGCTCCGGGGTGACGGCCAGGTCCTCGGCTGTCCATCAGGCCGCCCGTCACCGGTCACTCCGCCGGAACCGTAGCCGAGCGCAGCACGCTGGAGCTTTCGTACGCGGGCACGGTCACGTCGGTCTCGACCGTCTCCCGGTAGCCGAGCTGGTAGTGGCGGACGGCGTCCTTGAACGCGCGGACACCGGGGTCGCTGGCGAGCGCCTGGCGCAGCGCGTGCGGGTCGCCGATCGCAGTGATCTTGAATGGCGGCGAGAAGACCCGGCCGTCGAGGAGCAGGGTGTTGCCCACACACCGCACGGCGCTGGTTGATAGGACCCGAATCCCCATGATCGACATCGCTTCTGCACCCCCAGCCCACAGGGCGTTCACCACAGCCTGGACATCGCTCTGATGAACAACGAGGTCGTCATTGCTGGGGTTGCCGGGACGGTTGGGGTCCCTGAGGCGTGGGGCGTCGTCCAGCTCCACGGTGAGGCCGGGTCCGCGCACCGCGGTGAAACCAGCGCCCTCGAGAGCCGCGGTGACGCGCTCGCGTTCCTTCGAGATCGTGGCGTCCGTGCCGGCGATCGCCGCCGACAGCTGTTCGATCTCCTCGCGCAGTTGCGCGGCGCGCTGCTCGCTCTCGGCCACCTGGGCGCGCCGTTCGTTGATGACTTGCGCGAGCCGCGGCCGGCGGTCTTCGCGCAGGGCGGTGCCGTCAGCGGTCGTCGCGGTGGTGGTGAAGAGAAGCCCGGCGGCGAGGGCGATCAGCGGTACCCCGGCGGACCAGATCGTGCGGCGCTTGGAGCGGCGCGGAAGCAGAACCACCAGCGCCCGACGCAACGCCTTGCTCCAGGACGAGCTCCCGGACGTGTATTCCATTGAGGCTCTCCGCTCTCCGGTCTCGGTCCTGGCCCACCGCGGGCCGCCGCGTGCCGGCGCGCGACACCGGCGCGATTCATTGTGCCTCTCCGCGCCGGAGGCACCGCTGGCGGCGCGATCTCCCCGCGAACGTTCGTGGCCTCAGCGCGTCGCCTTGACTACGCTAGCCATCGACGTTAAGGCCATGAACCGCCGCGGCAGCGTCCGGTCGTCCGGCCGGAACCTTTGAGGAGAGCGTGGTGCCAAAGTCTCAGGTCCGCAAGAAGAAGGTGTACACCCCGCCGGCTGACATGCGGCCGACGGCGACCACCGAGGCGCGCAAGCCGAGCCCGACCTGGGTGCCGGTCACCGGCGTGGGTTTGATCATCTTTGGCATTCTCTGGCTGGTCGTCTACTACCTCTCCGAGACCGCCTACCCGGTCGCCGCGTGGGGCTACTGGAACCTCGCGGTGGGCTTCGGCGCCATGGTCGCTTCGCTGCTCGTGCTGTCGCGCTGGCGCTAACTCGACCACGCTGCGCGGACGGCCGCGGCGGGCGGGCGTCGTGCCGCCGGCGCGGCGTCCTTAGGGTGCCTTGCCTGGCGTGATCTTGCCTGCTGTAGTGGTCGAGTGGGGGTCGTGCACGCGGCGGACTCCTGGCCGTCGGTGCGACCTTGTTCACGATGGCGGCAGGTCGAGGAGCGCGTACGCTCGACGTGTGGCTGAGTAGTCATTAAGTAGCCATTACGTCGTCAGGTGTCGGACAAGGTCCGCGGCAGCCCTGCCGGCGTGCAATCCCCACCTTGCCACGAAGCACACCCAGGAGGCCAGGCAATTGGGCAGCGTCCAAATCGTCACCACGGTGCTCGCCGTGGCTATCACCGCCGTCGCGGTGTGGCTCGCCGTTCAGGCGGTGCGCCGGATGCTCGCGGTGATACGGGTTGGTCAGCCTGACCCCGAGCGCTTCACCAATAAGGGCGTCCGCCTCAAGACCATGCTGCTCGAGAGCCTCGGGCACACCCGCATGCTCAAGTGGAGCGCGATCGGCGCGGCTCACTGGTTCGTGATGATCGCGTTCATCACGCTCTCGACGCTGGTGCTTGAGGCCTACGTCGAGGTTGTCGACCCGACCGCCGAGCTGCCGCTGGTCGGCGGGTGGCTGCCGTACGGGCTGCTCACGGAGGTCATCGGTGTCTTTGGCCTCCTCGGCATCCTCATGCTGATCTCCGTCCGCTTGGCGAACCGCCCGACGCGTCCCCGTGGCCGTTCCCGGTTCACCGGCTCGACGATGTGGCAGGGCTACTTCGTCGAGGCGGTCATCGTCGGCGTCTTGATCTGTGGCTTCGTCATTCGCGGCTTCAAGGTCGCCACCGACCACTTCCACTACCCGGCCTGGGCCACGCCGGTGAGCCACGCGCTGGGTGAGGTGCTGCCCGCCTCGACCGCCGGGGTCTCGATCGCCGCCCTTGTCAAGATCATCATCTCGATGACCTGGCTCATCGTCATCTCGCTCAACGTGACGATGGGCGTGGCCTGGCACCGGTTCGTGGCGTTCTTCAATATCTTCTTCAAGCGGGATCCAGCGAAGAAGGCCGGTTCGGGTCTCGGGGCGCTCCGCCCGATGATGAGCGGCGGCAAGCCGCTCGACTTCGAAGAGGCGGATCCCGAGAAGGACCAGTTCGGCGTCGCCCAAGTCGAGCAGTTCACCTGGAAGGGCCTTCTCGACTTCACCACCTGCACGGAGTGCGGCCGCTGCCAGTCGCAGTGCCCGGCGTGGAACACCGGGAAGCCGCTGTCGCCGAAGCTGTTGGTCCTCTCGCTGCGCGACCACCTGTACGCCAAGGCGCCCTACCTGCTGGCCGGCGGCGGCAAGGACCTCACCGGGGAGGAGAAGGCGACCCCGGAGCAGCTTGCCAAGGTCGACGCGTTGGCGCTCGCCGAGGCCGACCGTCCGCTGATCGGCGACGCCGCGTCCGGCGGTGTCATCGACCCCGACGTCCTCTGGTCGTGTACCACGTGTGGGGCCTGCGTGGAGCAGTGCCCGGTCGACATTGAGCACATCGACCACATCGTCGACATGCGGCGCTACCAGGTCCTCATCGAGTCCAGCTTCCCGCCGGAGGCCGGCGTAATGCTGCGCAACCTGGAGAACAAGGGCAATCCGTGGGGCGCGCCGCAGAACACCCGCGAGGACTGGACCAAGGGCCTCGACTTCGAGGTGCCGCGGGTCGGCGAGGTGGACGACTTCGAATACCTGTTCTGGGTCGGGTGCGCGGGAGCGTTCGAGGACCGCGCGAAGAAGACGACCCGAGCTGTCGCCACGCTGCTGCACGAGGCCGGCGTCAAGTTCGCGATCTTGGGTGAGGCGGAGACCTGCACCGGTGACCCGGCGCGGCGGATCGGGAACGAGTTCGTCTTCCAGATGCTCGCCCAGCAGAACGTCGAGACGCTGAACGAGGCGTTCGGCGACCGCGAGCCCGCCAAGCGCAAGATCGTCGCGACGTGCCCGCACTGCTTCAACACACTGGCCAACGAGTACCCGCAGCTCGGCGGTCAGTTCGAGGTGGTGCACCACACGCAGCTGCTCGCGCATCTGGTCGCCGAAGGCAAGCTGACCCCCGTCAAGCCGATCGACGGCGGGGTCACGTACCACGATCCGTGCTACCTCGGGCGGCACAACCGCGTCTTCACGCCGCCACGCGAGCTGCTCGGGGCGGCCGCGGCCAACGGGCTCACCGAGATGCCGCGGAACTCCGAGCGGTCCTTCTGCTGTGGCGCCGGTGGCGCGCGGATGTGGATGGAAGAGCGAATCGGCAAGCGGATCAACATCGAACGCGTCGAGGAGGCGTTGTCCACGGGTGCGCGCACCATCGCCGTGGGGTGCCCGTTCTGCTACACGATGCTTGGCGATGGGGTGACCGCGAAGAAGTCGGCCGGCGAGGCCGGCGAGGAGGTCGAGGTCGTCGACGTCGCGACCGTGCTGTTGCGGTCGGTGAAGCCGGAGACGACCGCCGAGCCGGAGCCGGCAGCGAGCGGCGCGTAGTGCTGGAGCCGGCAGCCTAACGCTGGAGCCGGCGTGAGCGTCGCGTAGTGGTGGGGTGACGTGGCCGTCTTCCCGGAGAGGGCGGCCACGTCAATTTTTTTCTGTATAAATTTTCGGTATAAATGTCGTGAGATACGAATTTTCGTCGTGGACTGCTTCACATTCACGATTCCCATCGAGAGATTGATCGGATTCGTGTCTATGAGCGTCGTGTGATGAAGAGATCGCGCAGCGAACACGTGTGTATCACTTCTTGATTTTGTGTGAATGGGTCACCTATCGTGGGTCCCTAACCTGCTGCGAGGAGTCGGATTCGCCCTGGTCAGAGGCGCCCGGCGGTCGGTGACAAAGGAGTCGCTGCCCAATGGCACGTGGTCCCGTGAAATCGTCCCGAGCACAGAATCGGGTACCCGGGCGAGGTCGACGTCGTCAACATTTCGCATTCACATTTTCCTGCCCGATTCGCGTTGCCGTCCGTGGCCTCCTCGCCGTGGCGATGGTCCTCACGGCCGCGGTCCTGCCCGCCGGGGCGTACGCGGCCCCGTCTCTGGACGAAATTGAGCGGCAACTCGACCAGCAGTGGCAGCAACTCGAGCCGGTCATCGAGGAATACAACAAGGTCCGCAGCCAGCTCAAGGCCAACCAGAAGCGGCAGGCGGAGCTGGAGAAGAAGATCCGCCCCCTGTCGCTTCAGGCGGAGATGGCGGAGCTGCGCATCGGCCAGATGGCCAACCGCTTCTACCGCATCAGCCCGACCTCCGAGCTCAGCGCGCTCCTCGAGAATGGCTCGGCGAACGAGCTCACCGAACAGCTCACGCTCCTCAACCGGCTCAGCCACCAGGAGAAGCAGCAGATCGCGGACGTCCTCGCGGTGCGTGATGAGTACGTCGCCGAGAAGCGCAAGATCGACGAGCTGGTGGCCCGCCAGCAGCGGCAGGAAGCTGAGCTCGCCGAGAAACGGAAGAAGATCGACGCGGAGATCAAGCGGCTCCAGGAGCTCCGTATCCAGGCCTACGGCTCGACGACCTCCGGTGGCGAGCTGCGGATCGGCCCGTGTCCGGCGGTCTACCCGGGTGGGAAGGCCGCGATCGTGGTGAAGACGGCGTGCGCGCAGATCGGGAAGCCGTATGTCTGGGGCGCCGCGGGGCCGGACGCCTTCGACTGCTCCGGTCTCACCCAGTACGCGTGGGCCGCGGCTGGCGTCCACTTGACCCACTACACCGGCGCACAGTGGAACGAGGGGACGCCGGTGAGCCGCAGCGAGGCGCGCCCGGGGGACCTCGTCTTCTTCCGCGCCGATCTGTCCCATGTGGGGATCTACGTGGGGAACAACCTCATGGTGCACGCCCCCAACGCGGGTGACCGGGTGCGGATGGCGTCGATCGACTCGATGCCGATCGCCGGGTTCCGCCGCCCGGGCTAACCCCCGGGGTCACCCCCGTCCCGCTACGGCACCGGCCAGGTGCGCCAGTTTTGCCACGCGCGGCTCGGGGTGGGGCCACGCTGGCCTTGGTAGTGCGAGCCGTAGACCTCCGAGCCGTACGGGTATCGGGCGGGGGAGGAGAGGCGGAAGATGCACAGCTGCCCGATCCGCATGCCGGGCCAGAGCGTGATCGGGAGATTCGCGACGTTGGACAGCTCCAGCGTGACGTGTCCGGAGAAGCCAGGGTCGATGAACCCGGCGGTGGAGTGCGTGAGCAGGCCGAGGCGCCCAAGGCTGGACTTGCCCTCGAGGCGTCCCGCGAGCTGGTCGCCGAGGGTGATGACCTCGACCGTCGAGGCGAGGACGAACTCCCCGGGGTGGAGGACGAATGGTTCTCCATCGGGCACCACGACCTCGGAGGTGAGGTCGTCCTGGCGTACCGACGGGTCGATGTGGGTGTAGAGGTGGTTGTTGAAGACACGGAAGTGTCGGTCCAGCCGGACGTCAATGCTGGACGGCTGGAGCAGCTCCGGGTCGAACGGCTCTAGCGCCAGCTCGCCCGCGGAGATCGCCGCAGCGAGATCCCGGTCTGAGAGGAGCACCGTCCCACCCTATCGAGATCGCGTAGACGTGCCATCACGGGGTGAAGCGAATCCCCATGTCGCGCTACCGATCTCGAACATATGTTCGATACGATGCCCTCATGGCTTCCTGGGCCGAATTCGCTGCTGACGCGCCCCGGCTCGCCGAGGCGATCCGGTCGCTCATCCACCAGTACGGGCCTGGCCTGGGGTATCTGGCGACGGTGCGGGCCGATGGCGGCCCTCGCGTGCATCCCGTGGCACCGCTCATCACCGACGATGGGCTCTATTGCTTTGTGATCGACTCGCCGAAGCGGCGAGATCTGGAACGAGACGGTCGATACGCGCTGCATGCCTTCCCTCCCGAGGACCGCGACGACGAGGCGTATGTGGCGGGGCGGGCGGCGCTCGTCACCGATCGTGATCGCATGGCCCGGCTCGCCCGCCTGTCGCGGGCCGCGCCCGAGGTGGATTGGCGGCTCTTCGAATTCAGCGTGGAGGTGGCGATGCTCGCGCGACGTGGGCACGGCGGGGCGCGTCCCTGGGACGTGGGAGCCGCGGAGCCGGCGATCGAGGTGTGGCGCGATCCCCGCGTGACGGGCGGGCGGCGCGCGGGGAGGGTGGGTCGCCCGCCGATCGGTCCCTCCGGCCCGGATCAGGAGCGATCAGTGTCGCTAGCTCACCGACATACCCGGCGATCCATCACCGGGGCGCCGGATGCAGATTGGAACAGGACCAGGTACAGTAGATCGCGCGTGCGGGTGTAGTTCAATGGCAGAACATCAGCTTCCCAAGCTGACAATGCGGGTTCGATTCCCGTCACCCGCTCTGCGATAACGGCCCAGGTCAGCGCTCTCTCTGCGTGGCCTGGGCCGTTTGCTCTCCAGACCGTGGCCGCTCAATCGCCATCACTCCGCGTCACGGCCCACCTCACCACCGACCGGCCCGGCGAGCACGCGACGATGGCACTCGCCGGCGTCGAGTGCGGCGTACGCTCGGGTGACGACAACCTGGTCGAGCGGAGTAGGGCCGGGCTATGAGGCGCCACGACCAACGGCGGACCACACCGACGGACGGTGGCGAGACGCGCCCATGATGCGGGTACGCCTCGCCTCGCACGCGGCCCCCGGGCACGCCGAGAACGAGGACGCGGCCGTCCACCACGGCACCTTCGTCGGGGTGTTCGACGGCGTGACCGCGCTTCCGGGGGTGCCGAGCGGCTGCGCCCACGGCCCGGCGTGGTACGTCCGCCGGCTGACCACTCGGCTCATCGAGGTGGTCACGGAGGCGCCGGAGGCGGCGCTGGCCGACACCCTCGCCGAGGCGATCCGGCGGGTCAACGGCGACCACGGCGGGCGATGCGACTTGGCGAACCCCGCCACGCCCGCGGCAACGGTCTGCTTGGTGCGGGTGGACGGCGAGGAGCTCGAATTCTTGATCCTCTCGGACAGCACCCTGGTGGTCGACTTCGGTGGCCGGGTTCAGGCGATCACCGACGACCGGTTCGCGCGCGTCGTGGCTGAGCTGCGCGGAGGGGAGGTGCGGGGCAGCTCGTCGGAGCGGGACGCGACGCTGCGGTCGGTCAACGTCCGCAAGCACGAACGCACGAACCGCCCGGGTGGCTACTGGGTAGCCGCCGCGACCCCGGAGGCGGCGTATCACGCGGTGACCGGCCGGCTGCCGCTGCGCGGGGACGAGGCGGTCCGCCGCGCCGCCCTGTTGACCGATGGCGCCTCCTGCGCGGTTGACGAGTACCGGTTGATGGACTGGCCTGAGCTGCTGGATCTGCTGACCACGCACGGTCCGGAGGAGCTGATTCGCCGTGTCCGCGCGGTGGAGGCCAGTGATCCGGACCGGTCGGTCTACCCACGATCGAAGCGGCACGACGACGCCACCGCGGCGATCTGCATCTTCGGGCAGTGATCCGACAGCCCATGGCGGGGGTCGGTCATCGGGTGTGGTGGGGGTCGGTGCCGTTCGTGCGGACGACAGGCGCGTCGGCGAGGTCGTCGCCGGTGAGGAGGGAGCGCAACCCGAGCTCCGCGGCGACGTCGGGCGGACAATCCGCCACAATCGTGACCGCGCCGACCACCACCGCGCCGCGCGCGCGGGCGAGGGCGTGCAGGGCGCGGAGCTGGGCGGCGGTGGCGGCCCAGTCGTCGACGAGGACGACGCGATCCCCGGGCGTGAGGTGCCGGTCGCGGAGACCGAGGGTGAGCTGACGGCCCCGATAGTCGGCCGGGGTGCGCACCCACGTGGTCGGTTCGGCGATGCGGCGGTCGGTCTGCTTGTGCGCGGGCACGAAGCCGGCGCCGAGCGCGGTCGCCACGAGCGGGCCGAGCAGCAGCCCCGTGGTTTCTGGGGCGACCACGACGAGGGGGCGCGCCTGGGCGGTGGGGGTGTGGTCGGGGAGGACGTCGTCGGCGAGGGCGTCGTCGACGAGGCGGGCGAGCGCGGGGCCGATGCGGGCGAGGACGACCGGGTCCCGCCACCAGCCGGATACGTCGCTGACCAGGTGGGTCGACTCGGGCCCGAGATCAATCCACCGGAAGGTCTCGATGAGACGCCGCCTCAGCTCGTGGTCCACTGGACCATCATCGGATCAGCTCGCCGAGGCGCGCGGCGACGAGGAGCGGACGAGGCGCGGGAGGGCCATCGCCCGACGGTCTATCTTGACTGTCCAATCAGTCAAATCAGATGGCCGGGTGGCGCCCCGCGATGACCATCCGTTTGGTCGCGATCTGACGTGACAAATGAACGCCACGCCAGGCGGCCGAAATCGGATCGGCTGAGCGGCCAACGTCGTTCTATGTGGCCGAATCATCGTGCATGCTGTTCGGCGGAGCCATGCACATCACGTCGACGGGCCGTCGCCCGCTGAGCCCCGGGTCCCGCGCCGGCCTCGGCGCGGCGCTCGTGCTGCTCGCGCTCGTCTCCGCCGTGGAGCTGGCCGACGGGTCCGGCGCGAACTACGTCGGCCTGGTCGCCGCCGCGCCGTTCCTCGCGGCGGCCTTCGCGACGTGGCGGGTGGTCCTCGTCGTCGGGGCGCTGGCCACGATGGTGGGCTGCGCGTTCGCGCTCACCGGCCAGATGGTCTCCATCGCGACGGTGGTCAACGCGGTGGGTATTGGGCTGGCGACCGCGCTCGCCAGCGTGGTCGCCGCGATCCGCCAGCGGCAGGCGGAACGGATCGCTGAACTCTCCAAGCTCGCGTCCGTGGCGCAGCAGGCGGTGCTCCGGCCGATCGGCCCCAAGGTCGGAAGCCTGGCCGTCGCGGGCCGATACATCTCGGCGACCGCCGCCGCGGATATCGGCGGCGATCTCTATGAGGCGCTGGACACGCCGTACGGGGTGCGGGTCATCATCGGCGACGTCCGCGGCAAAGGCCTGGAGGCGGTTCGGCTCGCCAGCATCGTCCTCGGCTCCTATCGGCACGTCGCCTACGAGCGCGCGGATCTGCGGGCCGTCGTCGCGGACCTCGACCGGGCGGTCGCGCGCAGCGTGGGCGACGAGGATTTCGTCACCGCCGTGTTGGTGGAGGAGCGCGGCGGAATCTTGACGATCGTCAACTGCGGCCACCCCGCGCCGCTGCTGCTGCGTCGCGGCGAGGTGATTCCCCTCGACCCGCCGGCTCCGGCGCCGCCCTTGGGGTTCATGCCCGTGGTCCGCCCGCGGGTGGAGCGGTTGGAGCCGGGCGACCGGCTGTTGCTCTTCACCGACGGGTTGGGTGAGGCCCGCCGGGAGGGCGAGTTCTTCCCGACCGCGGACCGGGCGTGGCGGCTGCTCGGTCACGGCACGGTGGCGGACGGGTTGGCCTCGTTGGAGACCGCCTTGGTGGAGTGGGTCTACGGGCGGCTCGATGACGACATCGCGCTGGTGTTGATGGAGTACACCGGCCCGCGTCCGGCGGTGACCGCGGCGGTGCCGAGCTGGGAGGTCGGCGCCTCTGAGCTGTGAGGCCCCGCTCGCCCGTCCATCGTCATCTGCGAATTCCCGGGTTTGAGCGAAGTCGATGATGTGAGCCTTGCCAAAAGCTACTCGCGAGTAATATAGTGGTCGTTACTGACGAGTAACTTTTGCTGGAGCCGGGGGCCGAGGGAGCGATGAGTCACTACAAGAGCAACCTTCGAGACCTCGAGTTCAACCTGTTCGAGGTCTTCCGGGTCGACGAGGTGTTTAACCACGAGCCGTACCGCGGGTTCGACGTCGAGACCGCGCGGGCCATCCTCGCCGAAGTCGACCGGCTCGCCCGTGAGGATCTGGCGGCCAGCTACGTGGACGGGGACCGCAACCCGCCGGTCTTTGATCCGGCCACCCACACCGCCCCGCTGCCTGAATCGTTCAAGAAGTCCTACCGCGCCTTCATGGACGCGGAGTTCTGGCGGATGGACCTCCCCGAGGAGCTGGGCGGCACGAACGCGCCGCGCACGCTGTGGTGGGCGGTGGCGGAACTGATCCTCGGCTCCAACGCCCCGGTGTGGATGTACGCCTCCGGGCCGTCGTTCGCGCACACGCTGTGGCGCGAGGGGAACGAGCGGCAGAAGAAGTGGGCCAAGCTCTTCATCGAGAAGCAGTGGGGCTCGACGATGGTGCTCACCGAGCCCGACGCGGGCTCCGACGTGGGCGCGGCGCGGACCCGGGCGATTCCCCAGCCGGACGGCTCGTGGCACATCGAAGGCGTGAAGCGCTTCATCACCTCCGGTGAGCACGACCTGGCGGAGAACATCATCCACTACGTCCTCGCCCGCCCGGTCGGCGTGCCGGGCGCGGGTGGTCCGGGCACCAAGGGGCTGTCCCTCTTCCTCGTCCCGAAGTACCTGTTCGACGAGGAGACCGGCGAGCTCCTGGAGCGCAACGGCGTCTTCGCCACCAACGTCGAGCACAAGATGGGCTTGAAGGTGTCCAACACCTGCGAGCTCACCTTCGGCGGGCACGGGATCCCGGCGAAGGGGTGGCTGCTCGGCGACGTGCACGACGGCATCCGGCAGATGTTCCTCATCATCGAGTACGCCCGGATGATGGTCGGCGCTAAGGCGATTGCCACGCTCTCCTCGGGCTATCTCAACGCCCTCGAATTCGCCAAGAACCGGATCCAAGGCGCCGATCTCACCCAGCAGGCGGACAAGACCGCACCGCGGGTTCCGATTACCCGGCACCCCGACGTCCGCCGGTCGCTGATGCTGCAGAAGGCGTACGCGGAAGGGCTGCGCGCCCTCGTCTTGTACACCGCGTCCTGGCAGGACAAGATCAAGCTGGCTCAGGCCTCCGGTGACGAGGAGACGGCGCGGCTGGCCAAGCGCGTCAACGACCTGCTGCTGCCGATCGTCAAGGGGGTCGGCTCGGAGCGGGCGTACGAGCTGCTCAGCCACGAGTCGCTGCAGACGCTCGGCGGCTCGGGCTTCCTCCAGGACTACCCGTTGGAGCAGTACGTCCGGGATTCGAAGATCGACACCCTCTACGAGGGGACGACCGCGATCCAGAGCCTGGACCTGTTCTTCCGCAAGATCGTGCGTGACCAGGGCACGGCGCTGCGGACGGTCGCCGGCGAGATCCTGGCGTTCGTCCAGGGGGACAGCGACGGTCAGCTCAAGGAGGAGCGTGCGGCGTTGGGGAAGGCCCTCGCCGAGGTCAAGACCATCATCGACGTGATGACGGGCTGGCTCGGTGAGGTCCAAGCCGGTGAACCTCGCGCGGTGTACAAGGTGGGGCTCAACACCCGTCGCCTGTTGCTCGCGCTCGGCGATGTGGTCGTCGCGTGGCTGTTGCAGCGGCAGGCGGAGGTGGCGCTGCGCGCCTTGGCGAACGGCGCCTCGGACGCCGACCGCCCGTTCTACCTCGGCAAGGTCGCCGCGGCCCGCTTCTTCGCGCACGAGGTGCTGCCGCGGATCGGCGCCGACCGACGCATCATCCAGTCCACCACGCTCGACCTCATGGACCTCCCCGAGGAGGCCTTCTGAGGCCGTGCTCCGGCTCCAGGCCGGCCCCAGGGAGGCCGTCAACGGAGGCGCGCCAGGAGGTTTAGCGGCCCGCGCGGCTGGGCAGGAATTTCCCAATGTGCCCGCATCGGTACCCGTTTGACCCTATACGCCAGGGGTAGGGCTATAGGGAACGCACAACTTGGAGCGACGGCGACAAGGAGTGCACCGATATGGGCATCGGAAGTGGGATTTTCCTCATCGCGCTCGGTGCCATCCTTGCGTTCGCCGTACGAGCGGACGTGTGGTGGCTCGACGTGCACGCGGTCGGCTGGGTCTTGATCGCGGCAGGTGCGACGGTGATGCTCACCGTGCTGTGGTTCTGGAACGACCGCCGCCGGCGCGCACGTACCGTCGTCGTCGAGGAGAACAAGCTGGCCCACCCGGCGCAGGTCTGTCCGCCTCCCGCGGAGCCACCGTCCCCGCCGTGCTGACGCGGCAGCAAGCTTGGCGCTTTGGATGAGGTTTCCCACCGGCCGGCACGATCGTGCCGGCCGGTGTCATTCGCGCCCGGTGTGTCACACGCCGGAGGCGCGCGCCGTGTGCGTGGTGAGCAGCGAGGCCGTCCCCGGCCCGCAGTCGCGCCAGGAGCCGGTCAGCCGGTGCACGGCCGCGGTGCTCGTCCGCAGCCCGTCGACGTCGTCGGTCAGCGTCGGATCGAGCAGCGCGGAGAGCTGGGAGATCGTGGGGTTGTGACCGACGAGGAGGAGCACCGAGACGGTGTCGTCCACGCCGCGGATGAGCTGGAGGACGTCCTCGGTCGTGCCGTAATAGATCGCCGGTTCGAAGCGCACCTGGAGGTCGGTCGCGGCCCGCGCCGCTTCGGGATCCACGCCGGAGGCGATCGACGACTCCGGGATGTCCCCGTCGGGTGCGGCCGCCGCTGACGCCTCGGCGAAAGCGAGCGCGACCTGCTGCCAGGTCTGTCGAGTCCGCCGCGCGGGGGAGCACAACACGAGGTTCGGCACGTGGCCGCTCTGCGCCAGCCAGGCGCCCGCCGCCATGGCGTCGGCGTGTCCCCGTACCGTCAGCGGGCGGTCCAAGTCAGCGATGCCGTCGCGGTTCTCCGCCTTGGCGTGCCGCAGCAAGACCAGGGTCCGGTGGGACATACGGTCAGCTTGCCGGATGGCACGCGCGCGCACCGGGCTTCCCCGGAAAGGCTCGCCAGAAATCCCCCCGCTGGCGAGAGGCCGCCAAGACGGCCTCGGACACGGGTGTGAGCCAGCGACTACGGTGCCTTGCGTGGACCTCAACGCGGATCTCGGCGAAGGCTTTGGCATCTGGCGGCTCGGCGACGACACCGCCCTGCTCGACGTCATCACCTCGGCCAATGTGGCCTGTGGCTTCCACGCGGGCGATCCCTCGACCATGCGGCGGATCTGCGCCGAGGCCGCCGAACGCGGGGTGGTTATCGGCGCACAGGTCGGCTACCGCGACCTCGCCGGCTTCGGTCGGCGGCGCATCGACTACACCTTTGAGGAACTCCGCGACGACGTGCTCTACCAGATCGCCGCGTTGGATGGCTTCTGCCGCGTGGCGGGAACGCGCGTCCGTTACGTCAAGCCGCACGGCGCCCTCTACAACACCGCGGCGGTCGACAAGCGGCAGGCCGCCGCGATCGTGGCGGCGATCGTCGACTATGACCGGTCGCTCCCCGTCCTCTGCCTGCCGGGCTCCGTCCTCGCGCAACTCGCGGTCGGCGCGGGGCTGCGCGCGGTCGCGGAGGGCTTCGCGGACCGCGGCTACCTCCCCGACGGGCGACTCGTGCCCCGGTCCATGCCGAACGCGCTAATTCTCGACCCGGACGCGGCGGTGCAGCAGGCGGTCCGGATGGCGGTGCGGGGCGAGGTGGTGGCCGTCGACGGCACCGCGGTACCCACCCCGGTCGAGTCGATCTGCGTGCACGGCGACACCCCGGACGCGGTGACCCTGGCGCGACGGGTGCGCGCTGCGCTCGTCGACGCCGGTCACGAACCTCGGCCCTTCGTCTGACCGGGGCGGGAGGGGTACGCCGCGGCGTGCGGCGAGCGCGTCACCGGGGTGGGGAGGCGGGTGCGCTGTCGAGCCCGCGGAGGACGAGCGGCAGTCGGCGCGCGCCCGCTTCGGTGACCCGTACCGGGATGCCCCAGTCTTGCCGGGTGAGGTGGCAGGCGGCGTGCTCGATTCCGTCGTCGCAGGTGGCCGCTTGCGCGACCACCTGCAACACCCCGGACGGCACCGCGGGGTTGAGCACCAGGCGGCGAGAGAACGCCGTCCCCGTGCCCGCGCCCTCGACGAGGAGCTCGGGTGGGGAGGCGCTGACCTCGAGGCGGGTCGGCGGGCCGAAGGAGTCGTCGAGTTTCTGCCCCGGTGCCGGCGTGAAGATCACGTCTAGGGTGACCTCTCCGCCGGCGAGCTCGGTGGGGGGACGCTCCACCCGATGCCGGCCGCCGTTGACGGTGCGCGCCCCGGCCGCCGCGAGCGCCCCCGGCGCCAGCCGGGTCAGGCGGTGGGCGCCGGATTCGACGACCACGACGGCGCCCTCCGGGGTCACCACGAGATCGCTCGGCTCCACGAGGCCATCGGCGACGGTGGACACCCGCTGCGTCGCGGGGTCGTACCGCCGCACGGCGCCGTTATAGGTGTCGGCGACCAGCACGGAGCCGTCCGGGAGCGCGCACACCCCGAGCGGGTGCTGGAGGAGCGCGTCCGACGCCGGACCGTCCACATAGCCGAAGTCGAACAGGCCTTGGCCGACGACGGTGCGCAGGACGCCGTCCTCGACGTATCGGAGCGCGCTCGTCTCACTGTCGACCACCCACAGCCGCCGTCCGTCCGGCGTGGTCGACAGTCCGGACGGCTGCGCGAGCCACACGTCGGGGAGAGGGCCATCTCGAAGAGCTTCGACGGTGGTCCCGGCGTAGACCCCGGTGGTCCGTTTGATCGGGTCGAACCACCACAGCTGGTGGATCCCCGCCATCGCGACGATGACGCGGTCGTCGTACCAGGCGACGTCCCACGGCGAGGAGAGGTCCATCGAGACGGCGTCGTGGGGGTAGTTGTCGACAGTGGACCGCCATTGCCGGCCGGTGCCGGCGACGGTGGTGACCTCGCCGGTGGCCAGGCGCACGCCGCGCAGCGTGTGATTCGCGGTATCCGCAACCACCAGGTCGTATCCGGCGATTGCCGCCACCCGGGGTGGGAGTGCGCAGATCCCTTGTGGCTCGGCGAACTGGGCCTGGGCGGGTGGCCCGTCCGCCCGGCCGCGCTCGCCCGAGCCGATCCGCCGAATCACCGTCTCGCCGTCCGGGGCGAGCTCGACCAGCGAGTGCCGGGCTGTGTCGGCGACGAGGAAGCCGCCGCCGTCCAGGGTGAGGGCTTTGCTCGGGAAGCGGAGCGCCGTCGCCGGTGTCGCGGGCGGCACGTACGGGCCGTAGCCGCGGCGCAGCGTCCCCTTGGCCTCGTGAACCGCCACCAGCTCGGTGATGAGCCGGGAGAGGCCCTCGGCGTGCCCTTCTCCCGCCATCGAGGCGACCACGTACCCCTCGGGGTCGATGACCGTGAGCGTGGGCCACGCCTTGGCGGTGTACTGCTGCCACATCCCGAGATCGGGGTCGTCGAGCACCGGGTGCGTCACGTCGTACCGCTCGACCGCGGCGGCCACCGCCGCGGGATCCCGCTCGTGGGCGAACTTCGGCGAGTGCACCCCGATGACGACGAGGACGTCGTGGAACTCCCGTTCGAGCGGACGCAGCTCGTCGATCACGTGCAGGCAGTTGATGCAGCAGAACGTCCAGAAGTCGAGGATGACGATCTTGCCGCGCAGATCGGCGAGGGTGAGGGGTCGCCCGCCGGTGTTCAGCCACGCTCGGCCCCGCAATTCGGGCGCGCGGATCCGCGGTGTGGTCGCCATGACACTCAGCCTGCCACGACAATCGGGCACTTGGGATCGCCGACGCAGGACGGAGAAAGAAGGGTGAAACCCCCGGATCTGGGCTGATCGCCAAGACCGGGGGTTTCGCGCGAGGCCGTCTCGCCCACGAGGGCCGCCCGGGTCACTTCTCCGAGGCGGCCTTCAAGCAGAGCACCTTCTCGGCGCCTCCACCCGGCATCACCACGTGCGGCTGGTTGGGGTCGGGGCACTTGTCCTTGTTGTCCACTCTGGACACGATGGTGTACGCGCCCGGTTCGCTACAGTCGGCCGCCAGTGCTTGGTTGCCCGACTGCTTCACACAGTCGCCGACCTTCGGGTTGAACGTGTTGCCGGGCTGCGTCACCAGCCAGACGATCCCGAGCGGGACGACCAACAGCAGCACCGCGACCGTCAGCACGGCCAGGAAGACGCGGCCGTTGCGGACCTGCGGAGTGGGCTCCGACGCCGAGGTCTCCTCCGCCGGCTTCTCGTCGCCCTCCGACCGGAACGCGTTGAAGCGCTTCTGCTCCTCGTCGTCCGGCGCGGACCAGATCGCTGTCGCGGGGCCGGCCGCCTCGGACGTGGCCGGCGCGCTACCCGCCGAGTACGCGGTGCCGAACCCCTCCGCGGGCGAACCGATTCCCGAGGCGCTGGCCTCCGGAGTACTCGTCTGAACCGCGCCACCGGAGGGCTCGAACCGGCTCGTTGCCTCCGGGACCGCCTGGGGCGCGTGCACCGCGGGATCGAACGGAGCAAGCGCGGGCGCGGGCACGACCGGCGGGGCGGACGCCGGCGGCTCAGCGGCCGAGGCACCCGGCGGCTCAAACCGGCCCGACGTGGGAGACGTAGCCGGCACCACTCGGGCCGTACCCGTCGGGCGCTGCCCCACGTCGCCGCCGAACGGCGGTGGACTCACGGGGGCGGACGCCTCGGGAGTGCTGGTCGAGGCGCCGCTGAACGCTCCGGACGAGCTGAACGGGCTGGCCGCACCGAAGCCGCTGGCGGATCCGCCGCCGAACGCGCTGGACGACCCACCGCTGAAGAGGCTGCCGCTGCCGAGGCTGGCCGATGAGCCCGACGCGGTGGCGCTAGCCTCGCTCACCTGCTCGTCGGCCTGCGGATTCGTCGGCCGGCCGTAGACGCGCGGCTGGGGCGGCGGAATGACCGCCGATAGGGCGGAGGGATCGGCCGGTGGCGCGATTCGGTTCGCTGGGGGGACCGCGGCGCTCGCGGATACCGGACCGGACGACGCTGCGTCGCCGCTGGGTGTGTCGGTGGGCCAGGAGGGGCTGACCTGCGATTCGACCGCCTCACGCGGTTGGGGCACGGCTTGCCCCGCGTGTCCGTGGTCGGTCTCCCCGCGGGCCTCGGCGGGCGTCGACGACCAGCCCGGCTGGGGGTCGTACCCCGACGAGGCCGAGGCGCGCAGCGCCGCCTCAGCCTCCTCCCGCTCCCCGGAGAGGGCGGCGGCCAGAGCGGCCCCCGGGACCCGCACCTCCTGCTGCGGCGGCAGCGGCACCGGGGTAGCGGCGATCGGCGCCGGCGCGGGCTGGTAGAGCGGCCGCTCCTGGCGTTCCGCGGGCTGGTCCGGCTCCGTTGAGGAGGAGGACGAGGAGGAGGTCGACTGTGCCGTCGACCAGATCGATTCGTGCGACGTCGACGAGGACTGTGCCCAGGACGGCTCGTGGGACGTCGACGAGGGCTGCGACCACGAGGGCTCCTGGGACGTCGAGGGCTGCCACGTCGACTCCGTCCGCGAGCCGAACGCGGAGGGTTCGGAGTTCTCCGGGGACCGCTCGCTCTCCGTGGCGTACGTCGGCGGGGTAGCCGTCGCGCGGATCGGCTCCTGCCAGCTCGTCGGCTGATGCGGTGGGGTGACGCTCGCCGAGGCGGACCAGGAGGTCTCGGGAGTCGACGTGCGGAACGAGGTCTCCGAGGAGTATGTCTCCGAGGAGTACGTCTGCGAGGAGTACGTCTCGGGCGAGTACGACTCTGCTGAGTGCGACGTCTCCGAGGAGTACGACGACTCTGCTGAGTACGACGACTCGGACGAGTACGACGATCCTGACGAGTGCGACGCCCCTGACGAGTAGGACGCCACCGACGCGTACGTCGCCTCCGAGGCCAAGCCGGAGCCGGGCTGCCGCTGCGGCAGCCCACCGCTGGTCGTCTGTTCCGACACCCGGTCGCTGACGCCACTGTCTGTCGAGGTCGGGCTCCCGGTGTCGCCGCCTACGGGTGACGAGGTGGGCTTGGCGGTGCCCCAGACCTCGTCGGCGGTCCAGCTCGACTGGGCTGCGGGCTGGGGCGACGGCTGTGGGGAGGGCGGGGTCGTGGGCTGGGCCGGGGTGCCACTCGCCCAGGGGTCGTGCCGGATGCCCGGCACCGAGGCGGTGCCGCGCGCCACCGTCACCGATGGACGGTCCTCCCGCGCTGGCCGCTCGTCCTCGCGGCGTGGCTCCGGCACGGGCACCGAGGCGCTCGCCGTCGCGCCCCACGGATCCGGGCCGCGCTGGTCGGGCACCGATCCGTCGTGCCGCTCACCACTCGTCGGCTCGCTCAATGGCGCCGAGGCGCCGCTCGACGTCGGTCCCGACGACGAGGGGGCGGTTGCCTCGGTGCCGCCGTACGCCGACGCCTCGGGGGAGGGCGCCGCGGCGGCCACGGTCGGGCTCGGCGCCGGTGGGGGGTACGGGTTGGCGGGGGTACCCCAGTCGGGAGGGAAGTCAGCGTTCGTGGAGTCCTCCGTGCGGGAGGACTCAGTGGACTGCGGTGTGGACGCGGTGGGAGCGGGCCACGACGTCGCGGGCGGGGCTACCGAGGCGGCCCCGACAGCCGGGGCAGCGGGCTCCCATCCGCTCGAGGTTGTCGCCGTGGAAGGCCAAATGCCGGTGGATCCGTCGGCCTTGCTCGGGGTGCGGGACGGGTCGGTCGCGCGTGCGGCGGGGTCGTCGTAAGGCGTCCCGCCGACACCCGGCGCGGCCTCGTCCGGCTCCTGACCCGGGTGCCGCAGGCCCTCGGACGTCATGTGCGCCTCCTCCATGACTTGGGTGGCCGTGCCGCGCTATCGCTCTGGCGTGCTTGGCCCGGTTGCCGGCGGTGCCCGGCTGGCCGGGCACGCCCCCGAACGTATCTGGTTCACGACCGTGTCGTCCGGATGGCGGGTGCCGCGCAGGCGCCACCCGTGCATCTAACCAGTTCGATCGTCGCTGGCCGGCACGGGACCCGACGGCGACCGAGGCCCACCGTACCCGGGCGGGATTGCGTCGAGGAATCCCGGTCTCAGACGTGAGACGAAAACGTGAACCCGTCCAGGTGGTGGGGAGCTGGACGGGTTCGCGGTTGTGTGGGGAAGCTCGCAACGGTCACCTATCAGGTCCAGCCGAGCAGCGCCACCTCCGGGTCGCTGAGGACCGTGCCGACGTCCCGCAGGAACTTGGCGCCCAGCTCCCCGTCGACGATCCGGTGGTCGAAGGAGAGGCCCAACGTGGTGACCTGCCGCGGGCGGATCTTGCCGCGGTGTACCCAGGGCATCTCGCGGATCGCGCCGAGGGCGAGGATGCCGGCCTGGCCGGGCGGGAGGATCGGGGTGCCGGTGTCGATGCCGAACACCCCCACGTTGGTGATGGTGAAGGTGCCGCCCGCCATGTCCGCCGCCGTGGTACGGCCAGCTCGCGCCGTCTGCACCACCTCCGTGATCTGCTCGGCGAGCTCCCGCAGCGTGAGCCGCCCCGCGTCCTTGATGTTCGGGACGAGCAGCCCGCGGTCGGTGGCGACGGCGATGCCGAGATTGACGTAGTCCTTGACGATGATCTCGTCGCCGGCCCAGGTCGAGTTGATCATCGGGTGGCGGCGGATCGCCAGCAGCACCGCCTTGGCGACGAGGAGCAGCGGGGTCACCCGCACCCCGTGCCACTCGGGCAGTTTCCGCAGCCGGTCGAGCGCCCGCATCCCGCGGGTCACGTCGATGGTGAGGAACGTGGTGGCGTGGGGGGCGGTGAACGCGGAGGCGACCATGTTCTCCGCGGTTACCTTCCGCACGCCCCGCACCGGGATCCGCTGCTCGCGGTTCGCGTCCCGCGGCGCGCTCGCCGCCGACGACACGGGGGTCCCCGCCGCGGCTTGCTGGACGTCGTCTCGAGTGATCGAGCCGTGCGGTCCGGTGCCGGTGACGGTGGCCAGGTCGATCCCGAGGTCCTTGGCGAGTTTGCGGACGGGCGGCTTGGCGAGGACGGGCACCCGCTCCCCGCTGCGCTGCGGCGGCACCGCCGCCGGGCGCGGCGACGGCGACGGTATCCCTGTGGTGGGCGCGCCCGCGGAGGGCGCGTTCGACGTGGGGGATGCGGTCGGAGCGGCGCTGGTGGCCTTGCGGGGGCGGCGGCGGACCGCCGTCGTCCGTGGGCCGTAGCCGACGAGGACCGGGTCGCGCTCGGAGGCGACCTCAGTCGCGGTGGGACGATCCGTGGACGCGGAGGACGCTGGCGCGGGCTCGGGCCCCGCCGGGGACGAGGCGGCGCCGGCCGGGGCGGTGTCGATGGCGATGATTGGTGTCCCGACCGCGACGACCGTGCCTTCCCCGTGGTAGATCGCGTGGACGCGGCCGGCCCACTTCGACGGGATCTCGACGGCGGCTTTCGCCGTCTCCACTTCGACGAGGGGCTGGTTGAGCTCGACGGTGTCGCCGACTTTCACCAGCCAGGTGAGGATCTCACCCTCGGTGAGCCCTTCGCCGAGGTCGGGAAGGGGGAACTCCTTGATGTGGGACATCGCGCTCACCACCCGAAGGTGCGGTCGACCGCGTCGAGCACTCGGTCGAGGTCGGGCAGGTACTCGTCTTCCAGCCGCGCGGCAGGGTAGGGGGTGTCGAAGCCGGTGACCCGCAGCACCGGCGCCTCCAGTGAGTAGAAGCACTCCTCGGTGATGCGTGCCGCGAGCTCCGCGCCGAGGCCTACGTTCGACGGTGCCTCGTGCACCACGACGCAGCGTCCGGTCTTGCGCACGGACTCGTAGACCACGCCCAAGTCGAGCGGCGAGAGCGAGCGAAGGTCGATGACCTCGAGTTCGCGTCCCTCCGCGCTGGCCGCGGTCGCCGCGTCGAGGGCGGTGCGCACCATGGGCCCGTACGCCAGCACCGTCACGTCGGTTCCGGGGCGCACGAGCCGGGAGGCGTACAGCGGGTACGCCGTCTCCAGCGGCGTGTCGAGCTCGACCGGTCCCTTCTCCCAGTACCGCCGCTTGGGTTCGAGGAACACGATGGGATCGTCCGACGCGATCGCCTGCTGGATCATCACGTACGCGTCCTGGGGGGTCGCGCACGTGACGACCTTGAGACCCGCGGTGTGCGCGAAGTACGCCTCCGGCGACTCCGAGTGGTGTTCGACCGCGCCGATGCCCCCGCCGTACGGGATCCGGATCACCAAGGGGAGCTTGACTTTCCCTTGTGACCGGTAGTGCATCTTGGCGACCTGCGACACGATCTGGTCGTACGCCGGGTAGACGAACCCGTCGAATTGGATTTCACAGACCGGTCGGTAGCCGCGCAGGGCGAGGCCGATGGCCGTGCCGATGATGCCCGATTCGGCGAGCGGAGTGTCGATGACGCGGTTCTCGCCGAAGTCCTTCTGAAGGCCGTCGGTGATGCGGAAGACGCCGCCGAGCTTGCCGACGTCCTCGCCCATGATGACCACCTTGGGGTCGTTCTCGAGGGCCCGACGCAGGCCCGCGTTGAGCGCCTTGCCCAGCGTGAGGATCTCCGTGGCCATCAGTGGGCGCTCCCCTCGAACGAGTCCAGGTAGCGGCGGTACTGCTCGCGCTGCGCGTCGAGCGCGGGTGACCCGTGGGGGTAGACGTGGTCGAAGAGCGTCAACGGCTGTGGGTCCGGCAGGGCGAGGACGCGTTCGCGCAGGCGCAGGGCCTCACTGTTGGCCTCCGCGTCGACCTCGGCGAAGAAGTCGGCGTCGGCGATGCCCTGCTTCTCGAGGAAGGCGCGCATGCGGGCGATGGGGTCCTTCGCCTGCCAGGCCTCCACCTCGCTGGGGACGCGGTAGCGGGTTGGGTCGTCGGAGGTCGTGTGGGCGCCCATCCGGTACGTGTACGCCTCGATCAACGTGGGTCCTTGGCCGTGTCGGGCGTTGTCGAGGGCGGCCCGGGTGACCGCGTAGGTGGCGAGGACGTCGTTGCCGTCGACTCGGACACCGGGGAAGCCGAAGCCCTGAGCCCGCTGGTAGAGCGGGACACGGGTCTGCCGCTCCCACGGTTCGGAGATGGCGTACTGGTTGTTCTGACAGAAGAAGACCACGGGCGCGTTGAAGACGCTCGCCCAGACGAAGGCTTCGTTGACGTCGCCTTGTGCGGTGGCGCCGTCGCCGAAATACGCGATCACCGCCTCGCCGTCGTCGCTGCCCGTCTTGCCGTCCATCGCGATGCCCATCGCGTAGCCGGTCGCGTGCAGCGTCTGGGCGCCGATGACGATCGTGTACATGTGGACGTTGAATTCTTTCGGGTCCCACGCCCCGTGGTTCACGCCACGGAACAGGCTCAGCGGCAGGATGGGATCGACGCCTCGGCAGTAGAGCACCCCGTGTTCGCGATACGTCGGGAACGCCATGTCTTGGGGCCGCAGGGCGCGTCCGGACCCGACCTGAGCCGCCTCTTGGCCGAGCAGGCTCGCCCATAGACCGAGTTCGCCCTGGCGCTGGAGCGCGGTGGCCTCCGCGTCGAGCCGCCGGACGATGACGAGGTCGCGGTAGAGGGCGCGGTACTCCTCGTCGGTGAAGCTCACGCTGTACTCGACCCCGTCGGCCCCAATGGACGTCTCGATGCGTTCGCCTTCTGGGGTGAGCAGCTGAACGCAGTCGGCTTCCGCTGCCTTCGCTCGCTGCCGTCGTGTTCGGGTTGGCACCTGCCTGCTGCGGGGTGTCCCGCTGCCCTTCGCCATCCGTCCTCCCTGTCGTCCCTGCGTGGCCCGGAGGTCGTCCCGGCCGCGCTACGTGTCCTCGCCTCCGCCAGCTCATTGCCGGCAGGGCTGGGTCCTTGCCACGCCTGGCCCGGGTTGCGGGTTGCCGCGCGGCATCACTCCGGTGTCTGTCCGAACCGGATCTGACAGCGCCGACCCCCGTGCCCGCGTCACCCCCGCTTTATCAAGCAGAGGTCACGGCAGCGTTGCTGTCGGGTCCATATTCGCAGAGGAGGGGAGGGTCTCCACAGTACGGTCTCGACCAGTCGAGTAATATAGGCGAGTTGCGTAATTTGAGGGAATTTGAACGAGTGTTGCGGTGAGGGTCACCAACTTGTCGTGTTGACACGCTGTTGATTGCTGGCACACGGTGTGTAACTAATCCACTCTGTTGTGGAAGACCGCTCGGCCGCGACTGACCGTCCGGGTCGCTGTTGCGTGAAGGAGTCTTCACCGTGCCGCACCACGGGGACGAGCCCTTAGCCCCGGCGCCGCACTGGCATCGTTGGCTCGTGCGAGCCTTCCCGTCGCGGAAGGTGGCTCGCCCGCACTCCGAGGGCCTCGCCGGCCCGACCGGGCGCTACGCGGTCATCGTGTCTCTCTTGGTCACGATGACGTCACTGCCGGTGTACACAGCGGTCAGTGCCGGATCGTCGACCATCAGGGCCTCCAGCTTGCCGGACGTCGCGTCCTCGTTCATGACCCAGCCGTCCGAGGGCCCCGTGGTGGTGCCGTTGACGTCGACGTCCCTCCCGCTGCCCCTCGACACTCGGCAGGCGACCGCCGCGCTGACCCCCGCGTCTCTCGCCCCCAGGGAGGTCACCTCCACAGAATCGGTGTCCACCACGGTCAGTCAGCGGTCGTCAACCGGGCGGATCAGCGCGCGTGGCGCGACGCGGCCGAGGCGACCGGCGTCCACCACTCGGAAGCGCCCGGCCGATCCCCAGCAGTCCAAGTGCCGTCCCGGGCAGTGGCCGTGCCCGGCGCAGACCCCACGGAGTCCCAGCGGGCAGCGGCCGCGGGACACCGGCGGCTGGTGGCGGACCGAGCCCCGCGACACCAGCTGCCGGCGGCCCAGTGCCACCCCGCCCGCTCGGCACGGGCAGCCCTCCTCCCACCGCCACGCGACGCCGATCCCGATCCGCAAGCGAGTGGACAAGCCCGTAACCCCGCGGATCGAGCCGCGGCGGGTGACCGTCATCCGCGTGGGCCAGCCAGCGGCGCCCGCGTCGAAGACAGTCGCCGCAGCGAAGACGGTCGCCGTCGTGAAGAAGTGAGGAGGCGGGGCGCGCGTCGCGCGCGCGGAAATGTCAGGGGGCGGCCTACCGTGCGCGGCCGTGGCCGTGTCCTACAAAGCCGTGTCCTCCACCTTGATCCGGGATCTCCTCGCCGCCGCTCGGGTGAGCGATGCTGAGGTGATCACCGTGGACGGTCAGCCGCGGTGGCGGGATATGGCCGCCATCCGCGACCCCGACGCGCCGTTCGACGCGTACGCGTCCACCTCGACCTCCACGTCGGCGCCGAGCAGCGGGAGTCGTGGGTGGAGCGGCTGGTCGGCCTCGGCGCGCGCCGGGTGGGCCAGCACCAGCAAGCCAGTTCACCTGCGTCGTGATGACCGACCCCTGAGGGCAACGAGTTCTGCGTCGCCTAACGACCCCCGGGTGGCCCCGACGATCGGTTCGAATCGGACCATCCGGGGGTGGCCCCGACGATCAGTTCGACTCGTCGAAGAGGCGCTGGCGGTTCGCGTCAATCCACGCGCCCAGCGCCTCCGGGTCTTGCGGGTCGACGTCATCGGTGATCAGCCGGGTGATCGCCGCCGTGGTGGGGCTGCGTCGCTCGCCGGTGGCGTAGAGCCGAGCGAACTCGGGGATCATGTGCTCAATCGCCGTGTCCGTCTGCCGCGCGGCGGCCTCGGGGAGTCCGCGCAGCGCGCTGGCGTGTGCGGCCCAGGCGCGCACCACGCGCGGCAGCATGGCCGCGTCGTCCATGTCGAGCACCGCGCACCGGTGCACCCAGTCGAGCAGGAACAGCTCCGCCACGGCGGGGCTCCACCGCATCGGGTCGGCGTCCGGCAGGCTCGCCGCGTGGTCGAAGAGCAGGTTGAGGCAGAAGTGCAGGGACGCGAGATCCGCCTCAGGGACGTCGTGCAACTGGAACCGCATCGCCGCCGGAGAGGCGAGGAACTCCCGCACCAGCGCGGTGCGCTTCTCAGCGGGGAGGGGATCCGCGGGTTTGCTCTCGACGGAGGTGGCCGGAGGCTGCGGGAGCAGCGCCAGCCGGGCGCCCACCAGGGCTCGATCCGTGGCGATGGAGCCGTGTCCCGGCAGCTCACTCAGCTCGTCGGTGATCCGCAGGTGGCGTGAAACCTCCGCGCGGAGGCGCGCCGGATCCTCCTCCCGGAACCAGGTGAACTCGTCGGCGGCGCACATCTCGCGGACGCGCGACAGGATCCGCTCGGCGGGTCCGCCGACGAAGGCGTCCTTGGTGATGCCGCTGTTGTGGTCGATCAGCGCCACCACCGCGTGTTCCGGGCCGCCCGCTTCGCTGTCTTCGTACGCGAAGGTCGCCAGATAGGAGGTCTGGTCGCCGTAGATGTCGCCGTAGGCGTAGCTGCCGGTCGGGCGCACCCGGCCGAGCTGCGCGGACCAGGCGGGGGCGTGCGCCCCCGCGCGCACGGCGTCGGCCCCGGGCGCGTCGGGCACCAACGAGGCGAAGACCTTGCGGATGGTGGTCGTCGCCGCCGCCCGTCGCCGGGCCGTCGCGCCGAGGAAATCACCGACGAATTCGCGGACGGCGCCCGCCCGATCCCGGCGGGCGACCGCGTACACGCTCCCGAGCAGCGCCGCTCCGAGGAGCTCCGCGTCGAGCGCGCAGTCGAGCTTGGTGACGTCGCGTGCCGCCGCGAGGACGGCGTCATAGGGCGTCCGGGGAGCCGCCATGGGTCGACCCTACGCCCGTCGGGGCGCCTTCGGTGCCCGAGGCGCGGCGGACCACCCTGCTACGGCTGAGGTTCACCGTCCGCCCGCGCCGCGGTGAGCGCGTCGCGGGCCTCGGCGTACGCCCGCAGCACCGCGCGGACGGGGGCGACCACGTGTTCCCGGCCGAGCTCGTCCACCGCGGCGCGCAAGCGCGCCTCCGCGCGGCGGCGAGTGCGGCGCGCCGCGTGGCGAATGAACGGGTGGACGAGGAGGGCGAGGAGCGGGCCGAGCAGGAGACCGCCGACCAGCAGGATGGTCGGCACCGGCACCGTACCGACCATCGGATACGTGAGCTCGCGAAGGTCGAGAGCCCGCAGGGTATAGCCGGTGACGAGCCAGCTGAGGCCGGTGAGCGCGGTCAGCGTGACGAGCCACTGGAGGGCGCCGATGAGGCGCCACCAGGCCGGTTTGTGCCCGAGCCCGAGATCGGTGGTGGCCACCGCCCGGTCGAGCGCGTCGGAGAGCTCGTCGAGGCGGGAGCGGGCGGCGGTGGTGACGGCGTGTGGCCACGCCGCGGGCAGCGGCTCGGCTCCGCGGTCGGCGACGATGCGGACCGCCAGACTGACCGCCGATGGCTGCGCCGCGGTCGGCACGGGAGTGGCGTCGGCCGGCGTCGGGGTCGACTCGGCGGCCGGGTCGGCGGGCGCGGGATCGGTGGTGGCCTCGGCCTGCTGGGCGCGGCGGAACCGGCGCAGGGGGTCGGGGCGGAGGCGGCGCAGCGCCCGCAGGATCGGCCAGCCCGTTGTAGCCGCGGCACGCGTCCGGTAGGCCCGTTCCGTGGCCTCGGCCAGCACCGGCACACCCGCGGCGGTGGCGAGGGCGTCACTGAGCCGCGCGATGGTGGCACGGTCGATCCAGTCCTCAGCCACGGGAGGCCCGATGAACTCGCTGAGGCGGTCGACGACGGCGTCGACGTCACCGGCGAGCCGGCGCAGCGCGGCTTGGCGCTCCGCGACCGTACGTTCCAGCAGCGCGCGAAGCTCCGCCGTCCCGCGCAGATCCGTCGCGGAAGCGGCGATCAGCCGCGCGCCGTCGAGGCCGTCCGCCTCCAGGAGCTGCCGGAGGTGGTCGAGCACGTACGGCAGGTCGGCGTCGGGCAGCCGGTCGATCTGGTTGAGCACCACGACCGTGACGTCGCGGTGCCGGTGGAAGTGCCGCAGGTAGCCGTCGTGCACGACGCGGTCGGCGTACTTCTGGGGGTCGAGGACCCAGATCACCAAGTCGACCAGGCCGAGCAGCCGGTTCACCTCGTGGCGGTGTGCCTGCTCCACCGAGTCGAAGTCGGGCAGGTCTAGGAGGACGAGACCGCGCAGTGGCGCCTCGTCGTCCCCGTCGAGAGGGCTTTCCCGGACAAAGCGGTGCCGGGGGAGAACGCCGAGCCAGTCCAGCAGCCCGGCGGCGGTCTCCGGCGGCCCCCACACACAGGCGTGGGTGGCGGCGGTGGTGGGGCGGCGCACCCCCACCCGGGAGACCTCCAGACGCGCGAGGGCGTTGAACAGGCTCGATTTGCCGCTGCCGGTGCTGCCGGCGAGCGCGACGACGGTGTGGTCGCGGGAGAGCGCCAGCCGGGCAGAGGCCCGTTCGACCAGGGTGCGAGCGGGGACGAGCTGCTGCTCAGGGAGGTGCTGATCGACCGCGCGCAGGAAGTGCTCCAGCGCCCGTACCCGACTGAGCAGCGCATCGACGTCGACCTGTCGCTCGCCGTCTCGGGCGTCGCGCACCTTGTCGACGATGCCGGTCACCACGCCACCTCGCCCTTGCCCTGGCGTCTCCTTCGTCTCATGACGGCGTCCCGGGGAGCACGAGCGCTGCTCCGTCGGTCAGCCGCGCGGCGCGCCGAGCCGCTTCCACCTCGGCGACCGCGCTGCGCAGCCGGTCCGCCACCGCCGACGCGTCGTCGGCGACACCGGCCTCGGCCAACCGAGCTAGGTACCGCTGGGCCTCGTCGTCGAGGAGGGCCGCTACCCGGGTGAGCAGTCGCTCCCGCGACGCGCTGATGACGGTCTGCGCCGTCTGGTCACCGACGATAGCCCTGAGCACCGACTCAGCCGCGAGCGTGGTGCGGCCGTCGGTGACCGCCGTCCCGTCCGTCGGGCTGGGCTCCGGCGCGGCGGCGTCGATCGGCGGGGCCGTCGTCTCCTGCGGCGCCGGCGCGGTCGACGCGAGGGCGGCGACCATGAGGGTCAATCCGATGGGCGGAGTCGCCGTCCCGGCGCCTGGCCCGGACTCGCCGCGGAGAATGTCCAGCACGTCGCGCTGCCAGTCCTGGGCGACGCGGCGGGCGCGGTCGGGCAGATCGTCGCTGGGACGGGCCAGCTCCGGGGTGAGCAGCGCCGACCCCGCGGGATGGACCTGCCAGCTCGCGTACGCCCGCTCCGCGGCGTCGGCCGCGGTGTTCTGCAGCAGCGTGACGAGCTGCGTTTCCAACGCCTCTCGAAGGCGCCGCTCGGGTCGGGCGCGCCCGGTGAGCGCCGCGACCACGCGGTCGCGCAGCTGCCCGCCGCGGGACTCCACGGCGCGAAAGAGGTCTCCGGCGTCGACGAACTCCTGCCAGCGGGCGAGCAGGTCGGCGCGGAAGAGCTGGCCGTCACGCAGGATCTGGTCGACGTCCCGCTGGCCGCCGCGGTAGGCCGACGCGACCCGTTCGCGCAGGTCGCGAGCGGCGGCGACCTGGTCGTCGACGGCGTCGGCGAGGCCGGTCACCGCGGGGGTGAGCGCCGCGAGGGCGCCGTCGAGGGTCTGCCGCACCACCGATTCGCGACTCGCGGGGTCGGCGGCGAGGCGCCCGAACCACTCCCGGATGGCGGCGATAGCCGGTTCGGGCAACAGGCCTTGGCCGTCGACGTCGCTCTCCGGCACGACGAACACCGGTGCGGTGGCGAGGTCGTTCGCGGCGAGGAGTTCGGACAGGTGCGCGGGGACCTCGTCGATCGCCTCCGGCGGGACCCGGTTGAGGACAAGCATGATCACCGTGCCGCGGGCGCGTGCGGTGTGGAGGAGTTCCCAGGGAACCGCGTCGGCGTACCGGGCGGCGGTGGTAACGAAGAGCCAGAGATCGGCGCCGGTGAGCAGCTGGGTGGCGAGCGCCCGGTTGGCGTCGACGACCGTGTCGATGTCGGGGGTGTCGAGGAACGCCACGCCCGCGTCGAGCGCGGGGGCGGCGACGACCTCCATCCCCCCAGGCTCCTCGCCGGCCTCGCCGGCGCGCGCGAGGCCAGGAAGGAGCGCTCCGCTGTGGAACCACGTGATGTCCGTGGGGTTGCCGACCAGGATTGGGTAGCGGGTGGTGGGCCGGAGAACGCCCGCCGAACTCACCCGCGCCCGGGCCAGACTGTTGACCAGGGTGGACTTGCCAGCGCCGGTGGACCCGCCGACGACCACGAGGAGAGGGGCGTCCATCCGGGCCAGGCGAGGGAGTAGGTAGCTGTCGAGCTGCGTGACGATGGCGTTGGCGACCTGCCGCGCTGCCTCGGCGGAGGGGAGGGGCAGCGGATACGTGATCTCGCGCACGGCTGCCCGCAGCCGGTCGAGCGCGGCCGGCAATCCAGCGGTGGTGAAGGATTCCGCGGTGGGCCGGGGGATCACTCGTGCGGTGGTCGTGCCGGATTCGTCCGCCTGGTCCGGAACGACGGCGGCCCCGGTGGGGTCTGCGGCGTCGTCACCGTACGTGCTCACTGGTAAAGCGTGCCTGATCTATGAAATCTCGACAACAGTCACTATGAATTTCAAGATCGCATCGCAAACTTGCGTCTGACTGACTCAATTTTGACTTGACGCGCGAAGGCGCCGTGGCATTATTGAGTCGAGTTCACTCAACTTGTTGGTCATGCCGTGACGCAACCACGGCAGTGGGGGTCTAGGAAGCGAAGCGAGGAAGCGACATGGCACGTGCGGTCGGTATCGACCTGGGCACGACGAACTCCGTCGTCGCTGTTCTTGAGGGTGGTGAGCCCACCGTCATCGCCAACGCGGAGGGTGCGCGCACCACTCCGTCGATCGTGGCGTTCGCCAAGAACGGCGAGGTGCTCGTCGGTGAGGTGGCCAAGCGCCAGGCGGTCACCAACCCGGAGCGGACCATCCGCTCGGTCAAGCGGCACATCGGCACCAAGTGGACCATCGACATCGATGGGAAGAAGTACACCCCGCAGGAGATCTCTGCGCGGGTGCTCATGAAGCTCAAGCGCGACGCCGAGGCGTACCTGGGCGAGCAGATCACGGACGCGGTGATCACCGTTCCCGCGTACTTCAACGACGCCCAGCGGCAGGCCACCAAGGAAGCCGGCGAGATCGCGGGCTTCAACGTGCTGCGGATCATCAACGAGCCGACGGCGGCCGCGCTCGCGTACGGCTTGGACAAGGGGGCGAAGGAGCAGACGGTCCTCGTCTTCGACCTGGGTGGCGGTACCTTCGACGTCTCGCTGCTGGAGCTCGGTGACGGCGTCATCGAGGTCAAGGCGACCAGCGGTGACAACAACCTGGGTGGTGACGACTGGGACCAGCGGATCGTCGACCACCTGGTGAAGACCTTCCGCGGTCAGCACGGCATCGACCTGTCGCAGGACAAGATGGCGATGCAGCGTCTGCGCGAGGCCGCGGAGAAGGCCAAGATCGAGCTCTCGGCGACGACGACCACGTCCATCAACCTGCCGTACATCACCGCCGGGCCGGACGGGCCGCTGCACCTGGACATGACGCTGACTCGCGCCGAGTTCCAGCGGATGACGCAGGACCTCCTCGACCGGTGCCGGGGCCCGTTCGAGCAGGCGCTCAAGGACGCCGGGATCAGCGTCTCGGAGGTCGACCACGTCATCCTCGTCGGTGGTTCGACCCGGATGCCCGCGGTCTCCGAGCTGGTCAAGCAGCTCACCGGTAAGGAGCCGAACAAGGGCGTCAACCCCGACGAGGTGGTCGCCGTCGGCGCGGCGCTTCAGGCCGGTGTGCTCAAGGGCGAGGTCAAGGACGTCCTGCTGCTCGACGTGACCCCGCTGAGCCTGGGCATCGAGACCAAGGGCGGCATCTTCACCAAGCTGATCGAGCGCAACACGACGATCCCCACCAAGCGCTCGGAGGTCTTCACCACGGCTGAGGACAACCAGCCGTCGGTGTTGATCCAGGTCTACCAGGGTGAGCGGGAGATCGCCGCGTACAACAAGAAGCTCGGCACCTTCGAGCTGACCGGCATCCCGCCGGCGCCGCGTGGCGTGCCGCAGATCGAGGTGACCTTCGACATCGACGCCAACGGCATCGTCCACGTCAGCGCGAAGGACCTCGGCACGGGCAAGGAGCAGTCGATGACGATCACCGGCGGCTCGGCCCTGCCGAAGGAGGAGATCGAGCGGATGATGCGCGAGGCGCAGGAGCACGCCGAGGAGGACCGCCGTCGGCGTGAGGACGCCGAGACGCGCAACATGGCCGAGCAGCTCCAGTGGCAGACGGAGAAGTTCCTGGCCGAGAGCGGGGACAAGCTTCCGGCTGACGCTCGCGAGAAGCTCAACGAGGCGCTCGGCGAGCTGCGCAGCGCGCTCGGGGGGAGCGACATCGCGAAGATCAAGTCGGCTCACGAGAAGCTGGCTCAGGTCTCCCAGCAGGCCGGGGCCGCGCTCTACGCCCAGCAGGCCGGGCAGGCGAACGCGGGTGGCCAGAGCGGCGGCACCAGCGGCACGGGTACGACGAGCGGCGGCTCGGACGATGTGGTGGACGCCGAGATCGTCGATGAGGACAACAAGAAGTGACGGTGACGAGCCAGCTCGTGTGGAGAGCCCTTGAGCGGAGCGAGGTAGCCGTATGACGCAGGAGCCACGAGCGGCTGATGGGGCCGCCGCCGCGGCGAACCAGGGCGGCTCCGACGGTCCGGAAAAGGGTCAAACCGAGCGGGTCATCATTCGTGACCGACGCAGGGTTGATCCCACGGGGACCAGGGTCCCTGGCAGCGCGAGCCCTCGGCACGCCGCGCCCGAGACCGATGATCCGGCTCTCCAGCAGCGAGAGGCGGACGAGCAGGCCAAGCCCGAGACCCCGGCGGGCGAGGCACCAGCGGCCGAGACACAGGCCGACGTCCCGGCTGAAGCCCCGGCCGAGTCCCCGGCCGAGTCCCCGGCTGAGGCGCAGCCGGAGGACACCTCCGCCGCTGAGCTGGAGGCCCTGCGAGCCGAGGTGCAGGCGCTGCGGGCCCAGCTCGAGGAGCGCACCTCCGACCTGCAGCGGGTGACGGCGGAGTACGCCAACTACCGCAAGCGGGTTGAGCGGGATCGGGGATTGGCGGCCGAGCAGGCGGTGGCGAGCGTGCTGACTGCGCTCCTGCCGATCCTTGACGATCTCGACCGGGCGCGCGAGCACGGCGATCTCGTCGGCCCGTTCGGTGCGGTTGCCGAGCAGCTCATCAACGAGCTGGGCAAGTTCGGACTGGTCGCGTTCGGGGAGAAGGGCGACCGCTTCGACCCGAACAAGCACGAGGCCGTCGCCCACGTCACCTCCGCCGACGTGACCGAGTCGACCTGCGTCGAGGTCATGCGCCGCGGATACCTCATGGGCGACCGCCTGTTGCGGGCGGCCCTGGTCACCGTCGCTGATCCGGAGTGAGTCGCGACAGGTCCGGGCTGGGGAGCGCCTCCCGCGCGCTCCCCAGCCCGCTCCGACCCCGTGACGCCGCGGCGCTGACCGAGACCTACCCGAGGAGGTGGACCTGGTGAGTTCCAAGGATTGGCTGGAAAAGGACTTCTACGCCGAGCTTGGGGTGTCCAAGTCCGCCTCCGCCGACGAGATCAAGAAGGCGTATCGGAAGCTCGCCCGGGAGCTGCACCCCGACCGCAACCCGGGTGATCCCAAGGCGGAGGAGCGGTTCAAGGCGATTTCGGAGGCCTACGCCGTCCTCTCCGACGAGAAGAAGCGCAAGGAGTACGACGAGCTGCGGGCGCTCTTCGGCTCGGGGGCGTTCCGCCGAAGCGCACGGGGCGCCGGAGTCGGTTTCGATCCCAGTGACTTGTTCGCTGGCTTCCAGGCTGGCGACCGCCGGTTCGGCAGTGCGTTCTCCGACCTGTTCAGCGCCATCTTCTCCGGGGGAGGGCCGGGCCCGCGCGCGCGGGGACCCGCTCGTGGGCGCGATGTCGAGGCCGAAGTCACCATCGACTTCCTCGACGCGGTCCGGGGCACCACTCTGCCGCTGACGTTGCGCTCGATGGGCGTCTGCGACACCTGCCAGGGCAGTGGCGCGAAACCCGGCACCCAGCCGCGGGTGTGCCCGCTGTGCCGCGGCACGGGGATGGTCACCCACAACCAGGGGGCGTTCAGCTTCTCGGAACCGTGCCGGGAATGCCAGGGTGTCGGGACGGTCGTCGATCAGAAGTGCCCCGAGTGCCGAGGCCGGGGTGGCGTGACCAAGACCCGTACCCTCCACGTGCGCTTCCCCGCGGGTGTCGCCGATGGGCAGCGGATTCGGCTCAGCGGTCGAGGCGAGCCAGGGGAGCGTGGGGGACCGCCCGGCGACCTCTACGTGACGGTCAGGGTCCGCGAGGACGACCTGTTCGGGCGCTCGGGCGACGACCTGACCCTCACAGTGCCGATCACGTTCGCCGAGGCGGTGCTCGGCGCGGACATCCGCGTGCCCACCATCGACGGCTCGGTCACCCTGCGAATTCCGCCGGGCACCCCGAGCGGGCGGACGTTGCGCGTACGGGGTAAGGGGGTAGCCCGCCGAAATGGCCGAGTCGGGGATCTCCTGGTTACCGTCGAGGTAGTCGTTCCCCAGAAGCTCTCGGCTGAGGCGAGGGCAGCCCTGGAGAAGTTCGCTCTTGAGACTCCGCCGGCGCCACGGCAGCATCTCGAAGCACGGATGCGCCGGCTGAACGAGGCGACGAGGAGGTGAGCCTGGTGGACAAGAAGGCCTCGCTTTCCGACGCCGCCTCCGACGAGAAAGTCCTGATCATCTCGGTGGCTGCCCGGATGGCGGGCATGCACCCTCAGACGCTGCGCCAGTACGACCGGATGGGTCTGGTCCAGGCGGGCCGTGCGCCTGGGGGCGGGCGCCGGTACAGCCTCCGAGATGTCGAGTTGCTTCGCGAGGTGCAGCGACTCAGCCAGGATGAGGGAGTCAACCTGGCTGGGATCAAGCGGATCATCGACCTTGAGCGGTTGGTGAACGAGCTGGAGCAGCGGCTGGTGGAGACGGAAGCGCAACTCGCCGCGGCTCGGCAGCGCATCGCGGAGCTGGAGGCGATGTCACCGTTTCCCCGGCGAGACCTCGTACCGACCGCGCGGATCTCGAACGCCGTGGTGCTGTGGGAGGAGAACCGCCCCTCGGCGTAGGTACGGAATGTGCCGCGTCCACGGTGTCGTACCCGCTACCGTCGCGATAGGCCGGGACTCACGGGGGGTCCCGGCCTCGATCCCTAGCTCAATCCCCAGCAAGCGGCGCCGACGTCAGGCGAGGCGGCGCGGGTTGCGCACCAGCCCGCCCTCGCACCAGTCGTGGTAGTTGAAGAGGTCGGGCTTGCTCATCAACACCAAGGTGTTGTGTGCCCACGTGGCCATGGGTTCGTCGCCCATCTGCGCCCGCTCGACCAACTTCCGCAGCCGCCGGCGCGGATGTGCTTTGAAGTTGGTGCGGATGCTGTCGGCGGCGTAGATGTACAGGCAGTGCAGGGCGAAGCGACGGGCCGGGCAGGTGCGGTCCATCGCGAGATCGAACAGGGTGTTGATCAGCCGGTCGCCGGCGACGAGCAGGTCCCAGTTCTCGGGCATCGTCTCGAGCGGGACGGAATCGGGATTGTAGGCCCAGGCGCGCAGTTCCTCTGGGGTCGGGTCGACGGGATTGGCGAAACCACGGAAGCCGGTCTGCTGCACGCTCACCCGAACGACTCCGTTCGTGCCGCCGGGCCGCCGCGGCCCGGATCACCACCTGCTACTGATGCGTCACCGTAGCGCGCTGCCATAGTGGACGGAAGGCCCACGGCTGCGCTGTCGGTGAGTGGGGTCGACCTAGATTAATGGGTGGCGACCGCCGGCGTACCGGAGTTGCGGCGCGAGCCGCGGAGCAGACGCTTGAACCAGGGGTAATCCGGGAGGCGCGCTAACGCCGGCCCGGTCACCACTGTGATCAGCACGTACGCGGTGGCGAGCGGGGCGAGCTGCGGAGCCACCCCCGCGGCCCCGGCGGCGAGCCCGGCGATGACGATGGAGAACTCCCCGCGCGGCATGAGCGCGAGGCCAGCGCGCAGGCGACCGGGGAGCGCGATGCCGGCGCGGCGGGCGGCGAGGTAGCCGGTCGCCACCTTGGTCGCCATCGTCACGATCGCCAGGGCGAGTGCGGGCAGCAACACCGGCGGGATGTCCCGCGGGTCGGTGGCGAGTCCGAAGAAGACGAAGAACACCGCCGCGAAGAGGTCGCGTAACGGGGACAGCAGCTGGGTGGCGTGGTGGGCCACATGCCCCGAGATGGCGATACCGACCAGGAAGGCGCCGACCGCGGCGGAGACCTGGAGCTCGCTGGCGATGCCAGCCACGAGCAGCGTCAGGCCGAAGACGATGAGGAGCAGCGCCTCCGCGTCTTTGACGGCGATCGCTTTCGAGATCAGGTGACCGAACCGGATGGCGACGATCAGCACCACTAGGACCGTGACCACCGCGATGGCGAGGGACTTCCCCCCGGCGGCGAGGCCGGCACCGGCGAGCACGGCGGTCACGAGCGGGAGGTAGAAGGCCATCGCGAGGTCTTCGATGACCAGCACGGAGAGGATGACCGGGGTCTCGCGGTTACCGAGCCGGCCGAGGTCAGCGAGGACCTTGGCGATGACGCCAGAGGAGCTCACCCAGGTGACGCCGGCGAGCACGATCGCGGTGACCCATCCCCAGCCGAGCAGGAGGGCGAAGGCGGCTCCGGGTACGGCGTTGAGGAGTCCGTCGATGAGGCCTGCGGGCGCGGACTTGCGCAGGTTCTCGACCAGCTCGGACGCGGAGTACTCGAGGCCGAGCAGGACCAACAGCAGGATCACGCCGATCTCTGCCCCGACCGCGAAGAATTCCTCACTTTCGGCGAGGGACAGCACTCCGCCATGCCCGAACGCGAGTCCAGCAATCAGGTAGAGGGGGATCGGCGAGAGACCGATGCGCCGGCTGAGGCGTCCGAGGAGACCGAGGAGGAGGAGCAGTGCCCCGACCTCGATCAGGAGTTTGGTGATTTCGTGCATCCAGGTCAGACGTCCGTGTCGTCGCGCGCCAGGATGGCGATGATTCCGTCAATTCCGCGTTGCGTGCCGATGGCGACGAGAACGTCGCCGACTTCTAACCGGAATCCCGGGTCGGGGGAGGGGTAGACCTCCTGGTCTCGGATCACCGCGACGATGGAGACCCCGGTGCGAGTGCGGGCCTGGGTGTCGCCGAGGGTGCGCCCGACGTAGGGCGAGTCCGCCGAGATTGCGATCTGAGCGCTCATCAACCCGGGCACTCGCTCTTGCAGGCTGGCGAGCTGACCCAGGACCACGGGATTGCCGAGCAGGTCAGCGAGGGCAGTCGCCTCATCCGTCGTGAGCGGGATCTCCGCTATCGCGGCGTCGGGGTCGTCCTCGGTGTAGAGCACGAGATCGCGTTGCCCGGTGCGGTGCGCGACCACGGCGATTCGACGGCCGGACTCGGTGAGGAGGTCGTGACGGACGCCGACCCCGGGTAGTGACGTCTGCTCGATACGCACTCGCACGACGATCACCATACCTCGCCCTATTGGGGTCCTCCCGGCCGGGCGTTTGCCCGATCGCGGCGGCTCTCCGTGGTGCGAGTTGAGTCGGTCACGCTCAAATCTGAATAAGTTGAGTGAGGTAAGCTCAAGTTGACATAACATTGAGTTGACCACGCTCAAGTTTGAGTCGTCGCCACGCCGAACAGGAGAGCCGAGGAGAGTCGATGAACGCCGAACGTCTGACGACGAAGAGCCGAGAGGTCATCACCGGCGCAGTCGCGATGGCTAAGGAGCGTGGCCACGCGACCGTCGAGCCGTGGCACCTGCTGATGGCGCTGCTCGACACCCCCGGATCGACCGCTGTCGGCCTGCTGCACGCGGTCGGCGCGGACCCCAACGAGCTGCGGCGGGCCGCCCAGCGCGCCCTCGACAGCCTGCCCAGCGCGCGGGGCGCCACCGTGGCGGATCCGAGCGTTTCTCGCGAGTTCGCCAACGCCATCGGGGCCGCCGAGCAGATCGCCCGTCCTCTCGGCGACGAGTACACCTCGACGGAGCACCTGCTGGCGGGCCTGGCCCGAGTGGGCGGCGCGGTCTCGCAGGCGCTGCGGGCCGCCGGCGCCACGGAGGACAACCTCGTCGCCGCCTTCCCCACCATCCGAGGTGGGCACCGGCGGGTGACCAGCGCCGACCCCGAGCAGACGTACCGGGCGTTGGAGAAGTACGGCGTGGACCTGACCGAGCGGGCCCGCACCGGCAAGATCGACCCGGTGATCGGTCGCGACGCCGAGATCCGGCGGGTGATCCAGGTCCTGTCGCGACGGACCAAGAACAACCCGGTGCTGATCGGTGAGCCCGGTGTCGGTAAGACCGCGATCGTCGAAGGGCTCGCCCAGCGCATCGTCGCCGGTGACGTGCCGGATTCCCTGCGCGACAAGAAGCTCGTCTCCCTCGACCTCGGCGCGATGGTCGCCGGCGCCCAGTACCGCGGTCAGTTCGAGGAACGGCTCAAGTCCGTTCTGGAAGAAATCAAGAACTCGGACGGGCAGGTGATCACCTTCCTCGACGAGCTGCACACAGTGGTCGGCGCCGGTCGGGGTGAGGGCTCCATGGACGCCGGCAACATGCTCAAGCCGATGCTCGCCCGGGGCGAGCTGCGCATGGTGGGCGCGACCACGCTCGATGAGTACCGGGAGCACATCGAGAAGGACCCGGCCCTGGAGCGCCGCTTCCAGCCCGTGTTCGTCGGGGAGCCCAGTGTGGAGGACACCATCGGCATCCTCCGGGGGCTCAAGGAGCGCTACGAGGTGCACCACGGCGTGCGCATCACGGACGCTGCGCTCGTCGCCGCCGCCACTCTCTCCGACCGGTACATCACCGATCGCTTCCTGCCCGACAAGGCGATCGACCTCGTGGACGAGGCGGCCTCCCGGCTCCGCATGGAGATCGACTCGCGGCCGGTCGAAGTGGACGAGATCGAGCGAGCGGTCCGCCGGCTGGAGATCGAGGAGATGGCGCTCGCCAAGGAGCCGGACGAGGCGTCCGCGGAGCGGCTGGAGCGGCTGCGGGAGGAGCTCGCCGACAAGCGGGAACAGCTCACCGCCCTGACCAACCGGTGGAAGCGCGAGAAGGAGCACATCACGAAGATCTCCACTTTGAAGGAAGAGCTGGAGCGGCTCGGTGGGGAAGCCGAGCGGGCCGAGCGCGACGGCGAGCTGGAGCGCGCCGCCGAGCTGCGCTACGGACGTATCCCGCAGCTCAAGCGCGACCTCGCCAAGGCCGAGGAGGAGCTCAGCCAGATCCAGGCGGACGGCGCGATGCTCAAGGAGGAGGTCGGCGCCGACGACATCGCGGCTGTCGTCGCGGCGTGGACCGGCATTCCCGCCGGCCGGCTCATGGAGGGCGAGACCGCCAAGCTGCTGCGGATGGAGGAGTCACTGTCGGCCCGGGTGGTCGGGCAGGAGCAGGCGGTGAAGGCGGTCTCCGACGCGGTGCGCCGGGCGCGCACCGGCATCGCTGACCCGGATCGCCCCACCGGAAGCTTCCTCTTCCTCGGGCCGACCGGGGTGGGGAAGACCGAGCTGGCGAAGGCGCTCGCCGAGTTCCTCTTCGACGATGAGCGGGCGATGGTCCGTATCGACATGAGCGAGTACGCCGAGAAGCACTCGGTGGCTCGCCTGGTCGGCGCTCCGCCCGGGTACGTCGGTTACGAGGAGGGTGGTCAGCTCACCGAGGCGGTGCGTCGCCGGCCGTATTCGGTGGTGCTGCTCGACGAGGTCGAGAAGGCGCACCCCGACGTCTTCGACATCCTGCTGCAAGTGCTGGACGACGGGCGGCTCACCGACGGTCAGGGCCGGACGGTCGACTTCCGCAACGCGATCCTCATCCTCACCTCCAACCTCGGCTCGGCGGTGATCTCGGATCTGACGCTGAGCGAGGAGCAGCGGCGCGACGGCGTGATGGCCGTGGTGCGCTCGCACTTCAAGCCCGAGTTCCTCAACCGGCTCGACGACATCGTGGTCTTCTCGATGCTCAGCAACGAGGAGCTGCGGCAGATCGTCGACATCCAGCTCGGGCGGCTGCGGCAGCGGCTGGCGGAGCGGCGGTTGACCCTCGACGTCACGGAGGCGGCCCGAGGGTGGCTGGCCGAGCACGGCTACGACCCCATCTACGGCGCGCGCCCGCTGCGCCGGCTCATTCAGACGGCGATCGGCGACCGGTTGGCCAAGGCGCTCCTCGCTGGGGAGGTGCGCGACGGCGACACCGTCCGGATCGATGTGGGCGACCCCAAGGAAGGCCTGACGGTGACCGCGGTGTGACGAGGGCGATCCGCGTGAGCGCGGATCGCCCTCGATTGTCCAGGAGGACGGGCCGGCGTCCTGCCGGGTGCGTGGGGAGCCCCGGCCCGCGCGGGGGCGACGCGGGTGGAACGCGAGTGGGACCGGTGAGGACCGGGTATGTGCTTTTTGGGCGCCGGCCGTTCACTCTGGGGTCGGTGTGTGGTGACTCTGGGTGAGATAGGTCTCACTGGACGGAGACGGATATCGTGATCACGCGCTTCCCCCAATGGAAGGAGAGTCGTGGCAAACCCAGCTAATCCGCCGCCCTCGCCGGCGCGCCCGGCTGTCGTCACCGCGTCGAGCTACTTGCTGTACCTCGTCGCCGTTCTCCAGTTGATCGGCGTGGTCATCGCGTTCGCCCTCATGGGCAGGATGCGAGAAGCCTACGAACAAGCGTTCGCGGACGTGGACGCGCCCGGGGCGGCGGAGATCGCCACTGCCTCGGCCATGATCGGAACGCTGTTCGGGCTGGTCGTGGGGATCGCCCTGGCGGTGATGGGCATCTTCAACAGCCGGGGTAAGAACGGCTCCCGGATCGCCACCTGGGTGGTCGGCGGCCTCTACCTCTGCTGTGCGGGGTTCTCACTCCTCAGTAGCGCGGTCGGCACCGCCATCAGCTCGAACACGGCCGGCTCGTCGGATGCGCCCGATCCCAGTGAGATTCAGGCCAGGCTGGCGGAGCTGCTGCCCTCGTGGTACCAGCCGGTGAACCTCGCTACCTCGGTGATCGCGGTTCTCGCGCTGTTCATCGCGTTGATCTTGTTGGCGTTGCCGGCTGCGAACGACTACTTCCGCCGTCCCCAGCAGGTGTGGGAGCCGCCGCTGCCCGGGTCGTCCTATCCGACCGCACCGGGCTCGACGTACCCGACGTACCCGCCGACGACCCCGCCATCGGCTGGGCCGCAAACCCCGCCGAGTGGGCCGCAAACCCCGCCGGCGGGCGGACAGCAGCCGCCGCAGCCACCGGCGAGCTGACGGCGCGCGGGGTCGACAGATTGCGCGAAGGAGACCGCAACGGATATCCCCCCCGGGTAGGTTCGGAGCAATAGGACCGACCCGGGGGGATATTGATGTCCGCACCTGGTCCTGCCCCGCAGTCGGCGCCGCGGCGTCGACCTGGCCCGGTCACCGCGGTCGCGGTCCTCCTGCTCGGCATGGGGTTCGGCGGGCTCGTGGCAGGAGTCGGTGGGCTGCTCGTGGCCATCCGCGTGGTCGACCAGGTTCGGGCTGTGGGGCGAGAACTCGACGCGCTGCCGACCGAGGTCAACGCCGCGACGCTGATCGTCTGGGCGAACGCCGCTGGCGCGGTAGTGGTGGCGTTTCTCGTCGCCGCGGTCGCGGCCGGGCTGGCGCTGGGCACGATGCGCGCCGCCCCGCTCGCGCGTGTCGGCACGTGGGTGATGTGCGCGATCGGCGTGCTGTGGGGCATCGCCGCTGCGGTGGTGAGCGTGGCGCAGCGCGTGATCGTGTGGCGGGCGCCAGCGGATGCCGTGTGGGCGGAGCTGGTCCGCGCGATCGGCGACGGCTATCCGGCGTGGTGGCTCCACATCAACGCCGGCCTGTGCGTCGCCCAGGTGGTCGGCTACGTTGTGATCGCCGTGCTCCTCTCCCTTCCGTCCGCGTCCGCGTTCTATCGCCGGGAGTGAGTGGGGCGTCACCATCGCCGTCCTGTGTGAGGTTTCGCCGTGTCCGCACCTCCTCCGTCCACTCGCCCTCTCGCGTTGGTGACCGGTGCGATCGCGGGCATCGGCGCGGCGTTCGCGCGTCGCCTCGCCCGCGATGGCTACGACCTGGTGCTGGTGGCCCGCGACGCGCCACGGCTCGCCGCGATCGCGGCGGAGCTCGTCTCCACGTACCAGGTGACTGCGGAACCCGTAGCCGCCGATCTGTCTACTGACGACGGCTGCGCGCTTGTTGAAAAAAAGATTGAAAACATACCCGTTTGACTTACTTGTTAATAACGCTGGGTTTAGTCTAAATCGTCCGTTTCTTCGCTCGACTCCGGCGGACGAGGAACGCTTGTTGCGGGTCAACGTGCACGCCGTCATGCGCCTGACGTTGGCGGCCTTGCCGGGCATGGCGGAGCGGCGGCGCGGCGCGGTGATCAATGTGTCCTCGGTTGCCGGCTTCGCGCCGCTGATGCCGGGATCAACCTATCCCGCCAGCAAGGCGTGGGTGACCAATTTCAGTGAGTCGGTGGCGCTCGCGGTTCGTCCGTACCACGTCCGAGTCATGGCGCTCTGCCCGGGTTACACCCGTACCGAATTCCACGAGCGCGCGGGCATCGACGTGTCCCGGCTGCCGAGGTGGCTGTGGCTCACCGCCGACGACGTGGTCGCCACCGCTCTTCGAGATCTTGATCGAGGGCGATCGATCAGTGTTCCGGGTTGGCAGTACAAGGTGGCGGTTTTTGGGATGCGTCACCTTCCGCGCGGTCTGGTGCGAATCATCGCGCGAGTTGCGCGAGACCGAATCAACCCTGACCGAGAGTGAGATTCACGTGAATGGTGGAGGGCGTGGATCCTCCGTTGAGACATTGTCCGCTGCCATTTCGGGTATTCGCTCTGACAGACCTGATGACGACCGCAGTCGAAGTGACGACGCCCAATCGGGTGAAAATTGTGCCGCGGTGATCCATGCGAACGCCCGTTTTGACGGCCGCCAGAGTGGGCGAAGTAGCCCATCGTCGATGACGACCGTCCGCTAGCCGGATCGGACGAGCCGTACGTTTCGCCCCGTCACCCGGCTCTATTGGTGATCCAAACCATTCCGGAGAACCCTGCTTGATCGCTGCGCTCCGTATCGATTCTCGCCCACGTCGCGGCGGCGAGATGGAGGGGGTGGGGGTCGATCTCCAGGCGGCCGGCATTGTTCCGCAGAGCGTTCACATGTTCCGGAGAGCGGTACGCAGATCGTTGTTTTTGCTGGTAATGATCGGTGCAACGTGATGAAGGTCATGGATTGATGAGCCGGCCGTCGGGCGGGAGATCAGCCGACGTGACAGGCGTATCGGCCACGAAGTGACCGATACGGATAGTGACGAACTCGTCGGCACAGCGGATGGGGGGATAGCCCGACGTGCCAGAGTTCCGCGAGGTCACGCGTGCGCGCTCCTTCACCCGGCAAACTCGCTCCGGCGGCTCGTCCGCCGGCGCATAGTCCAGCTCACCCGTGGCCGAACCCACAGCTCTCCCCTCGCGGGTCGGCAGTACTCTTGCCGCCATGAGCGACCGCGACGACCTGCGTAAATTCATCACTGAGCTCGCCGTGGTGCATGGCAAGGTGGTGTTGTCGTCCGGACGGGAGGCGGACTACTACGTCGACCTTCGCCGTGTGACGTTGCACCACGCCGCGGCTCCCCTCGTCGGCCGAGTGATGCTCGATCTCACCGCCGACTGGGAGTACGACGCAGTCGGCGGCCTGACGTTGGGCGCGGATCCCGTCGGGCTCGCGATGTTGCATGTGGCGGCGTCGCGGGGACGCGCATTGGACGCGTTTGTCGTCCGGAAGGCCGAGAAGACCCATGGGCTGCAACGTCGAATTGAAGGACCGGACGTGGCGGGCCGACGGGTGCTGGCGGTGGAGGACACATCAACGACGGGGGGAAGTGTGCTGACCGCAGTCGCGGCGTTAAGAGAAGCGGGAGCCGAGGTCGTAGGCGTTGCGGTTATTGTCGATCGTGGAGCCGGTGACGCGGTGCGTGCAGCCGGTTTGCCCTTTCGGGCGGCCTATACGTTGGCCGACCTCGGCCTTATGGCCTAAAAGTTTGCCGATTCGGACCTGCTGATATGCAGGCGGATCGATGCTGTTGGTGGAAGGATGGTTTTCGTGGGAACTGCGTTGGCTGAAATGACTTTGCCTCAGATCTCGCCGCTCGCTGGCGAGCCGATCGAACGTGCCGATGCCGAGCGCCTCGCTGGGGTACTCAAAGCGCTCGCTGACCCCGCCCGACTGCGGCTGCTCAGCCTGATTCAGTCGTCGCCGGAGGGCGAGGCCTGCGTATGCGACCTCACGGCTCCGCTCGGCCTGTCGCAGCCGACGGTGAGCCACCACCTGCGCATTCTCACCGAGGCGGGTTTGCTGGAGCGAGAGAAGCGCGGCGTGTGGGCCTACTACCGGCTGGTGCCCTCCGCGATCGCCACGATCGCGGACCTGCTGACCCCGCCGCGGAAGCGCGCCACCAAGAAGGCCCGCTGAGTCGACCTCGGAAACCGAGTCAACGCCGGGATGCCTGGCGTCCCTCGCGGTGGAGAGGCGCCAGGCCGTCGATCCGAACCACCAATCGGCTCGACTCCTGAGCGGGGTTTCTATCCGTCGCGGTGCCTCGGCACCAGATAGCGGGAGAATCCGGACGGCTAGCGATGAACGCCCCGTCGACGTGGAAGGTCGACGGGGCGTTCATCCATGAGATCTCAGAAGATCGCGTCCGTCGCTGAGGACAGCGGTCGCGGCGACGGTCACCGCCGGGCGGTCCGCCTGAGGCGGCGCGCGGCGCGGTGAGGGGGACGGAGCGATCTCACGTCAGCGGTAGTCGTCATCGTCGAGGTGGACGATTCGCGACTGCTCGAACGCGTCGTAGTCGTCGACCTCCAGCCCGCGACGCAGCGGCACCTCGTGATCGACAGGATCCACCACGGCCGCCTGTTCGAGCGCGTCGTCCGGCGGCGCTTCGAGGTCGCGCTCCTCCGGAGTGAGGTGGTCACCAGGCGCCAGTTCCTCGTCCGGGTACCTCATCCTGCCTCCTTCTCGACCAGGCGGCTTCAGGATCTCACGGGGTCCGCAGCGCGTCCCGGGACGGCATGCCGTCGCCACCACCGTACGGATCAGCGGTCGCGACCGCCAATGGTCCCTGAGGACGGCGAACTCTCGGGCCAGTCGCGACGATTGTCCGACAGTGGCACCATGGCGAAATGCGGTTCGTGATACGGCTGCTCGCCACCGCCGCTGCGCTGTGGGTCAGTACCCTCGTCGTGCCCGGGATATCCGTAACCGGTGGTTCGGCGGGGCGCAACGCGTTCACCTTGATCGCGGTCGCCGCGATCTTCGGTCTCGTCAACGCGGTGATCAAGCCGATCATCAAGACCATCGGCTGCCTGTTCTACGTCCTCACGCTCGGCTTGATCGCACTCGTCGTCAACGCGCTGCTGTTCCTCCTGACGGATCAGATCGCCGGCGCGCTCAACCTGCCGTTCGCGGTGGACGGCTTCTGGGCCGCGTTCTGGGGCGCGATCGTCGTCAGCGTCGTCACGTGGCTCATCACGCTGGTCGTGCGCGACCCGGAGTGACGGTGATGGCCTTGTGAGGGCGAATCTTCTGGCCGTAGTCGCTACGGGATACTCTCCACCGGTGGAGGACAGCGCGGTCCGGCGCACCCGCATTCGACAACGAGGCCACCGTGGCCATTCCGGTACGTGAAGGAGCGTTCGATATGCCCATCGCCTCCCCTGAGGTCTACGCCGAGATGCTTGACCGCGCCAAGGCCGGCGCGTTCGCGTACCCCGCGATCAACGTGACGTCCTCGCAGACCCTCAACGCTGCGCTGCGCGGCTTTGCTGAGGCGGAGAGCGACGGCATTATCCAGATCTCCACCGGTGGCGCCGAGTACCTCTCCGGCCCGACCGTCAAGGACATGGTCACCGGTGCCCTCGCCTTCGCCGCGTACGCGCACGAGGTGGCGAAGAAGTACCCGGTCAACATCGCGCTGCACACCGACCACTGCCCGAAGGACAAGCTCGACAAGTTCGTGCGGCCGCTTCTGGCGATCTCCAAGGAGCGGGTCGCCCGGGGTGAGAACCCGCTCTTCCAGTCCCACATGTGGGACGGGTCGGCGGTGCCGCTGAAGGAGAACCTGGAGATCGCCCAGGAGCTGTTGGCCGAGTGCCAGGCCGCGAAGGTCGTCCTCGAGATCGAGGTTGGTGTCGTCGGCGGTGAGGAAGACGGCATCGTCGGCGAGATCAACGAGAAGCTCTACACCACCGTCGAGGACGGGTTGGCGATGGTCGAGGCGCTCGGGCTCGGGGAGAAGGGCCGGTACATCGCTGCCCTCACCTTCGGCAACGTGCACGGGGTGTACAAGCCCGGCAACGTCAAGCTCCGTCCGAAGATCCTCAAGGAGATTCAGGACGCGGTCGGCGCGAAGTACGGCAAGGAGAAGCCGCTGAGCCTGGTCTTCCACGGCGGGTCCGGCTCGCTGCTGGAGGAGATCCGCGAGGCGGTGGACTACGGCGTGGTCAAGATGAACATCGACACGGACACGCAGTACGCCTTCACGCGGCCGATCGCCGACCACATGTTCAAGAACTACGACGGCGTGCTCAAGGTCGACGGCGAGGTCGGCAACAAGAAGGTGTACGACCCGCGGTCGTGGGGTAAGGCTGCCGAAGCGAGCATGGCCAAGCGGGTGGTGCAGGCCTGCGAGGACCTCCGGTCCGCCGGCACCACTCTCGCCAAGTAAGCCGTCGAGAGCGGACATTCGCGACCGGCGTGGCGCGCCGCCACGCGGGCCACGCCGGTCAGCGACTCTCCGCCGGTGGCCCGGGGTGTCCTGGGCAGCCGGCGGAGAGCGCGCCATTGTGACGCGGCGGGGCGTCGACGGAGACGTCACCGGGTGAGCGCAGGGTCAGCGACCCGTTCCAGGATCACGCGACTGTGGGCGTGGTGCCGGTGGTGAGCTCCCACGGGACCAGGGCACAGAGAAAGCCCGGTGGATGCACGACCACCGGGCTTCCCTACCGGGTCCTGGGGAGGCTCCGGACCTCCATTTCTAATCCAGGCGACGAGATTGGCGCACCGGCCAGTCGCGTGACGAGTCCCTCAGCCGATCAGTCAGCGGCGAGTCATCACTACCGGTTCAATGAGCGAAATGAAGAACCTGTTGGCCGAACCGCCTCCCACCCTGCTGCCCGCCAACGAGGAGGCTGACGCGGCCCTCTCCTCGGCGAAGCAGGCGGACACCGACGAGGCGTACGAGGCGGTGGCTGCTCGGTTCCCGGCGTATAGCGCCGCGTGGGCGGTCCTCGCTCAGCGCGCCTTGGCACAAGGGCGGGTGCTCATCGCGTACGCGTACGCGCGCACCGGCTACCACCGTGGGTTGGACCAGTTGCGCCGGCACGGCTGGCGCGGGCACGGCCCGGTTCCCTGGTCCCACCACCCCAACCGCGGATTCCTGCGCTGCCTGCACCTGCTCGGCCGGGCGGCCGACGCGATCGGTGAGGCCGACGAAGCCGCGCGGTGCGCCCAGTTTCTCCGTGACTGCGACCCGGCCGCCGGAGACGCCCTCGCGGGCAGCTAGTCGGACGTCGTCGCGAGGAAGGTGGGCGGCCGAGCTGCCCACCTTCCGGCGAATCACAGCCCTTCGGCCACCGCCGCCGCGATCTTCAACCAGGCGTCCTTCGTGTTCGACGACAGCTGCCCGTACTGGATCGGCTCCCCGGTATCGAGCAGACGCTCGTAGGGGGCGAGCAGCACGGCACGGGTCCGCGCGGCGAAGTGCTGCTGAATCGGTGGAAGGTCGATATCCCGCCGGGAGGGCGGCATCGAGACGATGGTGACCGCCTGCCGGACGAGCCGCTGCCGACCGGTCTGCTCGAGGTGGTCCAACATCCGGGCCGCGGTCTCCGCCGAGTCGTTCCGGGCCGACATCGTCACCACCAACTGGTCGGTCGCGTCGATCGCGGCTTGCCAGTTCTCCGCGCGGACGTTGTTCCCGGTGTCGACGAAGATCAGCTTGTAGAACCGGCTCACCACCTCGCGGATCTCCGCGAACGCCGCGGCGGTGAGCATCTCACCCGCGGTCGCGGACTCGTCCGAGGCGAGCACGTCGAACATGCCCTCGCCCTGGGCCCGGACGTACTGCGACAGGTCGCCGATGCGTCCGTGGGCGCCCTGGAACTGGTGCAGGTCACGCAGCAGGTCCCGCACGGTGCGCGAGTGGAAGTCCTGCTGGGCGCGCATCCCCAGCGTGCCCTGCGTCTCGTTGTTGTCCCAGGCCAGGACGTAGCCGCCCCGCTTCTGCCCGAACGTCATGGCGAGCAGGAGGGTCGCGACGGTCTTCCCCGCACCGCCCTTCGGGTTCACGATCGTCACCTGGCGCAGGCCGCCGAAGTTGCGGCGCACCATCTCGATATCCCGCTTGATCTCCTGCTCGTGCCGGCTCGGCGGGAGCTTGACCAACCCGAAGGTGCCCTTGTTGACCATCGCCCGGACACCCATGGTCGCCACGGGTTCCGCGGGCCGAGCCGCGCGACGCCGAGCGAACTCCTCCGCGGTCGGGATATACGGTTCCGGCGTCCACGGCTGATCGGTGTACGTCGGCCGCGCGGTGTGCGGGGGTGCCTGGTGGACGCTCGGCCCCGCGTAGGAGAGCGGCACGCTCGGATACCCCGTGTTGGGCGGCTGCGGTGGCGTGTGGGTGGGCGGCCACGGGTGCGGTGCCGTCTCCGCGCCTCCGCGGGCCGCCTGCGTCGGCCCCGGCTGCGGCTGGTGGGGATGGGTGGGACCCGGGTGCTGAGGCCCCGGGTGGCTCGGGCCCGGCGCTGGCATCGGGTTGACCGGCCCCGGGGACGGCGAGATCGGGCTGACCGGGCCGGGTGTGCTGGGCCGGGACGGGCCCGGCGCGGGGGATTCCCTGTGCGGCGCGGTCTGCTGCTGCGCGGCGCCGGTCTGGGCGGCGGTGGCGTGAGCGGCTTCCTCACCCACGGCCGGAGGCGCTTGCACCGGATCGGTCACCGTGGGTGGGCGGGCCTGCCCCCGAGCCACGGGGTGATGCGCGGTGCCCGACTGCGGTGCCTGCTGCCACGGCGCGAACGCGGCCGTCTGCTGTTGGGTCGTGGCCGCCTGCTGTTGGGTCGTGGGCGCCTGCTGCTGAGTGGTGGGAGACGTCTGCTGCTGGGCAGTGGCGTGCTGCGGAGTGTGCGTGGTGGCGTGCTCGTGGGGCTGCTGGGGCGCGGCGGCCTGCTGGTACGGCTGCTGCGGCGTGGTCTGCTGGGGCGCCCCGGTCTGCTGGTGCGCCACCGGCTGGGAGTGAACAGTGGGCTGAACGGTCGCGCCGGAGTGCGCGGCCTCCGATTGCGCACTGTGTCCGGCCGATGTGGACCACGTCTCGTACTGCGGAGTCCGAGGCTGCGGCACGGACGCCGTCGTCGCGCTGTGCGTCCCGGCCTCGGTGGCTGCCGTGTGCCGCGACGCGACCGGGTCCGCGTGCCCGGACGTCTCGGGGTCCGCGTGGGGGGTGGGTGTGGTGGCGACCGGAGGCGCGGGAGTGTGGGCGAGGGTCACCGGCGCGGACTGCCAGGACGGAACGCCCTGCTCTGGGGTGGTTGACTGAGCAGAAGCCGCTTCCCCCCGATCAGCGGTGATGTCGTCCGGCGACCAGAAGGGCTCAACCTCTCGCGCAGGCTGTCCCCCCTGACCCGGTACGTACTCCCCGTAGTCGTGCACCGCGGCTACCTCCCGTCGTCCCCGCCCGGAAATATGCGTCCCGGCGACGTCGTAAGTGGAGCGCTCAGCAGCCGTTGTATACCGCCCAAGCACCAGGCTCGATCCACCAGGATCGTTTCCGACGCAGCGTGCCCGCTACCCCGTCATCCAAGAAGGGGAGTTCATCCTCCCGTGGCGTTACCGCGACCGCCCGGCCTCGGGCGCGACGCACCTCGATGCGTACCCGCGGCCGGCGCCATCTCGGTTTCACCACGACGGGAACCGCCACTGCCGCTTCGATCACCCCATCGGCCGGGTCTGCTCGATCGAGCAGCGGTAGTCCTTCTAGTGTCGCGTATCCCGTGGCGTTGCCGATAACGCAGGCGAACAGGGGCTCATCACCGTTGCTCAATACTGCGTCATCCACCTCGACACGGCCACGCCAGGGCACCGGGCGTCCGGCGTCGTCGGCCCCACCGAGCAGCGCGCCATCCAGGGTGACCGACCCGTTGTCCGTGCGGAGGAGGTCGAGCCGCCGCACCGACCCGTGGAGGACTGCCGCGGCGACCGCACCCGGCTCGCGGGGCAAGCCGAGTCGCGCGGCGAGATCCTCGGTGGGGGTCGACGCGGCCGGGAGCGGCAGCACGCCGATCGCCGGCAGATCGGGCAGAGTGCGGTTGTCCGCGAGATCGGGCGGCCGGCGGCTCGGCGGCGGCGCGTACCGGCGCACCATGCGCCGCAGCACCGCGCGGAGCTGGCCATCCGTGGACGCGGCGACGATGAGCCGCATCTTGCTGTCCTCATCCGGCCAGGTGAGGCCGTCGGGACGCTCTGGACCGTCGAGGCGCGCGATGACGGCGTCGATCTCGGCGTCGGAGCGGGCGGTCACCGTCTCCACCCGGGCGCCCGCCTCGCTGAGCGCCTCCGCGCACGCGCGCACCTGCGGGATGTCACCACACCCGCCGTCGTTACTCCGCGTACACGATCCGCAGCCGACGCAGCTGCCGCAATCTGACGCCGCGGCGGTGCCGAGCGTGAGAATGACCACGTCGTACACCGTCCGGGCCTCCTGTTGATCCCCCAGCTCTCCACGAGAGCCGTGACTACTTGTTAGCCTGACACATCGGGCTCGCCAACCGGTCGCCACCTGGCACCCGAGCCCCGTGGAGGCGGGTTAGAGATGCCAGCGATCGTGCTCCTCGGCGCCCAATGGGGTGACGAGGGCAAAGGCAAGGTTACCGACCTGCTGGGCGAGCGGGTCCAGTACGTCGTGCGGTATTCGGGCGGCAACAACGCCGGTCATACGGTGATCACCCCCGACGGGCAGAAGTACGCCCTGCACCTCATGCCGTCGGGCGCGCTGTCGCCGAACACGACCATCATCATCGGCAACGGCGTGGTGATCGACCCGAAGGTGCTCCTGGAGGAGATCGACGGCCTCGCCGAGCGGGGTGTCGACGTCTCGCGGTTGCGCATCTCCAGCGACGCGCACCTGATCATGCCGCATCACCGGGCTCTCGACCGTGTCGTCGAGCGCTACCTGGGGTCGTCCCGCATCGGCACCACCGGGCGCGGCATCGGCCCGGCGTACGGCGACAAAGTGGCCCGGATGGGCATCCGCGTGCAGGACCTGCTCGACCCGGGGATTCTGCGCAAGAAGCTCGCGCTGGCGCTGCGCGAGAAGAACCAGGTCCTGGTCAAGGTCTACAACCGCAAGGCGATCGACGTCGACGCGGTGGTCGAGGAGTACCTCGGTTACGCCGAGCGACTGCGCCCGTACATCGCGGAGACCCGGACGATCCTGTGGGACGCGCTGGACCGGGGTGAGACGGTCCTGCTCGAGGGCGCCCAGGCGACCATGCTCGACCTGGACCACGGCACGTACCCGTTCGTCACCTCGTCGAACCCGACGGCGGGCGGCGCGTGCGTGGGCGCCGGCATCCCCCCGACCGCGATCACGCGCGTCATCGGCGTGAGCAAGGCCTACACCACCCGGGTCGGCTCGGGGCCGTTCCCCACCGAGCTGTTCGACCACAACGGCGCGCACCTGCGCAAGGTCGGCGCGGAGTACGGCACCACCACCGGCCGGGAGCGCCGCTGCGGGTGGTTCGACGCGGTGGTCGTCCGCTACGCCGTGCGGCTCAACGGCATCACGGACCTGGTCATCACCAAGCTCGACGTGCTCACCGGCTTGGAGAAGGTGCCGATCTGCGTCGGATACGAGATCGACGGCAAGCGCTACACCGAGATGCCGATGACGCAGACCGCCTTCCACCACGCCGTGCCGATCTACGAGGAGCTCGACGGCTGGATGGAGGACATCTCCAAGGCGCGGAGCGAGGAGGAGCTCCCCGACAACGCCCGGCGCTTCATCGACCGGATCGAGCAGCTCTGCGGCGTGCGGGTCAGCGTCATCGGCGTGGGACCGGGTCGGGACGAGAACGTCATCCGGCACGATCTGCTGTCCTGAGCGCTGACCGCCGGGCCATTCGGCGTGCCATAGGGACGCTGAGGGCTGCCCTGCGCGCGTCGCCCGCCCCTGTCGCCGGAAGCGGCGGACGGGGGCGGTAGCGCGGGGGCAGCCCACAGATCGGCGTCGGTAGGATCGTCGCTCGTGCGCGTCCTTCTCATTGGAAGTGGCGGACGCGAGCACGCGCTCGCGCGGAGCCTCGCCGCTGACCCGGCCGTGGACCACCTCATCGCTGCACCGGGCAACCCCGGTATCGGTGAGCTCGCTGAGCTGCGTCCGGTGGTGGTCGACGACCCGGCGGCGGTGACGGAGCTCGCCCGCCAAACCCGAGCCGATCTGGTGGTTATCGGGCCGGAGGCGCCGCTGGTGGCCGGGGTGGCCGACGCGGTGCGCGCCGCAGGGATCGCCTGCTTCGGGCCGAGCCAGGCGGCCGCCCGGCTGGAGGGCTCCAAGGCGTTCGCCAAAGAGGTGATGGCCGCCGCCAAGGTGCCGACCGCCCGGTCGCGCACCTGCCACACGCCGGAGGAGGTGGCCGCGGCGCTCGACGTGTTCGGCCCGCCGTACGTGGTGAAGAACGACGGCCTCGCCGCCGGCAAAGGCGTTGTGGTGACCACGGATCGGGAGGCCGCGCTGGCCCACGCCGCGCGCTGCGACCGGGTCGTGGTCGAGGAGTACCTCGACGGCCCGGAGGCGTCGCTGTTCGTGGTGACCGATGGCGAGACGGCGCTGCCGCTGCTGCCCGCGCAGGACTTCAAGCGAGTCGGCGACGGGGACACCGGGCCCAACACCGGCGGCATGGGCGCGTACGCCCCCCTGCCGTGGGCGCCCCCGGGCTTCGTCGACGACGTGATGACGAGCATCGTCCACCCGACGTTGGGGGAGATGCGGCAGCGTGGCGTGCCGTTCGCCGGCTTGCTCTACGTCGGCCTCGCGGTGACCGCCACCGGCCCGAAGGTCGTCGAGTTCAACGCCCGGTTCGGCGACCCGGAGACGCAGGTGGTGTTGGCGCTGCTGGAGACGCCGCTTGCCGGACTGCTGCACGCGGCGGCCACGGGGCGGCTCGCCGAGCACCCGCCGCTGCGGTGGCGCCCCGGCGCGGCGGTGACGGTGGTGATCGCCTCTGAGGGCTACCCGGGTACGCCGCGCACCGGCGACGTGATCACCGGGGCGGATCGGCCGGGGATCCTCCACGCCGGGACGCGCCGCGGGCCGAACGGGGAGCTGCTGTCGGCGGGTGGCCGGGTGCTGTGCGCCACGGCGACCGGGGCGGATCTGGCCGCCGCCCGGGCCGCGGCGTACGAGCTCGTCGCGGGAGTGCAGCTCGCGGGGGCGCACTACCGGCGGGACATCGCCCTGGCCGCGGTCGAAGGCCGGATCACGGTGCCCCGCTAGCCGATCGTCCGCGCGGTCGCGTCACGTCCGCCCCTTTCGCTCCGTCGCCCCGAGGGGTACGTCTCGCGAATCGGGGTATTCAGCCTCGGTAAGCCACGAGGAGCGAGGGGCGAGACGCGATGGTGAGGGTGACCAACGAGGAGGTACTCCGGTACCTCAAGTCGCTGGACTTTCCCCTCGACAAAGAGGAGATCGTCCGGCAGGTGGAGCAGCAGGGCGCGCCGGAGTCGGTGGTGAAGGCGCTGCGGGCGCTGCCGCCGATGGATTACCGGAACAAAACCGAGGTGGTGCGCTCCGCCGCCACCGCGATCGCCCCGGAGATGAGCCCGGCGGAACGGGCAGAGCGGGCGCGGATCGGCGAGCACATGCGCGTGGCCCAGCACCTGCGGGAACGCTGACAGGAGCGGGCCAGCTGGGCGGGCCGCCGGATGAGGAGCGGCCCGCTGGAGTGCGCGCGGGTTGACCGGGGCCGCCGACGGCGCGATCAGGCCTTGGGGATCTCGAAGAGCGAGGCGAGGCTCGCGGCCAGCCCGAGATCGCCCTTGGCTTTGATCTTGCCGGTCATGAACATCATCATGGGGTTGGCCCGGCCGGCGATGAGCTTGAGGAATTCGACCGGCCCCATGGTGACGGTGAGCTTCGGTTCGCGTTGGGGTGTGGCCGAGGTGGTGCAGGTACCGTCGGCGATCACCACCTCGTAGGTGTCGGCGCCGCCGTCGGGCCGTCCGGTGATGGTCCAGTGGATGACCGCGTTCGTGCCCTGGGCGCGGTCGGCGCGGAACACCGTCGGCATCCGGTTGAACACCTCGTTGAGGATCGTGCCGCGGAGGTCGCCGCTCATCACCTCGGCGAGTTTGGCGTCCGGGGTGGATTTGACGATCTGCGCGAACTGGTGGGGGTCTAGCGAGGCGAAGGAGGCGGGGTCGACGTCCGTCATCGCGGGGATCCTTTCCCGAAGGTTACTGGTGAGTAACTTTACCGTGGGGCGACGGGACACCGATCACGACCGGGGTCCGCGAATGTCCCGCCGAGCAGTACACCGGGGACAAGCCCGCTAGCGCCTCAGCGCACCGTGCCAACGAGGTGCGGCCGGCCACTGCGCGCGTCACGCAGGGCGAACTCCCAACCCGAGGTGGCGTCGCGGGTGGCGCTGAACGCCACCGTCGCGGGCAGCGGCATCGGCAGCTTGAAGAACACCTCCACCGTGTACGCGTCTGGCAGGCGGTTCGCCAGCGCCGCGAGACAGCGCGCCTTACTCCACATCCCGTGCGCGATGGGCCGCGGGAAGCCGAACAGCCGCGCACCCACCCGTGATGTGTGGATCGGGTTTCGGTCCCCGGACACCGCCGCGTACGCCACACCGACCCGTTGGCTCACCCGCCAGCGCGCCGACACCGGCGGCGAATCGGAGCGCGACGTGGGCGGCTTCCCACCGCCGGGGCGTTCCCGGCGCAGATACGTGGACACCTCCCGCCACACCAGCTCCCCATCGACGTGGACCGTGGCGACCACGTCGAACTGTCGGCCCCGCTCGTGCGGCCGGAGATCGACCGCCCGCACCGCAATGTCGAGCCGCTCGTCCGCGGTGATCGGCCGATGGATGGTGATCCGGTTGGCGACGTGCACGAGCCCCACCGGCGGGAGCGGAAAGTCCCGTGTGGACATCAGCTGCATCGCCAACGGAAACGCCAGGATGTGCGGGTACGTGGCCGGCAGCGTGTCGCTGAGCCCAAACCCACACACCCGGTCGTACTCGGCGAGCCGGGCGCGATCCACGGTCGCCCCGCGCAGCACGAGTTCGACGTCGGGCAACGTGTCACCGCCCCGGGCGCCGACGCCGGGCAACGACCGCAGCACGGCCCGCCGGTACAGCGCCCCGGCCGCCGGGGGAGCCGCGAGCTCCACCACCCGACCGCCGCGCTCGACCTCCGTCATCTAGGCCCCCAGCAGGCTCTGCCCACAGACCCGCACGACGTTCCCGGTGATGCCGGCCGAGCCGGGGGAGGCGAGCCACGCCACCGTCTCCGCCACGTCCACCGGAAGTCCACCTTGGACCATGCTGTTCATGCGGCGGCCCGCTTCCCGCAGCAGCATGGGCATCGCCGCGGTCATCGCGGTCTCGATGAAGCCGGGAGCGACCGCGTTGATCGTCACCCCGCGTGAGGCCAGCACCGGCGCCATCGCCTGCACCAGCCCGATGACGCCCGCCTTCGAGGTGGCGTAGTTGGTCTGCCCCCGGTTGCCCGCGATCCCGGCGATCGAGGCGACCCCGACGATACGGCCGCCGGAAGGAATCAGCTCGCGCTCCAGGAGCACGTCGTTAACCCGCTCCTGGGCGGACAGGTTCACGTCGAGCACCGCGTCCCACCAGTCGGCGCGCATCCGGGCGAGCGTCTTGTCCCGCGTAATCCCGGCGTTGTGCACCACGATGTCCACACGGCCGTGCCGCTGCGCGAGGTGATCGGCGAGACGGGTCGGGGCGTCCGGCGCGGTCAGGTCCAGTTGCAGCGTCTCCCCGGCGATCTCGTTCGCCACGGCGGCGAGGGCATCACCCGACGCCGGCACGTCCAGCGCGACCACGTACGCCCCGTCGCGCGCCAGCACCCGGGCGATCTCCGCCCCAATGCCGCGGGCCGCCCCGGTCACCAGCGCCACCTTCTCCGCCAACGGCCGCTCCCAATCCCGCGGCGGGCGCAGATCGGGCGCCGGATTGATGCGGATGACCTGGCCGGAGACGTACGCCGAGCGGGCCGACAGCAGGAAGCGCAGCGTGCTCTCCATCGCGCCCTCCGCGCCGGGGGCGACGGAGACGAGCTGGGCGGTGATACCCCGGCCGAACTCCTTGCCGACGCTGCGGACGAAGCCCTCCAGCGCGCGCTGGGCGGTCGCCTCGCGCGGCGCGGCGCACGCCTCAGGCGGGGTGCCCAGCACGACCACCCGGCCGCAGGGGAGCAGCGCGCGGGCGACCGGGTGGAAGAAGTCGTAGAGGGCGCGCAGTCCTGTCGACTCGGTGATCCCGGTCGCGTCGAAGACCAACGCGGCGTACCGGGTGGCGCTCTCCCCGTCCGCCGGGACGGAGTCGCGGACGTCGACGCCCGCCGCGGTCAGCGTGGCCCGAACGGGCTCCCGAAGCCGACCGTCCGCCCCGCCGAGGAGCACCGGGGCGGGCACGAGCGGGTCGCCCGGTCGGTGGCGGCGCAGCTGCGGCGGGTTGGGCAACCCGAGTCGCTTGACGATCACCCGACCGGGACCAGAACGCGCGAAGCTCGCGTACCTGTCACCCATGGGCGTAGCCTACTCGCCAGTAGGTTTAGGGCAACCGATGGAGGCGCCGTGCAAACCGTCCGTCGCGTCGCGATCCTCGGCGGCAACCGCATCCCGTTCGCCCGCGCCAACAGCCGCTACGCGGCCGCGTCGAACCAGGACATGCTCACCGCCGCGCTCGACGGGCTCATCGCCCGGTTCGGACTCGCCGGCGAACGGGTCGGCGAGGTCGTCGCCGGAGCAGTGCTCAAGCACGCGCGCGACTTCAACCTCACCCGGGAAGTGGTGCTCGGCTCCCGACTCGACCCGCGGACCCCGGCGTACGACATCCAACAGGCCTGCGGCACCGGCCTCGAAGCGGTCATCCTCATCGCCAACAAGATCGCGCTCGGGCAGATCGACGTCGGTATCGCCGGCGGCGTCGACACCACCTCCGACGTCCCCCTCGCGCTCAACGACGACCTCCGCCGCACGCTGCTGCGCCTCACCGCCGCCCGCACGCTGGGCGAGCGCCTGCGGGCCGCCGCCCGGCTGCGCCCGCTCCAGCCGTTCAAACCGGAGATCCCGCGCAACGCCGAGCCGCGCACCGGGCTCTCCATGGGGGAGCACGCGGCGATCACCGCGCTGCGATGGAACATCGACCGAGAATCCCAGGACGCCCTCGCCCTCGCCTCGCACCAGCGCCTCGCGGCCGCGTACGAGCGGGGCTTCTTCGACGACCTCATGACGCCGTACCTCGGCCTGACCCGCGACGAGAACCTGCGCCCCGATACCTCCATGGAGAAGCTCAGCAAGCTCAAGCCGGTGTTCGGGATCCACGGGCCGGACGCGGACAAGGCGACGATGACCGCCGGGAACTCCTCGGCGTTGAGCGACGGCGCGGCCACGGTGTTGCTCGCCTCCGAGGAGTGGGCGGCGAAGCGGAACTTGCCGGTCTTGGCGTACGTGACGTATTACGAGGTGGCCGCGGTCGATTTCGTGCACGGCGACGAAGGGTTGCTCATGGCGCCGGCGTACGCCGTGCCGCGGATGCTCGCCCGCGCCGGGCTGACGCTCCAAGACTTCGACTTCTACGAGATCCACGAGGCGTTCGCCTCGCAGGTGCTGGCCACGCTCGCGGCGTGGGAGTCGCCGGAGTTCTGCCGCGAGAAGCTCGGGTTGGAGGCCCCGCTTGGCCCCATTGATCGCTCGAAGCTCAACGTCGTCGGCTCGTCGTTGGCCACGGGGCACCCGTTCGCCGCGACGGGGTGCCGGATCGTGACGACGTTGGCCAAGCTGCTCGCGGAGAAGGGCTCCGGCCGAGGGCTGATTTCCATTTGCGCCGCCGGTGGGCAAGGGGTGGCCGCGATCCTCGAGCGCTGACGGGTGTCGGCGTGGGGTATGTCCAATATCGACTGTGTCGCCGTGCGTCCCTACGGGTCGGCATTCGGCGCTGGGTGCGCGGGACCGGATGTGTCGGGGATATCGGTTAGCGTGAACGGGACGGAGGTGGTCGAGGCGGCGGTATCGATCAGCGGAGAGTTGATCTAGGAACCTCTAGTGACCGTGGAAATCCGGGGAGGTTCCGAAGCGGAAAAAGGGGCGAACGTGAGATTTCGGCTCGCGAACCTGAGGGTTATGGAATCACAGTTTTCCATATGCGCAGGTCGCGTGCCGCTGCGTCCGGTCTTCGGACCGGACGAGGATCGCAGCCGCCGCCAGTAGGTCATGGCCGACGGGTTGGTCGGGTCGCTGCGTCCGGTCTTCGGACCGGACGAGGATCGCAACTCTTCACGGTGGCCGGGGCGCGGCCGTCTCGCGCGAGCGCTGCGTCCGGTCTTCGGACCGGACGAGGATCGCAACCGGCGTGATGCCAGGAGCGGGGCCAGGTCTTTCAGTGGGCTGCGTCCGGTCTTCGGACCGGACGAGGATCGCAACACTGAGCGGGCTGCCGGGACCCCCAACGCTGACGCGTGCTGCGTCCGGTCTTCGGACCGGACGAGGATCGCAACCAGGTGCGCACCTGGCCCAGCCACACCCGCATCGGTGTGGCTGCGTCCGGTCTTCGGACCGGACGAGGATCGCAACCGCAGCGCCGCCAGGTCGGCGGTGACCTGCGCCAGCTGCTGCGTCCGGTCTTCGGACCGGACGAGGATCGCAACCGGGCCACCTCGGCCGCCGGGCGACCCTCAGCCCACCCGCTGCGTCCGGTCTTCGGACCGGACGAGGATCGCAA
>DATCMA010000050.1:0-3210 GCA_036563645.1 Micromonospora sp.
ACATTCCCGATTTCACGAACGCCACCTCGGCCACCGTCACCTTCGTCACTTCACGAATCCCGGGGCTGAACGGCGGTGGCTGGCGAGTCTCGGGAACGCTCGCCGTCACGCACAGCCGAAGCGACGGAGAGATCGTCCTCAGCGATGCGTCCATCACCGGCTCGCTCATCCTCACCGGCGCGACCATCCGTCACTCGGGTGAGCTCGCGCTCGCGCCGCCTGGCTGCACCGCGACCCTGACGGATTCCACCCCCAGCCCTACGAGCAGCTCGCCGCCTACCACCGCGGAGCGGGGAACGACCGTGACGCCCGCCGCGTCCTGCTCGCCAAACACCGCGCGCGCCGGCGCCACGTCCCGCGCACCTGGCGTCTTCCCCGGCTGCTCCGACCGCTACACCCGACGCTGGCCGCGGTGTGGCAAATCCCCGGATGGCTCTACGACGGCCTATCCGGGTACGGCTACGTCCCGTGGCGTGCCGTCCCGTGGCTGCTGGCCGCGAGCGCAACCGGAGCCCTCACGCTCCGCGACGTGGCAGCGAGTCATCCGACCGACACCACGTGGATCAATGCGGTCCTCCTCGGGCTCGACGCGACACTGCCCACCCATCCGCTGGGCGTGCACGATCCCGTCAGCCTCACCGGGGAGCACCACCTCGTCGCGCTCGCCCTGCGGATCGTCGGCTACGCGGTCGTGCTGTCCGTTATCCCCGCCGTGATCCGTGCCGTCGGTCGCCACCTCACCGGTGCGCTACAGCAGTAGCGGCTAGCCAACGCGGCTACGGCGCACATACGCAGTGCCGCCATCAGCGTGCCTAGCCCAGATCGGCGGGGAAACCCGATCGCGGTGATCGGTGACTACTGGCCCGAACTCGACCGCTTACCGCGTGAATGGTGGCTTCAACGGATATCTATACCTCTGTCCGATCTAGTCCACAGTGGTGGTTGACTACCAACGGCTTGGCTGTCTTCCAAAATCTGGTGTAGCGCTCTTTTGTAGACCAGAATCTATAAGTCAGCTTTCGTCCATACGCGTCATCGCGGACTTCGATCAGAGAGCGCTATCGGATCGCCTTGCGTCTTTTCGCTACAGACGTGTTATCGCTCCTCACCATGCTCCGCGTAGACCGCGCGCTGGTGAGCCTTGGCCGCGAGCGCCGTGCGGAGGCGCTGAAGCAGCCGCTCGGGGACATATGTGTCGAGCTCCCGTGGCGCGACGAGACGCCACTCGGTCAGCTCGTCAGCTTGCAGGGTGATCGCGGAGAGCATCTCGCTGGTGAGGGACCCGCCGTCGAAGACGAACAACAGCTTGTCCCCCTCGCCGGCGGCCGGCGCCCAGTCCACGACGAGGTGCCCGCCGATCGCCGCGGTGATGCCGAGTTCTTCCCGCAACTCGCGGAGCGCGGCCGCGCGAGGCGACTCCCCCGGCTCCACGTATCCGCCGGGAATGTCCCAATAGTTCTTGTAGCGCGGGCGGACGAGCAGAACCCGGCCTTCGGCGTCGCTGAACAGCACCCCCGCGGCGACGCGGGGCCGCGCCATCGGCGGCGTCGCCGGCGACTGGTCGCTCACACCGGCAGCGTACGCCGTCCCATCGGCCACCCGCCCCTCCTCCCGCGTCCGGCGGCCGGGAATCAGCCGATGAACGACGAGCTGCACGAGATGAGCGTGACCGCCGCGAGGGACACCGCCGCCACGGCCCCCGGCCAGCCGGTCTCGCGCAGACGTCTCCAGACGCTCACCAGTGGCCCCGATTCGCCGCCGGATCCCGCACGTACCAACCTTGGCTGAGATTGCGCCGAATCGCCGCCCGAAACGCCTCGTGCTCGCCACGGGCTACCTGCTCGAGGAGCTGGACGCGGCGTTGACGGCGCCCCCACGGGGTCAGCTGCCACAAGCCAGACCAGAGCGCACGCATATCGCCTCCGCGGTACGGGATGTCGGGATAGGATCGATCAGAGCCAGATCACCCAGAGCCGGACCTGATCCCGCCATCAACACGGACAGCTACACATCCACGACTGTACGTGATAGACATCGACGCGTCCGGCCATTCGGGAACATGAATAGTCCACCAGGGAAGAGCACGGCAAACGCGCGCCTGGCGGCGAGGGACCGGCGGGATCTCGCGCCCGGTGGTGGGACCACGACGCGAGCCCATCACCGCGCCCACCGCGGGAGATCGATGCCGTACACCAGCTCGACGCGATCCCCCGGGTAGATCGTCTCGGCGGTCTCTACGACCCGTCCGGCGGTGTCGATGGACGTCTTGCGCAGGATGAGCACCGGTACTCCTGGCGCGATCCGCAGGACGTCCGTCTCGTCGGGCATCGGCGACCGGACGGTTATCTCATCAATAATTCGCTCAATCTCGATTCCCAGGGTAAAGAGCTGGTGCTGCGTGCCGCCCGGCCACGGCTCATTGCGCGCATCCAACAACGCGGGATTCGCCGCGGCCATGTCGTAGACCAGGTATGACCGCGACAGGCTGAGCGGCACGTCCGCGCGGCGCGCGCCGGTTCGGTACGTGCGTTCGAGCAGCGGTGTCTCCGGGGGAACGGCCAACCGGGCGGCGAGGTCCGCGGGGGCCGGAATGGTGCGGTACCGCGCGGAAAACGTCAGATCCTGGGCGGTGAGCCCGGTGTCGAATTCCGTGCCGCCGGTGGCGCGCCGTTCCTCCTCGCTGGCGTGGACCCGTCTCTTTTCCCACCGATAGCGTTCGATGTTGTGGCGGCGGACGCGAATCCGCGGCGGACACACCACGGTGCCCCGGCCCTCGTCGCCCCGTACCAAGCCCCACTCCCGCAGGAGCTGAATCGCGTGACGGACAGTCGTCCGGGACATTCCCGACGTGGTGGCCAAGTCGGTCGCGCTCGGTAGGGGTGATCCCGCGGGAAGCTTCCCGCGGAGAATCTGCCCCCGGAGTTCCTCGGCGAGCTGAAGGTAGCGAGGCCGCCGGTCGCGCGCCATCACGCCCTCACGCTAGCTCCCGAGGATGCGGGTGTCCGGCATCACGACAAGCGTCGACCCGAGCGAGGAGGGCGCCCGGGGGCGCCCAGGCATCCTCCCGGAACAGCAAAGAGGCCACTTCCATCGATGGGAAGTGGCCTCTGACCTGGTGGGCGATACTGGGATCGAACCAGTGACCTCTTCGGTGTGAACGAAGCGCTCTCCCGCTGAGCTAATCGCCCTCGCGGTACACGACTGTACCCG
>DATCMA010000015.1:0-22220 GCA_036563645.1 Micromonospora sp.
GTACTCGTCCAGCGTGGTCGCGCCGATCGTCTGCAACTCGCCACGGGCCAGCATCGGCTTGAGGATGCTCGCCGCGTCGATCGCGCCTTCCGCCGCGCCCGCGCCCACCAGGGTGTGAATCTCGTCGATGAAGAGGATGATGTCGCCGCGCGTACGGATCTCCTTGAGCACCTTCTTGAGGCGCTCTTCGAAGTCGCCGCGGTAGCGGGAACCGGCCACTAGCGCGCCGAGGTCGAGCGTGTAGAGCTGCTTGTCCTTGAGCGTCTCGGGCACCTCGCCCTTGACGATCTTCTGGGACAGCCCTTCGACGACCGCCGTCTTGCCGACCCCGGGCTCGCCGATGAGGACGGGGTTGTTCTTGGTCCGGCGGGAGAGCACCTGCATCACCCGCTCGATTTCCTTCTCCCGCCCGATCACCGGGTCGAGCTTGCCCTCCCGGGCCGCCTGGGTGAGGTTCCGGCCGAACTGGTCCAGCACGAGGCTGGTCGACGGCGCGGACTCGCCCGGAGCGGTACCGGCGGTCGCCGGCTCCTTGCCCTGGTAGCCGGAGAGGAGCTGGATGACCTGCTGGCGGACCCGGTTGAGGTCGGCGCCGAGCTTCACCAGAACCTGGGCGGCGACGCCCTCACCTTCCCGGATCAACCCGAGCAGGATGTGCTCCGTACCGATGTAGTTGTGGCCGAGCTGAAGCGCCTCACGCAGCGACAGCTCCAGCACCTTCTTCGCCCGCGGCGTGAACGGGATATGCCCACTCGGCGCTTGCTGCCCCTGACCAATAATTTCCTCGACCTGCTGGCGGACGCCCTCCAGCGAAATTCCGAGGCTTTCCAGGGCCTTGGCCGCAACGCCTTCACCCTCATGGATGAGGCCGAGCAGGATGTGCTCCGTACCGATGTAGTTGTGGTTGAGCATCCGGGCTTCTTCCTGAGCCAGGACGACAACCCGTCGCGCTCGGTCGGTGAACCGCTCGAACATGCCCTCGTGCTCCTCACGTGCCGTGCGCCATGGTGGCGGGGCCAGCGCCCGGACATCCAACGGACGTCCGTTGCATCACTCTATCGCCGCAGACCGACTCTCCTCCTGCCCTGCCTTGCGGGTCGGATCCGGTCCGCGACCCTTAATCCAACTGTGCAAGCTGCAGGTCTGTTCCCCGAGCCTTACGGTCTACGCGCTGAGCGAAATCCGCGCCGGCGCGTCATCCGGCACGGCGGGGCATTGCGCCGAAGTCAAAGCAGAAAACAGCAGGGCCACACGAACGCGACAAACCCGACAGAAAGCGATTAAGCGCCAATTTTACCATAAGAGTTAAGGGCACCAGGTACAGGGCGCTAGTGCCCAGTATCCGGTGCCCCACACGCTAGCGGTGGACGGGGTGCCCTCAGCGCCCCGCCCGGGCGTGGTACTCGTCGACAATCTCCTGGGGGATGCGGCCGCGGTCGGAGATCTTCTTGCCGGCCTTCTTCGCCCACTCACGGATCGCCTTGTTCTGCTCACGATCGGCAGCCGCGCTGCTGCGCCCGCGCGCCGCCCGACCGCCCACGACGACGCCCCCGCGACCAATCCGTGTTCCCGCGGCCACGTACGGCGCGAAAATGTTCCGCAATTTCTCAGCGTTCTTCGCTGAAAGGTCGATCTCGTACTGAACGCCATCAAGCGCAAACCTGACGGTCTCGTCTGCGTCGCCACCGTCCAGGTCGTCAACCAGCTTGTGAATGATCTGCTTAGCCACGGGCCGTTATCCTTTCAAGCACAGTCGTCCTTAAACAAGGAAACAATAACCCGAAAGCTGCGCTAGCCGTCAATAGGACCGGCGATCTACTCAGGCCGGACCAACGGGAACAGGATGGTTTCCCGAATACCAAGGCCAGTCAGCGCCATCAGCAGTCGGTCGATTCCCATTCCCATACCGCCACTCGGTGGCATTCCGTACTCCATGGCGCGCAAGAAGTCCTCATCGAGCTGCATCGCCTCGGCGTCGCCCTTCGCCGCCAGCCGCGATTGCTCGACGAGCCGCTCGCGCTGCAGCACCGGGTCCACCAGTTCGCTGTACGCGGTGGCCAGCTCCAAACCGAGAACATAGAGATCCCACTTCTCCGCCAACCCCGGGGCTTCCCGATGGGGACGGGTCAATGGGCAGGTCTCGGCCGGATAGTCGCGCACAAAGGTGGGCTCGCGCAGTCCAGGGGCAACAAGCTTCTCAAAAAGCTCCTCGGCGAGCTTGCCCGGGCCCCACTTCGGGTCAATCGCGAGATTGTGCTTCTCCGCGTACTGGCGCAGGCGCGCCATGTCGGTCTCGACGGTGACTTCCTCACCCAACGCTTCGGAAAGCGCACCGTAGAGTGTCACCGAACGCCACTCGCCGCCGAGGTCGAGTTCCGTCCCGTCGACGTGAGTGACGACGAGCGACCCGGTGGCCGCGAGCGCCGCCTCCTGCACCAGTTCGCGGGTGAGCACGGCCATCGAGTCATAGTCGCCATACGCCTGGTACGCCTCGAGCATCGCGAACTCGGGCGAGTGCGAGGAGTCGATGCCCTCATTACGGAAGTTCCGGTTGATCTCGAAGACGCGCTCGATACCGCCGACAACACATCGCTTGAGAAAAAGCTCCGGCGCGATTCGCAGATACAGATCGGTATCAAGCGCATTGCTGTGGGTCACGAATGGCCGAGCCGCGGCGCCCCCGTGGACGAGCTGCAACATCGGGGTCTCCACCTCGAGGAAACCTCGACGGTGCAGCGAATCCCGCAACGAGCGCACCACGGCGGCGCGCGTGCGCACGGTTTGCCGGGCCTGCGGGCGCACGATGAGGTCCACGTACCGCTGCCGGATGCGCGCCTCCTCGCTCAGGGGCTTATGCGCCACGGGAAGCGGGCGGAGCGCCTTCGCGGTGATCGCCCACGAATCCGCCAGGACGGACAGTTCCCCACGGCGGCTCGTAATGACCTCGCCGGTCACCCCAACGTGATCGCCGATATCGACCAGGCGCTTCCAGTCCGCCAGCCGTTCCGCCCCAACTCGGTCAAGGGAGAGCATCGCCTGGAGTTCAGTGCCGTCTCCCTCACGCAATGTGGCGAAACAGAGCTTCCCGGTATTCCGCAGGAAAATCACGCGGCCGGTCACGGACACCGTGTCACCGGTCGCGGTGTCGACCGGAAGATCGGCGTAGCGTTCGCGTATCTCGGCCAGACTCGCCGTGCGCGGGTAGCCGACCGGGTACGGATCGACGCCCTCCGCCAGCATTCGCGCGCGTTTCTCCCGGCGGACCCGCATCTGCTCGGGAAGGTCAGCGGTGTGGTCAGCGGGCACGGACGTCTGCTCGGTCACGTCAAACTTCCTCGGAATATTCGCATCAGGGTCGCGGCAAGCGTACTCAACTGCTCAAGTCGAGTGAGCAGATAACCACCGCAGCCTGCCCGGCATCCGTGACAACTGCGAATCGGTTTAAACGTTGCGCTCGTACACCAACCGCAGCCCAATCAACGTGATCATCGGCTCGTGGTGGGTGATCGTCCGGCATTCGTCGATCACCATCGGCGCGAGCCCACCGGTGGCGATGACCGCCTTCAGCTCACCGATCTCCTCGGCCATCCGTTCCACGATCCGATCCACCTGACCGGCGACACCGTAGTACATCCCGGCTTGGAGGCACTCCACGGTGTTCTTGCCGATCACGGAACGAGGCCGCGCTGCCTCGACCTTGCGCAGCTGCGCCGCTCGCGTGGCGAGGGCGTCGAAGGACACCTCGATACCCGGGGCGAAGGCCCCACCGAGGAACTCACCGCGCGCACTCACTACATCGAAGTTCGTTGTAGTGCCAAAGTCAACCACAATCGACGGGCCACCGTAGAGCGTGTACGCGGCCAACGTGTTGACCACACGGTCCGCGCCCACCTCCTTGGGGTTGTCGATCGCGAGCTGCACCCCCGTCCGCACTCCGGGCTCGACGATGACGTGCGGGATGTCGCGGTAGTACCGGTTGAGCATGGTCCGCAGCGACCGCAAGGCAGCCGGCACGGTGGAGCAGGCCGACACCCCGGTGATCTTCACTTCGTCGCCGGCGAGCAGCCCGCGGAACATCAGCCCCAGCTCGTCCGCGGTCGACCGGGCGTCGGTTTTCACACGCCAGGAATGGACCAGCTTGTCGCCGTCGAAGGTCGCCAGCACCGTATTGGTGTTACCGATATCGATACAGAGCAGCACGGTGTCATCCCTTCAACGGACCCGGCACGGCGTGACCAGCGCCGGTCGGCCGAAGATCCAGAGCGATATCCACGATAGGCGAGGAGTGGGTCAAGGCTCCTACCGACAAGTAGTCGACGCCCGTCGCCGCGTACTCCGCCGCGACCGCCAGGGTGAGCCCACCCGTGGCCTCGAGCTCCGCCCGGTCCCCCACCGCGGCCACCACCTCCCGCAGCTCGGCCGGGCTCATGTTGTCGCAGAGCAGGAAGTCCGCGCCCGCCTCGACCGCCTCCACCGCCTCGGCCACCGTCGTCACCTCGACCTGGACCGGGATCTCCGGGAACGCCTGGCGGACCCGCTGGTACGCCGCGGTGATACTCCCCGCCGCGAGCTTGTGATTGTCCTTGATCATGGCCACGTCGTAGAGCCCCATGCGCTTGTTGACGCCGCCGCCCGCGCGTACCGCGTACTTCTCCAACACCCGCAGACCCGGCGTCGTCTTCCGGGTGTCGAGAATGCGTGCCTTGCTACCGGCGACCGCGTCCACCCACGCCCGGGTGTGCGTCGCGATCCCCGACATCCGGCTGATGAGGTTGAGCGCGGTGCGCTCCGCGGTGAGCAGCACCTGCGTTGGGCCCGTGACGGTGGCCAGCACGTCACCCCGCGCCACCCGAGCCCCGTCCGACACCCGTAGCGTCACGTCGACCCCGCCGCGGCCCTCGGCCGCCAGCTCGAACACCGCCGCCAACACCGGCAGCCCGGCCACGACGCCGTCGGCGCGCGCTACCACGTCCCCGGTGTCGACCTGCTCCGCCGGGATGGTCGCCAGACTCGTGACGTCCCGCCCCTCCGGTCCGAGGTCTTCGGCGAGCGCGGTCCGCACGATGCGCTCGACCTCCGCCACCGGCAGCCCTGCCTCGGTCAGCGCCCGCGCCGTCGCTGGTGTCACCACAGGCCCTCCCAGGTCAACCGCACCGCCCCCGTCGGCGCGATGTCACTCACCACATGCCCCAACCACCGGTCGTCGACGGTGGGGAAGTCGTCCCGCCAGTGACAGCCCCGGGTCTCCTCGCGGGCGTACGCGGCCGCCACGAGCGCCGCGGCGACCGTGAGCAGGTTCGCCGCCTCCCAGCTCTCGGTGCGCGGCGCGGCCCGCCGCTCGCCGAGCCGAGTCAGCACCTCCGCGGTCTGCGTGAGGGTCTCCGCAGACCGGAGCACACCCGCGCCCCGCGTCATCGCCCGCTGCAACTCGGGACGAATCTCCGGCGCGATCGCCCACCCCGCCTCCGACTCGTCCCAGCCCACCGGGTCCGCCAGCGGCGGGAGGTCCCGGGCGATGTCCTCGGCGATGCGCCGGGAGAAGACCAGCCCTTCCAACAGGGAGTTGCTCGCCAACCGGTTCGCCCCGTGCACCCCGGTGCACGCGACCTCGCCGCAGGCGTACAGGCCCGGAATTGAGCTGCGTCCGCGCAGATCGGTGCGGACCCCGCCGGAGGCGTAGTGAGCGGCCGGAGCAACCGGGATCGGATCAGTGGCCGGGTCCACGCCGATCGCCCGGCAGGACGCCACGATCGTGGGGAACCGCCGCTCCAAGAATTCACGGCCGAGGTGCCGCGCGTCGAGGTACACGTGGTCGGTGCCCTCGGCGAGCATCACGCTGTGGATGCCCTTGGCGACGACGTCCCGCGGCGCGAGCTCCGCCAGCGGGTGTCGGCCGACCATAAACCGTTTGCCGTCACCGTCGACGAGGTAGGCGCCCTCACCGCGCAGCGCCTCCGACACCAGCGGCTGCTGCGCCCGAGCCGGACCGGCCCCCTTGGGCACCACCAGCGCGGTCGGGTGGAACTGCACGAACTCGACGTCGGTCACCGCCGCGCCGGCCCGCAAGGCCAGCGCCACCCCGTCGCCGGTGGACACCACCGGGTTGGTCGTCGAGGCGAACACCTGCCCCAACCCCCCGGTGGCGAGCACCACCGCCCGCGCCAGAATCGCCCCGACCCCGTCCTCGCTGCCCTCCCCGAGGACGTGCAGGGTCACCCCACACGCCCGCCCGTCGGCGGCGCGCAACAGGTCGAGCACGAGCGCGTGCTCGACCAACCGAATCCACGGGTCGCGGCGGACCGCGGCGTGCAACGCCCGCTGCACCTCGGCGCCGGTCGCGTCCCCACCGGCGTGCACGATCCGGTTGGCCCGGTGCCCTCCCTCGCGGGTGAGCATCAACGACCCGTCGGGGTTGCGGTCGAACTCCGCGCCCAGGCGCATCAGCTCCCGCACGCGGGCCGGCCCTTCCTGGACCAGCGCCCGCACCGCCGCCGGATTACACAGCCCCACTCCGGCAATCTCCGTGTCGGCGGCGTGCGCCTCCGGGCTGTCCATGGGGTCGAGGACGGCGGCGATCCCTCCCTGCGCCCATCGCGTCGACCCGTCGTCGATCTTGACCTTCGTGACGACAGTGACGTGGAGCCCGGCTTCGCGAAGGTGCAGCGCGGCGGTCAACCCCGCGATGCCACTCCCGACGACGACCACGTCCGTGGTCTCCGCCCATCCCGGCGCGGGAGCAGCCAACCGGCGGGGCAACACGGGCAGCTCTGGTCGGCTTAGGTGCATTGGATCAGTCAACCGCGCCTTTCCCGGTGTGACGCGCACGGGGGCGCGCATTCCCCTTCGTCACTCGTCGTACTGAATCGGCATGCTCTCGGGGCCAGCGCCCTTGAGGGACGAGCTGACCGTCCGTCCGCTCAGCCAGAGGTAGCACCGAACGCCGCGATTACCGGCCTCCCAATCACTGCTCGCGCCGGGCAGCGAGATCACGCCGGTCCGGTAGACGAGGTTCCCGTCGTCCGGAAGGCCGACGTACCGCGCGATCACACGGCGACAGGACGTGTGAAAACGGTCCCAGTCCGCGTCTCTCCTCGGGTAGGAGACATCCGCGTCCGCGGTCCACACCCCGGCGAACTCCGCATTGTGTGGCTTACGGCAGTCCGTCGGGGTCATCGTGTCGATCGCGTTGTCTCTGCCCAGCTTGACCGTGTAGCAGCCGAGACGCAGCGGAGAAGACGCCTCCTTCAAGGCATCCCGCAGGCTCGCCGAGCGCGTCGCGGTGTCCCCGTTGTCCTCGACGTTGGTCACCTCGGTGACATCGCACCGAAACCAGCGCGCGCCGCCCGCCCACGCCTGCTCAGACGGCAGCGCCACCCCCATCCACAGCCGCGCGGTCCGCCACGCGCCTCCGACGTACTCCTCGGTCTTGGCGTCGCACTCGGCGTACGCCTGGCGGAACTCCGCGGACCCGGGGCGCGGCGGGCTGCTCCGTGAGGCGGCCTTGCCTTCGAACTTCCCGACGTGCACCGTCTCCACGCGGTGGTTCTCGGAGCAGTCCACGGGGTCGAACGCGGACAGGTACGCGGTGTCGGCGAAGTCCGCCGCGTAACACGTGCCCGAGGGCGGGGTAAACGACGTCGGTGAGGGCAGCGCCGCCCAGTCGTCGAGGAGATCGCCGTCCACCCCGGCGGGTTTCCCACATCCCGCCAGCATCAGGGCGGCCGCACCGCCCACTGCCACGGCGGTCAGTACCCGACGCATGCGTCCCTCCCAGGCACACCGGACTCCGGACGGCCGAGCATATACGGCGGGCGATGCATGGATGGAGCCCGATCCGTGCGCCGCGCGCCCACGGCTGGCCGTGTTCCTGCGGGTCCTAGGCGACCGCGCTGAACTCGGCGCGCACCGGGTTCCCGGCCGTCCCCGGCGCCGCCCCGGCCGCGTCGCTGTCCAGGTGAATCACCCGGTTGGCGGAGTCCACGTGCACGATCCGGGGCTCGTAGGACCGCGCTTCTTCCTCGGTCATCTGGGCGTACGAGATGAGGATCACCAGGTCACCCGGGTGTACCAGGTGAGCGGCGGCGCCGTTGATGCCGATCACTCCGCTGCCCCGCTCCCCCGGAATGACGTACGTCTCCAGTCGCGCGCCGTTGGTGACGTCGACGATCGCGACCTGCTCACCGGGGAGCAGATCGGCGGCGTCCATCAGGTCACGGTCGACGGTGACCGACCCGACGTAGTGCAGGTTGGCCTGGGTCACGGTCGCCCGATGGATCTTGGACTTGAGCATGGTGCGGAGCATGGAATTCCTTTCCCATCCGTCGAAGTCAGTCGGGGCGCGGCGGCCACGCCGCGGGATCAGTCGGCGGGCGCGCCACCTCGCACATCGACCGGCGCGTTGTCGATCAAACGAGTGGTCCCCACCCGGGCGGCCACGAGCAGCCGAGCCGGACCGGACGACGGCGCCGGGCCCAGGTCAGGGTCGGTCAGCACGAGGTAGTCCAGGTCCACTCCCGCGACGCCGTCCACCACCGCCCGGGCCGCGGCCACGACCTCCTCGGGCCCCGCGCCTCGTTCCGCGGCGGCGGCCCCCGCGCGCAGCGCCGCCGACAAGCTCAGCGCCGCGCGCCGCTCCTCCGGCGAGAGGTAGCGGTTTCGGCTGGAGAGCGCCAGCCCGTCCGGTTCCCGCACCGTGGGCACCCCCACGATCTGGACGGGAACGTCCAGATCACGCACCATCTGCCGGATCAACGTGAGCTGCTGGTAGTCCTTCTCCCCAAAGAACGCCAAGTCCGGCCGGGTGAGGTGGAGCAGCTTGAGCACCACCGTGAGCACCCCGTCGAAGTGCCCTGGCCGACTGGCCCCTTCGAGCCGCGCGCCCAGCGGCCCCGGGTTCACCCGGACCACGGGCTCGCCGTCCGGGTACATCTCCGCCACGGTCGGCGCGAACACCACGTCCACGCCCTCCCGGCGGCACAGCTCGAGATCGTCGTCGAACGTCCGGGGGTACCGGTCGTAGTCCTCGTTGGGCCCGAACTGGAGCGGGTTGACGAAGATCGTCGCGATCACGTGCGTGGCCTGGGCACGGGCCGCGCGCAGGAGCGCGGCATGACCCTCGTGCAGCGCCCCCATGGTCATAACCACGGCGACCGTCCCAGACATGCCCGCCCGGGCGGCGGCCAGCTCAGCCCGCGTGCGGGCGACCGTGGTCTGCCGCACCGCACCGGCCTCCCGGGCGCTCACGCCGCCTCCCGCTCCGGGCGAGGCCCGCGTACCGCGGGAGCGCCCGCCAGGACGTCGAGCATCGGCCCCGCCGCGGCGGGGCGCAACCGCCCCGCGGCGATCGCGCGGTCGGCGGTCCGCCGCGCCAAGGCGACGTAGCTGTCGACCGACTCCGGCGCGACCGCGGCCAGCCGCTCCAGGTGCTTCGCGACCGTCCGCGCGTCGCCCCGCGACACCGGACCGGTCAACGCGTTGTCCCGCATCCGCAACGTGTTCTCCAGCGCGGCGTGGACCAGCGGCCCGAGAACCTTCGCCGGCTGTCGGACCCCGGCGTCCGCGAGCCGATCCAACGCCTCATTGATCAACGTGACGAGGTGGTTCGCGCCGTGCGCCAACGCCGCGTGGTACAGCGGACGCTCCGATTCAGCGACCCACTCCAGGTTGCCACCGAGGTCGGCGACGATCTGTTCGACGAAGGAGCGCAGCTCCCCGGGGGCGGTCACGCCGTACGAGATCCCCGGCAGGCGCGCGAGGTCGTCGACGTCACCCGTGAAGGTCATCGCGGGGTGCAGGGCCAGCGGCTGAGCGCCGCACGCGACCGCGGGCGCCAGGACCGCGAGGCCATGGGCTCCGGACGTGTGGGCGACGACTTGGCCGGCGCGCAGCGCGCCGGATTCGGCCAACCCGGCGACGACCCCGCCGAGCACGTCATCGGGTACGGCGACGATGAGCAGATCACTGGCGGCACGGGCGACGTCGTCGGCCGGCAGGTGGGCGACACCGGGGAGCAGGCGAGCGATACGGGCTTTCGTCTCAGCAGAGGCGCCCGACGCGGCGACAACCCGGTGACCGGCTCGGGCGAACGCGGCGCCGAGGACGGCGCCGACGCGGCCAGCGCCAACCACACCGATCGTCAACGGTGGTTGGGTCGGCTCGCTCGCGGCGCCCAGCGGGCCGGGGACGGGCTGCGCCGGACGAGGGCGCGGCGATGCGCTCATAGCAGATCCAGTCCCTCAAATCGTGGTACCGGTCGTGGCGCCAGTATTGCGCTGGGTCGACAGGTAAGGGACCAGCATGTGTGATACTTCACCACCCGCGGTGCACGCCGGAGATCAACTTGGCGACCGCGACGACGCCGAGGGGCCCGCTCACCGCCGGCTGCGGCGGTGGCGCGAGGCGATGCGCGAGGCACTCTACGGCCCCACCGGGTTCTTCGTCCGCGACGACGCCGGGCCCGCCGCGCACTTCCGCACCAGCGTCCACGTCTCGCCGTTGTTCGCCCGCGCGCTGCTGCGCCTGCTCGATCGACTCGACCAGGCGCTGGGGCGCCCCGACCCCATCGACGTCGTCGACGTCGGCGCGGGCCGCGGCGAACTGCTCACCCAGCTCCGCGCGCTCGCCCCGCCGTCCCTGGCACGCCGGCTGCGCCTCACCGCGGTCGAGCTCGCTCCTCGGCCCCCCGCCTTGGCCGCCGACATCGCGTGGCGCGCCGAGGTGCCGAGAGGCCTCACCGGGCTACTGGTCGCCAACGAGTGGCTCGACAACGTCCCCCTCGATGTCGCCCGCGACGGCCGCTACCTGCTGGTCGACCTGGACACGGGCGAGGAGACGCCCGGGCCCCCGCTCGATCCGGCGGACGCCGACTGGGCGCGGCGGTGGTGGCCGGCACCCCCCGACGAGCCCGTCGAACTCGGCCGCCCCCGCGACGAGGCCTGGGCCGAGGCGGTGCGCGCGGTCCACCGCGGGCTCGCGCTCGCCATCGACTACGGCCACCTCCGCGCCGACCGGCCGATCGCCGGGACACTCACCGGCTACCGAAGCGGACGCCAGGTCCCGCCCCTCCCCGACGGCACCCGCGACCTCACCGCGCACGTGGCGATCGACTCGGTCGCGGACGCCGGCTCCGCGGCCGCCGGTGGCCGGCCGTACCAGCTCGTCTCCCAGCGCACGGCGCTGCGCGCCCTGGGTATCCACGGCCGCCGGCCGCCGCTGGCGCTGGCCAGCACCGACCCGGCCGCCTACCTGCGGGCACTCGCCGACGCCAGCGCCGCCGCCGAGCTCACCGACCCCGCCGGGCTCGGCGCCCACTGGTGGCTGCTGCAACCGGTGAACGCCGACCTGGGCGACGTGCTGGGCTAACCGGACGGCGTCCTCGGGCGCCGTCGTGCCCGAGTGCCGGGCGCCGCTCGGCTGCGGTGGGCGTGGCACGATGCTGGGCATGACCACCGAGACGGGAGCGCGGCGCGAGCTGACCGTCGGCACCGGAACTGGGCTCGAGACCGCCGACATGGTGCTCAACATCGGCCCGCAGCACCCCTCGACCCACGGCGTGCTGCGGCTGCGGCTCGTGCTCGACGGGGAACGCGTGGTCTCCTGCGAGCCGATCGTCGGCTACATGCACCGTGGCGCGGAGAAACTCTTCGAGGTCCGTGACTACCGGCAGATCATCGTGCTCGCCAACCGGCACGACTGGCTCTCCGCGTTCTCCAACGAGCTGGGCGTCGTGCTCGCGGTGGAGCGCCTCATGGGGATCGAGGTGCCGGAGCGGGCCGTCTGGCTGCGGACCGCGCTTGCCGAGATCAACCGGGTGCTCAACCACTTGATGTTCCTCGGCTCCTACCCGCCGGAGATCGGCGCGATCACGCCGATGCTCTCCGCCTTCCGCGAGCGGGAGACCCTTCAAGCCGTGATGGAGGAGGTCTCCGGCGGCCGGATGCACTACATGTTCAACCGGGTCGGCGGGTTGAAGGAAGAGGTGCCCGCGGGCTGGACCCGGCGGGCGCGACAGGCGATCGGCGAGGTGCGCCGCCGTCTGCCCGATTTGGACGATCTCATTCGCCGCAACGACAACTTCCTATCTCGGACGGTCGGGGTCGGGGTGCTCACCGCCGACCACGCGGCCGCCTTCGGCGTCTCCGGGCCGGTCGCCCGCGCCTCCGGCCTCGACATCGACCTACGCCGCGACGAGCCCTACCTGGCGTACGGCGCGCTGACCGTGCCCGTGGTGACCCGCACCGCCGGCGACTGCCACGCCCGGTTCGAGGTGCTGCTCGACCAGGTGTACGTCTCCCTCGACCTCGCCGAACAGTGCCTCCACGAGGTCGACCGGATCAGCGGCCCGGTCAACGTCCGCCTGCCGAAAGTGGTCCGGCCCCCGGTGGGGCACACGTACGCGTGGACCGAGAACCCGTTGGGCATCAACGGCTACTACCTCGTCTCACGCGGAGAGAAGACGCCGTGGCGGCTGAAGCTGCGCACCGCGTCGTACGCGAACGTGCAGGCTCTGTCCGTGTTGCTCCCGGGCTGCCGGTTGTCGGATGTGGTCACCATCCTCGGGTCGATGTTCTTCGTCGTCGGCGACATCGATAAGTGAGTCGTCGACCCAGGCTCAGCGCCAGAACCGCTCCCCGTAACCGCCGTCGCGGCCGGAGTAGCCGTCACCGCTCTCCCCGTACCGCCCGGTCTGGGGCCGCCAGGACTCGACCTCCCCGGCGCCGTCCCAGTAGCGCCGGCCGACCGGTTCACGCTCCGGCTCCGCGCCCCAGCGTGAGGTCGCCCCGGTCGACCACGAGCCCGCGGACGACCACTGGTGGCTGGGGAGTTCGCCCGCGGACGCGCGCCACCCGCCCCGGCCGCCCTCGACGGCCCACCGGCGCTCGCCCTCGCCCGACCGATCCTCCCAGCGGTCGCCGTCTCCCCAGCGCTGGTCCGCTCGCCAGTCCGCGCCTCCATCCCCGCGCCAGCTCTCCGCGCGCCAGCTCTGGTCTGACCACCCGGACCACCGCTCCTCGCCCCGCGCGGACCACCGGTTGTCATCTCGCGACGACCAGCCCGTCTCGCGCGCCGACCACCGATCCGCGTCCCGCGCCTCGACCCGCGCCGCCGCGCGCCCGTCCCGAGCCCAGGCGTCGCGGTCCGCGTCGCGATCCGCCCACCCCGCGCTCTCCCGCGCGAGCCGCGACTCGTCCGACCACGCGCGCTCCCCATAAGGCCGGGCCCACCGGTCCTCGTCCCGCCCGGACTCGCCCCGCCGCGGTTCAGACGGCCCGTACACCCCGGGCCCGCCGATCCCGTCGGCCGCCGGGTCGCGGTGTCCCCCGCCGTACCCGTCGCGCCCGTAGCCCCCGGAGGCGTCCGCGGCCGACTGCTCCACGATCGTGTGCCGGGTCGTCACCTGCACGGTCTCCGTGGTCTCGGTGTGCTGGACCAACGCCCCGGAGACCGGTGGGCGCGGCCGGGGAATAGCGGCGCTCGCCCGCACCTGCGCGCGGCCCGCCGCGGCCGCGCGGGCCCCCTGCCCGCCCGCGTGCCAGCCGGCCTCCGCGCCGTCGCCACTCGCCAAACCGGCGGGGGAGACCCGGGCCGAGGCGGAGCGCCACCCCTCCTCGGGCTCGCCTAGCCCGCCCGTCGGGGCGTCCTCGTCGCGCGGCGGGCGGTCGGCCCGCGCCCGGTCCTCCGCGTCCAGCCGGGTGGACTCGGCGGCAGCGGAGCCACGGGTCCACGCCTCACCGCGACCGGAGAGGAGCTGCTCGCGCAGCGCCGCCACGTCGTCGTGCACGAGCTGGAGTCGCTCACCGACGGCGTGGTGCGCGGCCCGGGTGACGTCGTTGCGCAATTCCTCGCGCAACATATCGATTTCCTCGAGCAGGGTTTTATGCATGGAGAGACGAATAGTCTCGTCATCACCACGCAGCGTGATGGACAATCCGATGAGCACGACCGCCAGCACCGCGAGCACGGCGACGATCCTCAGTAGACTATCGCCCTCTGCGATGAGCAGGAGCAACGCCGCGATCGGGGCCAGCCCGATGCCCACCCAGAAGAGGATTCCCCGCAGCTTTTGACGAGTGTTTTCCGCGGCCACCCGGGCTGACATGGCTGTGCAGCCTACCGATTATCGCGACACATTGGAATGTACGAGCGGATGAACGCGATGCGGGGAATATGCGATCGAGCCGGACAAGCCGGCCGCGACGAACCTCCCTGCGCCCCCGAGACGCGCGGGGAGGACCAGCGCGCGTGATCCGCTCAGCGGCCGGCGCTGGTCCACCGGCTGGTATCCCACGCCTCCGTCTGCTCACCGGTCCGCTGCGCCGGCAGCACCGACGACCACGACGACTCGGGGTGCTCCCGCCGCGTGGTGCCCCACGTCGGCCGCGCGGGCTCCCGTCGCCATTCGCGATTCCGGCCCTCGGGGACCACCACACGCGGCCGCCCGTACCGCTCGACGAGCCGGGTCACGAAGAGGCCCAGCCCGATCGCGCCGGCCGCGAACGCGTACAGCGAGATGTTCCAGCCGCGCAGGTCGGTGTAGCGGATGACGAGGACGAGCAGCGCCACCGCGGCGACCGTGCCAAAGATGCCGCCCCGCCGGCCGAAGGCGCTCGTCCCCGCCACCAGCGCGGCGCCGAACGCCAGCCCAGTCCACTCCAGACCTGGCGTCGGGGTGACCGGGTTGCTGCTGCTCGCGGCCAAGAGCACCCCGGCGACCGCGGCGAACGTCATCGATACCACGATCGCGCTGCCGCTGAGGGCCACCGCCATCCCCCCACGCCGGTCCGCGGGATCGCCGATCGGCCGCATCCGCCCCACCGCGCGGCGGATTCCCTTGAACGCGCCGAAACTCGCGCCGATGAGCGCCAGGGTCACGAAGCCAGAGACCAAGTACAGCGCGTGCGGGATCGGGTCGTACCCGCCCTGGATCTCGACCGGGGCCGACCGCTGCTGAATGAACACGATCACCGCGCACGCGGCGGCGAGGCTCCCCGCCCAGGCGGGCACGTGCGCGCCGAGCACGACGATCGCGACGGCCAGCCCGAGCAGTGCCGCCGCCCCCGCCGCGGTCAGCACCACCGGCACCACGCCGTTGTCGCCGTTCTCGGCGAAGTGCAACGCGGAGGCCACGGCCACCGGCCCGAGCGCGAGATTCGGAACGGCGGCGCGGAGGGTCAGTCCGGCGCCCATCGCCAAGAGGCCGAGCCCGGTGGCGAAGACCAGGAGCGTGTCGACGTCCGGGCGGCGTATCGCCTCCGGGAACTCCCGGTGGATCAGGTAGCCCACGCCCGCGACCGCGGCGAGGAGCACGAGCTCCCACAGGAGGTGGACGCCCAGCCGGTCGCGCCCCCGCTCCCCGTGGGCCGGGTCGTCGAAGATGGCGTCGAGCTCCGCGGCGGACAAGGGCTGACGCGGCGTCGACTCGTACGGATCCGGGTCGGTGTAGTCGCCCGTGGCGATGCCGCCGCTTGAGTACCCCGCGCTCCCGTAGCCCGAGGTCTCATCCCGGTAGCGGACCGTCGAGTATCCGGAGGTGTCGCCGCTTCCGCGGTAGCCGGCGGTCTCCCGGTATCGGGAACTCTTGCGGTAGGAGCTGTCGTAGCGGGTGTCGTCCCGGTAGCTCGTCTCGTCCTGATAACTCGTCCGGTCCGTATACCGCGTATCGCCTGGGTAACTCGTGTCCCCGCGGTAACTCCTCTCCCCGCGGTAGCTCGACTCCTCAAAACGGGAGGAGTCCTCGGAATCGTCGTAGCGGGACGAGGACCGGCTCTCCTCGTACTGCGCCTGTCCTTCGTATTGAGATCTGTCGTATTGAGATGTCCCGTCGTATCGAGAGGCGTTTCCCGTCTCCTCGTACCGGGAGGAACTCCCCGTCTCGTCGGACCGGGACGGGCCCCCTGTCGCCTCCACGCCGTTGCCGCCCCGGTACGCCGAGTCGTCGTACGCCATCCCGCGCACCTCCCATGGTCATCCGCTACCGGGCCGGCCTCACTGGCGGTGGAGCGACCGGTACCCGGTGGTCGCACCGTACCCAGGTTTGAGGTGCGCGTCACCCCCGGTGTCCATCGACCGATGGCACTTCAGTCCGCTATTGGTCTGGTTCGTCCGGAGCTTCTGTCGTGTCGTCGGGCCGTTCTGGCACGCGACAGGCGCGCTCCAGCCAGAGCGCGGCGCCGACCAACGCCAGCGACGCGACCAGGCCGCTGGCCGTCGCGGGGATGTCGTTGCGTGCGGCGTGGGTGTCTTCGAGCAGGAGCCAGCCCAACACGCCCCCGTAGAAGCCAGCGAAGATCGCGCCCGCCGGTGACGAGGCCTTCGCCAACACGACGAAGCGGGCCGCGATCAACGGGTCCACGGGTTCGCGCCCCGGCCGCCGCTCGACGCGGGCCTTGGTGTTCACGGCGGCGTACCCCTCAAAGACCGCGAGGCCCGCCAACGTCACGGTCGGCAACCACGGGAGCGGGGGAAGCACGCGGTAGTAGCTGGTGAGGAGCAGCCACGCCACCGCCGCCGCGGCCAAGGCCGCGACGACGAGCGTCGCCGGGCGAGTAGGCCGCATCGTCGGCTCCGAGCGCCGCGGTGGGATCTCCGGCTCGCTCACCCGGTCACCCCACCAACCCGATCATTCGCACGCTCACTACGTCGACTCTAGCGGGAGATCTTCCCGTGGGCGCAGCTCGAGGACGTCCCGGGCCACCGGTGGCGCCGCCAGCAGCGTGGCGAGCGGGCCGTACCCCGGCAGCTCCCCGTCGGGCTCAAGGTCGGCCCACGGCCGCAGGACGAAGGCGCGCAGGTGGGCGCGCGGGTGCGGGAGCGTGAGCTCCGGATCCTCGCTGAGCACGGGCGTGCCGTCTTCCGCCCACACGGCGATGACGTCCACGTCCAGGCTGCGCGGGCCGAACCGCCGGTGGGGATCCCGCACCCGCCCCGCCGCCGCCTCGATCGCGCGGGCCCGCTCCAGCCAATCCCACGCGGTCGCCTGGGGGTCGCGCACGAGGAGCACCGCGTTGAGGTACATCGGCTGCTCCTCGTCCCCCCACGGCGGGGTCTCGTACACCCGAGAGCTCGCGACCAGCGCGGTCCGCAGCGCGCGAACCGCGGAACGCAGGTGCGCGATCCGATCGCCGAGGTTGCTCCCGAGGGAGATCACCGCCCGCGTCATGGTCGTCTCCGGGTGATGGTCACCGCCACGTCGGCGAACTCGTGGGGAATCGGCGCCTGGGGTTTGTGCACAGTCACCGTGGCGGCCCGTACCCGCTCATCGGCCAAGCATTCAGCGGCCAGCCGCTCCGCCAGCGTCTCGATGAGGTTGACCGGCTCGCCGCCGACGATCGCGGCCAACCGCGTCGCCAACTCCCCGTAGTCGACGGTGTCGGTGAGGGCGTCCGAGCGCGCGGCCGGGGCGAGATCCAGCTCGAGCGTCACGTCCACGATGAAGTCTTGGCCGTGGACGCGCTCGTCCGGGAAGACGCCGTGTCGGCCGCGTACCCGCAGCCCGGTCAACGTGATCCGATCGCTCATCGCGCCGCCTCGACCACGATTCGGGGCCGCCCGCTGGCCGCCCAGACCGCGAGCGCGTCCCGGGTGGCGCGGACGTCGTGCACCCGCACTCCCCAGGCGCCGGCGGCGATGGCGAGCACGCTGGTCGCGATCGTCGCGGCTTCCCGCTGATCGGTTGGCCGGGGCGTGCCGTCCGGGCCCGCCAACAGGGCCCCGAGGTACGACTTGCGGCTGGCGCCGAACAGCAGCGGATAGCCCAGAGAGAGCAGCTCGTGCAGGCGCGCGGTGATCTGCCAGTTGTGCTCGGGCCGCTTCGCGAAGCCGAGCCCTGGATCGATCACGATGCGATCCGGCGACACCCCCGCGGCGAGCGCCGCGTCGATGCGCTGCTGGAGCTCCTCCCGGACCTCCTTGACCACGTCGCGGTAGACAGCGAGCTCCTGCATCCGCGCGGAGTGCCCCCGCCAGTGCATCAAGATCCACGGGCAGCCAGCGTCCGCGACGACCCTGCTCATGTCGGGATCGGCGAGTCCACCGGAGACGTCGTTGACGACGGCGACGCCCTCGGCGAGGGTCGCGGCCGCGACGCTGGCCCGCGTGGTGTCGATGCTCATCGGAACGCCGGCGGCGGCGAGCTCCCGCACCACGGGCAGCACCCGCCGCAGCTCGGTCTCCGCGTCCACTCGGGCGGCTCCGGGGCGGGTGGATTCCCCGCCGACGTCCACGAGGTCCGCGCCCTGCTCGTACATCTCGATGCCGTGCCGGACGGCCGCGTCAAGGTCCATATAGCGCCCGCCGTCGGAGAACGAGTCGGGCGTGACGTTGAGGATGCCCATCACTACCGGATGCGCCGCTCGCAGCAGATCATCCACGGCTAGACGGTACCGAGTGGGCCGGGCGGACCTCCCGCCAGCATGGATCCGTACAGGCCCGGCAGACCGGACACCGTGCCTCGTGATGGCCTTCCGCGCGCCTTGTTCCCGGCAAGGGGGCCCCGTACCCTTGGCAATTGCGAATTACCCGTACTCGATACGTAAGGAGACCGACCAAAGTAGGACGCAACGGCCAGAAAACGTCACCCACCGCGATGGATGTGAATGCCAATCGTCACCGCATCGCATCCCGCTTCGGCGTCACCCGCGCGGCTAGACAACAGCAGCGCTGCGGCTCCAACCGCCGCGCACGGGGAGGGTTCCAATGATCGCCACATCGCTCGTCGAGGCAGCGTGGGCCAACGCCACGCGGGCCACGTACGGGCTCGTGCTCGCCTTGGCGGCTCCTGAACCAGAGCCAACCGGCGTCAATACCGAAGGCATCGTCAGCTTCCTGGCCAGCAAGATCGCACCGGTACTCCTCGCCATCCTCGGCGTGATCTTCATAGGTCGAGCCAGCAAAGGCGAGATTTCCAAAGTGCTGACAAGCTCCGTCATCGCGATCGTGGGGTTGGCGTTCATTGCCGGCGCGGCCACGTTGTTCTTCGTCGGCGAATACCTGATCAATTTGATCTTCAAGTAGGGAGTGGGGCGCGGGGCACGACATGCGGCTGCGTACCGACGACGACATCTACCGGGCCCGCTTGGTTTACCTCGGCCCGCCCGGCTACACGCTCCCGGTACACCTGCCGTACGCGCAATACGGCGTGTTCATGCTGCTCGTGCCCTTCTTCATGTTCATTCACTGGCTGTTCACGTTCCGTATTGAGATCTTCCCGGCATGGGAAATCTCCTTGGCCATCGTGACGACGTCTGTGATCTTCCGGTACGTCGATCCCGACCGCCCCGCCCGCGCGGTCATCCGCACCGCGCTGACCGACTGGCGCCACACTCGCGAGCCCGCGGCTGAGCAGCGCGATCCGCGCCTCGTCGCCAGCGGTATCCGCGTTCGGGAGGAGCTGGTATGAGTGGATCCCCTCCGCCGGGCGCTCCCCGCCCGGCCACCCCCACGTCCGGCGTGCGAGGTAACGGAGAGCGATCATTCGGCTACTCGTCGACCGACAGCGACGTCGAGCACGACGGCCAGCAGATCCTCACCCCGGAGCAGGGCAAGGTAGCCGTCTTCCAGGCGCCGCAACCGCTCCGGGCCCTCCCCAAGCAGCGGGTCGCCGACGCCTCCGAGCACCCCGACATCGACTCCCCCTTCCTCGACCTCTTCGCCGCGACGCCCGTGGCGTCCCCGCCGCGCGCGAACCCCGAGCGCCGCCACCGCGAAGTCGACGCGCGCACCCCGGAGCCCTCGGGGTCCTCGCCGTGGGAGCCCAACCCGCCGGGGCCGCCCGCGCGGCGGCCTGATCCGCCCGCGAAACGGCAGCCCATCCCCTCGCCACGCACGGCCCACACTCCCACCCGGGTATCCACTCCTCCGAAGCCGGGCCCGGTGGCCCCGCGCACACCGGCCGAGCCGCCTACCCCACCCCCGGTCCAGCGATCGCACACTCCCCCGCCCGCTCCGCCGACCCCCAGCACCCCCGACCGCGCCGCCGCGCCAGCCCGTTCCGCTGCCCCTCCCTCAGCTCCCACCCCGTCCCGCCACGATCGATCGTCCAAACGGGACTCGATTCGCAAGCCCGAGAAGCGTCCCGCGATCCGACCGCCCAAGATCCGTTTCGGCGATCGCGATCCAGCTGTCGAACTCGCCATCACCGAGATCGCCGGGCACCTCACCTTCACCCCGAACACCGTCACCGCCTGGTACTGGCTGCCCGAGGTTCGCTGGGCCTTCCGACCCGACGCGGAGCGCGAAGCGCTGTTGTTGGCCATCTCCGAGCAGTACGCCGGGCTCGCGGGGTTCCGGATCCACCTGCGCCGGACCACCCGTCCCTTCCCCGCCCACGAGTGGGCCCGGACGCTCGACGCCAACACGCCGAATCCCCTGCCCGCCGTACCGGGCGCGCCCTCGTGGTCCGACCACCTCGTCGCCGCCCAGCGGCACCTGCTGTCGGTCAACCACGCCGAAGGCCAGACCTTCCTCGGGGTGACCTTCGCCCGCCGCTCCCTGGGGAACTCGCTGGCCGAGCGCATCCTGCGTCTGTTCGGTCGCGGCGTCCCCGACTCCGAGCGGAGGCGCCTGAGCCGGATGGTCGAGCAGTTCGATGAGGTGCTCGGCGCCTTCGGCATGCGCGCGCGGCGGGCCACCGCCCACGAGCTGGAGTGGCTCCTCTACCGGTCGATCGCGCTGTGCATGTCGCCCCCGACGTCCCTCTCTCCCGTCTCCGACGGGCACTGGGAGCGCGGCGACCTGCTCGCGCTGACCGAGCACATCGAGCGCTACCGGACCCCGTACGGGTCCACCGTCAAGCTCGTCAACCGGATGACCGGGGAAGAGCGGCACGTCGCGGTGCTCACCGTCGGCCGGATGGAGCCGCTGGAGATTCCCGAGCGCCACGAGCCGTGGCTGCACTTCCACGAGCGGCTGCCGTGGCCGATGGAGATCTCCTGCCGGGTGGACCTGCTCGGCCCGGGTGACTCCTTCCGTAACTTGGAACACCGGCTGCGAATGATCCGTTCGCAGCAGCTCGACTACGCCCAACACGGCATCGACGCCCCACCGGAGTTGGAGCGCCTGGCCCGCCGGGCCTTGATGATCGGCGACGAGATGACCACGGGCTTGCCGGTCGAATCGGCCCGCGCCCACGGGTGGCACCGCATCGCCGTCGGCGGACGGACCCGCGAGGAGTGCCTGGAGCGCGCCCGCCGGCTCATGCAGCTCTACTCGCGCGAGCTGCGGATCTCGTTGCAGCACCCCAAGAACCAGCACAAGCTGGCCCGGGAGTTCATCCCCGGGGAACCGGTGGCCAACACCGGTTACTTGCGGCGCATGCCGGTCAAGCTGTTCGCCGCCGCGCTTCCGCAGGCCGCATCGACGGTCGGCGACCGACGCGGTGACCTCATTGGACGGACCGCCGGCACCTGCCGCCGCCCGGTGTTCCTCGACTTGCACTTCCCCATGGAGGTCCGCGAGCGGTCCGGCCTCGCGGTGTTCGTGGCCGAACCCGGTGGGGGCAAGTCCACCCTCCTGGGGGCGCTCGGCTACCTGGCCGCGCGGCGTGGCGTCCAGGTCACCCTGCTCGACCCCTCAGGTCCGCTCGCCCGGCTATGCCAGATGCCGGAGCTGCGCCCCTATTCGCGGGTGCTCAATCTCACCGGCTCGGAGCAGGGCACGCTCGCTCCGTACTCCCTGATCCCCACCCCGGTCCGCGACGAGTTCCCGCCGGGGTCGGCGGGGGACCGCGAGTACGAGATCGCCGTATCGAACGCCCGCGCCGAGCGCCGGATGCTCGTCCAAGACATCTGCCTGATGCTCGTGCCGCCGCAGGTCGCGCGAGAGTCGTCCACCGCGACGCTGCTGCGGCACGCGGTGCGCCGGGTGCCCGCCGAGGAGACGTCCACTCTGGACGACGTGGTCGCCTGCCTCGCCGAGCTCGACCGAGACGAGGGGCGCGAGCTGGCGAACCTGCTCCTCGACACCGCCGAGATGCCGCTGGCGCTGCTCTTCTTCGGCCGGCCACCGGAGGGGCAGCTCGGCGCGGACGCGGCGTTGACCGTCATCACCATGGCTGGTCTGCGCCTGCCCGACCTCAAGATCGAACGCGAGTACTGGTCGGCGGAGGAAGCGCTGGCCCTCCCCATGCTCCACACCGCGCACCGGCTGGCGGTGCGCCGCTGCTACGGCGGCTCGATGTCCGCGCGGAAGCTGGTGGGGCTGGACGAGGCACACTTCATGGAGGG
>DATCMA010000003.1:0-16220 GCA_036563645.1 Micromonospora sp.
ACCGGGGCTGTCACCGGGGGTCTGCTGAGTCATGTGCGTTCCTCGGGTGCGCGCGTCATTGTCGGGCGGCTTCGCGGTCGTAGGAGCACCGCGGACATCGGATCGGCTTCCTCCGTGTGCGCCTCTCCTCCGGGTACGCAGCGCAGCGATCGTGGCGCTCGGGGACGGCGCGTCCCTCATCCGTGGCGGGTGAGCGGGTGCGGGTGGTTCCGCGCGCTCGAACCCGGCACCGAGGTGAAGGCGTCACCGGGGTCGGCCACGGCGGCCCGGTCCTCGCTGCCACCTGCCATCCACCGACGTCAGGCCGGGAACGGTGGCGGAGGCGGCGATGAGCACTGAAGCACCGGCCGGACCGCGGCCATCAGGGCGGGGGTCGGCGGAGCTCTCGCTCACGGGCGCGCGCCAGTGGTTTCGCCCGCCGCGGGTGGGTTCGTCGCCAGCTCGCCGGCCTACCGTCGGCGCGTGTCCAGTTCGGCTGCGGCCGGCCTCGCGGCCCCGGCCCCTCCGCTCGGGAACGTCGACCGCTAGCGGCGGCCGGCTTGCCGCGCGCCACTGGCCACCGACACGAGATGAGGCGCGATGACGGCGCGGCGCTACGAGTTCCGGGTGGAAGGTCGGCTGACGGCCGAGGAGCGGGCCGCCTTCCTCGGTATGCGGATCACCGAGGTTGAACCGGAGACGGTCATCGACGGTGAGGTGATCGACGAGTCGCATCTGCATGGCATCGTCGCCCAGCTCCACTCCCTCGGGATCACCCTCGTGTCGGCTCATCCGGTTCCGGAATAGCAGCTCCGTCGTGCTCCGCGCGGGTTCTGCGGTGCGGTGCCCTTCAGTGCAGGGCGAGCTTCAGCGCGATCGCGGGGAGTAGGAGGACTGCGGCATCGGCCGACCGCGCTGCAGCGCATCCGGGATGCGGCTTCGGTGGGCAGCGGGCCGGTAGCTACCAGAGGCGAGGACGGTCGACGCGGCACTCGGTCACCAGTGGGCGGGTGTCGGCGGCGCCTGAGAACTGACCCTCTTGCGCCGATTGCACCGGTCGGAGAAATGCCGATCAAGGCGATCGCCCGGGTGATCGGGTGTTCGCGCACCACGGTGCGGGCGGGGCTGGCCTCGGTTGGGCCACCGGAGTACGAGCGGGCCCCGGCGGGGGTCGGTCGTGGATGCGGTCGAGCCGCGGATCCGGGAGCCGTTGCAGGCGGGTCCGACGATGCCGGCGATGGTGATCGCGGAGCGGATCGGCTGGACGCGCGGGTTGACCGTGCTCGAACAGCGGGTGCGGGAGTTGCGCCCGGTGTATCCGCCGCCGGACCCGGCCTCGCGCACCAGCTGTGTGGCCGGGGAGATCGCCCAGTGCGACCTGTGGTTTCACCGATCACGGTGCCGGCCGGGTTCGGACTGACCCGAAAGCCGACCCAGCTTCCGGTGCTGACCATGGTGACCGGTTATGCCCGGTGGTTGTCGGCGGTGTTGATCCCGTCGCGGAAAGCCGAGGACCTCCTCGCCGGTCGTTGGCAGCTGCTCGAGCTGCTGGGCGCGGTCCCGCGGGTGCTGGTCTGGGACGGCGAGGGCGCGATCGGCCGCTGGCGCGGCCGGCGTAGCGAACTCACCGGCGAGTGGCAGGCGTTCCGCGGAACGCTGGGGGCGGAGGTGCTGATATGCCGACCGGCCGACCCGGAGGCCAAGGGCCTGATCGAACGCGCTCACGACTACCTGGAACGCTCGTTCCTGCCCGGGGCGCACCTTCGCCGGCCCGGCGGATTCTCAACACCCAGCTCGCCGACTGGCTCGCGGTGGTGAACACCCGGCCCCGCCGCGCGTTGGGCCGCGCCCCGAGCGATCGGATCGCTGGAGATCGGCAGGCGATGCCGGCGTAGCCGCCGGTGGCGCAGGCGACCGGATGGCGCGCCTCGACCCGGCTGCCGCGTGATCACTACATCCGGCTGGACTCCAACGACTACTCGGTCCACCCCGCGGCAATCGGGACCCCGAGCACGTCGCGGCCGCGAAGGTGCTGCGGCGCAAGCGAATCGGCCTGCTACGGACTGCTCCCGAACCCGAGGTCGAGCAGCGGTGGCCCTACGACACCGCGGCCTCACCGCCCCGACGCCGGTGCTGATGAGGGAGGGGCGGCCTGATCCCCGCCACGACACAGCGGGATCTGGTCGCCGAGGTGGCCTTTCTGACCCGGGTGTTGAAGGCGCCCACCCTGCGCGAGTCGGTGGTCCGGCCGGCCGAACGAGCTCGCGGCGAGGGTGGACGCATGAAGAGTTTCTGATTGCCTGCCTGCAACGCGAGGTCTCCGCGCGGGGGCGCACGGCCGCGAGGGCCGGATCCGGGCCTCCCGGCTCGCAAGAGCCTGGAGGGGTTCGACTTCGACCACCCCGCGGCCTCAGACGCGACACCATCGCCCACCTGGGCACCCTGGACTTCGTCGTCGCCCGGGAGGACGTGGTGTTCCTCGACCCACCCGGCACCGGCACAACCCACTTCGCGATCGGGCTGGCCATGCGCGCCTGCCAGGCCGGGCACCGGGTCGGGTTCGCGCCACCGCGGCCGAGTGGGTCGCCCGCCTCGCCGAGGCCCACCACAGCGGCCGGCTGCAAGCCGGCGACGACGTCGCCGCCATGATCGACCGCCTCGTCCACCACGCCGATGTCATCGCCCTCGAAGGCGACAGCTACCGGCTCGAGGACCGCGACCTCGGCCGCGTCCCCGCGGCCACCACCGACGAACTTTCGACCGTCGACAAGGGGTCAGTTTTCCGCCGACGTTGACGGCGAGCAGCGTGGCGACGCCGAGCACGACCTGGCCCGGGGCCGTGCAGGCCGGCCATCATGTGCGTCGCGAGCCGCCGTGGTGCGCCGTCGTGCAGCGCGGCGGTCGGCCGAGGTCGCGGTGCTCCGTCACGTACCAGTGGCGGGGACCGCTTGGTGGTCGTGGCGTGTCGGGTCGGGCGTCGCCGAGCCACGGCCCAGCACCTCGGCCTTGGCCTGCTCGAACTCCGCGGCCGAGATGGTGCCCCGATCGTGCAGGTCAGCGAGCTTCGCGAGCTCGTCGGCCGTGCTCGGTGCACCGGTTCCGGCGGTCTGTCGTACGTATCGCCCGAACGCCTGTTCGTTGCGCTGGGCCTGAGCAAGGGTGCGCTCGTTCATCGAGCGGCCCCGAGCGATCAGGTAGACGAGCGCACCCAGCCAGGGGGCCACGATCAGGAACAGGCTCCAGAACGCCTTTCCCCAGCCGGAGAGCTCGTGATCCCGGAAGATGTCGCTGAATATTCTGATCAACAGAGAGATCCACGCGAGGAGAACCATGAACCAGAAGATGGACACAAGCACGTCCCACAAAGGCATTTCGGTCTCCTCGATCCGTGCATTGGGCACCGCTACGGGCGCAGCGCCTCGCCGGTCGGGCAACCGTCGCCGACCGGCGTTCGGCCGGCATCACCCGCGGCAGATGAAACGGGTCCGGTCACCCCGACCGGACCGTGCCGGTGATCAGGCCGTGTTCGTGGGCGGCCAGCACGGCCAGGCGTCGGCTGCTCACGCCGAGCTTCGTGTAGATGGATCGCACGTGGCTCTTCACGGTGTTCACCGAGACGGTGAGATCGGTGGCGATCTCGTCGAGTGACAGCATCGACGGGAGAAAGCCGAGCACCGTGAGTTCCCGCTCGCTCAGCCGTGCCTGCCGGGTGCCGTTCGCTCCTGCGGCGAGCGCACGTTCTGCGAAGGGGTCCGAGGAGCCGAAGCTGCCGTGTTGGTGCACGAGGAGCTCGCGGATGCCGGGCCCGGCGTGCGCGAACGGCCGGAGGGCGTCGAGTGGCTCGGCGATGGCCAATGCGCTCTGCAGAGCCCGGCGGGCGGTCGGTCGTTCCCCGACGGTGACGGTGAGCGCCGCTTCCAGCAGCCACGCGTCCACCAGGCTCTGGGGCAACAGCGGGTTCGCGGCTCCCACCAGCACCGGCCGGAGCAGGGCTCGCGCGGCCTCACCGCGGTTGTTCATCGCCTCGGCCCACGCTCGCATCACGAGGAGCTCGGCGTTCTCGCCGGTGCGGTCGGCCAGCCACCCCAGTACCGTCCGCGCAGCCGCGGAGTGCCCGAGCAGCAGCGCCGCGCGGAACTCCAGCATCGCGTGCGCGGCGACCTGCTCGGCGCTCGCCGCCAGCTCGCCGATCTCCGAGCGTGCCTGCTGCAGCTCGGCCAGGCCCGCTGCCCTGCGTCCGCTGTCGAAGGCGGCAGCACCGTGCACGGTCTGCAGGGCGAGCCGCAGCTGCGGGGGCGACGTCGCTGCTTCCAGCACGAGGCCATCGGTCGCGAGACTCTCGGCGTCGGCGGTCTCCATTCGCATGAGCGAGGCATAGGCGAGCATCGCGGTGGCGGCGCCGGCCCACACCGTGCGCTCCCACCCGTGGTCGGCTGCCGCGGCACCGGCCTCGATGCTCATCGTCCGCATGCTCTGCATGTCGCCGGTGGTGCCTGCGACGAGGCCCAGGAGTGAGAGGCACTGCATCGCCAGGTACCGGTAGCCGTGCCCGCGGCTCAGGAGCAGTGCGGCCTCGAACTCGGTGCGTGCTCCGATGCGGTCGTTCCTCGCGAAGCGAGTTGTGCCCCGGCTCAGTCGGGCGAGTGCCTCCAGCTCGGGTTCGGTGGGCAGGCGGTCGGTGACGGCGAGCCTGGGGGATGGCGTGGATGCGTCCGCCTCGACCACCCCGGCACTGAGCTGCTCGGCCACCGCCTGCAGGACGGCCAGCTCGGCGGGGGAGCCGACCGGCGACGCCTGCCGGGCGTGGCGCAGGTCGCGGCGGGCTGCGGGCAGTTCCCCGGCCTCGAGGTGGGCGAGCGCGGAGGTCAGCGCCAGCCAGGGGCCCGTGGCGACGGCTCGTGCACCGGCGTGGACGAGGGCGCTCCGCAGGGGTGCGTGATCCCCGGCGAGGATCAGTGGAACGGCGAGCCGGTGCAGCAGGTCCGTCAACAGGTCGGGGTCGTGGCTCTGCTCTGCGTGGTCGAGGGCGCGAACCGGCTCGGCCTGGCTCGCCCACCAGCGGGCGGCGATGCCGTGCAGCTCGGCGGTGCGCTGCAGCCCACGTCTTTGCAGTTCGGCGAGCAGGTGAGTGCGCAGGAGTTCCTGAACGACGTAGGCGTCGCGCCGCCTGCCGGTGGATGAGAGCAGGAAGGTCTGGTGCTCGAGCTCGTCGAGCACGCTGCCCGCGTCCTCGTGCCCGGACAGCTCGACCGCGAGCCCGGTCGGGACCGGATCGCTGATGCTGATCACCCGCAGGAACTCCTGGGTGTCCTCGGGCAGCCCGGAGAGGACCTCTCCGACGAGGTAGTCGGCGACGGATCGCTCGTCGCCGGAGAACTGGGCCAGGAACTCGTCGCGATCGGTGGACCTCGACATGCCGAGCACGGCAAGCCGGAGCCCCGCCACCCACCCTCCGGTGCGCCGGTGCAGGAGGTCGACCTGCGCCGGCGCGAGCTGCAGGCCCGACTTCTCGAGCAGCTGCGACGTCTCCGACGACGAGAAGCGCAGCTGCGCCGCGCGCAGCTCCTGGAGTCGTCCCGCGAGTCGCAGCCGCGGGAGCGACAGCGGTGGATCGAGCCGGCTGGAGAGGACGAGCTGCATGTTCGCCGGGTGGGTCTGGGTGAGGATCTGCACGCCGTGCAGGGCTGCTGGATCGACCACCTCGTGGACGTCGTCGAGGATCAACCGGATCGGACTGGGCAGCGAACCGATGGCCTCGACGAGGTCCGCGAGGAACTCCGGCTGCGTGTCGGGCCGCCAGGCCCACCGGCCGCGGACACGGCTGGAACGGGGGACCGAGGGGCAGGCCGCGAGTGCCGCCGCGATCGACGCCCACAGCCTCCTCGGGTCGTTGTCGTCGTGGTCGAGGCTCACCCATGCGGTGTCTGCGGTGGAGTCCGAACGTGTCCAGTCCGCGAGCAGCAGCGTCTTGCCGTAGCCCGCGGGGGCGCAGACGAGCGCTAGTCCGGCGGCAGCGCCCTCCTCGAGGACGGCCCGGAGACCGCGCCGCTCCACGAACTCCGGGGGCACCGCCGGAACCGTGATCTTGGAGAGTGGGACGAGCGCCACAGCGATCAACCTCCATCGGTTCCTCCGGGCTCCCGGCTGCTCGCGCGTCCGCTTCCCTCTGGCGAGAGGATCGATCCATCGAAAAAGTCAGGGAAGGCGTTCGGCCTACACATGACGTCCGGTCAGCCCACGAGCAGGGTCCGGGGTCCAGGGCCTCCGCCGAAGTGTAATAATGATAGGTATTTCGATAGGCGGTGTCCAGGGCTGGGAAAGCATGATCCGCCGGTGGTTCGGTCGAGTATCACCTCGGGTGATCCGAATTTGCTACGCACACCGGTGGTAGCAACATCGATTCGCTTTCGGCGGTACCGGCTGGCAATCGCCGACATGACGGGGTGATCGAAGCCTGCCGGGGTCGAGTGACTTCCTCCGCAACGTCCGGTGCCCCACGATGCGCGTCGCACCCCGACGCGCCCACGCTCATCCGGACGGGGCGATGCCGGGAGGGCTCCGCCGGTCGAGGCTGGCGTGCTCGACGCGGGGTGGAAGGAGGCGAAGCCGACGATGGGTACTGCGCGGTACGAGGTCCGGGTGAGCGGTCGCCTGTCCGAGCGTGCTCAAGGCGCGTTCTGCGGGATGAACGTCCAGGTCCGATCCATCCCCCCCACAGACGATCATGTTCGGAGAGCTGTGCGAGCAATCCGATCTGTGCGCCCTGCTCGCGCTCTGCAGCGCCTTGGGGCTGGAGGTGGTCTCGCTGCAGCGGCTGCCGAGCTGACGGTCCAGGCCGCGGTCAGTCGGCGAACCAGACCTCCACGAGGTCCGCTGTCGGGAGACCCGGCTCGCGGGCGGCCCGCTCGAGCGTCTACACCAGGCCGAATGGCAGCGCGACCGTGAAGTCGCAGATTCCTGACTACTCTTCGAACCGGGCGATGTGGTCCACCAGATCTCCCAGCTCGCATTTTGCCTGGAGTGCACTTTCCTCTGCTTCTTCGAGGGCCGGTGACTCGCTTTCGTGCTCCTCGCGCCGACGGTGCGGAGGGTGTTCCTCCTATTCCGGAGGACATCGCCTCCGAAGCCGACCGCGACACCCCGCGCCGTCGGCCGGCGGTTTCGCCGCGACGAATTCTCAGCACCCCTGTGGCGGCAATCGCCACGCGGCGGCTGGGCGCAGGCGACTCCGCTCGGTACCGCCGCGCGCGGCCCCGCGGCCGGCCCAGGGCGTCGAGGTCGCTCCCGCGCCGGTGCACCGGAACCAGGTCCGGGCCGAACTCCGCTGTCCACCGGAGCCGTTGCCGCCCCCTCTCGGGCGGATGAGGACACCATTCGCGCCTGTACTCGTCGGGATTCTCCCGGGGATGTGGACTCATAGCAGCAGGGTCGGAGCTCGGGTCCAGGGCCGGGCCACCGAGGAGCACGCGGGAGGGGTCGGGGCGAATCCGTCGACCTCCGCGCTCGAAAGCGGGCTCACCAGTTGGTACGAGCCGCGCTGTCGCACGGCGACAACCAGGAACGAGGAACAGTGGCGGCGCGCGACGTCGCCTCCGCCGCTCACGCCGAGCTGGGAATCGACGGCACGTCCGAAGTCGCCGTCGACGGTGTCGACGAGGCGCCATCCGCACTCGAACGGATCGCCGCCGACCAGGGCCTGGCTGCGGCCGACCTCGCCGGGGTGCGGTTCGGGGGCTGAGCGCGACCGTCTGCTGCCGAGCACACCTCCTTCGCTGCGGGTGATGCGGTGCGTGGCCGCCCGGAGGAGGGTCGGCGGACGGAACCGAACGGAGCCGCTGCGCCGGCGATCGTTTGCGGTGTTCCAGCCCACCTCGCGCCGGGAGGCTTTCGTGGCAGCGCTGATGGTCCTCGGCATCCCGGTCGTGCTCGGCCTGTTCTTGCTCGTGATGGAGCAGCTCGAACTCAGAGTGATCGGTACCACCCCCGCCACGAGCTCGGAGGACGTGCTGCTGTCGAAGCGGTCGGGCGCTTCGCTACGAGCCGGTGCCTCGCGATGGTTCAGCCGCCGACCGCCCGGCGAGCCGCGTGGCCGCGTAGCGATCGCCGGCGGCGGGGCGCCCCCGCAGCTCGGTGAGGGATTGGTGGTCGCCTCGGTCGACGAGTAGGCGGACCCGGAATATCGCGGCGTGACTGTCGCCGCCTTCCTCGCGCGTGCGCAGCTCTGTGACCGCCCGCTCGTCGGCCGTGGTGGAAGAGCAGCCGCGCCAGCCGGCGAAGCCGTTGCCACGGCCTCGAGCGACCGTCCTGCGGGCCCAGGTCGAGCGGCACACCGTGCTGCTCACGCCGGTGGTCGGGCTGGCGGTCGTGGGGCTTGCGATCGCCTGTGTCGCCGTGACCGGGCACAGCTTCTCGGACGTGCTGTTCTCGGGGAAGGCGGAGCTGGGCCCGCTGCTGCAGGGAAGCGCCGGCTACTCGGTCGGCGTCCTGTTGATGCTCCTGGTGTGCAACGGGTTCGCCGACGGCCTGTCGATGAGCTGCTTCCGGGGCGGGCGGGTGTTCCCGGCGCTGTACGCCTGCGCTGCAGGCGGGATCGCGCTGTCGCACCTGCCCGGGCCACCGATGGTCGCCGGGGCGGCCATGGGAATCGGTGCGATGTGCGTGGTGATGCCGAGGCTGCCGCTGACCTCGGTGATGCTGGCCACGCTGCTGTTGTGCGCCGACGGTCTCGCGGTCGTGCCGCTCGTCACCGTCGCTGTCGTGGTCACGTGACGCCTGCCGGGACCTGCTCGTCGATCGACCACTGCCGTCGGGGTCCACGTCCGTCACCTGCGGCGGGTGATGCCGCTGTTCTCGGCCGCTGCCACGTTTGGCCTGCGTCGACCAGGAGGCGCGGAGACGGGATGCGAGGTTTCCCATGGCCGGTGCGCCCGGAATCGGCGGCTCCCAGCACGTGGAGGGCCGCCAGACGGTGCTCGCCGTCCTGCTGGCGATGGCGATGTTCGTACTCGTGGTGGACACGTCGCTGATGAACGTCTCGATCTCGGCCGTGGTGCGCGACCTGGATACGACGGTCAGCGGAGTGCAGTCGGCGATCGCCCTGGAGGCGCTGGTGTCCGCCGCGTTCATCCTGATCGGCGGCAAGGTCGGCGATCTCGTCGGGCGCAAGGCCGCTTACGTGGTGGGACTGCTGGGCTACGCCGTCGGCGCCACGGCGATGACCCTCGCGCAGAGCCTGACCGCCGTCATCGTCTTCTGGGCCGTCGTGGGCGGAATCGGCGCCTCGCTGTTGCTGCCCGCGATGCAGTCGCTCATCCACGGCAACTTCGAGGGCGGGGCGCGGATGAAGGTGTACGCCTTGGTCGGGGCCGCCGCCGCGATCGCCGCGGCGGTCGGGCCACTGCTCGGCGGCTTCATCACCACCTTCGTGACGTGGCGGCTGGGCTTCGCGCTCGAGGTCGTCGTCATCGCCGTCGTCCTCGCGGGGATCCGGCTCGTGCGCGACGTGCCCTACACCGGGACACCGGGTGTGGACCTGGTGGGTGCGATGCTCTCGGTGGTGGGCATGGGCGGCGTCGTGCTCGGCGTGCTGGTCTGGCAGGAGGGCGGCGAGTTCGTCGGCGCGCTCATGGTCATGGGCGTGGTCGCGATCGTCGGGCTCGGCTTCTGGCTGGTGCGGCGCAAGCGCCGCGGGCGGCCCGCCCTGCTCGATCCGGACCTGTTCCGGTCGGCGCTGTTCCAGGTCGGCGTCTCGCAGCAGTGCCTTCAGCAGATCGCGCTCGGCGGAATGATGATCGCGCTCCCGATCTACCTGCAGATGGTGCTCGAGTACAACGCGTTGCAGGCGGGGCTGTCGCTCGCCCCGCTGTCGCTCAGCATGTTCGCGGTCGCGTTGATCGCGGGGAAGCGGGCCGGTCGACGGCGCCCGAGCGCCGTCGTCCGATGGGGGTTCCTGCTCCTCGCGATCGGGACGGCCCTGCTGATCCCGCTCGTGCCGCGGGCGGAGTTCGGCTGGGCCCTCCTCGTCCCGCTGGCGGTCGCGGGGACCGGGCTGGGGCTGCTGGTCTCGCAGCTGAACAACTACACGCTCTCCCCGATCCCCGAGGCGCGGGCCAGCGAGGCGGCCAGCGTGAACTCGGCGGCCGGATCGTTCGGACTGTCGCTCGGCCTGGCCGTCGCCGGCGCCGTGATGCTCGCAGCACTCTCGGCCGCCTTCACCAGCCGGGCGGAGGACAGCACGGTGCTCCCGCCCGACGACCAGCAGCAGGTCGCGACCGCGCTCGAGCGCGACGCCCAAGTCATGAGCAACACCGAGCTCTCGCGACTGCTGGCCGAGCAGCCGCCACAGATCCGTGAGGAGATCGTGCGCATCAACACCGAAGCCCGGCCGATCGCCCTTCAGATCGCCCTGCTGGTGCCCCTGCTCGCCGCCCTCGCCGGCTTGGTCAACTCGATCCGGATGGCGCGACTCCCGGATCCCGAACCGTCCGGCGCGGGCGGCGTGGTCCTCGGCTGACGAAGCGGGCGCAGGGCTCAGTCCATCAGCGGTTCCGCGGCCACGGTGCGCCCCGAGCTGATCGCCGAGACGAGCGCGCCGTGGTCGTCGGTGTTGCGGTCGGCGTACCGGCGGGCGAACTCGGCGACGGCGACGTCGAAGGAGGACCCGGAGCCGAGGTACGCGGCGATCGCGATCCGGTCCCCCGATCGTGCGTGGGCTCGGGCGAGCGTCCACCCGCACAGCTTCCCGTACGACTTCATCCCTTGCGGGAGCAGCGTCTCCACCTCGGCCGAGCCCTTCCAGTCCCGCAGTTGGCGGAGGTAGAAGTCGCGGCTCCGCCCGTCGAACCCGGAGACCCGGATCCAACCGAGGAAGATGTCGCCGACCGTCTGCATGAGCCGCTGCCCGACCACCACACGTTGGCCGGCGTTGTGGTACTCGCTGCGCCCGAGGTAGGCCTCCAGCGACGACGGCTCGGCCTCCTTGGCCTGCAAGAACAACGGGTCCCCGGGGTCATCGCCGATCAGCAGGAGCATCCAGCACCGAGTGCCGACACTGCCGACCCCGACGACCTTGCGCGCCATGTCCACCAACCGGAACCGGTCGAGGAGGACCTGCCGTTCCGGCTCGAGCGTCTCGCGGTACCGGGCGAGCATGTCCCGCAACTGGGCGGCCAGCTCGTCCGGGTCGGTTCCGGGTTCCACGAGGTCCCTGATCGGGACGACGAGCGGGGCGTCGGCCAGCAGGCGCTGCTGCCCGTCGTGCTCCCCGACGAAGCGCCGCATCGCCCCCATGTTGCTGCGCGTGCGCGCCTTCGCGAAGGTCTTGGAGAGCCGCTTCCGCCCGGACCGGGTCACCTGCTTGCCGAACCGCTCGGCGAGCTCGTCGGCGACCATGTGGGTGTACCAGACCTCGAGCGAGGTCTTCCCGGCGAGGTCGCGCATGCAGTTCCGGTAGGCGGCGACCGACGCTTCGACGATCGCGCGCCGCTCCTTGTCCGGGTAGCCGTTCTCCCGACCGGCGACCTCGACGCTGGTCGCAAGGCGCTTCACGTCCCATTCCCACGGCCCGGGCAACGTCTCGTCGAAGTCGTTGATGTCGAAGACCAGGCGCCGCTCCGGGGAGGCGAAGAGCCCGAAGTTGGACAGGTGCGCGTCGCCGCACACCTGCACGGTGAGCCCGGTCCGAGGGGTGTCGGCCAAGTCGTCGGCCATGACCTGTGCCGCGCCCCGGTAGAACGTGAACGGCGAGACGGCCATGCGGGCGTATCGGATGGGCAGCAGCTCCGGGGTCCGGGTCGCGTCCTGCGACCTCAGCAGTTCCAGTGCATCCCGGCCGCGGCGAGCGGGAGGCAGCTCGGCGTGGCTGGAGCGGGGAACCTCGGTCCGCAACGCTCGCCCGGTCGCGTGCCGCTCCGCGCGCGTGGGGTGTCGCGCCTCGGCGCCGCTGCCGCCGCGCGCGGCCGCCGTCGTCCGTGCGGTGGTTCGTGTCATCGGGCACCGACCTTGCGTCGAACGGGGCGATGGGCGTTCTTGGCCTGCTCGGGCGCGGTGTCGTGCTCCGGTTGTTGTTGCGGGGGCGGCTCCGACCGGACGCGCCCCGCCGTCTGCCAGGTCAGCTCCACCTCGAACTCGACCTCGTCGCGGTCGATCTCCACCTCGACCTTGCAGCACACCTCTCCCGGGACGTGCACCTTCATCGTCGTGGCACCGAGTTCGAGCTCGACCTCGCCCTCGTGGGCGAGCGCAGCGGCGAGCGCAGACAGGCACCGGGCGGTCTCGTCCCTGGTCAACTGCTTCTTGTAGGTGACTTCTACGTCCGACATCGCGTGGCTCCGATGGGTTGGGCCGGGCGCCGGGATCGGCGGCGGGGTATCAGCGAGGTGTGAGCGCCTGGTCGATGACCAGACCCAACCGCGCCAGCAGCTGCTCGGAATCCGCGGCGCTGATCACGCCATGCCGAGCGGCGGTGCCGACCTGGGCCCGCAGAAGGGCCATCAGCTCCTCGGCCCACCGGGTCTGCTCGGGGATCGGTGCGAGCGCGACGCTGCCGGGAAACCCGGTGGTCGGCTTCAGCGGGGCGGCTCGCCGGCGACGGAATCGTTCGCTCGGGTCGGCCAGGTCGTCCGCCATGATCGTTCCTTCCGGGGGTCCGCGCGAGTACTCCTGCGCTGTCACAGCAGGTGAGGTGCAGTGTCGGCCGTCAGCTGGAGGGACACCTCATCCGTGCGGGGTGACCGCTCCTCCCGGAGCCCGAGCTCGAGTGGGGTGTTCCCGACGCCTCTCCCGGACGGCCCGTCGGGATCGTGAGCCGGGGCCTGGGGACGTGACGCGCGGTCGTCGTCGGCGACTGGCGCGATGGCTCCGGCCCGCAGGACGTGCCGGGACCCGCGGAATCACCCGCCACGGATGGGGAACACGAGCTCGCGAGGGGCCAGCGTTCGCTCGGCGGCCGACAGTGTGGCCGACAACGGAAGGAATTCGCGATGAGTACACCCGCTGCGTCCCGCCCGACGGCCCCGCGAGGTCCGACCGCACCGTTCGCGACCGGCTTCGCCATGTTCGCCGGCGTTCTGATGGTGATCGCAGGTCTGTGGAGCGTCCTCACGGGAATCGCGGCGATCCTGAACGACAACGTGTTCGTCGCGACGTCGGAGTACGTGTACAGCTTCGACATCACCGGCTGGGGTTGGATCCACCTGGTACTCGGGGTTCTGGTGGCGCTCGCGGGTATCGGCGTCGTCCAGGGGTTGACATGGGGGATCGTGGTCGGGATCGCGCTGGCATCGCTCAGCGCTCTCGTCAACTTCGCGTTCATCCCGTACTACCCCGTCTGGTCCATCCTGATCATCGCCCTGAACGTGGCCGTCATCTGGGCGCTCGCCACCTATCGACACTGACCCGTGCGAGACGGCGACCGAGGCCGGAAGCCGCACGCAGGCGAGGACACCGAGCCGTCGATACTCCTCATCGGCGGCTACCAGGCGATGGTCGGGATGGCTGCGCGCCCGCAGAGGGTCGCGTCTTCTCGGCGTATCGCCTCGGGTCGGCGTGATCGGTTCGTTGGTACCGCGGGTCCCTCCTCGACCTTCATCCAGCCTGCGGGTCCACGTCGTCCCGGTGGAGCCGGCCGCCCGCGAGCAGGTCGGAGATCCATCTGGTGCTCGGGTCGATGTCGAGCAGCACCGACTTCGCGAGCAGCGTCAGCGGTATTGCGAGGATCGCGCCGACGGGGCCGATGATGAAGGTCCAGAAGACCAGGGAGAGGAACGTCAGCGTCATCGAGAGGTTGACGGCGTCGGACATGACCTTCGGCTGGATGACCGACTGGATGACGAAGTTGACCGCGGCGTACGTCACGATCACGGTGATCATGAGCGATGGCCCGCCCTCGAGCAGGGCCAGCAGCGCCGGCGGTAGCAACCCGATGAAGTAGCCGACGTTGGGGATGTAGCCCGTGATGAAGGCGAGCAGCCCCCACAGCAGCGGTAACGGCACCCCGAGCAGCCAGAGGGCAGCGATGTCGAAGATCGCCACGATCAGCCCGAACACCGTGGTGACCAGCAGGTAGCTCCGGGTGCCGCGGACGAAGGTGTCGAGCGGACCGATGAGGTCCGGGTGTTGCCCGCGGGAGCGGGACAGCCGGCTCGCGAACCCGGTCGCATCCACGCCCATGAAGACGACCACGAAGATCAGGAACAGCAGGTTGGAGAAGGTCGTGGCGAGCCCGGTGAGCAGATCACCGAGCAGCGCAGCGATGCTGCCCACGGAGATCTGATCCAGGCCGGCCCGGACCTCGGCCTGCTCGATGCCGAGCGACTCGAGCACGGCCCGGAGGCTGATCACGAGCTCGGCGAAGCGCTCTTCGTACGCCGGCAGGATGGCGGCGAGCCGCGCGATGGAGAGCACCAACGCCGCAAAGAGGCCCAGGATCAGAGCGAGGACCGTCAGGACGGTGACGGTCACCGCCAGCCACGCCGGCAGACCGTGTCGGCGCAAGATCCCGGTCAACGGATGCACGGCGATGACGAGGATGAGCGCGAGGACGACCGGTGCGACGATCGTGGCGAACCGCTGCACGGCCAGAGCCGCAACCAGCAACCCCGCCACGGCGAGCACGAGGACGAGGCCCCGCGGCACCCGCGAAGCGTGACCATCGGCGCCGCCGGTACCCGCCACGTCGCGACCCTGCGCCTCCGGGCGCGAGTCGGCGTCCCCCGCAGGGGGTGACGGCCGGACGCCGGACGACGGTCAACCCTCGCGCGTGCCGATCGGCGGCGTGCCGGGGATCTCTCGACGACCTCGTCGCCACGGCAGCGTCCCGTCGATCTCGACCTGGAGAGAGAAGCTCAGGAAGGTTCGGATGACGACGATGAGGCCGAGGACGAGCACGTTCTCGACCGTGGTTGCCACCGCTACGGTCTTGATGAGGTCAGCGGCCACGAGGATCTCCAGGCCCAGCAGCAGCGTGCCGCCGATGGTCTCGCGCAGCCGCTGGTAGGTGCGTTGCCCGCCGTCCTTCCGCCACAGCCCGGCGACCGCTCTGGCGGCCGACCACATGAGCCCGACGACCAGAACACCGACGCCGAGGAACTCCACGCCCACGGCGACGTGGTCCATGGTCTCGGTGAAGGTCATCGGCCCGGGCGAGGTGCCGGCTGGTCAGCCTCCGCTGGACGGGTCACGAGGGTGCAGGTCACCGCCGGTTCTGATCCTGGAGCTCGGCGATCTCGATCTCGACCGCGAGCGACTCGACGATCTTGCCGGTGGCGGACGCGATCCGCGCTGTGCCGACGATCGGTGCGATCGCGGCAAGGACTCCGCGGACCACCTCGGGGTCGAGACCGGCCTCTCCCGCCGTCTCGAGGTTCAGCAGGTAGGAGATCGGTGGCGCATCGATCGCGACGAGCGCAGCGATGCGAACGAGCATGAGTGTGGTCGGGTCGAGGTTCGATGCGGCGATCGAGTCCGCGGTCATCCTTGCCAGCAGATCGAGTACCGGGGTGCCATCCGTCGCTACAGCCATCACGTTCTCCTCCGTCCGGCGGTCCCGGCGGAACCGTGCGCTCGATCTCACCCGCCGGGCGAGGCCGGGGCACCACCCGCGTCGCGTGAAATCGACGCATCCGAATCGCCGGCCGCGCTCGAGCAGATGCGCGCCGCGGCCGGGGTCACGGCGGTGACGCGCGGGCCGGAGCAATGGGGGCGGGTCAACACGCTCCTCACGGAGATGACCGCCGAGGGCGGGGTGGCGGGCGGCATGACGCGCCGCATTCAGCGCCGTCCTCCGGCGAAGGGCAGGCCGACGGTCCGACCGCCCGGCGGCGGACATCCCGATCTCGTGATCGTCGCGTCCGCGGTGGCCGACTCTCTCGGCGACGTCGGTGCCGCGTTGATGCACGAGAGCCCGGCCGCCTCGACGGCCGTACCGCGACCTGGGTCTGGGGCTCCGCAACGAACCACGGGAGCGAGCGGTGGAGGTCCTGCTCGCTCCCCGTGTGGTTAACGGACGTGTCCGAGGGGGGAATCGGACACAGAAACGCAGCACGCCTGCGCAATGCAGGTGTCCATACGTTTGACGTTACAGGATAGTGCGGACGTCTGCCAGGACGCGCTGGTTTCATTGGGGCTTTGCCAACCTGATCAAGCCTAGTACTACAGCCGGACTTCGTGATCTTGTTCGTGGAGGTGCCGGGAACGTGGCGCGGCCACCGCATCGTCTTGAGTCCACACAACCCGAGATGATC
>DATCMA010000021.1:0-1676 GCA_036563645.1 Micromonospora sp.
CTCCGACGGCACGCAGACGGCCAGGTCCGCCAGGCGACGCAGCTTGCCGCCGGTCCGCCCGGTCAGGGCGACGGTCACCGCCCCGGCACGGCGCGCCACGCGCGCGGCGGCGAGGACGTTGGGCGAGTTGCCGCTGGCACTGATCGCAATCAACACGTCGCCCGGCCGCACCAGCGGCTCCAACTGCTCGGCGAAGACGCGCTCGTAGCTGGTGTCGTTGGCCCAGGCGGTCACGAGCGGCATGTTGTCGGTCAGCGGCACGACCCGGAAGGGTCGCCGCCCGGATAGGTGCGTTCCCTTGACGAGGTCGCAGGCGAAGTGCGACGCAGTCGCGGCGCTCCCGCCGTTGCCGGCGATGAACACGGTGCCACCGCGGGCACGGCAGTCGTCCAGCATCTCGGCGACTCGCGCCACCACAGCACCCGGCATCGCATGGACCAGGAGCGCGATCTCGCGCCAGTACCGTTCGATCTCGTCTCGCATCATCACGCTCCTTGTCTATGCCGCCCTATACCGCCTTCGGACAGACGCGTTCGCAGATTTGATCCTGAGCAGAGCCGTCCGCCGCGAGGCGGTGGGCGGCGGAGTCGAAAGATTTCCCTGCTGCGTGGCGAGTCTGACGCGAGGTTCTTCGATTCGAACCGAGCCCACGACGGGAGAGGGTAGATTTACGCAATACGCAGTACGCACTACGGTTGACCCATGACGCATCACGCACCGCCTCACGGCCAGCTCGTCTCCGTCAGCGGGGTCACAATGACCTCCTGGAGGGCGGACTCGGGCGGGATCTTGACGGCGAAGACGATAGTCGCCGCGACGACCGCCGGGTCCTGCAGGTTCGCTTCGTCCGGCAGCGGGATGCCCTGTTCGATAAAGCGGTCGAAGAAGTGGGTGCGCATCCCGCCCGGGATCACCGCGGTGACGCGGATGCCGTGCGGCCGTCCTTCGACCCCCAGCCCGCGGCTGAAGCCGATCAGCCCCCACTTGGAGGCGTGGTAAGCCGCGGCGTTGGCCCAGGCACGTGTGGCTGCGGTCGACGCGACGTTGACGATGTGCCCGCCGCCCTGCCGCTTCATGACGGGGAAGGCGAGCCGGGAGAAAAGGAACGGCCCACGCAGGTTCACACCGATGACCTGATCCCACTGGGCAACCGACATCTCCTCGGCCGCCAGGGTGTGGTCGACGGCGGCGCAGTTGACCAGCACGTCGAGGCGACCGAAACGGGCGACCACCTGACCGACGGCGTGGGCGGCCGCGTCGGCGTCGCTGACGTCACAGCCGAGCGGCAGCGACTCGATGTCGGCCGCGGCGATCTCGCGCGCGACATTGGCTGCGGCCTCGACGTTGATGTCGAGGCAGGCGACCGCGCAGCCCTCGCGGGCGAAGGCTCGCGCGGTGGCGGCGCCGAGGCCGCTGCCGGCACCGGTCACGAGCGCCACTTTCCCGCGCAGGTCGATCCCCGTTGGTCCATCCAGGCTCATGAGTGCTCCTCTTCCAGCCCACCCCGGCCGGGGTGGTGAAGGTCACCGCTCGGCAGGATGCAGCAGCCGCGGTGGTAGCGGATCAGCGGTAACTCGGTGACGACCTCCTCTCCCACCATCGTCGCTCTGGCGGTGAGGTCGGGCGCCGCGGGCGACGGTGCAACAGCCGGGCGCGCCCGCTCGGCCAGCACGGCG
>DATCMA010000026.1:0-3476 GCA_036563645.1 Micromonospora sp.
TACCCGCAGCTGCACCAGCTGTTCAACGAGGCCACGAAGCTCGCCGGCGCCACCGGGACGAAGTCGTCGACCGACCCGGCCAAGGCGGACGAGCTCCTGCAGAAGATCGACGAGATCGCCAAGATCTTCTGGGAGACCAAGCAGGCGTGACACGCGCCTGATCGAGGCTGGCCGGCACGTGATGTGCCGGCCAGTTTCGTTCGCGGCATGCCTCACGTGTGACGCATCTCATGGCCGCTACGGTGAGGCGCCCTCAGCCATCCCGACGAGATCACGTCCCCCCAACGGGGCCGCCTTCGACCGCTCCGCCGCAGCGGCATACCCAACCGGCCGCATTCCCTCAGCTAACGATCATTCCGGTTCATTCGCATAGCCGACCCCGAGCCGGTAGAGTCGCCAGGCAGGGGGAAGCATCGGTGAGCCAGCTGACCACACAGCCGCACCCGACGGCTGACAACGACGTCGTCCTCCTGACCGTGCCCGCGGACAGCGGGTACCTCGGGGTGTTGCGGACGGCTACCGCGGGGCTCGCCGCTCGCCTGCAATTCACGCTCGACGAGATCGAAGACCTTCGGATCGCCGTCGACGAGGCGTGCGCGATGCTCCTGACCATCGCGACGCCCGGCAGTGAACTCGACTGTCGATTCACCGCCACCGAGACGGAACTCACGGTCGACGTGACCGTACCGACCGCTCCCGACGCGCGACTGCCCGCGACGTCCTCCTTCGCCTGGAAGGTGCTGACCGCGTTGACCACCGCGGTCAACGCCACGGTCGAGGACGGCCGGGCGGCGATCCAGTTGGTGCGGCGGCGCAGCTGATACCCACGGGCGGCGGATCAGCTCACTCCCAACGCCCGATTCGTCGCCGGGGCGAGCAACAGCGCGCAGACCAGGACGCCGAGCGCGATGAGCGGCACGCCCAGCCACGCCAGTCCGCCCACGATCATGTAGTAGCCGATGGGCAGGAGCATGAGTTCGAGCACGATCGCTGGCGCCCGTGCCCGGACCTGACGGCGGCTGAGCGCTCGGGCGAGCAGGGCGAGCACGAGGGCCCCACCGGCGCTGAACCCGGTGACGAACAGCGCGGCGACCAGGTCATGCGCCTCGGCGGTGAGGTCTTCGTAAATGAGGAAGAGGGTGACCAACGCCATCCCCGCCGCCTCGGCGGCCAGTAGCCAGACCGCCGCGCGCAGCGGCGCGGGGAGCCTCTCGGCGTCGTCGGTGCGCACGTCCGACACCATACCCCTCCCCCGTCGTGACGCCGGATCGCCGGCGGGCCGTGCGGTGGACGCGGGGGCGGGTACAGTGCCGCGCATGCGCGCCCTGTTGGTGGTCAATCCGACCGCCACCACGACCAGTGAGCGCAGCCGCGACGTCCTCGTCCGGGCGCTCCGGAGTGAAGTCGATCTCACGGTCAGGTACACCCGGCGCCGGGGGCACGCGGTCGCGTTGGCCCGCGAAGCCGTCCGGGAGGGGTTCGACCTCGTCGTCACCCTCGGCGGGGATGGCACGGTCAACGAGGTGGTCAACGGCCTGATGACCGCGGTGCCGCCGCACGTCGCCCGCGAGCGGCGCCCCGCGTTGGCGGTGGTCCCCGGCGGGTCGACGAACGTCTTCGCCCGCGCCCTCGGGCTCCCCCCGGAGTGGTCCGAGGGCACCAGCGTGATCCTCGAAGGGCTCCGTCTGGGGCGGTATCGAACGATTGGCCTGGGACGCGCGGATAACCGCTACTTCACCTTTTGCGCGGGGCTCGGTTTCGATGCGGCGGTGATCCGCGCGGTGGAGCGCGCACGGCTCCGTGGTCGGGTCGCTACTCCCGCGCTCTATGTCCGTGAAGCGCTTCGTCAATACCTGTTCGACAGAGATCAACGCCGCCCGTCGATCTGTTTGGAACGGCCGGGTACCGCTCCTGAGACGGAACTCACGACTGTGATCATCCAAAACACCGCGCCCTGGACCTACCTCGGAAAACGCCCGATCAATCCCAACCCAGCGGCGTCTTTCGATCTCGGACTCGACATCATGGCGCTCCGCCATTTGCGTGTGACGAGCACGGCGCGCGCCCTCGCGCTGATGTTCTCGGGCCGCGCCACCCCAGGAGGGCGGCACGTCCTCCGCCTGCATGACCTCGATGAATTCACCCTCACCGCTGCCCGGCCCCAGCCATTCCAACTCGATGGGGACTATCTCGGGGAACGACAGCGAGTGCGGTTCGCCTCCGTACCAGAAGCGTTACGCGTGGTGTACTGATGTGAATCGATTGCACAGAGTGACGAGTTGTCCAAACAACATTGGCGAAAATGCCGACGCGAGGGCGCGGAATCTACTACATTGATCCCTGACTGTCGCGGTCAGGGGCCTGGCACGCGCCAGTAAACGGACAAAAGGGTGGTGAGCTTGCTCACCGAGGCCGATTTTTCCGTGTCGCGCCCTTGACATTGCGCCAGTTCGTGAAAGTATTCACAAGCGAACGGAGTACGCGGGACGCCGCCTGGACAGTTCTGTGTCAGAAGGGTCCGGACCGCGGTCCCGAGGCCGCAACAAGCCTGCTCACGCGTTGCCTACGCGTCTGGCGCAAGCCGGCGCGTCCTGGTGTCGCGGACGCATATAGAAGCCCCCAGGTTTTACTGCCACCGATCCAGAACGAGGAGTGTTGCCGCCATGGACTGGCGCCACCATGCTGCCTGCCGCGACGAGGACCCGGAGCTGTTCTTCCCGATTGGGACGTCCGGGCCGGCGCTCCTGCAGGTCGAGCAGGCCAAGGCCGTCTGCCGGCGCTGCTCCGTGACCGACGAGTGTCTGCAGTGGGCCCTCGACTCCGGTCAGGACGCCGGCGTCTGGGGCGGGATGAGCGAAGAAGAGCGGCGCGCCGTCAAGCGTCGTGGCGGCCTGCGGGTCCGCGCTCACTCCGCCTGAACAAACCGCACCACCACACAGCATCAACGCCCCGGGCTCCAGGCCAACCGGGGCGTTTTGCTGTGCCCGCTCCGATTCCGCACTCCGGCTCCTTTGCTTATCCACTCACGTTTGTCGCTGTACGCATTCGGTGGCGCACTTCTTGTATATCTTCCGCGCCCAGCTCCGTTGAGCGACCACCGGCGCGGCCCCGCGTCACCGCCGCCTCGGCCGCCGCCGCGGGTGGCGGAGAAGGCCGGCGAGTGCCGCGCCGCCTGGGCGTGCGACCGGCCCGGCGCCAGGTCCCGCCGGCAGTCCCGGACCGCCCCCCGGCCGACCCGGACCTGCCCTGACGACCGGACCGGTCACACGCTGCGCGCGGGACGCCCCAGAACAAAGCCCCGCGCGCAAGACGCCCAGAGGCGTGTCAGGGCGTCTCTGGAAACAGGAGCCGACCCACGCCACCGTGATACGGGTCATCCCATTACTGCCGCCGGCAGTACGAGGGGCAGAAAGCGGCGGTCAGGCCGCGGCCACGGAAACCGACGGCAGCTCGGCCGCGTCGGCCCGGGCGAGCAC
>DATCMA010000030.1:0-22293 GCA_036563645.1 Micromonospora sp.
GAGATCGAGGACGTCCTCGTCACGCACCCCTCGGTGGCCGAGGCGGCGGTCATCGGCACGCCCTCGGAGAAGTGGGGCGAGGAGGTCACCGCCTACATCGTCCTCGCTCCCGGCGCCGAGTTCGACGTGGCCGCGCTTGAGGAACACTGCCGGCGCTCGCTGGCGGGCTACAAGATCCCGCGCCAGTGGAAGCTCATCCCCGAGCTACCGCGCAACGCCGCCGGCAAGGTGGTCAAACGGGATCTTCCACGCATCAAGCCGCTGAACTGACCCTGATCGGAGCATCATGCATCTGGCGACATCGATCGAACCCGTCGTTGGTTTCGATCTCCACAGCTTCGCGATCTTCCTGCACATCCTGCTGGTCACCTACTGGTTGGGGTCCGACATCGGCGTCTTCTACGCCAGCAGGTTTGTCGTGAACCCCAAGGTGTCGCCCGCCGGTCGATCCATCGCACTGAAGATCATGAACATGGTCGACCTGGCGCCGCGGGTGTGCCTGATCTTGATGCTGCCGTCGGGGGTCACCCTCATGGCCGCGAGCCCGCTGGGCCGGGACATCTTCTACGGCTGGCCGCTGGCGCTGGCCTGGATCGGCTCGCTGATCTGGCTCGGCCTCATGCTGGTCGACTTCTTTAAGAGCCCCGCGAAACACGCCGATCTGGTCCACAAGCTCGACTGGATCGTCCGGATCTCCGTGGTGATCGGCCTGCTCGCGGTCTCCGGCTACACCTTCGTCGTCGACGAGCCGTTCGGTGTGACCACCAACCCGAAGTGGCTCGCCGGCAAGGTGGCGGCGTACGCGATCTGCATCTTCGGCGGCATCATGATCCGCGTGTCGCTGCGCCCCTTCGGCCCCGCCTTCGCGAAGTTGATGTCCGAAGGCTCCTCGCCCGAGGTGGAACGGGACATTCAGGGCTCGATGCGCCGAGCTGTCCCGTACGTGTTCCTCATCTGGGTGATGGTTCTCGTCGCCGCCTTCCTCGGCGTCGTCAAGCCCGGAACCCTCGCCTGATCACCTAACCAACGACCAGCGGGACCCCACGCGCCTGAAAGGGAGCGCCCAAGGCCTGTGGGAGGAGCGGATGCGGCAGGTCGACCGGCTGTTGCGGGGTGCCATCGTGGTCACCATGGACGGCCACCGGACCGTCTACGACCGCGGGTACGTCGCCATCGACGACGGCCGCATTGTGGGGGTGGGCCGCGACCGGGACTGCGAGTTCGACTCAGCAGACACCTGGCAGCTCCGCGACGCCGTGGTGATGCCAGGGCTGGTCAACGCCCACACCCACCTCTCCAACGGCATTACCCGCGGCCTCTACGACGAACTCCCCCTGGCGGATTGGGTCCAGCGGGGCATGTGGCCGACACTGCGGGCCTATGACGCGGAACGGGCGTACCACGGGGCACGGGTGGCGCTGGCCGAGAACCTCCTCGGCGGAGTCACGACAACGGTGGTCGGGGAATTCGGCGCGCCCAACCGCCAGGCGATCGAGGGAGTGATCCAGGCGGTTATCGAATCCCGCTCCCGCGCGGTCGTGGCCAGGATTTCCGTCGACTCCGACGACGACACCGACCCGAGCCAGGCCACCGCGCCGGACGCGCGGGAGTCCATCGACGACGCACTGGCCGAGGTGACCCGACTGCGCCAGGAATATGCGAACCCGCTCGTCCACATCTGTCCTGAGCCCTTGGGGGTCCTGCGCTGCACCCCCGAGATGGTGCGGGCATTCGCCGAGTACGCCCGCGCCGAGGGCACTCGGATGACCATGCACGTGGCCAGCTCCCCCGACGAGCGGGACGAGGCGCTGCGCCGGTACGGTCGGGGCTCCATCGAGCAGCTCGCCGAACTCGGCGTGCTCGGCCCGCATCTCCTGATCGCGCACTGCGTCTGGCCCACCGCGCACGAGCGCCGTCTCCTCGCGGAGACGGGCACCGGGGTCTCCCACAACCCGGTCGCGAACTTGATGTACGCCTCCGGGCTCGCCCCGCTCGCCGAGATGATCGACGCGGGCGTCCGGATTGGGTTGGGCACCGATGGTGCGTCGACCAATAACGGGCAAAACATGTGGGAGACCATGAAGATGGCGATCTTCCTCCAGAAGTCGCGCTTCGGCGCGGCCTGGGGATCCGCCGAACTCGCCCTGGAATTGGCCACGATCGGAGGAGCACGCGCCATCGGCATGGACACCGAGATCGGCTCCATCGAGGTGGGCAAGCGGGCCGACCTCATTGTCATCGATCTCGCCCAGCCGCACCTGGTGCCACGGCACACCTGGCCCTCAAATCTCGTCTACTCAGGAGACCCCCACGCGGTCCGCACCGTCATGGTCGACGGCGTGACCGTCGTCGACAACGGGCGGTTGACCATGTGGGATCACGACGAGGTGGTGCGGAGCGGACATCGCGCCGCCGACGTCATGAACACCCGCACCGGGCTCGCCGATGCGTATCGCGCGCGTTCCCGGTGGACGTGGTGCGAGTGAGCACAGTGGACGCGCGCCGCGGAGTCACCCACGAGGTCCGCGCTGGCGGCACGCGCTGAGGCAGCTCAGCCGCGATCGCGCAGGAGATGGGGCCGGATGTCGGCCGCGGCCTCCTCACCGTACGACTCAGCCATCCGCGCGACGAAGCGGTGCGGCTCGACCGTGTACTCCTGGGTGCCCATGGTTTCGAGGACGAAGGCGGCGAGCAGGCACCCGACCTGCGCGGCGCGCTCCAGGCCAAGCCCCCAGGAGAGCGCGGCGAAGAAGCCCGCGCGGAACCCGTCCCCGACACCGGTCGGATCGGTGGCCGCGACGTCGCGGACGGCGGGGACGTGGATATCGTCCATCCCGCGCCCGGTGATCTCCACCCCGTTCCGGCCGAGCGTGGTCACGCGAATCCCCACCCGCTCGAGCACCTCGGCGTCGGTGAGCCCGGTCTTGCTCTCCAGCAAGGACTTCTCGTACTCGTTGCTCAGGAGATAGTCCGCGCCGTCGATGAGCTTCACCACGTCGTCGCCGGACATGCGGGCGAGCTGCTGGGAGGGGTCGGCGGCGAAACGATAGCCCCGCACCCGGCACTCCTCGGCGTGCCGGAGCATCGCCTCCGGATCGTTCGCGCTGACGATGACGAGGTCCAGACCTCCGACGCGCTCCGCCACCGGGGCGAGCTCGATGTTGCGGGCCTCGCTCATCGCGCCCGCGTAGAACGACGCGATCTGGCACAAATCGCGGTCGGTGGTGCAGACAAAACGGGCGGTATGGGCTACCTCGCTGACGTACACCGACGCGCAGTCCACCCCGTGCCGCTCCAGCCACGAGCGGTAGTCGTCGAAGTCCTGCCCCACCGCGCCGAGCAGGATCGGCCGCAGGCCGAGCTGCGCCAAGCCAAAGGCGATGTTGGCGGCCACCCCGCCGCGCCGCACGACAAGGTCGTCGACGAGGAAGGACAAGGAAATCTTGTCGAGCTGATCGGGGATGAGCTGATCGGCGAACCGCCCCGGGAAGTGCATCAAGTGGTCGGTGGCGATCGAGCCGGTGACCGCGATCTTCATGTCAACCTTCGGGGGGATGAGGGAAGCCACGCGCGCCGTCAGCCTACCGCCGGGCGCGTCGGTGGGTCGGGGCGGGTCGTCGGCCGCGCGGACGCAGCACAGGCCGCCGGCGCGTCAGCGGCCGCGCGAACGCGGCCAGCGGGCGCCGACGGCCTGTCTCCACGCTCGTGAGTGACGGCCCCGACGGGCTCAGCAGCAGAACGAGTCACCGCACGCGCAGGAGTTCTGCGCGTTGGGGTTGTCGATGGTGAAGCCCTGCGCGTCGATGCGGTCCGCGAAGTCGATGGTGGCACCGGCCAGGTACGGAGCGCTCATCCGGTCGACGACCACCTCGACGCCGTTGTACTCGGTGACGATGTCGCCATCGAGCGTGCGCTCGTCGAAGAACAGCTGGTAACGCAGGCCCGAGCACCCGCCCGGCTGCACGGCTACGCGGAGCCGCAGGTCGTCGCGGCCTTCCTGCTCGAGGAGGGCCTTGACCTTCTGTGCCGCGACATCGGTCAAGATCACGGTCTTCGGAGCCTCGGTCGACTCGGGCTGGGTTGTCGTAGTCACGGTCACGGTCTCCCTGCGCCGCTGGTGGTCTCGATGATTTCCCTATCAGACCGGCTCGGAGTCAGCCGGCTTGTCCGTATAGGCCAACGCTAGCCGGCTGGCCGACGATTCCCAATCTGATCTCGAAATTTTACTGCGGGGGCACTCCGCGGCTCGGATCGGCGCGAGGCGCGGACCGGCGGAATTCACCGGTGCCACCGCTCGGCGAGCTGGGCGGCGAGCGCCCGCAGACCCGCCGCTGGCTCGCGCATCGCCCGCTCAACGTCCCCGCCGAAGTGGTCGACCAACGCGTACGCCTCGGTCACGCCCGCCTCCGCGGCCGCCGGGGCGTCGACCCGCCCGGCGAGCACCACACAGGGCACCCCGCGCGCCCGCGCGGCGGCGGCAACCCCGGCCACCACCTTGCCCCGCAGCGACTGGCCGTCAAACGAACCCTCTCCGGTGATCACCAGGTCGACGACGTCGAGGGCCGCGTCGAGCCGGACCAGACGACTGACCAGACCGATGCCGGATTCGCACTGGCCGCCGAGGGCGAGGATCGCCGCGCCCAGCCCGCCCGCCGCGCCGGCGCCCGGCAGCCCCGCCACCCCCCGAGGACAGGTCGGAAGGTCGCGCTCCAGCACCGCGGCGAACCGGTCCGCCGCCGCGTCGAGCAGGAGCACATCCTGGTGGGTCGCTCCCTTCTGCGGGCCGAAGACATAGGCGGCCCCCTGGGGACCGGTCAACGGGTTGTCAACGTCGGTCGCGGCGATCAACTCCGCGCCACGCAGCCGGGGCGCCCCATCGAGCGCCGCCGCGGCCAGCAGCGCGGCCCCGCCATACGGCAGGGCGTACCCGGTCTCGTCCAGGGTGGCGACACCGAGCGCCGCGAGCATGCCGGCGCCGACGTCGTTGGTCGCCGACCCACCGAGCCCGACGACCACCCGCCGGGCTCCGGTCTCCACGGCCGCGGTGATGAGCAGGCCGAGCCCGTACGAGGTGGTGGTCTTCGGATCGCGCTCACCGGCGGCCAGCAGGTGCAGGCCACACGCCTGGGCGCTCTCGACGTACGCGGTCGGGACCGCGCCGTCGACGAGGAGCACGTCTCCCGTGGTGGGGCGCCCCAGGGGGTCGGCGGTCCGCACCGGCAGCCGTCGACCGCCCACCGCGGATGCGACGACCTCGAGAAACCCCGGCCCCCCATCGGCGAGCGGACGGAGCATGACCTCGTCGTCCGGCGCGCGCTGCCGCCACCCCTCGGCGACGGCGGCGGCGACCTGCGGCGCGGAGAGGGTGCCGGCGAACTTGTCGGGACAGATCAGCACCCGCATACCGGGAGTGTCGCAGGCCACGACCGTGACGATCACTCACGCACGCGGCTGTGGGACCATGGAGGGCGTGACGACGTCGTGGGTTGAGCCCTCCAACACCGCAACCGCCCTGCTCCTCCTCGGCCGCGGCAGCGACCCCGCAGCCGAGCGGGGCGTGTCGTGCCCGGGTGCGCTGCCACCGCCGAGCGACCCCAGCCTGGTCGAGCGCGCGTGGGCGGCGAAGAAAGCGCTCGGCGACCGCCTCTTCATCCTCGGGCACCACTACCAGCGCGACGAGGTCATCCAGTTCGCCGACGTGACCGGTGACTCGTTCAAGCTGGCGCGGGAGGCGGCGGCGCGGCCGCACGCCGAGTACATCGTGTTCTGCGGCGTGCACTTCATGGCCGAGAGCGCGGACATCCTCACGAGCGACACGCAGAAGGTGATCCTGCCGGATCTCGCCGCCGGCTGCTCGATGGCGGACATGGCGGCGCTGGGGCAGGTGGAGACCGCGTGGGACCTGCTCGAGGACCTCGGGATCGCCGCGTCCACGGTCCCGGTCACGTACATGAACTCCTCGGCCGACATCAAGGCCTTCGTCGGGCGCCGCGGCGGGGTGGTGTGCACCTCCTCCAACGCCAAGCGCGCGTTGACGTGGGCGTTCGAGCGCGGTGACCGCGTCCTGTTCCTTCCCGACCAGCACCTCGGTCGGAATACCGCGGTGCGGGAGTTGGGGTTCAGCCTCGACGACTGCGTGGTCTACGACCCGCACCAGCCCGGCGGCGGGGTGACCCCGGAGCAGCTGCGCGCGGCGCGGATGATCCTGTGGCGGGGCCACTGCTCGGTCCACCAGCGGTTCAGTCTCAAGAACGTCGAGGACATCCGCGCTCGCGTACCGGACGTCACCGTGCTGGTGCACCCGGAGTGCCGGTACGAGGTGGTGGCCGCCGCGGATCTGGTGGGCTCCACGGAATACATCATCAAGACGATCGAGACCGCTCCCCCGGGCTCCGCGTGGGCGGTGGGCACGGAGCTCAACCTGGTGCGCCGGCTTGCGAACACCCATCCGGACAAGCGCGTCATGTTCTTGGACCGGACGGTGTGCTACTGCTCCACGATGAATCGCATCGACCTGCCACACCTGGTGTGGGCGCTGGAGGAGCTCGTCGCCGGCCGGGTGGTCAACCAGATCGCGGTCGATCCGGAGACGGCACACTACGCCCGCGTCGCGCTGGATCAGATGCTCGCCTTGCCGTAACGCTCAGTAACACACCGTGACGGCGAGTAGCGGAGACCGGGATAAATTTTCCGGTTTGATACCCAACTAGCCCGCACGGTACCCGCGTATCCGTCACTTGGCGCTATGCTCCGACGGTCACCGATCCGGGGCAAAGTGGATCATGGCTTGTTCCGTGTTCCACGTCGGCCCACGACGCGCTGGAGGTTGCGTTGACCGACGACGTCTTGATCGTGCACGGCAACACCCCGCTGCGCGGCCAGATCCGGGTACGCGGCGCGAAGAATCTCGTCACCAAGGCCATGGTGGCCGCGCTCCTCGGCGATGAGCCGAGCCGGCTGTATGACGTACCGCGGATCCGAGACGTCGAGGTGGTTCGTGGCCTACTGGAGCTGCACGGCGTGAAGGTCACGGATGGGCCGGAGGACGGGGAGCTGATCCTCGATCCGGCCAATGTGGAGAGCGCCTCCACCGACGAGATCAACGTGCACGCGGGCTCCAGTCGCGTGCCGATTCTGTTCTGCGGCCCCCTGCTGCACCGCCTTGGTCACGCCTTCATCCCCGACCTCGGCGGCTGCCACATCGGACCCCGCCCCATCGACTTCCACATGCAGGCGCTGCGGCAATTCGGCGCCATCGTGGAGAAAACCCCGCAAGGGCTGCACCTCACCGCGCCCAACGGTCTGCACGGGACGAAGATCCGACTGCCGTACCCCAGCGTTGGCGCTACTGAGCAGGTGCTGCTCACCGCGGTGCGGGCCGAGGGCATCACCGAGTTGAGCAACGCCGCGGTCGAGCCCGAGATCATGGATCTGATCTGCGTCCTCCAGAAGATGGGCGCGATCATCAAAGTGCACACCGACCGGGTAATCGAAATTCAGGGCGTCTCCCGGCTCGGCGGCTACCTCCACCACCCCATCCCGGATCGGATCGAGGCGGCGAGCTGGGCCGCCGCGGCGCTCGCCACCGGCGGCGACGTCGAGGTGATCGGTGCCCGGCAAGTGGACATGATGACGTTCCTCAACGTCTTCCGGGCGGTCGGCGGCGCGTTCGAGGTCAACGACGCCCGGCCGCCGCGCAACGGGCACCCCGGGCGCGAGGCCAGCATCCGCTTCTGGCACCCCGGCGGAGAGCTGCGCGCCGTCGCGCTGGAGACCGACGTCCACCCCGGCTTCATGACTGACTGGCAGCAGCCGATGGTGGTGGCGCTCACGCAGGCGCGGGGGCTGTCGATCGTCCACGAGACCGTCTACGAGCAGCGGCTCGGCTACACCGACGCGCTCAACGCGATGGGCGCGACGATCCAGGTCTACCGGGAGTGCCTCGGCGGCACTCCCTGCCGCTTCGGTCGACGCAACTTCAAGCACTCCGCGGTGATCGCCGGGCCGAGCAAGCTGCACGGCGCCGACCTCGTCATCCCGGACCTGCGGGCCGGGTTCAGCCACCTCATCGCGGCGCTGGCGGCCGAAGGCACCTCCCGCGTCTACGGCGTCAACCTGATCAAGCGCGGGTACGAGGACTTCGAGGCGAAGCTGGCCGCGCTCGGCGCCCACATCGAGCGCCCGTGATCAGGGTGACGTGCGGCGGGCCAGCGCGGCCGGCTACCCTTCACCCGTGCCGTCGCTGTTCCGCCGCAAGTCCACTGAGCTCGCCACTGAGCCGGCCAAGGAGTCGGCCGCCACGTCGTCAGCGGCCCCCGAGTCTCCGGCTGTCCCGCGCAAGGGCTACACGCCCAGCAAGCGCGAGCTGGGCAAAGTCACGCCGAAACGCCCGCCCGCCAATCCTCGGCTGGCCAAACGGCCCGCGTTGACCAAGGAGGAGCTGCGGGCACAGCGCCGGGCCGAACGGGCGGCGCTGGCGGAGGAGTTTCGGCGCGTGGGTGGTCCCCGCGACCGCGGGCCGGAGCGGGCGCTCGTGCGGGATATCGTCGACTCCCGGCGGACAGTCGGGACGTGGTTCCTCGGCGGGGCGCTCGTGGTGCTGATCGGTTCCGCGCAGGTCATGCCGCCGGTCGTGCAGCTCGCCTCCAACCTCCTGTGGCTGGCGTTGGCCTTCGCCGTCGTGATCGATTCGATCCTCATCGCCCGGCGGGTCCGCACGCTCGTGCGCGCCCGGTTCCCGAAGACCGAGGAGCGGATGCGGTCGCTCTACTTCTACGCGATCATGCGGGCCTTGACGTTCCGCCGGATGCGGATCCCCGTGCCGCGCGTCGAGATCGGCCAGAAGATCTAAGCCGGGCGCCGCGGACCCGTCCGTCAGGGCACGTGGAGCAGCCGCAAGGCGGCCGTCGTGCCGGCGGCGGCGAGCACGACCACGACGAACGGGGCCCGGCGCCAGGCGAGCACGGCGCCAACGAGCACGCCGGCGGGACGAGCGAAGCCGGCGAATCGCCCACCTTCGGTGAGGGCCGCGGTCACGGCGAGCGCCGCCAACAACGCCACGGCGGCGACGGGCAGCGTCGCGCGAACGCGCTCCGAGAGCGCCAACCGGTCACGCAGGAGTACCCCGGCGAGGCGGAAGGCGTAGGTGCCGAGCGCCAAGGCCACGATCGTTGCGATCAGCACGGCTGCTCCTTTCGTGCCCGCGGCCACACGAGGACGGCGAGCGCGACGAGCGCGAGGAGGATGGGCAGGCCGGCCGGCAACAGCGGCGTGGTCACCACGGCGATGCCCGAGCCGAGCACCGCGACCGTGCGCGTGGTGCGGTCGCGCAGGGCGGGCATGAGGAGCGCGAGCAGGCCAGCCGGAAACGCGGCGTCGAGCCCGAAGCGCGCAGGGTCAGCCGCGGCGCCGAGCAGGACACCGATCACGGTGCCGATGTTCCAGGCCATGAAGAGCACGACCCCCGCCGTCCAGAAGGCGCGGCGCCGCTGCGCGCCGTCGGGTTGGGCCAGGGCGAACGCGGTCGCCTCGTCCGTCATCAGGTGGCTGCCCACCAGCTTCGCCGGCCACCGTCGGCCCACCGTGTCGCCGATGGCGAGGCCAAACGGCAGGTGACGCGCGTTGATGACGAGGCCGGCGAGGACCGCGGCGAACGGACTGCCGGCGGCGATCAAGCCCACCGCCATGAACTGCGCGGCTCCGGCGTAGAGCGCGCTCGACAGAGCGATGACCGCCCACACGGGTATCTCCGCCGCGCGGGCGATCGCCCCGAACGAGGCACCGACCGCCAGCATCGCGGCGGCGATGGGGGCAAGATCGCGGAGCAGCGTTCGCTCTGCCGTACGCATGGCACAAAAATGAACAGAGACCGGCCGTTCGTCAACGCGAACAAAACAGCCGATGGAGCGAACATGTCGCAGCACCCCTCGCTACTCGCCACCATCGCCGCGGCGCTGCGGCGCGAACGCGAACGCGCCGGCCTCTCCCTGACCGAGCTCGCCCGCCGGGCCGGCATCGCCAAGTCGACCCTCTCTCAGCTGGAGTCCGGTGTGGGCAATCCCAGCGTCGAGACACTGTGGTCACTCGGCGTCGCGCTCGGAGTGCCCTTCAGCCGCCTCGTCGAGCCCATCACCCCGGCGGTTCGGGTGATCCGAGCGGGCGAAGGTCCCCGGGTGCCGGCCGAACGGGCGGCGTTCACGGCCACCCTGCTGTCCGCGGGGTCAGCCCGCGTCCGACGGGACATCTACCTCCTCACCCTCGAACCGGGATCGCACCGCGACGCGGAACCGCACCTCCCGGGCAGTGTCGAGCACCTCATCGTGACCGCGGGCCGCATGCGCGTCGGCCCGGTCAACGAATTGGTGGAGCTCGGGCCAGGCGACTACGCCGCCTTCGACGGCGACGTGCCGCATCGATACGAGGCGCTCGAACCGGGCACGGCCGCCGTCCTCGTCATGGAGCACCCGTGAGCCGCCCGACGGCCGCGGAGTACCGTGCCCCGGGCGAGGGACCGACCGGCACACGCAGAACGCTCAATTCGGACGGAGTTCGGCGAGCCAGTGGCGGTGACCCAGCCCACACCAGTACCCTCCATCCGCAACCGGCCGCGTCGGCGGACGCGGACATGACGGCAGGACGGGGTGGCTTCGCCGTGGGTGACCGACCCGAGACGACGGGTTCGCTGCGGGTACCCGGACCACCTCGTCGGTCACGGCGACGGACATGAGGTGCCGGCGTGATCGATGAACATCGCGGTCGACCACCCGCGTGGGCTGGCGCTGCGGGGCAGCGGCCCAGCGATCCCCCACCCGTGCCGAGTCGACCCGGAGGCACGCCGCCACAGGCCCACGGGCCCCACCACCCGTCCCCCCTGCCCGCGGGGCCGCCGCGTCCGCTTCCCACCCCGCCGCAGGACGCCCATCCCCACGCCGCTGTCGGCACGGCACGGCCCGGCAGCGTTCCCCGGACCACTCCTCCGCCACCTCCGCGCCCCGGGTGGGGTCCGCCTCCGGCGACCGGTACCGCACCGCCCGGCGCGGACGTCCCCCCACCCCCGGCGATCCGATCCGCCGGGGCCGTGGCGCCGCACCCTCGCCCCACACCACCACCGCCACCCGTGACACCCACTCCCCCGCCGCCGCCACCCGTGACCCCGCCACGCGCGGTGCCTCCTCCCGCACCCCCACCACCGCCGTCGGCCACACCCCCTCCCCGACCAGCGGCCCCGGACCCGGTCCGCCCCGTCACCGCGGGCCCGGTCAGCGGTTCCGCCCCGGCGCTGAGCACCCCGACGATGCTCGCGCCGCTCGTCGCTCCCGAGCCCACCGCCGCCACGGTCGCCACGCGCCCTCCAGCCGACGACCCCGAGCAGGTCCTCGCCACCTACCGTTGGCGGTTTCACCCCGAGACGCTCCGGGAGGTGGTGGACAACCCGGACGAACTGCGCGCGATCCGGGATCAGCTGACCGCGAAACTGGAGACCGCCACCGACGATCGGTCGCGGGCGCGGCTGCTCAGCCTGCGCGCAGTGGTCTCCCGGATCCTCGGTGACCTGGCCAAGGCGCTCGCCGACGGCCGGCTCGCGCTCGCACACGCGGAGGCCACCGGCGACCTGCACAGCATCGCCCTCGCGCAGGCCCGGCTGGCGCACGTCCTGCAATGGCGGGGCGAGTACGCCGAAGCGGACCGGCTCTTCGCGGAGGCCAACTCCCCGGAGCTGCCGGATCGGCTCCGGGCGACCCTGCACGAGCACGCGGGGCGATCCTGCTTCGACCAGGGCCGCTACATCGAGGCGTGCAACCACTTCGAACGGGCGCTGGAACTGCGCAAAGTGGAAGATCCCGAACTCATCGCCCGGACCGAGCTCGCCCTCGACGCGGTACTGGCCAAGGTGGCCAAACACGGCTGGGGGCCGTACCCGCGCTCACGGGAGGAGATCCTCCAACTACGCCGTCCCCCGGAGCCTCGCTTCAGCGAGGAGGCCCAGCGCTGGGGATATGTCGCCGCGGACGGCGCGTTCGTCATCCCGCCGGCGTACGTGGAGGTGCAGCCGTTCCACGACGGCGTCGCGTGGGTCCGGCGACCGCAGTCGGCGGCCTGGGAACTCATCGACGAGACCGGCGCGACGCTCATCGACGCCTCCGCCGGCTACCGAGGGGTGGGCTCGTTCTCCGACGGGCTGGCGTGGGTGTCGCGGGACGGTACCGGGGCGTGGCTCGCCATTGACAAGGCCAACCAGGTGGTGATCGCGGCGGGATTCGACGACGTCCGTCCGTTCCGGCGCGGGGTGGCCGCGGTCCGGCGCGGCGGCTGGGGGGCGGTCGACAAGACCGGGCGCGTCGTGGTGCCCACCCAGTACGCCGGCTTCGCCACCGCGCTCACCGATGGCCGATACGTCGACGGGTTCACCGATGAAGGACTGGCGATCGTCGACACCGGCGGGGGCAAAGGGGTGGTCGACCGGACCGGCCGGATGCTCGTGCCGCCCCGGTACGCCGTTCTAGTGATTCATCCGATGGCGTTCCTCATCGGCACGGAGACCGGCCGCTGGGGCGCCCTGGACCGGGCCGGCCGACCGTTGGTGGAGCTCGTCCACCCCAGCCGAGCTGCGGTTATCGACGAAATTGAGCGACGGCTGGCGGATGTCGCTCCGGTTCTCTGACTCCAGGACGTCCTTTCGCACATACCGTCAGTCACGGTCAGGCGCCGGACACGCTGGCGCCGGGAATTTAGGGTTGGCACTATGCAATTCCGACACCTTGGTCGCTCCGGCATGCTCGTGAGCGAGATCTCGTACGGCAACTGGATCACCCACGGCTCGCAGATCGAGGAGGAGCAGGCGATCGCCTGCGTCCGTGCGGCGCTGGACTCGGGCATCACCACCTTCGACACCGCCGACGTCTACGCCGGTACCCGAGCCGAAGCGGTGCTGGGCCGTGCGCTCAAGGGGGTGCGCCGCGAAGGCATCGAGATCTTCACGAAGGTCTACTGGCCGGTTGGCGACGGCCCGAACGACCGCGGGCTGTCCCGCAAGCACATCATGGAGTCCATCAACGGGTCGCTGCGCCGGCTCCAGACCGACTACGTCGATCTCTACCAGGCGCACCGCTACGACTACGAGACGCCGCTGGAGGAGACGATGGAGGCGTTCGCCGACATCGTCCGGCAGGGCAAGGCGCTCTACATCGGCGTCTCCGAGTGGAAGGCCTCGCAGATCCGCGAAGCCCACAAGCTCGCTCGCGAGCTGCGGATTCCGCTGGTCTCCAACCAGCCGCAGTACTCGATGCTCTGGCGTGTCATCGAGGCCGAGGTCATCCCAACCTGCGAGGAGCTGGGCATCGGCCAGATCGTCTGGTCGCCGCTGGCGCAGGGAGTGTTGACCGGCAAGTACCTGCCGGGGCAGCCGCCGCCAGCGGGCTCCCGGGCGACCGACGAGAAGTCGGGCAAGGCCATGATCGCGCGGTGGATGACCGACGAGGTCCTCACCACCGTTCAGCGTCTCAAGCCCCTCGCCGAGCAAGCCGGGCTGACCATGGCCCAGCTCGCCATCGCGTGGGTGCTGCAAAATCCGAACGTCTCCTCGGCGATCATCGGCGCCACCCGTCCGGAGCAGGTGTACGACAACATCAAGGCGTCCGGGGTGAAGCTCGACGCCGACCTGCTCAAGGCGATCGACGAGATCCTCGATCCCATCGTCCAGCGGGATCCCTCGCTCACCGAAAGCCCGCTGAAGCGTCCGTAAGCGCGCGGACGTGGCGGGTGTGGCGCGGGGCGCGCCACACCCGCCACTGGCGGCCACCCGGTCGCCGTCCAAGCAGCGTTCCCGAAACGGCGTGATCGCCTCGTCTGTTCCCCGTGTCGCCCGCTAGCCGCGCCAAAAGCGGAGCATGGCCAGACCTTGCGCGTAGAGCGAAGCGGGCAACCCCAGTCCTCCGGCGAGCGTGTGCACCACGTCGAAGAACCAGCCGCCGACACGGGGATTCCACAACAGTCCAAACAGGATGATGAAGCCGTACGGAGCGAGCACGTCGTAGCCGCGCTGCCACCGCGGCGACAGCCACGGCTGCACGATGTTGCCACCGTCGAGGCCCGGCACGGGCACCAGGTTGAGCACACTCGCGGTGAGCTGGAGGAACCCGAGCAGCGCGACAGCCGCCCAGAACTCCGGCCGGGCGCTAGTGTCCACACCGATCGCGAACGGCAGCGCGAGGAGCACAGCGCCCACCACATTGACCGCCGGACCGGCGAGACTCACCAGGCTGTGCCGGAGCCGGCCGGGGATTCGGTGCCGGTCCACCCACACCGCGCCGCCGGGCAGGCCGATGCCGCCGAGGAGCACGACCACGACGGGCAACACGACAGACAGCAGCGGGTGGCTGTAGGTCAACGGGTTGAGCGTGAGGTAGCCCCGGTGGGCGACGCCGGTATCCCCGGCGCGGTACGCCACCACCGCGTGGGCGTACTCGTGCAGACAGAGGGAGACGAGCCAACCCGAGACAACGAAGAGCACGACATCGAACCGAACGTTGCCGAAGCCGGCCCAGGTCATCGCGCCACTGGTGGCGAAGAGCGCGAGGAGTCCCAGGAAGACAGGGCTCGGCCGCCGCGCGGGCCGCGACAGAACGCTTCGAGTCCTCCCCCAGCTCACCCGCGCTCCCTCACCCTCGGGCCGCCGCGCGGCGAGGAAGCGCCCGGGAATCGACTCACCGCGACGCCGGAAGCAGCGGCATCCGGTACTCCACCCGCCCGTCCTCGAGCAGGACCACCGAGGTGACGCCGGCAGCCGCGAGTTGCCGCCACGTCTGGCCGATCCAGGTCTCCGCGTCGGCTTGGCTGGCGAACGTCTCGGTCGGCCCGTCGACCGGCTGGCCGTCCGGTCCTTCGTACCGCCAGCTCCATGGCATTGCGTGACTCCCCTCGCGACGTTCGGTACGGACGCGCCACACGCGACCGACGAGGATCCTCCCTCGCTATAGGCCACGATAGGAAGGGCCCCGTCCATACCTGGACCCATCGGCACGACGGCGTGGCTCTAAGGTACGGGCATGTCCGATGAGGGACGGAACAAGACGCTCGTGCTCGGTGGCATCCGGTCGGGGAAGTCCGCGTACGCCGAATCACTGGTCGCGCATGCGGGCACGGTCCGGTACCTCGCCACGTCCCGGCCACCAGTCGACGACCCGCAGTGGCAGGCCCGCGTCGAAGCCCACCGGAGGCGTCGACCGGCGAGCTGGACGACCGAGGAAGTCGGCGCCGAGCCCACCCAGCTCATCACCGCGCTGGCCACCGCCAAACCTGACGACACGCTCCTCGTCGACGACCTCGGCGGGTGGGTGAGTGTCCTGCTGGAGACATCCGACGGCGACCAGGCGCTGATTGAGGAACTCGCCGCCGCGGTCCGCGCCTGCGCCGCCCGGGTGGTGCTGGTCGCCCCGGAGGTGGGGCTCTCCCTCGTGCCGACGACCCCCCTCGGCCGGGCGTTCGCCGACGCCCTGGGAACGGCGAATCACGCGGTGGCCGACGCGTGCGACGAGGTGGTGCTCGTCGTCGCCGGCCAACCGGTCACGCTGAAGCCCACCGCGACCACCCCGACGATCGCCGCCCTCTCCCCCTCGGCGCTCCGTCCCCCCATCACCCCGCCCGCCACCGCGCAGACCCCACCCGCGGAGGAGCCCACGGCGACGCCGTGGCCATGGCAAGAGGTCATCGCCGGCCGCCGGCCCAGCCTGATGCTGCCGATGCCGGACGAGGAGGCCGCACGCGCCGCCCGGGACCGGCTCGCCACGATCGATACGCCGGGCCGACGCTGGGGCGCGCTGGCGGAGCTGGTCGCGTTCGCCGCCGGCACCCAAGGGGTGGCCGCCCCACGGCCGTGGCGCGCGGTCCGGGCGCTCCTCGTCTATGGCGACCACGCGGGTGGGGTCGCCGCTGGAGGATCCCCGGGTGAGTCCGCGCGGCTCGCGGCGCAGGCGCGCGCCGGCGACGGGGTGTGGGGCCGTCTCGCCGCCGAGGTCGGCGCGGAGCTCCAGGTGATCGACGCGGCGCCCGCCGAGGCGATTGAGCACGCGCCGGCGCTGAGCGACGACGCGGTCGACGACGCCCTGCGCACCGGCTGGCAGGCGGCGCAGGAGGCTGCCGCCAGCGGCGTCGAGGCGCTCGTGGTGGGGGCCTGTGGCGCGGGGAGCGAGGCCGCGGCGGCGGCCGTCATCGCCGCCACCGCTGGCGAGGAACCCGTGAAGCTGCTCGCCCCGGTCCACCTCCCGGGCGACCGGATCGACGACACCGCGTGGATGCGCCGCTGCGCCGCCGTGCGGGACGCGCTGCACCGGTCCCGGGGCAAGCGTCGCCCCGAGCAGGTGCTCGCCGAACTCGGCGGCGGGGACATCGCCGTGGTCACCGGGATCCTGCTCGGCGCGACCGCCGCGCGGATACCCGTCCTCCTCGACGGCCCCGTCGCGATCGCCGCCTGCCTCGTCAGCCGGGAGTTCGCCGGGCAGACGCCGCACTGGTGCCTGCTGCCCGACCACGGCGGGCATCCCGCGGTTCGGCTCGGCGCCGCGGCGCTCGGCCTCGAACCCCTCCTCGACCTGCGGCTCCATCTCGGCGAAGGGGCGACCGCGTTGAGCGCCCTGCCGATGCTGCGGGCGGCGTTGTCGGTGACGGCGTCCCTGGGCGCGCACCCCCACCTGGCCGCCGAGGCCACCGACGCGTCGGCTGAGTCGGCCGAAGCGGCGGAGCCCGCTGGGGAGTCGGCGGAGTGACCGGACGCGGACGGCCCACGCGCGGGAGGAGCGGTGTTGGCCCCGACCGCGGCCAGCTTGGTGTAGGACGGACGGCCCACGCGCGGGAGGAGCGGTGTCGCGCGATAGCCGTGTCAGCGCCGGGGTGCGCTTGGCGGTCACCACGTTCACGGTCCTTCCGGTGCGCCCGGGCCGGATCGACCGCTCGACCGCGGCGGTCGCCATGGCGGTGGCGCCGGTGCTGGGGGTGGCGCTCGGCGTCACGCTGGGGGTGGTCCTGCTCGTCCTGACCACCCTAGGGGCGCCGCCGCTGGTCGCGGGCGCCGCGACCGTGGGGCTGGGGGCGCTGGTGACCCGGGGTCTGCACCTGGACGGGCTGGCGGACACCGTCGACGCGCTCGGCTCTCACCGGCCTCGCGCCGACGCGCTGGCCATCATGAAGAAGCCCGACGTCGGCCCGTTCGGTGTCGCCGCGCTCAGCGTGGTCCTCCTGCTGCAATCCGCCTCCGTCGCCGCCCTGCCCGCCCGCGGATGGCTCGCCGCGGTCGCCGCGGTGGCGGCGGCCACCGCGGCGGGACGTCTCGCGGTGAGTTGGGCCTGTCGGCGGGGAATCCCCGCAGCGCGCCCCGAAGGGCTGGGGGCGCTCGTCGCCGGTACCGTCTCACCGCCGGTGCTCGCGGTGGCGACTCCGGCCGTCGCCGCCGTGGGGCTCCTCGCCACGCCGGGCCGCCCTTGGCAGGGGCCACTCGCCGTCGGGGCCGCGCTCGCCGTGACGGTGGCGCTCCTGCGCCACGTGGTCCGGCGTCTCGGCGGTGTCACCGGAGACGTCCTCGGCGCCGCCGTTGAAGTCACCACGACGCTGACGCTCCTCGGGCTGGTCCTCGGCGGCTAGCGACGCCCCCTGCCCCGGTGCGACGGCACCCTGGGCCACCCCGAGAGTGTCGGACGTCTCACCATCGGTGACATGACACGTCAACCATGCCAATCGTGACGAGTTGTGGCCAATGTCGTGGCCCGCGTCGAGAGGACATCACAGGATCCGGCTGGTAGCTTTCGCCCAAGACCACCATCGCCGGTACGCACAGGTGCCGCCGGCCGACCCTTGTCCGGAGAAGCCGCGTGACATCGCCCATCAGCACACTCAGCCTCGTCGACACCGACCCCGCAAAGCTCGCCGTTGACGCGGTTGTCATTGGCACGCACAGCCAGGATGACGGCGACGACGGGCGGGCCGCGTTGCGGCTGGCGAGCGGAGCCGAGAGCATCGCGGCGGCCTTCGACGGGCGACTGACCGAGACGCTCGCGCTGCTCGGCGCGACCGGAGCGCCGGGCGAGGTGGTCAAGCTCGCCACCCTCGGCACGATCCGCGCCCCGCTCCTCGCCGCGGTCGGACTCGGCCCGCAGCCGGACGGCGCCGCCCTGGATGGGGAGACGCTGCGCCGCGCCGCCGGTTCAGCCATCCGGGCGCTGGCGGGGTCCGCCACCGTCGCGGTGGCGCTGCCCCTGCCCGACGACGCACTCGCCCCGGCGCTGCGGGCGGTGGCCGAGGGGGCGCTGCTGGGCAGCTACCGCTTCGTGGGCTACAAGACCAAACCCCAGCCGCACCGGCGGGATCCGGTCGCGTCCGTCCTGGTACGCGTCCCCGACGCCCGGGACACGACCGCTCAGGCCGAGGTCGCCCGCGCCACGGTGGTGGCCCAGGCGGTCGCCCGCACCCGCGACTGGGTGAACACCGCGCCGAACCATCTCCGCCCGCCCGCGTTCGCCGACGCGATCGCCGCCGCCGCGCGCGAGGTCGGCCTCGGTGTCGAGGTGCTCGACGACGAGGCTCTGGAAGCCGACGGATACGGCGGCATCCTCGCCGTCGGCCGGGGTTCGGCGGCCCCGCCCCGGCTGGTGACGTTGAGCTATCAGCCGCCCGACGGCGCGGGGAACGGCAAGCGCGTCGCCCTCGTCGGCAAGGGGATCACCTTCGACACCGGTGGGGTGTCCATCAAGCCCGCGCAGGGCATGTGGGAGATGAAGTCCGACATGGCGGGAGCGGCGGCGGTCGCCGCGACGATGCTCGCCATCGCGCAGCTCAAACCCGCGGTCACGGTCACCGCCTACCTGCCCCTCGCCGAGAACATGCCCTCCGGCACCGCGTACCGACCGGGCGACGTGGTGACGATGTTCAACGGCAAGCGGGTCGAAGTGCTCAACACCGACGCCGAAGGCCGGATGATCCTCGCCGACGCGATTGCCCGGGCGTGTGCGGACGGCTGCGACTACCTGCTGGAGACCTCGACCCTGACCGGGGGCCAGATGGTGGCGCTGGGCAAACGGGTCGCCGGGGTGATGGGCAGTGAGGAGCTGCGGGAGCGGGTACGCGCCGCCGGGGAGGCCGTCGGCGAACCGGCGTGGCCGATGCCGCTGCCCGAGGACGTCCGCAAGGGCATGGAGTCCGACGTCGCGGACATCTCGCAGGTGAACTCCGGGATGGATCGCGCCGGCCACATGTTGCAGGGCGGGATCTTCCTCAGTGAGTTCGTCACCGAGGGCGTGGCCTGGGCGCACATCGACATCGCAGGGCCCGCGTACCACTCCGGCGAGCCGACCGGGTACTGGACCAAGGGCGGGACGGGCGTCCCCGTGCGCACCCTGATCCACCTCATCGACGACATCGCGGCGAACGGCTAACCCACGCCGACCCGGGGAGCGCCCGTGCTGGCGCTCCCCGGACAGCTCACCCCGCGGCGCGTTTGCGCCGCTCGTTGTAGTCACGCATCCGCTGCGGATACCCGACCAGACGGACGTCGTAGATCGGGATTCCCATCCGATGCGCGAACTGCCGCGCCTGCTCCGGGCTGTCGACCCGGCGGCGGGTCCATTCCCCGTCGTGCGCGATGAGGATCACCGTGGTATCCGTCACGATCGTCTTCGGCTCGATGAACGCCTCGACACCGCGACGGGTACGCACGAACTGCTCGAGATGCATGAGATCGTCCCGACGGGCCGACCGCTCGTCGGGCGACTCACTGGAGTGTCTCCGCCGACGAAACCACGCCACGCGCCGTCGCCTCCTGACGCACACGTCCCCCTATCAAGGGACGTACCCATATCCATGAGATGGATTGGGCAAGCGTACGTCTCGTTGACGTGTCGTTGGGCACCTCAACGCTCGAATTCGCGATCGAAGTGACAAGATGACCGAGGCGGGTCTGCCCATCGCCATGGGTGATGCCCTCGTAGCAACGACGCGACTTGGGAGAGAACAACTGTGAGTGAGCCGAGCGGCGGAAATTTCGACGTCGTCATTCTCGGGGGTGGCAGCGGTGGTTACGCGACCGCGCTGCGTGCGGGGCAGCTGGGCCTCTCGGTCGCGTTGATCGAGAAGGACAAGCTTGGGGGCACGTGTCTCCATCGCGGATGCATCCCGACCAAGGCCCTGCTGCACGCGGCCGAGGTGGCCGACAACATTCGTGAGTCTGAGCAGTTCGGCGTCAAGGCCGACCTGCTCGGCATCGATATGACCAAGGTCAACGCCTACAAGGAGGGAGTGATCTCCCGCCTGTACAAAGGGCTTCAGGGCTTGGTCAACAGCAACGACAAGATCACCTACGTGACGGGCACTGGCCGGCTCGTCAGCCCGAACACCGTCGAGGTCGACGGGCGGCGCTACACCGGTCGCCATGTGGTGCTCGCCACGGGATCGTATTCGCGGACGCTTCCCGGTCTCGACATCGACGGCGAGCGGATCCTCACCAGCGAGCACGCTCTTGAGCTCGACCGGCTGCCCTCCTCCGCGATCGTGCTCGGCGGTGGGGTTATCGGCGTCGAGTTCGCCAGTGTCTGGAAGTCGTTCGGTGTCGAGGTCACCATCGTCGAGGCGCTGCCTCGGTTGGTCTCCGCTGAGGACGAGGAGTCGTCGAAGGCTCTGGAGCGGGCGTTCCGCCGGCGCGGCATCGTCTGCAAGACCGGCAAGCCGTTCGAGTCGGTCGAGCGCACCGCTTCGGGCGTACGCGTCACCATCGCCGGCGGGGAGACCCTCGAGGCGGAGATCCTGCTCGTCGCCGTGGGCCGCGGCCCGGTCACCGCGAACCTCGGCTACGAGGAGCAAGGGCTGCGGATGGAGCGGGGCTACGTCCTCACCGACGAGCGCTTGCGGACCAACCTGCCCAACGTCTACGCGGTGGGCGACATCGTCCCCGGTTTGCAGCTCGCACACCGCGGTTTCCAGCAGGGCATCTTTGTGGCCGAAGAAATCGCCGGGCTCAATCCCGCGGTGATCGATGAAAACGGGATTCCGCGAGTCACCTACTCCGACCCCGAAATCGCCTCCGTCGGCCTCACCGAGGCGAAAGCCAAGGAGCGGTACGGCGCCGACAAGATTAAGACCTACACCTATAACCTCGGTGGCAACGGCAAGAGCCAGATCCTCAAGACCCAGGGCTTCGTCAAGCTGGTCCGAGTGGAGGACGGTCCAGTGGTCGGCATCCACATGGTGGGCGCGCGCGTCGGTGAGCTCATCGGCGAGGCTCAGTTGATCTTCAACTGGGAGGCCTACCCGGCCGAGGTGGCCCAGCTCATCCACGCCCACCCGACCCAGAGCGAGGCGCTCGGCGAGGCGCATCTCGCACTGGCTGGCAAGCCCCTGCACGCACACGCCTGACACACCACTTCGCGGCTCGTCTGCCCGCACCGGGAGCGGGCCGCGCAACCCCAAAAGGAGTCTTGAGAGATGCCGGTATCGGTAACCATGCCCCGGCTGGGCGAGAGCGTCACCGAGGGCACGATCACCCGCTGGCTGAAGAAGGAGGGCGATCGGGTCGAGCTCGACGAACCTCTCGTCGAGGTCTCGACGGACAAGGTCGACACCGAGATCCCCTCCCCAGCCTCCGGGGTGCTGACCAGGATCCTTGTCCGCGAGGACGAAACAGCGGAGGTGGGCAGCGAGCTGGCGATCATCGCCGGCGACGACGAGGCGCCCACCACCTCGACCCCGCCGTCCGCGGCACAGGCCGCCGCGCCGGCGGCGCCCGCCGCGCCCGCGGCCCCGGCCGCGCAGCCGGCCCCCGCCGCCCCGGAGCCGGCACCGGCCCCGCAGGCCTCGGCTCCCGCCGCCGCTCCGCAGGCGGCGGGTGGCGAGACCACGGTGCTGCGGATGCCCGCCCTCGGCGAGAGCGTCAGCGAGGGCACGATCACCCGCTGGCTGAAGAAGGTGGGCGAGACCGTCGAGGCGGATGAGCCTCTGGTCGAGGTGTCGACGGACAAGGTCGACACCGAGATTCCGTCCCCCGCCACGGGCACCCTCGTCGAGATCAAGGTCCCTGAGGACGGGACCGCGGCGGTGGGCGCGGAGCTGGCGGTGATCGCTACTGGCGCCCCGGCCGCCGCTCCGGCTCCGGCTCCGCAGCCGGCCCCGGCTCCCGCCCCGCAGCCCACGCCGGGTGCCTCGTACGCCACTCCGGCTCCGGCGGCGGAGACGCCGCGCCCCGCGCAGGCTGAGCCCGCCGCTCAGCCCGCTCCGGCCCCGGCTGTGGCGGCCCCGGCCCCGAGCCCCGCACCTCAGCCC
>DATCMA010000004.1:0-119001 GCA_036563645.1 Micromonospora sp.
CGCCCAGCTGGTCCAGGCCACCTATGGTGTCGGCCCGTACGCCGAGCTGGCCGCCCGCGCATGACGACCCCGGGAGGCCGACCGCCTCCCGGCCCCCGGGCCCGGGTGCCACCACCCCGCATCCCGGCCCGGAGAAATCCCGACCACCAACCGGCTGAACACACCCACCGATGGGCGCCACCAGGGAGCGCCCATCGGCGTATGCGGGGCCGGCGCGGGTATGGGGTGGCAATGGTCGAGCCGGTGCGACGTGACGACGAACCGCCAGGCCCGGTGCTCCCGGCTGACGTGCCCGGAGGTGAGGACGATGCGGTCGCCCGTGCCTCGGACGGGGACGGGCCGGGACGGGCGAGAGCCGACGCGGACGTCCCCGGGCGGGCCCGAGACGACGAGGCGGGGCGGGTGCCGCCGGGACAGTCTCAGCTTCCTCCGGGGTGACCCCGGTGCCGTGCCTGTGGCCCGTGCGCCGTGGGGAGCGCGGCCGCGGCCCGCGGGAGTGGCGCGCCCCGGAAAATGGCAAAAAGGTATATCACCGAAAACTCGGGTGAATTCCGCATATCCCGGAGTCGGTGGTCGATAGCTAAAGACGTGGACAGTCAGGAACGCCGCCCGCCCCCCGTGGAAGTGCGGGCGGCGTTACCTGCGTCACGCGACCTGGAAGGGGGTGTTCGCCCCGGGCATCACCCTCCCACGCCACATCAACAGGCCTGTGTCAGCAGGGTGACGACGATGTGACGGCATAGCGATGGTGTCGAAGCACCGCGAGTCGGGCAGGACCTGCGATCGACACGCACCACCAATTTCCTCCTGCAAATCACAGATTTAGACGTGAAGCGTGATAGACCAGGAGGAAAGGCTCGATTGCTGTCCTGCTGGCGCGCGAGGGCGGGCGAGAAGAGGTGGTGGTGTGAGTCGTCTCTTGGTAGTCGAGGACGATCCGGACATCTCGCTAGCACTTCAGCTGCTCTTTAGCCGCGCCGGCTACGAGGTGTCGCACGCGGGTACCGGCCGCACAGGGCTGCGTGAGGCGTACGCCGGGCGTCCGGATCTGGTGGTTCTCGACGTCGGGCTGCCGGAGATGGATGGCTGGCAGGTGCTGGAGCGCTTGCGCGACATCAGCGACGTGCCGGTCCTCATCTTGACGGCGTATGGTCAGGAGACCGACAAGGTACGCGGGCTGCGCGCGGGCGCCGACGACTACCTGACGAAACCCTTCACCAACGCCGAACTCTTAGCGCGTGTCGAGGCGCTGCTCCGCCGCTCCAGCAACGCCGCGAACTGGGCGAGCCAGGTTTACGACGATGGCCTGGTGCACGTCGACCCCGTCCAGCGTCGGGTCTACGTCAACGGCAATGAGGTCCGGCTGACTCCGACCGAGTTCCGTCTCCTCAACGTGCTGGTCCGCCACGCCGGCGCGGTGTTGAGCCCGAGCCAGCTCCTCAGCCAGGCGTGGGATGACCCCACCGGTATCGGGCAGGAGCGGGTGAAGTTCGCGGTGTTGCGGTTGCGGCGCAAGCTCGGCTGGGCTGATCCGGAGAGCTCGCCTATTCAGTCCGTCCGGGGCTTCGGCTACCGCTACAACCGGCCGACTGATCGCGGGAACGCGGCCCCGAAGTAGCGCGCCGTCGGGCGCGGCTGGTGAGGCGGCCCGGGGGTGTGCGACTGGACGGCGACTGCCGAGCGTAGCGACACGATCTCTACAAGTAACGCAACCGTCTCGCACCCGTTCGCTACTGGTCGTAGCCCTCTGGCCCGTCCATCGTGGGGACAAGCAGCGGTGGGGTGTCCCTACCGACGGCGGTGCGATGTCGGGAAGTGGGCAAGGCAGAGGAGCGGTGCGTGGACGGCGCTGTGGAGCGTGGGGACGCGGCGGTTTCGTCAGACGTTCCGGCTGATGGCGGCGGCGAGAGGGCTGGGATTACCTCCCGGAGAACCCGGACTCTCGATCCCCACGTGGACGCACACGTGCACTCCGGCTTCTCGGCGGGGCACGACAGCATCGGCGCGATCGTGTGCGCCGCGCAGCTCGCCGGGTTACGCCAGGTGACGTTCGCTGACCAAGTCGACCCCGACGCGAGCTGGCTGCCGGCGTACCGGGAGGCGATTCTGCGGGCGCAGCGGCGCACCGATCTGGAGTTGCGCATCTCCGCGGAGGTGGAGGTCATCCGGCCGGACGGCTGGTTGGCCTTCCCCGCTGATCTGGGCGGCCTGGACGCGGTCACCGTGGCGGTGTCCCGGCTCCCCGTGGCCGGCCGGCTGATCGAGGCCGCGGAGGTGCGCGCGTTGCTGGCTGCCGGACGGCTGCGCCGGGTCGACGTCGTCGAGGCGGTGGTGGCCGCCACGGTGCGGGGCGTTGAGCGGGCGAGCCGCTACGCCCCCACCCAACTCGCCCGCCCGTTGGGTTTGCTGGCCGAGCTCGGCATCGAGGAGGCCGAGGTACCCGAGCCGCTGCTACGCGAGTGCGTGGAAGGCTGCCGAGTGACGAACACCATCGTCGAGGTGAGCGAGGCGTGGCGACGGCCATCGGTGCGACTCGCACGGATGTGCGTGGCGGCGGGGGTGACGCTCGCCGCGGCGAGTGACGCGCGGTACGCCAACCAGGTCGGACGCTGGCGCTACGTCCGCCAGCTCAGCCTCGCCGTGGGTGTTGAATTGCCCGAACTGTCCAGTTGATGGCTATGTTCACCGGCCGCTTTCCTCACATCGCGTGCACATGCGCCGATGAGGCAGCCGCGATGAAGGCAGGGAGGTAGCCGGTGGAAGAGCTGGGGGATATCGTCCACGAGTTTCTGATGGAGAGTCACGAGAATCTCGATCAGCTCGATCGGGATCTGGTGACGCTCGAACAGGAGCCGCATTCGCGGGAGCTGATCTCGCGGATCTTCCGGACGATCCACACGATCAAGGGCACCAGCGGATTTCTGGCGTTCTCCAAGCTGGAGACCCTGACGCATGCCGGTGAGTCGTTGCTGTCCCGGCTGCGGGACGGGGTGCAGCCGGTGACCCAGGAGACGATCACCGTGCTCCTGGCGATGCTCGACAAGGTCCGCGCCCTGCTGGCATCGATCGAGGAGACCGGCTCCGAAGGTGACGTCGAAATCGAGAGCGTCATCGAGAGACTGCAACGTCAGATGAGCGACGGCGGCCCTGCCGAGCAACCTTCCCCGCCCGCCGCTGACGCGTCCGCCTCCGGCGACGCCGCGTCGCCGACCGCCGAGGACTCCGGCAACCAGCCCAGCGCGGACGCGTCGTCCGGTGAGGGCGGGCACCCGTCGGCGGAGGAGGCGAGCGCGCCGACGCCGACCCGGGACATCCCCGACGACAAGACCGGTCGTCGTCCGCTCGGGCAGCTGTTGGTGGAGAGCGGTGCCGCCACCCAGGCGGACGTGACGTGGGCGGTCCAACGCCAAGTGGAGGGTGACGAGCGCAAGCTGGGGACCATCCTGCTGGAGGAGGGCAAGACCACCCCGGCGGCGATCAACGAGGCGCTGCAGGCGCAGAACAAGCGCAGCGTCGCCGACAGCGCCATCCGCGTGGACGTCGACCTGCTCGACAGCTTGATGAACCTCGTCGGCGAGCTCGTCCTCGCCCGCAACCAGCTCGTCCGCGGTGTCGCCGAGCTCGGCGATCCCGCGCTCATCCGGACCACTCAGCGGCTCAACATCATCACCAGCGAGCTGCAAGAGGGGATCATGAAGACCCGCATGCAGCCCATCGAGCACCTGTGGGCGAAGCTGCCGCGGGTGGTGCGGGACCTCGCCAACGCGTGCGGCAAGCGGGTCCGGCTGGTGATGGAGGGTAAGGAGACCGAGCTCGACCGCAGCCTGCTTGAAGCGGTCAAGGACCCGCTCACCCACTTGGTGCGCAACGCCGTCGACCACGGGATCGAGACGCCCGAGGAGCGCGCTGCGGCGGGGAAGAACCCGGAGGGAACGCTCACGCTGCGCGCGTTCCACGAGAGCGGGCACGTCACGGTCGAGGTGAGCGACGACGGCCGCGGGATCGACGTGGAGCGCGTCGCGCACAAGGCCATCGAGCGCGGGCTGCTCCGGCCCGACCAGGTGGCCACGATGGACCCGCGCGAGATCATGATGCTGATCTTCCAGCCCGGGTTTTCGACCGCGAAGCAAGTGACCAATGTGTCCGGTCGCGGCGTGGGCATGGACGTCGTCAAGACGAACATCGAACGCATCGGCGGCAACGTCGACGTGGAATCCACGCCGGGCAAGGGCACTACGCTGCGCCTGACCATCCCGCTCACCCTGGCGATCATCCAGGCGTTGACCGTGGAGTGCGCCGGCGAGCGGTACGTGGTGCCGCAGGTCGCGGTGCACGAGCTGGTCTACATCGACGGCGAGACCACCAAGATCGAGTACGCCTCCGGCACTCCCGTCTACCGGCTCCGTGGGAACTTGCTGCCGCTGGTGCGCCTGGACCGGGTGCTCGACTTGCCGCCCGCGGGGGACAAGGGCGTCTACGTGGTGGTGCTGCAAGCCGACGGCCGCCGGTTCGGCATGGTCGTCGACCGTGTCCTCAACACCGAGGAGGTCGTGGTCAAGGCGCTCACCGCGCGGTTCAAGGACATCGGCCTGTACGCCGGCGCGACGATCCTCGGGGACGGGAAGGTGGCGCTCATCCTCGACGTCGCGTCGCTCGCCCGCCGGTCGCACCTGTCGGCCGGGCAGGCGGAGCGGCAAACCACGGTCACCACGACCGGCACCACGGCGAAGAGCGAGGACGTCAACCGGCTGCTCATCGCCAGCGTCGGCGATCGGCGGGTGGCGATCCCGCTGGACATGGTCACCCGCCTGGAGGAGTTCCCGGTCGACCGCATCGAGCGCGCCGGCATGCGCGAGGTGGTCCAGTACCGCGGGCAGATTCTCCCGCTGGCGCGCCTGTCGCACCTGCTCGGCGTGATGAGCGAGCCAGAGGAAGAGGAGCGGATCCCCATGGTGGTCTACACCGAGCGGGGCCGCAGCGTGGCGCTGGTGGTCGACAAGATCGTCGACATCGTCGAGGACAAGATCACCGCGCTGCGCGATTCGGACGACGACGCGATGCTCGGCACGGCCATCGTGCAGCAGCGCGTGACCGAGCTGCTCGACGTGCGCCGGGCCATCCTCGCCGCCGATCCCAACTTCTACAACGACGTGCCCGACGCGATGTTGGTGGAGGCCTGAGATGGCAAGCCGGCAGTTCGCCACGTTCGAAGTGGACGACCAGCTCTTCGGCGTCGAGGTGGGAGCGGTCCAGGAAGTGCTCTCCTTCAGCGAGTACACGCCCGTGCCGCTTGCCCCATCCTCCGTGGGTGGCCTGTTCAACCTGCGTGGCCAGGTCATCGCCGCGGTCGACCTGCGCGTTCAGCTCGGCCTGGAACGGCGGGTGATCGATGGCCCGGTGATGAACGTGATCCTGCGCGCGGACGACGAGCCCGTCAGCCTGCTGGTCGACCGTATCGGCGAGGTCATCGACTTGGACGACTCGCGGTTCGAGCCACCGCCGGACACGCTGAGCGGTCCGGTCCGGGATCTCGTGGTGGGCACCTACAAGCTCGATGACCGCTTGATGCTCGCCCTCGACGTCAAGGCCGCGGTCGACACGAGCCGGGTGCCGAGCTGACGCGTGGCTGTCCGCTGGTGCGTCCCGGTATCCGGCCGGTGCTGAACGTTCCCCGCGCCGGCGGGCCACCACTGTCGGTGGTCGGCCGGCGCGGGTGCGTCCGGGGAGGATGTCCACGTCATGTACAGCCTCGTCAGCGCTCCGGTCCTCGGCTTTGACCTGACCCGGCTCGGCGGCGGGTCCGCGACCGCTGAGGTCCTGCTCCGCGCGCTGTGTCTCAACCGCGAGGACCTGCCGGTGCTCGCCGCCCACCTGCCTGACGAGGGGGTCCGCGGGCCGCTGTGGGTGGCGGTCGAGGAGGCGGCGAAGCGGATGCCGACGTTGCGCCACGTCGCCGAGATCGAGGATCCGGCGGAGTCGGTGGCACTCGTCGAGCGCGCCCCCATTGGCACGCTCGACGCGCTGTTGCGCTGCGTGCGGTACGACGTGATGTCGTGGACCTGGCACGGTCACGGGCGCGCCGCGCGGCAGGATCCGGACGCGGAGCGGGCGACCGCCTTGCTGTGTGACGCCGTGGTCGCCAGCTATCTGCGGGATGTCCTCGACGACGCGGTGCGCCGGGCGCTGGCCGCCGGTTGGGTGGCGGCGATCCGGAAGCTTCCTGCGGCCCCGCCGGTCGATCTGGGCCCGCACCACTACACGATCTCCCGTCTGCTCGACCGACTGCGCTCCCTGCGGGCCACTGAGGCGCGTCGGTTGGCTCGGGTCGCTCGTGAGGTGCGCGAACAGCACACCGGGTGGTCGACGGCGGTGCACTCGGCGTCGTGGGCGGCTTACCTGTCCGACCGGGTGCGCACCGCGGCCGCCGCGCAGCTCCTGCTGGTCCAGGCGATGGACATCTCGGCGATTCCCCTGTCGGACCGGGCCGCGGGTGTCTGGAACCTCCTCAGCGGCGCGGTGCACGCCCTGGTGGTGCGGGACTTGCTCGACGAGGGCACCGCGCATCGCCTGCTCGCCCCGGTCATCGGGGCGCTCGGGCCGGCGTGGCTGACCTAGTCGGACCTCCGGGCAGACCCGAGACGAACCGCGGTCAGGAGTTTCGGACTGGATAGGCGGCAGTCCTCAGATTGGCGGGGATTCGGGCGATAGGGAGGGAAGCCGGGCTGGTGCCCGCTCCCGTGCTGGTTCAGGAAGGCGACGAAGTGATCTCAGTACTGGTTGTCGATGATTCCGTCGTAGTGCGTCGCCTCATCGTGGATGCCCTTAGCGGTTTTCCGGACATTCGGGTTGTGGGCACGGCGCCGAACGGCCGGATCGCGCTGACAAAGATCAATCAGCTGAAGCCGGACATCGTCACGATGGACATCGAGATGCCGGACATGGACGGCATCTCCGCGGTCCGCGCGCTGCGCAAGGTCCACCGGACGCTGCCGGTCATCATGTTCAGCACCCTGAGCGTCGCGGGCGCGACCGCGACACTCGACGCCCTCGCCGCTGGCGCGACCGACTACGTCACCAAGCCCTCGAACCTCCGCAGCCCGTCAGAAGCGATCAAGGCGGTGCGGGAGCAGCTCGTCCCGCGCATCCGCGCGCTCGCCGGCCGGGGGCGCGGCACTCCGTCGCTGACGCGGAGCCGGCCGAGGTCCTCGCTCACGCCCACCCGACCGCCCGTCACGCTGCCGCCGCGGCCGACGGTCTCCGCGACGGGTCGCCGCAAGATCGAAGTTATCGCCATCGGCGCGTCGACCGGTGGCCCTGACGCGCTGACGCGCGTCCTCAGCGCGCTCCCGGCGGAGCTGAGCATTCCGGTGGTCGTGGTGCAGCACATGCCACCGGTCTTCACGCGAATGTTCGCCGAGCGGCTCGACCGTACCGTGGCGCTGCGGGTTGTGGAGGCCAAGCATGAGATGCCGATTGAACCCGGGGTGGTGTACATCGCGCCTGGCGATCGACACCTTGAGGTAGCCCAGCAGGGCAACACGCGGTTCACTCGGCTGACGACCGCGCCGCCGGAGAACTCCTGTCGCCCTGCGGTCGATGTGCTGTTCCGTTCGGTCAGTCAGGTGTACGGCGCGGCCACGCTGGCGGTGATCCTCACCGGCATGGGCCACGATGGGCGCCGCGGATGTGAGCAGCTTCGCGCCGTAGGCGCCGAGGTAATCGCTCAAGACGAGGCGAGTTCGGTCGTATGGGGAATGCCCGGAGCGGTGGTGGAGGCGGGCCTCGCCGACGCCGTCCTGCCGCTGGCCGAAATCGGTGCCTATCTCGCTAGCCGTACGACCGCCGGGTGGATTACCCGGCCGAAGGTGGTGACCCGATGACCCTGTCCGCTGCGGACTTCGCGTTTGTTGCCTCTCTGGTCCGCCGCGAGTCCGCCATCGTGCTGGGGCCGGGCAAGGAGTACCTGGTGGAAGCGCGGCTCATCCCGATAGCCCGGCAAGCTGGCGCGGCCAGTGTTTCCGAGTTCCTCGCCAGGATTCAGCGCAATCCTGACCCGGAGGCACAGCGCAAGATCGTTGACGCGCTGACCACGAATGAGACGTCGTGGTTTCGCGACCAGGATCCGTTCACCGCGCTGACCCAGCACGTGCTGCCGGAGCTGATCCAGGCGCGCGCGGCGAGCCGGCACATTCGCCTGTGGTCGGCCGCCTGCTCCAGTGGCCAGGAGCCGTACAGCATGGCGATCGCGCTTCGGGAGACGATGCCGGCGGGCTGGACCTATGAGATCTTCGCGACGGACATCTCGGGAGAGATGATCGAGCGCGCGAAGCGGGGTGAATTCACCCAGGTCGAGGTCAACCGGGGCTTGCCGGTCCAGAAATTGGTGCACAACTTCGAGCGGGTCGGGACGCACTGGCGGGTGGTGCCCGCGCTGCGCAGCGTCGTGACGTTCCAGCGCATGAACATCGCGGGTCCCCTCCCCAACCTGCCGCCATTCGACGTGATTTTCCTGCGTAATGTTCTCATCTATTTCGATCTCGAAACCAAGCGGTCGGTGTTGCGGAACGTTGGCCGGCTGCTCCGCCCGGACGGGTGGCTGTTCCTCGGCGCATCCGAAACCACGATCGGCATCGACGACAACTACGAACGCGTGGTTGCCGGCAGAACCTCGGCGTACCGATTGAAATCTGCGGTGGCCTCCAGCGCCGCAGGAAAGGAGTGATCGACGGTGCTCGCCATCGTGATCGATGATTCCCGGGCGATGCGGCTGATCCTACGCCGAATACTCGGTCAGATCGGCTTTGAGGTGGTCGAGGCCGAGGATGGGCAGGCGGCGCTTGACCTGCTGGGCGGCATGGAGAAGAAGCCGGAGCTCGCGCTCATCGACTGGAATATGCCCAACATGAACGGGCTGGAATTCGTGACCGCGGCCCGTAACAGTCCAGACCTGCGCGAGATGACTCTCGTCATGGTCACCACGGAGAGCGAACAGAGTCAGATTGTTCGCGCTCTCGCCGCGGGGGCGCACGAATACGTCATCAAGCCCTTCACGTCGGGCGCCATCGTCGAGAAGTTGGCCCTGCTGGGCCTGGTACCAAGTGGAGCGAATATATGAGTCTCCAATACCTACCCACCGCCGCGGACCTGAATACCATCGCCGAGCAAGTGTGGGCCTCCTACCTGGATCCCGAGGGGGTGAGCCCGTTCGTTCCGGACGACACCGCCGCGGCGGCCAGTGACGTGCACGCATCGGTGTCGATCACCGGGACATGGCACGGCCATGTCGTCTTCGCGTGTTCCACGGTGGCGGCCAAGCGAGCGGCCGCGGCGTTCCTCGCCATGGGCGAGGACGAGGTCTCCGACGACGACGTCATCGACGTTCTGGGGGAGCTCGCCAACATCATTGGCGGCAACGTGAAGAGCATGCTCCCAGGCGGCTGTTTCGTCTCGTTGCCGCACGTGGTCAGCGCGCCCGCGGACGCCAACCACTGGCCGTCGGCGGAGAAGATTTGCGAGCTGGCCGGGACCTGGATGGGGGAGCCCATCGCTATCAGCATGTGGCACGAATCCGAATCAGAAGGGGAGTCGTCGCAGTGAAGATCCTCATCGCCGACGACAGCCGAGTGATGCGGCAAATCGTGAGTCGTACGCTCCGCCAGGCTGGCTTCGAAGGGCATGACCTGCTGGAGGCGGCTGATGGGCGTCAGGCGTATGACAAGGCGATGGAGGAGAAGCCCGACCTGATTATCTCGGACTGGAACATGCCCGAGATGACGGGAGTGGAGGTCCTCCGCAAGTTGCGGGCGAGTGGCAACGACGTGACCTTCGGCTTCGTCACGTCAGAATGCACGAAAGAGATGCAGGAACAGGCTGAGGAGGCGGGCGCCGCCTTCTTCATTATTAAGCCGTTCACACCAGAGCGTTTCGCGGAAGTCTTCGCACCCATTCTCGGGTAAGAATTGGATCATGCCCCACAATCTCCCTACCGCGCACGCCGTTCGGAGCATGTTCGAAGACCTCCTCGGCAGGGAGGTCACCGTCGACTCGGCCAATCCGGTTTCGGCCGATGATTTGCCGAAAACCGTGGTCGCGATCTACGTCGACGAGAGTACGCGCCTGGCCGCCGTCGCCGGGCTCGACCTGCCGCTCGCCGCGTACGCTGGCGCGGCTCTCGGCCTCCTGCCGGTTGGCGGAGCGGAGGACTGCATCGAAATCGGCGAACTCTCCTCCGTCTTGGCCGAGAACGTCAAAGAGTTGTGCAACGTCCTCACCGGGTTGCTCAATCGGGAGGAAGGGAACCCCCGATTGTCGCTGTACCAGGTCGTGGTCCCCGGTGAGCCGGTGCCACGTGACGCCGCCGCCCATTTGCTCGCGCTCGGCCGCCGCATCGACCTCCGGGTCGATGTGTCCCGGTACGGCGCGGGGCGCTTTTCCCTCGCGCTGGCCGCCTGAGCGCGCATTTGGCGCGGTGTCCTCTCTGAGCCGTCCATCATGGACGGCTATCCGGCTATGCGCTGACGCAATTCCCCCTCATCCTCGTGTGGCAGCGCGCCACACGGCATACCGCGCTCCCCGGTGACGGCTCGCCGCGGGGGCCGCCGCGCCGCGTGCGCAGCGCCCATTCGCGTTTCTGTGTGGGATGTCACCGTCGCGGCGAGCAACCATCCCGCACCTCGGCGGAACCTCGCCCCGAACCCCGGCCGCGCCATGGTGAGGCCGGAAGCACGGGTTTCAAGGGGTTTCGCGTCATGAGGGTCAATGCCCGACGGTGGATTAGCGCGCCACTCGTGGCATTTCTCGTCGCCGCGGGTGTGGTGGTCGCGCCGGCCCCCGCGTCGGCCGCCGTCACCGGGACGGTGAAGCTCCGCAGCGGTGTGCTCAATGTGCGCGCGGGGGCGACCACGGCGTCGGCTCGGGTGGGGACGTTGCGCAACGGCGCGAAGGTCAGCATTTCGTGTCAGGTGACCGGGCAGTACATCCGTGGGGATGTGCGGTCGACGTCGTTGTGGAATCGGTTGTCTAATGGCCGGTACATCTCGCACGCGTACGTGCAGGCCAGCGGATCGATTCCGAAGTGCGGGTCGTCGTCGAAGGCGTCGTCGGCATCGGGCTGGACCGTCAAGGTGAATGGCGGTGGTGTCTTGAACGTGCGGGCTCAGCCGACGACGGCCTCGGCTTTGGTGGGGACGTTGCGCAATGGCACGAAGGTGAGTATCGAGTGCCAGGTGACCGGGCAGTACGTCCGTGGGGATGTGCGGTCGACGTCGTTGTGGAATCGGTTGTCTAATGGCCGGTACATCTCGCACGCGTACGTGGCTGGGAATGGCACGCTCAAGACGTGTGCGGCGACCACCCCGAAGGCTTCGCCATCGCCGACGGCGTCGGCGAGCCCGGTGAATCAGATGACGAATGAGGAATTCATCGCCGCCGCCGTGCCGGGGGCCCAGCAGGGGTGGCGGGAATTCGAGGTTCCCGCGTCGGTGACAATCGCCCAGGCGATTCTCGAGTCGGGGTGGGGGCGCAGCGCGCTGTCCACCAACGACCGCAACTACTTCGGCATCAAGTGCTTCAACAACGATCCTGGCCCGATCGCGATCGGTTGCCGGACGTACCGCACGACCGAGTGCGACAAGCAGGGCAAGTGCACCACCACCTCGGCGTCGTTCCGGACCTACCGGTCGATGGCCGACTCCTTCCGCGACCACGGCCATTTCCTGCGGTCGAATTCCCGCTACGCGTCGGCTTTCACGTACAGCCGCGACCCCGATAAGTTCCTCGTGGCGATCTGGAAGGCGGGGTACGCCACGGATCCGGAATACGACACCAAAGTGATTAACATCATGAAGAAATACAACCTCTACGCGTACGACATCTGGCGTTGACCTCTTCCTTCGCGGTCAGATCCCCGAGATCATGAGGTTGGCGGCGATGCGATGTCGCCAACCTCATGATCGTTTCTTGGGCTTTCCTTAATTCGGCGTGAGCGAGTGCCGACAGAGGGAGTGAGGCTGGACATGAGGACGGGAGTCAGCGGCGCGCATCGGGGCCCGAGCCGCTGTCATGTCTGGTCTCCCGCTGACGCCGCTACCTTCTCGGGGGACGGGTAGCGGCGTCAGACCTTTTGTACATAATTCTCCGCTTTGAGGCGATTCTTTGGGCACATCCGGCGTGGCGCCGTCACCCGCCGACCTCGGGGCGCCTCCCGGGCGCAGGGAGGTGCCGGGGCCCCGGTGCGTCGCGACGAGGGTTCGGGAGGGTCCCGCTAGGCTGGGTCTCCGCTAGGCGACACATGATCAAAAGAGGTGATCGGCGCCATGGGCGACTCGTTCGTGCACCTGCACGTCCACACCGAGTACTCCATGCTCGACGGCGCGGCCCGGCTCAAGGATCTGTTCGCCGAGGTGACCCGGCTGGGGATGCCGGCGGTGGCGATCACCGATCACGGCAACATGCACGGGACGTACGACTTTTTCAAGAAGGCCTTGGACGCCGGGGTCACCCCGATCATCGGCATCGAGGCGTACGTGGCGCCTGAGTCGCGCTTCCTCAAGGAGCGGGTGCGCTGGGGTCGGCCCGAACAGAAGGCGGACGACGTCTCCGGCGGTGGCGCGATCACCCACATGACCATGTGGGCCCGGAACAAGACCGGCCTCCACAACCTCTTCAAGCTCAACACCAAGGCGTACACCGAGGGCTACTACATCAAGTGGCCCCGCATGGACATGGAGCTCGTCGCCGAGCACGCCGAGGGGTTGATGGGCACCACCGGATGCCCGTCGGGCGCGGTGCAGACGCGGCTGAGGCTCGGCCAGTTCGACGAGGCGCTCAAGGTCGCCGCGACGTGGCAGGACATCCTCGGCAAGGAGAACTACTTCCTCGAGCTCATGGACCATGGCCTGGAGATTGAGCGCCGGGTCCGGGACGACCTGATCGAGATCGGCCGGCGGCTGAACCTGCCGCCGCTGGTCACCAACGACTCGCACTACACCTACCAGTCGCAGGCCGAGTCGCACGACGTGCTCTTGGCGGTGCAGACGCAGAGCCAGCTCGATGACCCAAAGCGGTTCCGGCTCGACGGCACCGGCTACTACATCAAGTCGCCCGAGGAAATGCGGTCGATGGACAGCTCCGACATCTGGCAGGAGGGGTGTCGGAACACCCTGCTCGTGGCGGAGCGCATCGACACCACCGGGATGTTCGAGTTCCGGAACCTCATGCCGCGCTTCCCCGTCCCCGAGGGGGAGACCGAGGAGAGCTGGTTCCGCAAGGAAGTCTTCGCTGGCTTGGCCCGCCGTTTCCCCAACGGCATCCCGGAGCGGCACCGGCAGCAGGCCGAGTACGAGATCGGCGTCATCATCCAGATGGGCTTCCCCTCGTACTTCCTGGTGGTCGCCGACTTCGTCGGGTGGGCCAAGCGCAACGGGATCGCGGTCGGTCCGGGTCGGGGGTCGGCCGCCGGCTCGCTCGTGGCGTACGCGCTGGGGATCACCGATTTGGATCCGCTCGAACACGGGCTGATCTTTGAGCGGTTCCTCAACCCCGAACGCGTCTCCATGCCCGACATCGACATCGACTTCGATGAGCGTCGGCGTGGTGAGGTGATCCGCTACGTCACGGAGCGGTGGGGCGAGGACAAGGTCGCGCAGATCGCAACGTTCGGCACGATTAAGGCGAAAGCGGCGATCAAGGACGCGACGCGGGTGCTCGGCTACCCGTACGCGCTGGGGGACAAGATCACTAAGGCGATGCCCCCGGCGGTCATGGGGAAGGACATTCCCCTCTCGGGGATCTTCGACCCGAACCACCCCCGGTACAACGAGGCGGCGGAGATTCGCAGCCTCTACGAGTCCGACCCGGACGTCCGGAAGATCATCGATACCGCGCGCGGCATCGAGGGGTTGATCCGGCAGACCGGTGTGCACGCCGCCGGCGTGATCATGTCGGCGGAGCCGCTCATTGAGCACATCCCGCTCATGCGGCGGGACACCGACGGCGCGATCATCACGCAGTTTGACTATCCCACCTGCGAGGCGCTCGGCCTCCTGAAGATGGACTTCCTCGGGCTGCGCAACCTCACCATCATCGATGACGCGCTGAAGAACATCGAGCACAACCACGGCACCAAGCTCGACCTCCACTCCCTGCCGCTCGATGACAAGCGCACCTACGAGCTGCTGTCCCGAGGCGACACGCTCGGCGTCTTCCAGCTCGATGGCGGGCCGATGCGCGCCTTGCTGCGGCTGATGAAGCCAGACAACTTCGAAGACATCTCCGCGGTTCTCGCGCTCTACCGGCCCGGCCCGATGGGGGCGAACTCGCACATCAACTACGCCCTCCGCAAGAACGGGCAACAGCCCATCGAGCCGATTCACCCGGAGCTGGAGGAGCCGCTGGCCGAGATCCTCGGCCCGACGTACGGCCTGATCGTCTACCAGGAGCAGGTGCAGCGCGCTGCCCAGGTTCTGGCCGGATATTCGCTGGGCAAGGCGGACCTGCTGCGCCGGGCGATGGGGAAGAAGAAGAAGGAGGTCCTGGACAAGGAGTTCGTGCCGTTCCGCGACGGGATGCGCAAGAACGGCTACTCCGACGAGGCGATCCAGAAGCTGTGGGACATCCTCGTTCCCTTCGCCGACTACGCCTTCAACAAGGCGCACACCGCCGGGTATGGCCTGGTGTCCTACTGGACCGCCTACCTCAAGGCCAACTACCCCGCCGAGTACATGGCCGCCCTGCTCACGTCGGTGGGCGATGACAAGGACAAGATGGCGGTGTACCTGGCTGAGTGCCGGCGCATGGGCATCCAGGTCCTCCCGCCGGACATCAACACCTCCGAGGGGCCGTTCACCCCGGTCGGCTCCGACATCCGGTTCGGGCTCGCCGCGATCCGCAACGTCGGCGCGAACGTCGTCGAGGCGATCGTCCGGTGCCGCAAGGAGAAGGGGCCGTACAAGGACTTCTACGACTTCCTCGCCAAGGTCGACCCGGTCGTCTGCAACAAGAAGACCATCGAATCCTTGATCAAGGCCGGGGCGTTCGACTCCCTCGGGCACACCCGCAAGGGGTTGCTCGCCGTACACGCCGAGGCGATCGACGCGTACGCCGAGGTCAAGCGCAACGAGGCGGCGGGGCAGTTCGACCTGTTCGGCGCGGGCTTCGGGGCGGAAGCGGCGACGACCTCGACGGTGGCGATGCCGCCGATCGGCACCGACGAGTGGGACAAGCGCGACAAGCTGGCCTTCGAGCGGGAGATGCTCGGTCTCTACGTCTCCGACCACCCGCTCTTCGGGTTGGAGAAGGTGCTCGCCGCGGCGGCCGACACCAGCATCGCCTCGCTGGCGGAGGAGGGAGACGTCCCGGACGGCGCCGTGGTCACGCTCGCAGGCATCCTCTCCGGCGTCCAGCGCCGCGTGACGAAGCAGGGGAAGGTCTGGGCCTCGGCGACCTTGGAGGACCTCGCCGGCGCGGTCGAGGTGCTGTTCTTCCCGAACACCTACGAGCTGGTCAGCCAGTACGTCGCCGAAGACGCGATCGTGGTCGTCAAGGGCCGGGTGGAGCGGCGCGACGAGACGGCGCGCGTCATGGCGATCGACGTGAGTGTGCCCGACCTTACCGTCGGGCCAAAGCCGGTCACCCTGACCGTGCCGGTCGCGCGGTGCACCCCGCCGCTCATCGAGAGCCTCAAGGAGGTCCTGACCCGCCATCCCGGCGACACCGAGGTGCACGTGCGGCTCCAGGGCAGCCGTGTGCACCTGCTGCGGCTCAAGGACATGCGGGTGGCGACCAGCACCGCGCTCATGGCCGACCTCAAGACGGTGCTCGGCGCGGCGAACGTCGCCTGACCGTCTCCGTCGCCCTCCGGCGGCCGCCGTGGCCCCCATGCCCGCGTTTTCCCTTGCGGAAAGGTGGCCGGCCCCTCATGTGCGCTGCTGTTTAGCCGATCACTGAGGGTGTAATCCGTGCGAGGCGACCGACGCGGGTGCCCTCGTGGTCGGGCTTCCCGTTCAGGTCTTCGCTGTTGGAGGATGGGGATGACGGCGAGGCCGCTTGAGGCGCGACGGCTCCAGGCTGTCGTGGACATCGCCCGAACCCTGATGAGCGGGACCGTCGAACGGCCTCGAGTCGCGGCGCGCGCGGTCCGCGCGGTCGCGGACGTCATCGGCGATGGGTGCTCGGTGTGGATCGCCGCTCCGGACGATCACCGGCTGATTCGGGCGGCGGCCGCCCATCGCGATGCCCAGGCCGAGCGGCGCCTGCAGCACGGGGGCGAATTGGTCGAGGGGACGTGGGGGGCGGACCTGCTGTGGGCGGTCGTCGAGGCGGGCGTTCCCGCGGTCCTCGGGCCGGCGGATATCGCCGCGCACCTCGACACCGCGGAGTTGGCCAGCGCGCCGTGGAACGCGCTGAGCGGGCTCGGCGCGGTGGCGGTGGTGCCGCTCGCCGGGGATAGCACGGTCCAGGGCGCGGTCATCGCGTTCCGGGACGCCGGTCGCCCCACGTACACCGATGACGAGGTGGAGTTCCTCCAGGCCGTCGCCGACACCACGACCGCCGCGATCGTCGCAGTTGACCGCCTGGCGTACTCCACCGCGGCGCTCGACGACATGCGGCGGCAGGCGGAGATCGTTGACCAGGTCTCCGACGTGATCATCGCCTGGGACGGCGAGGACCGGATTATCAACTGGAATAGCTCCGCCGAGCGGGTGTACCTCTACTCGGCCGCGGAGGCGCTGGGGTGCGACGTCCAAGCGCTGCTGGCGACCCGGTACATCAGCGTCGACGGTGAACCGGTGACCCGGGAGCAGCTGCGCGCGGAATTGGTGCGCACCGGGGTGTGGCGCGGGGAGCTGCGCCAACGTCGCGCCGACGGCGAGGAGGTGCAGCTGCTCTGCTCGATGACCGCGACGTTCGACGCCGCGGGGCAGCTCACCGGGGCGATCGCGATCAACCGGGATGTCACGCAACAGCGCCGGGAGGCGCAGCTGGCGTTGCACGACGCGCTCACCGGGCTGCCGAATCGCCGCTTCCTCATCGATCACCTTGAACAGACGCTCAAGCGCTGCGCGGCGGGGGCCGGTCTGCTCGCCGTGCTCTTCCTCGACCTCGATGGGTTCAAGAAGATCAACGACGATCTCGGGCACGAGGCTGGCGATGAGGTGCTGCGGGTCATCGCCGAACGCCTGTGGGCCTCGGTGCGGCGGCACGACGTGGCGGCGCGGCTCGGTGGGGACGAGTTCGTGGTCGTGGCCGAGCAGGTGGCCGACAAGTGGAGCGCGGAGGACTTGAGCCGGCGACTGATCGCCTCCATCGGTGAGCCGATTGTCGTGGCGGGCACGACCGTGCGAGTGACCCCGTCGATCGGGGTGACGCTGGTGGACGCCAACGCCGCACGCTATCGGCAGCCGGACGAATTGATCCGGACGGCGGATGCGGCGATGTACGCCGCGAAGCGGGGGCGGTGTGGCGTGTCGTTCGCCGCATAATGTGAATTGCTTTCGAATTGGCGGCGCCTCATTCCCATGACGCAGTGATCGGGGAAAATTCCGTCCATATGGGGTGATATCAATACGGCGGGCACCCGGAGGTGGCGGAGAGTCGATACCGTTATGCGCACCGCCTCAAGGAGTGGTGCGATGGATGTGCCTCGTGACGCTGACGATCTCGATACCGTGGAACTCACCGAGGACGAGAAGGACGAATACCTCCAGGCCGAATGCCGTCGTCTGCTCGGCATGGAGCTCGCTGAGTTCATTCAGCGTCGGGACGATGGCGAGTTCCCCGACCCGGACAACCCAAAGATCGCGCCGATGACGCTGCTGTTGTCGGAGTTCTCGCGGTAGCGGCCTCCGGCGGGGCGTGCCGACGGGCGCGGCGAACGCCGGCGCGGCCAGCGAGGGCGCCACGAGAACCAGAATCTCTTTCTGATTTTCGTGGCAGAGATTCTTTTCTTCGCGTGATCACTGCGATGCCGGTGCTGATATTTCCATCGCTGTATTGACACTGGCTGAGGCGTTCGGTAATTGTGTTGCCTGTCGGCAGTTCTGAACGGGTGTTGTGAGGTCACGCCATCTCACAATCCTGAAAAATGTTCAGAAGGGAAGGCGTGTGGCCGAGAGCGGATCCACGGTGCAGCGCCGCCAGCTTGGGCGATATTTGAAACAGGCTCGCGAAAAGGCGGGTATCAGCCTGGAGGCCGCTGCTGCCGAGCTGGAGTGGTCTCGGGCCAAGATGTACCGCATCGAAGGCGGGCAAAACGTGGTGCGGACGCACGACGTCATCGCCATGTGCAACGTGTATGGCGTGTCCGCCGAGCAAACCCAGGCGCTCATCGCCCTGGCGAAAGAGTCGAAGTCCCGTGGCTGGTGGCACGCGTACGGCGACGTCATTCCGTCCTGGTTCGAGCTCTACGTCGGGATGGAGGCGGTCGCCAGCCGGCTTCGGCACTACGAACCCACGGTGGTGCCGGGATTGCTCCAAACCCGGGAGTACGCGGCGGTGGTCACCCGGACCGCCCCGGATATGAGCGAGACCCAGGTGGACCAGGCGGTGGCGCTCCGGCTTGAACGTCAGAAGATCCTGACGCGGCGCCGGCCTCGGCCGCCCAAGCTCGAGGTCATCCTCGACGAGATGGTGTTGCGTCGGCCGATTCTCGACGCCGAGGGGTGGCGAGACCAGCTCCAGCACCTCATCACCGCCATGGAATCTGGGATGTCGGTGCGGATCATCCCCTCCGACCGGTGGCCCCATCGCGCCTCGGTGGCGGGAGCATTCGTCATTCTGGATTTCCCCTCGATGGGCACACGCCCCGCTGAACCCACCACCGTCTACAGCGAAGACCTCACCGGCGCGCACTATCTCGACCGGCCAAAAGAGATCCGGGCGTACGCCGAGGCGTGGGCCGCGATGTGTCGGCTCGCCCTCACTGAGGCGGAATCACACGAACTCGTCACGGCGATGATGAAGGAGAGTCTCGATGCGTGAGTTCTCTGGTGCGCAGTGGCGGAAGGCCAGCCGCAGTCAGGGATTGGGCAACTGCGTCGAGGTCGCGGACAACCTCCCGGGTGTGGTGGGGGTGCGGGACAGCAAAGACCCCACCGGCCCGGTGCTCGCCTTTGCTCCGTCCGCCTGGCGAGCGTTTATCACGCACCTCAAGCGCGTCTAACACGTCCGCTCCGTACCGAAGGCCAGCATCAGGTCTCCGCTTCGCCGGAGACCTGATGCGCCTTTTCGGCCGCTGGCGCGTCGAGTTCGGGGCGGCGTGCCCGTCAGGGCGCTGGCGGCGTCGCTGAGGAGGCCGGGGATGTGGCGACACTCGCGGCCGCGGTGGTCGACGCCGCCGACGGCGCGGAGACGTCCGAGGCCGCGGCGTCCGCGCCGACCGGCGTGGCCGTCGGCTCGGCGTCCCCGACGTCCTCGCCGTCCTCCTCCGCTTGGCGGCGGTAGTTGTCGACGACGAAGCGGAACATGGCGACCAGGACGGCCGCGATGGGCACGGCGATGAGGAAGCGCAGCAGGGCGCTGGGGACGTCGAGGGTCTGGGAGACGAAGGCCCGCCACAGCGCGGGCGCGGCCATCGCGGCGGCGAGCCACAGCACAGACGGTCGAATCACGCGTCAACCTCTCTACCTTCACGCGGCGGGAGTCGGCAGGGTGTGCAGGCGTTCCGCGAGCAGCGCCGCCCAGGCGGCCGGAGTGGCGGGACGGCCATCCAGCAGCGCGACCGGAACGTTCAGCGCGAGCACCCCAGCGGGATCCGAGCAGACCGCGGCGGCGTAGACCGCGAGGGCGTCCACCCGACCCATCGTGCTCAGGTGGCGGGCCGTGTCGGCGAGCTTGCGTGTGGCGTCCACCGCCGCCCAGAGCGCCGTCGCGTCCAGCGCGTCGGCGATGGATCGCACCCACCCGTCATCGCCGGCGGTCACCGGGGCGTCCACCACCACGACGTGTGGCACATCGGAGCGGTGGAGGTGACGGGCCCGCCGCTCCGCCTCGGCCGGGCCGGAGATGCGGCGCGACGCGGGCAGGCCCGTGCCCGCGATGCTCGGGCCGGCGAGGAGGATCCGGTTGGGGTCGAGGTGGAGCGACCGCGCGACGGTCTGGGCGATCGGCATGGCGTACGTCATCTCGCCGGCGATCACGAGTACCTCCCCGGCGCCGCGCGGTGGGCGTGGGGGCGGGGGCATCGTGCGCAGTGCGGCGAGGACCTCGCCGAAGACGTCCGTGCCGGTGACCCGGTTCGCCAGCGGCCGCGGCACGCCGAGGTCGATGAGTCGGGTGGCGACCGGGGCACTGGGCGCGGCGACTCGCGTCCCCGAGGACTCGGTGGCCGCGTGTCGCGGGCTCTCGGCGACCGCGTGGGTCTCCTGGGAACGCACCGCCAGGCTCGTGGAGACCCCGCCGACCTCGGCCATCACCTGCCCAAAGGAGCGTGCCGTCGACGAGGAAGTCGACGGGGCGGGCGTCGGCTGCCGGGCTGGCTCCGGTGTGGCGGACTCGGCTGTGGGCGTGGACGACCGGGTCGGCGTCGCGGTGGCCAGTGTGGACGGGTCGATGAGGGAGAAGCCGCGCGGCAAGCCCGTGGGGGTCGGGCGTGGGGGAGTCCACGGTGTGGCGGCCGATGCCCCGGAGGCCGTGGCGGCGGAGGGTGGGGTGGGTGCCGTGGGAGCTGAGGCGGACGACGTCGCCGGTGTGGCCGAAGTCGAGGGCGTGCGCGTGGACCCGAGGGATGCCCAGGGGGACGCGACCGGACGCGGCGACGCGCTCGCCGGAGCGCCCGCGGACGATGGCGACGCGGACGGCGCCGACGGGGTGGCGACCGTCGGCCGGGCCGCGGTCGTCGCCGCGGAGAACGATGTGCCGGGGGACCCGGGAGTGGCGGAGGTGGCGGTGGGCGTCGGGGGTGGGGACACCCGGTTCGTCGCCTCGCTCGAGCCAACCGTCGCGAGCTTGTGCTCAGCCTCCTCTGCCATGGTGAGCAAGTCGTTGAGGGACCGGGGCGAGGAGGATTCCCGATCCGGGGACCGCTCGGCGGCCAGCGAGGGCGAGGGGAGCGCGGTCGGCGGGTCGTCCGGCACCTCGACCGACAGTTCGTAGCGCTCCCGGGCGAAGAAGCCGCCGACACCACCGACGCGGACCTTCTGCGCGCTGATGATCCGGGCTCCCGGCCCGTACTGCTCACGCACTTTGGCGAGCAGCGGCTCGATCTCCGGACCCTCAAGCAGCACCCGCGTAGGCACCGTTGACCACTCCTAACGTTTCGACACGCGACACGGAACCGGAGATTTCCTGGTAGGACAGCACCGGCACCTTGCGGTTGCCCGCCCTCAGCAGCCGGCTGAGTGGGGCTCGAAGGGCGGGGGAGCAGACGACGACGGGCTGGGTGCCGGACTGCTCGGCCGCCTCGACCTTGGTGGCGATCTCGTTGACGAGGGCTTCCGCCCGAGCGCCGTCGAGTGCCAGGTAGGCGCCGGCCTCCGCCGGTCGCAGCGATTCCAGAAGGGACTGTTCGAGCTGAGGGTCGAGTGTGAGCACCGGGAGTACGCCGCGGCTGCTATGCTGCGCGGCGATCGCCGGCCCGATCGCGGTGCGCGCCGCCTCGACCAGTCCGTCCACATCCGTCGAGACCTTCGCGCGCAAGGAGAGCGCCTCGAAGATCCGGACCAGGTCGCGAATCGGGACCCCTTCGTCCAGCAATGCCTGGAGGACCCGCTGAATCTGGCCGAGGCTGAGCAGCGCCGGGGTGAGCTCCTCGACCACCACCGGGTGGGTCCGCTTGACCATGTCCGTGAGGGCCCGGACGTCCTCCCGACTCAGCAGGCGGCTGGCGTTGGTGCGGACCACTTCGGCGAGGTGCGTGATGATCACGGAGGCGCGGTCGACGACCGTGGCCCCGGTCATCTCCGCCTGGTACTGCAACTCCGCCGGGACCCACTTGGCGGCCAGACCGAAGACGGGTTCCTTGTCGGTCCGGCCCGGCAGCGCCTGGAGGTTGTCGCCGATGGCGAGGACCGTGCCGGGTGGCGCCTGCCCACGGGCCACCTCGACGCCACTGATCCGGATGACGTACGTCGACAGCGGCAGGTCGAGGTCGTCGTGGGTGCGTACCGGCGGCATGACGATGCCGAGCTCCAGCGCGAGCTTGCGCCGTAGCGCGCGGACTCGGTCCAGCAGGTCGCCGCTGGCCGAGTCGACCAGGTCGACGAGGTCGGGGGCGAGCGCGAGCTCCAGCGGGTCGACCCGCATCTCGCCCATGAGCGCCTCGGGGGAGTCTGGGGGTGGACCGGCCGGGGGCTTGGGCTCCTCCGCCGGCGCGGCCTGGACCGCGGGGAGACGCTGCGCGAGGAGGAGCACGCCGCCGCCGATGAGGAGGAACGGCAGCTTCGGCAGCCCGGGCACGAGGCACATGGCGAGCGCCGCGACGCCCCCGATTTGCACCGCGCGCTTGTGTTGGCCGATCTGCTTCGTGACGTCGCTGCCCATGTCCTGGTCGGTGGCGGCCCGAGTCACGATCAGACCGGTGGCCACCGACAGCAACAGGGCGGGGATCTGCGACACCAAGCCGTCGCCGACGGTGAGCAGGCTGTAGGTGTCGATGGCTTCGGAGGCCGACATGCCGCGCTGGAGCATCCCGACGATGAAGCCACCGATCAGGTTGACTAGCGCGATGATCACCGCGGCGATCGCGTCGCCCTTGACGAACTTCGACGCACCGTCCATCGCGCCGTAGAAGTCCGCTTCGGCGGCGACTTCCTTGCGCCGGCGGCGCGCCTCGGCCTCGTCGATCAGCCCGGCGTTCAGGTCGGCGTCGATGGCCATCTGCTTACCGGGCATCGCGTCGAGGGTGAACCGGGCTCCGACCTCGGCGACGCGCTCGGCACCCTTCGTGACCACCACGATCTGCACGATGATCAAGATCAGGAAGATCACGAGGCCGACGACGAGGGAGTTGCCGACGACGAAGTGCCCAAAGGCGTCGATGACGTTGCCGGCGAAGCCGTCGAGCAGGACAAGCCGCGTCGCGCTGATGTTCAGGGCGAGCCGGAACAGGGTGGCGATGAGCAGCACCGCGGGGAAGATGGAGAAATCCAGCGGCCGCCGGACGAACATGCTCACCAGCAAGATGAGCAACGCCGCGGTGATGTTCAGGGCGATGAGAATGTCCAACAACAGCGTCGGCATCGGCACGACCATCATGACGATGATCAATATGACGCCGACGGGTACGACGAGTTGTCCGAGTCGCCGAGGGTTCACGGCACCTTCCACGGGTGGGGCTATTCGGGGCCACTCCATGCCCTACCGACTGCCGTCCTGGCACCTCCCTATCGGAGGCCACGACGACAAACTGAGAACTTTTGACTGCGGCGGGCGGATTTAGCGCGCGGTCGGGGCGTCGCTGAGCGTCGACTCCGCGAACCGGTGCAATCCCGCCGCCGAGCCGCGCGCCTTGAGGCGCATGACGAACGCCAGCACTTTCGCCACCGCGCCGTAGAGCTCAGGTGGAATTTCGTCGCCCACCTCGCAGCTGGCGTGCAATGCCCGCGCGAGCGGGACGTCCTCCACCAAGGGAACGCGGTGTTCCGTCGCCACCTCCCTGATGCGTTTCGCGATGACGCCCGCGCCCTTGGCGATGACCCGCGGCGCGCCCTTATCGGGTTCGTACTGGAGAGCAACCGCGATGTGCGTCGGGTTGACCACGACGACGTCGGCTTTGGGTAGCGCGGCGATCATCCGGTTGCGGGTCATCGCCAGCTGCCGGGACCGGATCTGGCTCTTGATCAGCGGGTCGCCTTCCGTGCGCTTGTACTCATCCTTGACCTCCTGCCGGGTCATGCGAATCTGCTTCATCGTTCGCCGGCGCACGACGGCGTAGTCGGCGGCGGCCATGACGAGACCGGCGATCGCCGCGCTGCGCATCAGGGTGATGGTGGCGTCGCTGACCGCGCCCAAGAGGCTGCTGAGCGGAATCTGGCCCGCGCCGAGCAGCATCGGTACCAAGTCCTTGACGGTCAGGTAGAGGACGCCGGCGAGCACCGCGGTCTTCAGCAGCGCTTTGAGCGCCTCCCACCACGCGCGCGGCCCGAAGATCCGCTTGACGCCGTGCAGCGGGTTGAGCCGAGAGAACCGTGGAATGAAGAGCTTGGTCGCCACGTGGATGCCGCCCTGCGCGCCGGCGGCGGCGATGCCGAGCACCATGAGCCCGACCGCGAGCGGGGCCACCGCGAAGGCGGCGCCGGTCAGCGCCGTGCGCAACAGCCCGAGCGCCAAGTTGATGTCGGGGTTTTCGATGATCGACGGGACCTGCTCGAGGACGCCACGGGCGTGGTCCGTGGTCGAGCGGACGGTCATCGGCACCAGGATGCTGGCCGCGAGCATCCCCAGCCACGCCCCGATATCCGGCGTCCGGGCGACGTGCCCTTCGCGCCGGGCCTCGCGCCGTTTCCGCGGGGTCGGTTGTTCGGTCCTCTCGCTCACCCGCCAGCCACCCCCACGACCGCGCGGACCGCGATGGACACCAACTTGTCAAGCGCGTACGGCAGCACCGCGATGGCGGTGCCGGCGAGTGCGAGGGTCAAGAAGATCTTGGCGGGGAAGCCGAGCACGAACGCCTGGAGCGCGGGGGCGACCCGGTTGAGCAGGCCGAGCGCGATGTCGGTGAGGAACAGGACGGCGATCAGTGGACCGGCGATTTGCAGTCCAATGAGGAACATCTCGCCGATCCCGTCGGTCAGCAGCCGGCCCACGGTGGCCATCGACAGCGTCCCGTCCAGCGGCAGGGTCTCGTAGGACTGGAGGAAGCCGCGTACCACGAGCTGATGACCGTCGCTGGCGAAGAGCAGGGTGGTCGCGATCAGGGAGTAGAAGCGACCGAACACCGAGCTGGAGTTGATGGTGAGCGGGTCGAAGGAGAACGCCAGCGAGTACCCGCCGAACAGGTCGATGAGGTCGCCGGCCACTTGGATCGCCGCGAAGAACAGCGCGGTGATGAATCCCAGCGCCACCCCGACCACGATCTGCTCGACCGCGCTGACCAGGAAGTCCGGCACGGTCAGGGGAGGCGTCTGCTCGAGGAGATCCGGCGTGACGAGGAGCGCCAGGGAGAGCGCGAGCAGCGCCCTGACCGTGCCCGGGATCGCGCGGCTCTGGAACGGTGGGCAGAACACGATCCAGGCCGACGCCCGAAGCGTGGCCAGGAGCAGGGTGAGCAGGTGGACGGTGGGAACCTGCCACGACATCGGTTACGCGGTACCCAACAGGCTCGGGATCTTGTCGAACAGGTTGGTGGTGAAGGTGATCAACTCGTGCAGCATCCAATTTCCGCTGAGCAACAGCGCGACGGCGATCCCGACGGCCTTCGGGACGAAGGTGAGGGTGGCTTCCTGGATTTGGGTCACCGACTGGAAGAGCGAGACCCCGAAACCCACGAGCAAGGCGGTCAGCAGGATCGGGGCACCGAGCTTGGCCGCCATGCTCATGGCCTGAAGCGCGATCTCGAGAACCTGGGTGTCGGTCATCTGTCAGGCACCTTCGAGCGAGAGAGGGAGGGACGAAAAGGCCGGGCCGTCAATAGCTGCCGACCAGGGCGGTGACGATGAGCGCCCAGCCATTGACCAGAACGAAGAGCAACAGTTTGAACGGGAGAGACACCATCACCGGCGGAAGCATGAACATGCCGAGCGACATGAGTGACGCGGCTACCACCATGTCGATGATTAAGAACGGCACGAATATGACGAAGCCGATGATGAACGCGGCGCGGAGCTCCGAGAGGACGAACGCCGGCACCAGCGTGGTGAGCGGTACGTCGTCGGGGGTCTCGGGCTGGGGATCGTTCGCCGCTCTGGTCAACAGCGCAATTTCGTCCCGCCGGGTGTGGTCGAGCATGAATTCCCGCAGCGGCTGGACGCCGTCGCGGAACGCCTCCGCTTGGGTTTTTTCCCCGCGGAGCCAGGGCTGAATGCCCTCGGAATTCATATCCGCGACCACCGGCCCCATGATGAACAGACTCAGGAACAGCGCCAGTCCGGCGAGCACCTGATTCGGGGGCACTGCGTTCAACCCGAGCGCGTTTCGCGTGATGCTCAGGACCACGAAGATCTTGGTGAAGCTCGTGCACAGCAGCAGCAGCGCGGGGGCCACGGAGAGCACGGTGAGCCCGAGCAGGATGACGATCGCGCTGCTCGGCTGCCCACCCACATTGACCGTGATCGTGCCCTCCGGGTCGGCTGGGGCTGCTAGCACGGTCGCCACAAGCTGTCCGGTCATCGCCGCACCGTCCGTTCCCGCAGCGCCTCGATCAGTCGTGACCAGGTGGCGGGGGAGAGGAGCGAGCCGTCGAGCTTCCCCCTCCGGCCGGGCGTGTCGGCGGTGACCAGCGTCGAGTCGGCACCGTCGGAGTCGGTCAGCGTGACCGGGGCCCGCGCGGCGGGTTCGGCGAGCTGGCGTTCGACGGTGGCGAGGTCGGCCTCGGCCAGAAGCGTCACCTGGTGGTCCGTGACCCCGACGACGAGCGCCCGGTCGACGACACGGAGCACCGCGACCGCCGAGCCTCGGGAGAGCTGCTGCCGGGCCAGGACCGTGAGCACACCACCGCCTCGGCCACCGAGGGGACGGCGGGCGAGCCGCGCCATACCCCACATGAGGCCGAGGACGATGAGGAGCGAGAGGGTGATCCGCAGAAGGAGTTCCGCCACGCCTGCCCCTAGGCGTGCTCGTTGTTCGGCGCTACCAGCTCGGTGATCCGCAGGCCGAAGTTCTCGTCGATGACGACAACCTCGCCTCGGGCGATGAGCCGGCCGTTGACGAGCAAGTCGGCGGGCGTACCGGCGGCGCGGTCCAACTCGATGATCGCGCCGGGCACGAGGGAGAGGAGTTCGCGCACGCTCATGCGGGTGCGGCCGAGCTCCGCGGAGACCTCCATCTCGACGTCGTGCAGCAGCTCCAACCCGGCGCGCGGCGCGGCGGGCTTGGGCGCGGCCGGTGTCTCGGCGGCGTGGGGCGCGGTCTGGGCACCGGGCCACGGCTCCAGCCGCAGCGCCACGAGTCCGCGGATCTGCTCGCCGTTGACGAACGGCACGATGGCGGTGCCCCCTTTGGAGGTGATCGCGCTGAGCGCGACCGCGGGCTCCATGATCAGGCCGGGGTCGAGGAGCACCGGCCCGAACGTGCCGGCCGCGGCCTCCAGAGCGGGGCGAATCGCGGCGGTGAGGTCGAGCTCACCGAGCGGGCTTTCCTTGAGGGCGTTGGCGAGATCCTGTCCGACGACGATGACCACTTCGCCCGTGGCGGCACCGGTGAACCGGGCGGTGACCGCCTGCCCCGCGGGCAGCGGCGAGGGGATGTCGGTCTGAGGATCTGCGGGTTGGAGAACCTCGCTGGTCGGCAGGACGGCGAGCGCCGCGCGCGCGGCGGCCCGGACGAGATCGAGCTGGTTCTCCGCGAGGGTAGGGGACGTCATTCGGTCTTTTCCTCCGTTGGTGAGGGCACGATGAGGCAGGCCAGTCGCCGTCCCTGGTTTCCGGGTACGGCCCAGGCGAAGACGGTGTCGTTGACGGTGACTGCCAGTGGCCGATTGACCGGATGGCCGAGCGGCACGACGTCACCGGGGCGAAGGTGGACGATGTCCTCGGTGCGCATCCGGATCGGCTCGAACCGCACTGCCACATCGAGCGGGGCCGAGTAAAGCCCGGCGGTGATCTTCCGTCGCGCGGCTTGCCGGGCGGCGAGCTCGTCGGCCGAAAGCTGCGTGGCCGCGCCTTCGGCTTTGAGCACGGGCAGGATCGAGCTGAACGGAATGCAGATGGTCGAGACGCACTCCTCCTGCCCGATCTTCAGTTCGAAGGAGGCGACGACGACCGCGTCCCCAGGGGAGTGGCTGCGGACGAACTGGGGGTTGTATTCGATGACGCCGAGCTTCGGCTGGACGTCCACGAGTTGCTCGAAGGCGTACCGGAGCTCGTCGAGGAGCCGTTCGAGCAGGCCGCGCAGCAGGGGCAGCTCGATGTCGGTGAGCGGCCGCTCCGGCTGCGGGCCTCCGGGGCCCCCCAGCATGTGGTCGATCGCCGCCATCGCCGTCGTCAGGGACAGTTCGAACAGCGTCGTCCCCGCGAGCGGCTCGAGGGTCACCGAGGCCAGGACCGTCGGGTTGTTGAGGGCGGAGATGTACTCCTCGTACGTGAGCTGTTCGATCGCGATCAGGTTGAGGTGGGAGACGGTCCGCAGGCGGCTGGTCAGCAGGGTGCTGCCGCTGCGGGCGTAGGTCTCGAACGCGATCTGAAGTGTCCGGACGTGCTCACGGGAGAGTTTGATCGGCCTACGGAAGTCGTAGGGGTGTGGCCCACCGCCCCCGGCCCGGCGTCCCATGGGGCCCCGGGCACGGGAGGTCGAGACCGTGGCTGGGGACTTGATCACGTCGTGTTCATCGGCAAATTCCGGGCAGGTATGAGGAAACCCGGCGGAGAAAAACCTCCACGGGCTCAGCGGCGGGCCACCGCGCTACTGCATGACGAACTCCATGAAGTAGATGTCCATGACCTCGCCGTCGTAGGCCTTCTTGATCTGATCGAGCAGCTCGGCCTTGGCCTTCGCCCGTCCCGCGGCCGAGGAGAGCTGCTCCATCGGCATGTCCGTGTACTTCGAGATCGCGAGGTCCAAGGCCTTCGCGCCGTTGAAGTCTGAGCTCGCGTCCTTCGTCGTCTGGAGCGCCAGCCGCATCTTCAGGTAGTGGCCGTTGGCGAGGTTGACGGTCACCGCGTCCATGGTGACGACGGGTCCGGGCTCAGGCCCGGTCGGCTTGGAGTCCCGGAGCGGGTCGGAGAGCATGACGTAGCCGGAGACTCCCGCGCCGACGAGCATGAACGCGGCGACGATGAGGAGCAGGAGGCGTCGGACCTTTTTCTTCTTCGGCTGCTCGACTGTCGCGTCAATGTCCGTCTTGCTCATCGGTACCTCGTGTTGGTCGGTCGGGCAAAGGTGGCGCGGTTCAGCCGGCTGCCGAAGGCAGCAGCGCGCGCTTTTCGGGTGGCAGGGTCGACAGCACGACGATGTCGACCCGGCGGTTCATGGTCACCGAGCGGGGATCCTCCGGCGGGATCAGCGGCCGGGTGTCCGCGTAGCCGGCGGCAGAGAGCCGCTCCCGCTCAATGCCGTGGCTGGCGAGGTAGCGCACCACGGTGGAGGCGCGGGCGGTGGAGAGCTCCCACTCGGTGGGGTAGTAGCGGGTCGGAACCGGAAGCTGGTTGGTGTGCCCGTCCACTTGGATGGAGTTGGGCAGCGGGCGGAGCACCGGCACGATCGCGTCGAGGATCGTGCGTCCGGCGGGAAGCAAGTCGGCCCGGTCGCCTTCGAACACGATGTCGCTGGTCACCACCGTGACGATCAGACCTCGTTGGTCGATGGCGAAGCGGACGTTGTCCTCCAGGCCGGCACGCTTGAGCGCCGACGTGATCCTCCGCTGGATGTCGCGGAAGTTCCGGACCTCGAGCACGACCTCACGGGCGTTCGCCGGGGCGCGCTTCGTGTCGCTGCCCACTGTGGCGACCCGCTGCCTCGCCTCGCTCGGGAGGTCCATGCTGCGCCGGACCGTCTCAGCGAGGTCGGGCGCGATACCGGCGTCGCTGGAGACGAGGGTGAGGTCGCTGCCCGCGCCGCTGAGCGTCGTGGGCTGACCGGTGAAGACCGGGCTCCGGGAGCCGAAGCTGCTCGCCAGAGCGGCCGCCAGCCGCTCGTATTTGGCCTTGTCCAGGTTGCTCATCGCGAACAGCACGACGAAGAGCACGAAGAGCAGCGTGAGCATGTCCGCGTACGAGATCATCCAGCGGTCGTGCTTGGTGTGCGAATCCGCTGATGCCGCGCTCTGTGCCTGACGCCGCTTCTTCACCGACACCTCACGCCGCCTTCTTGGTGCTCTTGGCCTCGTTGCCCTGCGCCACGTCCGGCGGCAGCAGGCTGCGCAGCTTCTGCGCGATCAGACGGGGGTTGGCGCCCGCTTGGATCGCCAGGACGCCTTCAATCGCGAGCTCCATCTGCTCGCATTCCAGCTCGCTGATGCGCCGCAGCCGACTCGCCAGAGGGAGCCAGATCGCGTTGGCGGACATCACGCCCCAGAGCGTGGCGACGAACGCGCCCGCGATAGCGTGGCCGAGTTGGGCCGGGTCTTCGAGGTTCTCCAGGGCGTGGACGAGGCCCATGACCGTCCCGATGATGCCGATGGTCGGGGCGTACCCGCCCATCGATTCGAAGATCCGCTCTGCGGCCTGGTCGGCCTTCCGCTTTGCGTTCACCTCGGCGTAGAGGATCTCGCCCAGCTCATCGGGGTCGGTTCCGTCGATCGCGAGCTGGAGGCCGCGCTTGAGGAAGTTGTCGTCAACCTCCTTGACGGTGTCCTCAAGCGCCAGTAGCCCTTCCCGGCGCGCCCGCTCCGCGAGGCGGACCACGATGTCGACCAACTCCGTCGGTGGGGGCACCTTCGCGGTCAGCGCCCGCTTGATCTGAGGGAAGAAGCTGACGCCGTCTTTGAGCACACCGCCGGCGAGTGCCGCCCCGAAGCTGCCCAGGAAGACGAGGATCAAGGGCGCGGGGAGGAGGATCGACAGGGGCGAGCCACCCTCCAAGATCTGCGCGGTGAGGATCGCCCCGAAGGCGACCACCAGACCGATAATCGCGGCAAGATCCATCAGCGTTCCTTCCGGTGCAGCCGCAGGATCGTGGCGTTCCGTTCTTCCGTGTCAGTGGGTTCGTTGGCCACGGCGGACTCGACCTCCATGCGGTGTGCTTCGGCGATGACAGAGGCGCGGTATCGCCGAACCAGCTCGATGAAGGTCGGCACCGACTCGGCAATGACGTACTTCTTGCCGTCGACGAGGGTGATGACGGTGTCGGGCGTGCAATCGGCACGCTCGACCAGGTCCGGGTTCAAAGCGAACGCGGCACCGTTGAGGCGCGTTACGAGTATCACGCTATCCGTCCCTGGGTCGTCACTACGGCGGGTGCCGTCCGTGGCCCCGTCGTCACTCCATCGACCGATGGATCGGCTGATTAAGGAGAACGGCGAGGGCGGGCGGCAGTGGCCGCCCGCCCTCGATCACGACCGTCGCGGCTCAGCGCTTGAGGTTGATGAGGTCATGCAGCAGCTCGTCGGACGTGGTGATAACCCGCGAGTTGGCCTGGAATCCGCGCTGGGCGATGATCAGGTTGGTGAACTCGGCCGCAAGGTCCACGTTGGAGCTTTCCAGCACCCCGCTCTGCAGGCTGCCGAGGCCCGCGGCGCCGGCCGTGCCGATCTGGGGGAGCCCCGAGTTCAGCGTGGTGCGGTACGTCGAGTCGCCCGCCTTCTCCAGACCGGCGGGGTTGGCGAAGTTCGCCAAGGCGATTTGGGCGAGCACTTCCTTCTGGCCGTTGGAGAAGACGCCGACGATGGTGCCGTCCGGCGAGATGGTGTACGCCTGGAGTGTGCCGGCCGGAGCGCCGTCCTGCTCGACGATCCGCACGGTCTTCTCGCCGGCGTAGGCGGTCAGCGCGCTGAGGTCCACGGTGACCCCATCCACCGTCACCGAGGCAGCGGGTGGGAACGTCCCGGTGCCGCCGGTGATGAAGGTAGCCGAGTTGGTCGCCGTGCCGCGGGTCGCGGTCACCACCCACTCGCCCGGGTTGACACCCGGAGCGATCTGCACGGTGACCGGCACCCGGTTGCCCAGCGCGTCGTAGGTGTCCGTGGAGAGGGTGATCGGCGTGGCGATGTCGTCCGGCACATTGCCATCGAGCCGGACCACGGTGGTGGCGCGCGGCGCCACCGTGGCGTTGAACGGCAACACCACGTCCTGCAGCGGGCCATTCGTGTCCACCACGCCGTTGACCGCGGTCCAGCCCTGAACGATGTAGCCGGCGCCGTTCACCAGACGCCCTTGGCTGTCGAAGCTGAACGCGCCGGCGCGGGTGTAGAGCTGCTCGCCGCCGGCGCGGACCACGAAGAAGCCGTCCCCTTGGATGCGGAGGTCGGTGCCGCGGCCGGTGGTCTGGCTGCCGCCCTGCGAGAAGTTGGTGGTGATCGCGTCGAGACGGACCCCGAGGCCCACCTGGGCGGGGTTCATACCGCCGGCGTCCGGGCCAGGGGCCCCGGCCGCTTGGAGGATCTCGCTGAGGGTGTCGCGGAAGGTGGTCTGGCTGGACTTGAAGCCGACGGTGTTGACGTTGGCGATGTTGTTGCCGGTCACGTCCAACATCTGCTGGTGGACGCGCAGGCCGCTGATGCTGGAGTAGAGGGAACGGAGCATCGCTGATTCCTTATTTCTTCTCGTGGGGTCGCGTACTGGTCGGTGTGTGGCAATCGGTCAGACGTCAGTTCCGGTGGAGGTGGGGGAGTCGTCGGACGTGGTGCTCGCGGTGGCGCGCACCTCAGTGACGGCGTACAGCGGCACCTCATCCGTGCCGACCCGCAGCAGCGGGAGACCGTCGACAAAGGACACCGAGGTGACCACTCCCGTCACGGGCAGGTCATCGGGGCCGAGGTAGCTCACGGTACGGCCAATCAGGCTGCTCGCACTGAGCATGAGCTGGCCGTAGATCAGGCTCTGCTGGTCCTGCGCGATCTGCGCGAGCTTCTCGACCTGGGTGAACTGCGCGGTCTGCGCGAGGAACGCGGTGCTGTCCACCGGGTTGGTGGGGTCTTGGTAGCGAAGCTGAGCGATGAGCAGCTTGAGGAAGGCGTCCTGGCCCAACTCGGTCGTGCCCACCGTCTGGCTGGTGGACGCAGGCTCCGCCACGCCGTAGAGCGATGGGGAGGCGACGGATGAGATCGGGCTGGTCATGGGTGTCGTCAGCTCCTTTTACAGGTGCAGGTCGAGGTGGTGGGTGCCGTTGGGACGAGGGAGGTCGGGGATCGGGGCGGCGGGCTCGTGGTCTCCACTCGGCACGACGACGGTGCGGGTGTCGGAGCGGAACGGCGCCCCGCCGCTCGGCGTCTCCTGGCGAAGATCCAGCGAGCAGTTGACGAATCCGGCCTGCTGCAACTCGCGCCGCAGGTCGCCGAGGGCAGCGCGTAGCGCTTCCCGACCCGCTTCGGTCGCCCCGGAGAGGTGCAGGTGGATGCCGGTGTCGCGGACCTCCGCGACCAGGCTGACCGGGCCGAGTTCCGCGGGGTGGAGGTGCACGGTCATCCGGTGCACCCCGTTCGGCGCGCGGCGCAGCGGAGTGACGTGCAGGGCGATCTGCTGCGCGGGAGACGCGGGTGGGGATGACGGCGCTGGTGGCGGGGGCGGTGAGTCGACCGTGGCGGCGGAGGTGACTGAGGCCACCGGCTGCGGCGGCTGACCCACCGGGGGCGTGGCCACCGGCGTATCGCCGCTCGCTGTGGAGGGGACGGTGGCGTGGACGCCGACCGGGGTGTCCGGGCGTCCAGTTCCCTCCACCTGGGGTGCCCCCACCTGGTGGAGCGCCGCCGTGGGGGAGGCCGGGGTGACTCCGCTCGGCGTGGGAACTCGCGGGGATTCGCCCACCGACTCCACGCCGTCCTGGTCGACGACCGGCCCCGTGGTGGGGGCCGCCGACGCGGCGGGGAGCGCGCCCTCGGTCCCGGGAAGACCGGAGCGGGTGGGGGGTGTCGGATCTGTCGGCACCGCTCCCGGGACGGCCGGCTCGGCCACGGGCGTCACGGCGGTCGGTGCGGGGACGCTCCCGCTGCCACCGACCGCCGCGCCGGGCACCGGCTCCGCGATGTCCTCGACACCGGGGACCGTCACCGTGGGAACGGCCGGTGGGCCCGGGGTCAGGGCGGGCCCCACCGGCGCGGCGGCGCTGGCCGGGTCCGCGTTCGCGTCCGTGGGCCCGGTGGGCGCCGAGTCGGCCGGGGCCTCGGCGGATGTGCCGTCGGCGATGAGCGCGGCGAGGATCGCGGTGAAGCTCTCGCCGGTCTCCTCCGCGCCGCCGGCGGCTGGTGCGGCGGCCCCACTGGTCCAGGCGGGGGCGCCGTCCGCGGCGGCGACGGTCGCGTCAGCGGGCGGGCCGCCGGCGGCCGGAGTGGTCGGGCCAGCCGGTGCGGCCGTCGGACGGACCGCCACCGGCGGCAGCATGGGCATGGTCATGCCGGGTGCCTTTCCTAACCGAGGTGGTGGGAGTCGAGCGGAGCGAGACGCGTCCCTAGGTGAGGGAGGCGAGCGCCTCCTGCACCTTGCGGACGTATGACTGGGTCTCCGGGTAGGGCGGGATGCCGCCGTACTGGCGCACCGCGCCACTGCCCGCGTTGTACGCGGCGAGCGCGAGCGGCAGCGAGCCGAACTCCCGCAGGAGGTTGGCCAGGAGGCGGGCGGCACCGTCGATCGCCATCGCGGGATCGAACGGATTCGTGACACCCAGCTCCCGAGCGGTGGCGGGCATGAGCTGCATCAACCCTTGCGCGCCCGCCGGGCTCACCGCGCGGGGGTTGTAGCCAGACTCCACTTTGGCTACCGCGGCGAGGAGGGCCGGGGAGACGCCATAGCGGGTGCCCGCCTGGACGAAGAGGTCGCCGTACGGGATCTGGGCCAGCGCCGCCGCGCTACCGGCCGCCTGCGTCCACAGCGTGCTCCGCACCGCCTGTGGCCACAGCGCCGTGCCGCCCACCGGGGTCGGGGAGGCGTCCGGGATGATCCGGCGGATCGCCGACGGCTGCTGGTAGACGTCTTGGATCTTGACTCGCTCACCGGGTTGCGGCGCCGCGATCATCTTTCCGTCGCCGATGTAGATGGCGATGTGATCGACCGGGTCGTTGAAGGCGAGCAGGTCACCGGGGCGCGCGTGCGCCAGGCTCGGCACCGGGGTGCCCATGCGAGCTTGGTCAGCGGCGATCCGCGGGAGCTCGATGCCGAGGTCGCGGTAGACCCGCTGCACCAATCCCGAGCAGTCCAAACCGGTGGCGGGGTCGGTGCCGCCGAACACGTACGGCACGCCGAGGTAGCGCAGGGCCGCGGCCACCACGTCCTCCCCGGTTACCGAGGAGGCGCTGGCGGCCTGGGCCGCGCTGAGCTCTTGGGCGAAGAGGGCGGCGCTGCCGGGAATGGCGCGCACCGATGCCGTGCCGACCGGCTGGAGGTCAAGCTGCCGGATACCCAGCTGCTGTTCGATGTGCTGGACCCGGGCGACGAGATCGATGAGGCTCACCACACCCCTCCCGGCACCTGCTCGGAGCCGACCGTGACGGAGGGTCGGCGGGTCGCGGCGATGTCGTCGAGCGCGCGCTGTTCGGCGAGTGCCGCGAGGCGGCGCTCCGCGGCGATCTGTCGTTCGATCAGCTTCTCCACCGCCCGCCGCGCCTGCGCCTTCTCCGTGAGGTCCCGCATGCGCTCGTGGACCGCCTGGCTGCGCTCGGCGACCAGGCGGCGGGCGAGTGACAGGTCAGCGGCGAGCGCTTGCCGCGCGGCGAGCGCGGCGGCGATAGACGGAGCCACGCCCTCGGCTGGGACCTCGGCTTCCTGAAGCGCGGCCTCGCGGCGGCTCGCCAACTCCGCCGCGTCCGCGGCGGCCCGGCGTACCCGGACCACCTCGGCTTTGGCCGCGTCCTCTTGTGCCTGGCGCGCGCGCAGCACCGCGCCGAGCCGAAACAGTCGGTTCATTCCTGCCCCTCAGGTTGGTGAAGTGGCTCCAGCAGCGCGTACAACGCCGCCCACGAGGAATCGGGATCACTGCGCTCGTTGATGTCTTGTCGAAGGAACGCCTCGATACGGGGCCAGAGCGCGAGCGCCCGATCGGCGTCCGGATTGCTGCCCGACACGTACGCGCCGATTTCGACGAGCTCGCGCACATCCCGGTGCGCGGCCAGCAAGCGGCGCAGGGTCATGGCAGCGGCCCGTTGTTGCGGAGTGGTGACCGTATTGGCCAAGCGAGACACCGATTCCAGGACGTTCACGCTGGGAAAGTGCCCGGCGGTGGCGAGCCGACGGTCCAATGTGATGTGGCCATCCAAGATGGAGCGCGCGGCGTCCGCGATTGGCTCGTTGTGGTCGTCCCCCTCGACCAGCACGGTGTACAGCCCGGTGATGCTGCCGATGGGGCCCGGACCGGCGCGCTCCATGAGCGAGGCGAGCATCGCGAAGACGGACGGGGGATAGCCGCGCGTGGCCGGTGGCTCGCCGACGGAGAGCCCCACCTCCCGCTGGGCCATCGCGGCTCGGGTGACGCTGTCCATCATCAACAGCACGTCCGCGCCCTCGTCCCGGAACGCCTCCGCGATCCGCGTCGCCACGAATCCCGCGCGCAGCCGCACGAGCGGCGGCTGGTCGGCGGTCGCCACGACCACCACGGAACGGGCCAGCCCGTCGGGGCCGAGGTCGTTCTCGAGGAACTCCCGGACCTCGCGGCCACGTTCGCCCACCAGCGCCACGACATTGACCTCGGCGTTGGTACCCCGCGTGATCATCGACAGGAGACTCGACTTCCCGACCCCCGAGCCGGCGAAGATGCCGATCCGCTGGCCGCGGCCGCACGGCACCAGGGTGTCGAGCACCCGGACGCCGAGCGCCATCGGTTCACGGACGCGCTGCCGATGCAGCGCGGACGGCGCCGGGGCGGTGACGTCGACCCAGGTGCAGTCGACCAGCGGCCCGCGGCCGTCCATGGGGCGGCCAAGCCCGTCGAGCACTCGCCCGCGCAGCCCGGGGCCGACGGGGATCCGCAGTGGCCCACCGCTGTTGACCACCGGACTGCCAGCGCCGATCCCTACCATCGGCGCGAGGGGGAGGCAGCTGAGGCGCGCACCGTCGATCGCCACCACCTCGGCGGGGACGCGGTTGGCGCCCTCGCCGATGTAGACCAGATCGCCCACCCGCGCGGTGAGCCCTTCCGCGGTGACCCGCAGCCCCACCGCGCTCGTGACGCGCCCGCGCACCTCTGGCCGGGCGGCGTGCATCGCCGCCGCGAGCCGGCTGCGCAACGCGGTGGTCATTGGGCGAGCACCTCTTTCACGCGCGCCAACGCCGCCGGCAGCGTCGCGTCCACCGTCGTCGCCCCGGCCTCGGCGATCGCGTCGCCTGGGCTCAACGAGGGGTCGGGCTGCAACTGGACGGTCCGTCCGTCGACGTGGAACTCGTTGGTCCAGTCGTCGCGCAGGAGGGTGTGGTAGTCCTCCGGGTGGAGGCGCACGACGACAGGCTCCGCGGGAGGAGTGAGCGACAGCGCGCGTCGCAGGGCGTCCCGCGCCCGGGTGTCGACGGTGGCGAGTTCCCGACCGAGGAGTGCCTCGGTGAGTTCCAGCGCCGCCGCGATGATCAGCTCTTCCATCATGCTGATCGTCGGCGCGGTTCGGGCTTCGAGCTGGGCGGCGGCGCGGGCGAGCGCCTCGAGGGCGCGCGCCAGCTTCATCTCCGCCTCCGCTTCGGCTCGCTTGCGGGCCTCGGCGGCCCGCTCGGCCTCGGCCCGCGCGGCGGCGGCTGCCGCGCGCTGGCCCTGCGCCCACCCCTCGGCGTACCCGGCGGCGCGGGCCTGTTCCTGGACCGACTGGATCGCCGCGGGATCCGCCTGCGTGGGGAGCCGGAACCGGAGGTCCGCCGCGAAGCGGGCCGGGGTAGCGTGCGCGGCGAGTGGGCCGCGGAGCACCGGATCGAACCGGTGCGGGTTATGCGACGTACTCATCCTCGTCCCCGCTCCGGCGGATCTCGATTTGTCCGGACTGCTCCAACGAACGAATAACCTGCACGATCTTGGCCTGCGCTTCTTCGACCAGGCGGAGCCGCACGGGGCCGAGGAGCTCGATCTCCTCCAAGAGGTTTTCGCGCGCCCGCTCCGAGAGGTTGCGCGTGACCTTGTCCCGCACCGCGTCCGGCACGCCCTTGAGCGCGGTGGCGAGGTCGGTCATCTCGACCTGGCGGAGCACGAGCTGCACCGCGCGGTCCTCGAGGAGCGTGATGTCCTCGAACATGAACATCCGGCGCCGGACTTCCTCAGCCAGCTCCGGGTCGCGCCCTTCGAGCCCTTCCAGGATCAGCCGCTCCGTGCCGCGGTCCGTGCGGTTGATGATCTCGACCAGTGGCTGGAGGCCGCCGACCCGGGACAGCTCGCTGGGCTGGAGCACGGAGGAGAGCTTGCGTTCCAGCGCGGCCTCGACCTGGCGGATGATCTCGGGCGAGGTGCGGTCCATGACGGCGATCCGATGCGCCACGTCGGCCTGGAGGTCAGGCGCGAGCCCGGACAGGATCGCCGAGGCGAGCGCAGCCGGCATGTGGGCGAGGACGAGCGCGATGATCTGCGGGTGCTCGTGCTGGACGTAGGAGAGGACCTGCCGTGGGTCAGCGTGGGTGAGGAAGTTGAACGGCACGTCCGTCATGGAGACGGCGAGGCGCTCCATGATGACCTTGGCCGCCTCCGGCCCCAGCGCCGCCTCGAGGAGGTCACGGGCGTACTCCAGGCCACCTTGGTGCCCGGTGTACCGGTAGGTGGTGGCCATGTTGTGGAACTCCTCGAGCACCTGGTCCGCTTGCTCGCGGTCGACGGTGCCGAGACGCGCGATCTCCGCGGTGAGCTCCTCGACCTCGGTCTCGCGCAGATGAGACATCAAGCGCACCGAGTCTTCCTTGCCGAGCTGCACCATGAGCATGGCGGCCTTACGCAGCCCACTGAGCGTCGCCGTCGAGGCCATCAGTCACCTCCTTCGCACTCGTCGCCGGTCACCGTCGGTCCGCAATCCAGGTCCGCAGCAGGTTCGCCACGTCCTCTGGCTGCTGGGCCACCATCTCGGACAGCTCGCGCCGGCGAAGTTCGCGCTTCTCCTCCGGCGTCGGTTCGCTGTCGGGGGCGGGCTCCAGGACTTGGGTCGGCGGCTCCGCGCTGGTGAGGGCGAGGCGCGCCTGCTCCAGCTCGGCTTGCATCTCCTCGATCCGCGCCAGCTCCTCCTCGGAGAGGGCGGCGCGCCGGGACCGGCGGCTCGCCCGCCAGGCCATGAACAGCACCACCAGCACGGCCAGGGCCAGCGCTCCGGTCTTCGCCCAGGCGATGATCTGCTCGCGGCGCTCGGCCGCCGCTGCCTCGCGCTCGGCGCGGTCGGCCTCCTCCGCGGCGGTGGTGTCGAACGGCATGGCGGTGACGGAGATCTGGTCGCCCCGCTCGGGATCGATTCCCGCGGCCGTGGCCACCATCTGCTGCACGTCGGCGTTGTTGATCCCGGCCGCTGCGTTTCGGTTGATCAGCACGGAGACGCTGAGCCGCCGAATGGTGCCGGGCGCCGACTTGCGGGTCTCGGTCACCGTGCCGACGGCGTTGTTCCGGGTTTCCTTCGTCGAGGTGTACTCGCCGTTGCCGGTGCCACCCCCCGGGACTTGGATGTTGTCGGGGCCGAGCACACCGCCGGTCATTCCGCCGGTGCCCGTGTACGTCTCCCGCTCGGTGCTCTGGGAGATCGGCGGTACGTCGGGGTCGGCGGTGTAGCGCTGGGTCTTCGTCTCGGTTTCGTCGAAGTCGAGCTCGGCGCTGGTTTGGACCACAGAGTTCCCAGGGCCCACGACGCTGTCCAGCATCCGCTGCAGGGCGGTGTTCATTCGCTGCTCGAACTGGGCGGTCTGCTGGGCGCGGATGTCGGCGTTGGCGCCGAGAGATTCGCCGTCACCGGTGGAGAGCACCCGTCCGTCGGAGCCCGCGACCGTCACGTCCTCGGGCTCAAGGCCCTCCACACTGGAGGCAACAAGGTGGACGATCGCCTGGACGTGCCCCTGGTTGAGCGGCTTGCCGGGTTCGGAGACCACGAGCACGGAGGCCGAGGGCTTCGACCGGTCGTTGGCGAAGATGTCCTTCTGCGGGATGACGAGGTGGACCGTCGCCGCCTTGACGCCGTCGATGGCCTTGATGGTCTTGCTGAGTTCGCCTTCGAGCGCCCGCTGGTAGCCGACGTGCTGCATGAATTCCGACGTCGTGATGCCCTGCTTGTCCAGCAGGGAGTAGCCGGATTGGGACTCCGCGGGAAGGCCCTCGGCGCTCATCTTCAGCCGAAGGTCATAGACCTGGTCATCGGGGACGAGAATCGTCTGGCCGCCATTGGCGAGCTCGTACGGCACGCCGCTGGCGCTCAGCTTCTCGGTGATGGCCGCCGCGTCGCTCGCGGCGAGGTTGGTGAAGAGTGGGGCGTACGAGGGCCGCGCCGCCCAGTTGGCGAAGAGCACGCCGCCGGTGACGACGGCGAGGGCCGCGATGACGGTGACGGCCTTCTGGCCTGGCGTGAACGACGCGAAGACGTCGAGGGCGCGTCGGAGGACACGGGGGAGCCGGTTGCTCATCAGGCCTGCAACCTCATGATTTCCTGGAACGCTTCGATAGCCCGGTTACGAATGGCGGCGGCGAGCTGCACCGCGAGCCCTGCTTCGGTGGCGGCGATGGTGTAGTGGTGGACGTCGGTGAGCGTGCCGGTGGCCGCCTGCACCGCGAGGTCGTTCGCCCGGTCCTGGAGGTTCTGCAGTTCCTGCAGTCCGCGCGCGAGCATGCTCGCGAAGTCCTCGCCGGAGCCGGCGGTGCGCGCGGGCGCCTCGAGGGTGGGGGGCGTGGGAGGTGTGGGGAGGAGAGGACTGATCGGTTCAATCGGAGCGGGCATCACGACCTCCCGAGCTGAATCGCCGCCAGGTAGGCGTCCCGAGCCCGATCCACCACGGCGAGATTCGCCTGGTAGCCGCGCTGCGCCATGATGAGTTGGGTCATCTGCCCGGCGAGGTCGATATTCGGGTATTGGACGTAGCCTTGCGCGTCAGCCAGCGGGTGGTCGGGCTCGTAGACAATTCGCCCTTGAGGGCCGAGCACGATTCCACCCACTTGGGCGCCGTTGCCGTCCAATGCCTCTTGCGCGATGACGTATCGCGCGCGGAAGGCTTCCGCGTTGGTGCGGCTGGCGTTGTTGATGTTCGCGATGTTGTCCGACACCGCGTCGAGCCATTTCCGGTGCACGGTCACACCGGTGCCCGCGATGCCGATTGCGCTAAACAGCGTCATGACTATTGCCCCCGGATCACGCTGCGCAGGGTGTCGTACCGGCTATCCAGCGCCCGCAGCGCGAGCTGGTAGCGCAGGCCGGTGTCGATGTTGGACAGGATTTCTTGGTCGAGATTGACGTTGTTGCCGTTGAGCCGAGTCGGTTCGAGCGAGCGGGCCTCGACGGGGCGCACCGTGTACGGAGACCGTCCATCGGCGATGGCTTGAGCCAGCGCGGCTTCGAAGAGAACCTTTCGGGCGCGATACCCGGGGGTGTCGATGTTCGCGATGTTCTTCGCGATGGCGCGCTGGCGCATCGCCAGCCCGTCCAACGCCACGCGAATCGCTGCCGACGCAACATCGTCGAACACGGATAGCTCCCTTCACTTCAGGAAAACCGCCAATCCGTGGCGAGAAGCGAGCGTTCCGTGCTCCCTTTGCCGTATCGGCGGTCGAAACGGAGAGTTGAGAACTTTTTTCGGCTGTCTTCTCCTGTCCGGACAGCCGATCGCTAGACGGTGCGGTCGACGTATTCGGGTATGCCGCGCACGGCGCCCGTCTCCAAGCGCGCCACCAGCGCTGTCTGCTGTCGGTTGACCGCCATCAGGCGGGTGAGCTTCTCGACGGCGGCGGATTGGCGAGCGAGCAGCTCCTTGGCGCGGGGGACGAGGTCAGGGGGGAGCGGGCCGAGCCCGGTCGGCGGTTGCCATGGTTCGACCCGCTCCGTGACCTCCTCCGCGTGTCGCGGCGTCTCCAGCATCGCCTCGATGGATGCCACGTCGCGCTCGAGCGCGTCGAGTGCGGCCACCCACGCTGCCTGGTCGCTGCTCATGCCACCGCCGATCCGGTGTTCGCCTCCGTGGCTGTGGACTCCCGCCACGCGTCGCGAATCGGTTCGATCAGTCCTCGGCAGGTCGCCAGCCGCGCCGCGTCTCCGGCGACGTTGGCGGCGACCAGCTCAGTCAGCAGGAAGCCGTACAGGCTGGCCAGCGCCTCGGCCCCGGACCACGCGGAGGTGTCGAGGCTGCTGCGCAGTTCGAGGAGGATCTCCTGCGCGTGGACGATCTGCCGGGACGCCTCGGCCCGGTTGCCTGCGGCGAGCGCCTGCTCGGCCCGGGTGAGGTCGAGGACCAACCGGTCGTAGAGCATGAGCAGCAGCTTCGCCGGCGGTGCGGTCGTGATGAAGTCGTCGAGGTAGCGGGCGCGCAACGCGTCGCTGGTCATGGTCATGGGCGGTCGCTCACGTCCTTCGTCCACTACGCGAGGCTGGCGATCTGGCCGGCGAGCCACATGGACTGCTGCTGAAGCCGGCTGAGGGAGACCTCCAGCATGGAGAACTGCCGCTTGAGCGCCGCCTCACGAGCGGCCAGGCGCAGGTCCCAGTTGTCGATCTGCTCGTTGAGGCTGGCGATCAACTCGTTGCGGCGCTTGATGAGCCCGGCGATCAGGCCTTCCTTGGGGGTGTTGACCGGATCGGTCGGTAGCGCGATTCCCTCGGTGGCGCGCCGCGCGATGGTCTCCAGCTTCCGCGCCAGCCCGTACGCGATGTCGTGGCCGGGCTCGAAGAGCTCCGTCGCCCGCCCTCCGGGGACGTTGTCGTACCCCTCGATGAGTTTCCGGGTCCGCTCCGGGTCCGCCTTGAGCGCCTCGAGGAACTTCTCCTTGTTGAAGGTGAGGTTGCCGAACCGGTCGAGCTCGATCCCGACGGTGCTGTAGCTGCCGTACTCGCCCGCGCCACCGGAGACCGCGCTGAGGATGTCCTGAATGAGCTGGCGCACCGCGGCGTCTCCGACGAGGGTGCCCGCGGAGATGCTGCCGTTCTGCGCCGCGGTCTGCGTCTTCATTTCCCCGAGCACGACGTTGACCGCCTCGTAGAGCGCCTGAACCTTCGCGGCGATCGCCTCATGGTCGGGGGCGACGCTCACCGTGACCGGATCGTCGGTGGGGGACTGCGCCTTGAGGACAGTGATGGTGACGCCGGGGAGGACGTCGACGAAGGTGTTGCTGTGGGAGGTCACGGTGAACGTGACCGTGGAGCCAACCGTGATTTGGGCGTCGTTGCCTTCGGTGATGACGGTGCCGGTGCCCAGGCCGTCGAGCCCGGTCAGGGTGTACGTGCCCACCGCGGCCTGCGCGAACGCCGAATTGGAGCCGGAGGCGACGGCGGTGAGCTGCAACGTGTACTCCCCAGGGGCGACCTGGATGGCGGCGGCGCGGTAGGCGGCGTTCTCCGTCTCGTTGATCGCCTTGACGATCGAGTAGAGGGAGGCGTCGGCCGGGGTCACCGTCGTGGTGGTGCCGTCGGTGAGGAGCACCTCGATCGTGGATCCGGAGATCACGGGGTCGGTCACGGGGTCGGTGAGGGAGGAGACCCGGCCGCTGAAGATGACGGTGTGGCTGGTGGCGAGCCGGTCGACTTTGAACGTCAGCTCACCCACGTCCGCCCCGGGCGCGGCGGTGACGGCGACGACGTTCGACGAGGCGGTCGCCTTCATCGCGGTCCAGGTCTTCGGGTCGTTGACCGCCTTAGCCGCGTTGAGCAGCGCGGCCATCTTCGTGTTGACCGCCTGGTACGCCGAGATCGCTTTGTTGTGCTCAGCCACCTTGTTCTTCAGGGCGGTCTGCGGAGCCGCTTCGATGGTGAGGAGTTGAGAGATCAGCTCGGATGTGTTGAGGCCGGTGATCAGGCCGTCAATGCTCATCAAGGCCATGGGTGTGATGTCCTTCCGCGCTGATACGGAGTGGGTGGCTGATTAGAGGGAGTGGGGTGGCGGATATGGAGTGGGGCGGCCGGCCGGAGGCCAGCCGCCCCAAGGGATTCAGTTGTCTGTCTGGTCCTCAGTGACCACAGGCCACCAGGTTGACTCGTCGACCGCGGAGTCCAGCGTTCAACGCAGGAGCGCGAGCACCGACTGCGGCGCGAGGTTGGCCTGGGCCAGCATCGCGGTACCGGCCTGGGCCAGGATCTGGGCCCGGGTGAACTGGACCATCTCCTGCGCCATGTCGGTGTCGCGGATGCGGGACTCCGACGCCGAGAGGTTCTCGATCGCCACGTTCAGGTTGTTGATGGTGTGCTCGAACCGGTTCTGGTACGCACCGAGCACGGCCCGCTGGGACGAGACCTGCTGGATCGCGGCGTCCAGCGCGTCGATCGCGGCCCCCGCGTTGTTCACCAGGTCAAGCGTGGCGACACCGAGCGAGGTGGCGTCGACCCGGCCGATGGAGATCCGGATCTGCGCGGCGGCCTCGTTGTTCGCGCCGACCTGGAAGATACCGCCACCCACACCGGTGGTGGTGGAGGCGGTGTCCGCGGCGAAGTCGAGGCCCGGAGCGCTGCCACCAGCGGCGATCACGAACTGCGCACCCTCGGGGATGCCGTCGTTGTCGGAGTCCTGCAGCGCACGGTCGGAGCTGAGCTCGACCCGCCACACGCCGGCACCGGTGTCGGTGACGATGGCCTTCACGGTCCCAGCCGCGAACCCTTCGGCGGTCAGCGCCGAGTCCAGAGCGTTCTGCAGCGCGATCTGGTAGGCGCCGGCCGAGGTGTAGGTGCCGTCGGCGATGGTCACCACGATGTCCGCGGCGGGCGCGGCGTAGGTCCCGTCGGCCTTCTGGAAGCTGGTGCCGGCGGCCGCGATGGTGAAGGTGTTGTTGGCGCTGCTGATGGTCACGCCGCTCTGCGCACCCGTGATCGCGCCGGCCAGGCTCGCCGCGGTGTTGCCGAAGGTGCCGTCGAGCAGCTTCGACTTGCCGAACGAGGTGGTCGAGCCGATCCGGTTCAGCTCGTCGACGAGCTGGTTGAACTCCAGCTGAGCCGCCTGACGGGCCTCGGCGTTCTGCGAACCGGTGTTGCTGGCCTGCACCGCCAGGTCACGCATACGCTGCAGGATCGCGTGCACCTCGGTGAGGGCACCTTCAGCGGTCTGCACGACGCTGACGCCCTCCTGCGCGTTGCGGACGGCGACCTTCAGACCACCGATCTGCGCCCGCAGACCCTCGCTAATGGAGAGACCCGCGGCGTCGTCGGCCGCCCGGTTGATCCGGAAACCGCTGGACAGCTTCTCCAGGCTCTTGGCGAGCTGGTTGTCCGTGATGGACAGGTTCCGGTAGGCGTTCTGAGCAGCAATGTTCTGGTTAATCCGCAGACCCATGGAATTTCCTCCTTGACGACGGGTCCTTGCCGGCCCTTCCGTGAGCCGTATGTTTGATCGGCCACGGGCCGAGTGGGTGTAGGAGAGTTGCGCGAATTTCTTCGCGCACGATGTGGGCGACGCCACCGCGGCGTCGCCCAGGCTTGGGGTGTCAGGCGGAGAGCGCGACCGGCATGCCGAAGTGGTCGGTCATGGCCAACCGGCTGCGCAGGTCGCCACGCGCGGCGATTTGCGCGTAGTAGGCGGCGCGGCGACGGGCGACGCAGCCCTCGGGTCGCTCCTGCTTGGGGACGAGGTCGGGGTCCAGGTGAGTGTTGAGGCCGTCGCGCAGCAGCGCCAGCGCCTCGGCGCGCAGTTGGGAGACCCGGGAACCGGTGACCCCCAGCTCCTCGGCGATCTCCGCCATCGGCCGTTCTTCGAGGAAGTACTTCTTGATGACGAACTTTAGGCGTTCGGGGAGGGCCTCGATCGCGTTGTGCAGGTAACCGATCCGCTCTCGGTGGAGCAGGAGCTCCTCCGGCCCCGCGGTCCGTTCGACCACCATCTCCTCGGGCGCGCCCGCGGTGAAGCCTTGCAGGCTCAGCACGACGGCGCGCTGCACGTCCTCCTCGACCGCTTCGAGCTCACTGACGCTGACCCCGAGGTACGAGGCGAGTTCGGCTGGCTCTGGGGCGCGGCCGAGGACGGCGGTCAGCTCCTGACGCGCGTTCTCGGTGCGACGCGCGCGGTGACGGACCGACCGACTGGCCCAATCGAGACCGCGGAGTTCGTCGAGGAGGCTGCCGCGGATCCGTTGTGTGGCGAAACGCGCGAACGGGATGCCGCGCTTCGGGTCGTACGCCTTGGCCGCGGCGACGAGGGCAGCCAGCCCGGCGGAGGTGAGGTCGTCCCGGTTGACGTGGGCCGGGAGCCGGTGCAGCAGCTCGCGGACGAGGTGGCCGACCAGCGGGATGTGCGACCGGATCAACTCCTCGCAGTCGTCGTCGATATGAGTGTCGGCCGGAACAGCGGTCATGGGTTTCCTCCACGCGTCGGGACCCGCAGTCGCGCGGGAGAACCGAGAGTGATGTGAGGAACCCTCCATGACTCTGGGTGTCTAAAGGTTCACGTCCCGTTGCGGATCGGTTGCCTTATGCCCCGAAGGAAGGGCGGAAGTCCTCACACTGCGGCGGTTCTTGCCGACGTAAAGCCGGTGAGGGCGTAAACCGATGCGCCCCGAATGGCGGAGGCTGAGGGTGAGCCTGTCGGAACTGTCCAGTGTGTTGTGGCGGACCCGGGAGCTGCTTGACCTGCTGCTCTTCAAGATTGAGGTGAAGCAGCTCCTCCTTGCCGGGGGGCGGTCTCGCTGGCTGCCGCACGCCACGCGCGAAGTGGAACTCGTCCTGGAGCAGCTCCGGCAGCTTGAGGTGCTCCGCGCGGCGCACGCGCAGGCGGCCGCGCTGGAGCTGGGGTTGGATGCCGACGCGAGCCTCGAGCAGCTCGCCAGCCACGCCCCGGCTCCGTGGGCAGACCTCCTCCATCAGCACCGGAAGGCGCTGCTCACGCTCACCGCGGAGATCTCGACGGTGGCGGACAAGAACCGCGAGCTCATCGCCGTGGGGCAGCGGGCGGTGCGGGACACCATGATGGCCTTCGCCGGCTCAGCAGACACGTACGGACCACAGGGACAGACCGTGCCTGACGCGCGGCGTGCCCGGCTACTGGATGAGGCGATCTGATGGCTAGCACATTCTCCGGCATCTCCACCGCGCTCAGCGGCCTCTACGCGGCCCGTCGAGGCCTTGACGTGGCTGGGCAGAACATCGCGAACGCCAACACCGAGGGCTACAGCCGGCAGCGGCTCGACCTGCAGGCCGTCGGCGGTTCGACCACGCCCGCGATGTACGCGACCGACCCGGGCATCGGCAACGGGGTCGCCGTCCGGGGCGTGGAGCGGTTGCGCGACGCGTTCTTGGAGTCGCGGGCGCGCGTCGAACACACGCAGAGCGCGTACCTCGCCGCCCTGCGGGAGGCGTACGTCCGCATCGAGGACGTCTTCGCCGAGCCGAGCGACACCTCCCTGCAGGCGATGCTGGCCGACTTCTGGGCCGGATGGGACGACGTGGCGAACCATCCCGGCGACATGGCCGCGCGCAGCCAGCTCGTCCAGCGCGGCGCGGTGATCGCTGATGGCTTGCGCGCCGCGTACGAGGGATTGAGCTCCCAGTGGCGGACGCTGCGCACGCAGACCGAGGCGTACGTGCGTGACGTCAACGAGAGCGCCGCCGCGGTGGCGCAGCTCAACTTCACGATCAAGCGCGCGGAAGCCGCCGGGATGGAGGTCAACGAGCTGGCCGACGAGCGGGACATGCACCTGCTGAAGTTGGCCGAGCTCGTCGGAGCCACCGCGGTGTGGCGCGATGACGGCACGGTCGACGTCCTCGTCGACGGATCCACGTTGGTCAGCGGGGGCATCGCGCGCACGATCGAGGTGGTCGGCGCCGACCAGATCGGGGACGCGACCACGAACCCGGTGCGGCTGCGGTGGGCGGACACGCATACGCCGGTCACCCCGGAGGGCACGCTCGGCGCGATGACGGAGCTGCTCGGGGAGATCCTGCCGGGCTTCGCCGCGGCCTTGGACGACGTCGCCGCCACGCTCGCCGACACGGTCAACACGCTGCACATGGCCGGCTACGACGTGGACGGGGGGACCGGACGCGCCTTCTTCAGCGGCACCACCGCCCGGACGATCACGGTCGCGGTCACCGAGCGGGAGGTGGCGGTCGCCAGCGCCCCCGGCACCGTGGACGGGTCGAACGCGTCCAAGATCGCTGAGTTGGCGAAGCGCGATGACGGCGCGGACGCCCGCTACCGGACCCTCGTGGTGGAGCTCGGCGTCGCGGCGCTGACGGTCAACCGCCGCGCGGAGATCCAGGAGCGGGTCACCGCGAACGTGGACGCCGCGCGACTGGCGGCGGCGGGCGTCAATCTCGACGAGGAAATGATCAGCCTGTTGGCGCACCAGCGCGCCTATGAGGCGGCGGCGCGCGTGATCACCACGCTCGACAGCATGCTCGAGACCCTCATCAACCGCACGGGCCTGGTCGGAAGGTAGTCATGGCGATTCAACTGCGGGTCACGCAACAGTCCATCGCGGCTCGAGTCCTGGCGGGACTCCAGAACAACCTCGACCGCATTGGAACTCTCCAGGAGCAGCTCTCCAGCGGTCGGGTCATCAATCGCCCGTCGGACTCGCCGACCGGCACGGTCTCCGCGATGCAGCTGCGCAGCGAGCGGCGCATCATTCAGCAGTACGTGCGCAACGCCGACGACGGCCTGGGCTGGTTGAACACGCTCGACTCCACGCTGACCACCATCTCCTCGCAGCTCAACCGCGTACGCGACCTGACGCTGCAGGCGATGTCCACCGGCGCCGCCGCCTCCGACGAGGCGCGGGAGGCGCTCGCGGTCGAGGTGGACAACATCCGCGAGGCGCTCATCGCGTTGGCAAACAGCCGCTACCTGGACCGTCCGGTCTTCGGAGGCACGACGCCGAACTCGGTGGCGTACGAGATGGACGGCACCTACGTCGGGGACAACGGCCAGGTGTGGCGGACCATCGCCGACGGCACGAAGATCCGGGTCGACGTCACCGGGCCAGAGGTCTTCGGCACGGGGCCGACACAGCTGTTCGCCGTGCTCTCCTCGATCGCGGATAACATGCGGCACAACCCGGCGGCCCTCGGCGGAGATCTGGACAACCTCGACCAGGCGATCACCCGGATTCGCACCCACCTCTCCGACGTGGGTGCCCGCGCCAACCGGGTGACGAACATGCGGCAGATCGCGGAGGACCGACTCTTGACCTTGGATACGCAGCTATCCGAGGTGGAGAGCGTCGACCTTCCGTGGACCATCATGCAGCTCAGCCTGCAAGAGGTTGCCTACCAGGCGGCGCTCGCCGCGAGCGCGCGCGTTGTCCAGCCGTCACTCCTCAATTTCCTGCGGTGAGTGCTCCATTGACCGAAACGACGCCGTCTGTTTCCTCCCCGGAGACTGACGAGCTCCCCATCATTGAATTGGTGCGGCCGATGCCCGGTTTCCCCGGGCATCGGCGCTTCGTTCTCGTCCGTCTGGACGATGCCGGCCTGCTCTATACGTTCACTTCGGCGGACGCTCCGGAGCTGCGCTTCCTGGTGATCCCACCGTTGCCGTTCTTCCCGAATTACGCTCCGGAAGTCGACAGTGAGACGCTGGAGCTGCTCGGTGTCGACGATCCGGACCGGCTCCTGGTGCTCCTCGTGGTCACGGTGGGGGGATCGGCGCGGGAGGCGACGGCCAACCTCATGGCGCCGATCCTCGTTGACCAGGTCAACCGGAGGGCGGTCCAGGCGGTCTTGACCGGCAGCGGGCTGCCGGTCCGGGCACCACTGGGGTGCTGACGGCCCGAGGGGCTGGACGCACGCCGCAGTGCACGATGTGAGGGGAGAGTCGCGGGGTGCTCGTACTGACCCGCCGTCCCGGGGAGAGCGTGATGATCGGTGACGACGTCGTCGTCACCGTCCTCGAAGTCCGTGGTGACGTGGTCCGCATTGGGATCCGCGCGCCACGGGACGTGCAAGTGCACCGTGAAGAGGTCTATCGGGAGCTGCGGCAGGCCAACCAGGAGGCAGCCTCCCCGAACGAGGAGGCGGTGCGGGACCTCGCGCGCTTGCTGCAGCCACCAGCCAGCGAGTCGTGAGGCGACGGCGATATCACGCGAAAGCGACTGGGCCGGACCCGGTGGGGTCCGGCCCAGCGCGTGGGGGGTGCGATCAGAAGTAGACTCCGCGCGCCGCCATGAAGGGCCGCGGGTCAACCGCGGTCGCCCGGGTCGCGGGCGGTGCGTTGACGTGCACCTCGAAGTGCAGGTGCGGTCCGGAGGAGTTGCCGGAGCTTCCCACGTAGCCGATGACCTGGCCCGCCTTCACCTGCTGGCCGACGTTCACCGAGGGCCGGCGCACCATGTGGCAGTAGCGGGTCACGATCCGGCCGGCGTGTTCGATCTCGACATACCAGCCGCAGCCGTACACCTGCGGCGAGCCGTCGACGTCGCAGTTGTTGGTGGACGCGTTGCACTCGACCACGATGACCCGACCATCCGCCACCGCATAGATGGGCTTGTTCTTGTAGGTCGGGAAGTCGATGCCGTCGTGGGTCGGGCGGTCCGCGGTGCGGAAGGCGCTGCCGCCGGGGGCGTCCACCGGTCGGACCCAGCCCTGGAGCTCAGCGGGGATGCCCGGGCAGCTCGGCGGTGTGGCGCTGCGGACCACGTACGCGTCGGAGACGAAGTAGCCGTTGCTCAGCTTGTTCCAGGCCTTGGTTGTGCGGACCTCGCCGGTGATCTGCTCACCCGTCTGCTGGCAGACGATGGTGATCGTGCTGCCGTCTTTCAGGGTGCTCATCACCGGGGAGTAGGTCGTTGGCCCATAGCGCACGTTGAGGAGCGTCCCGTTGGTCTTGACTGTGCCCTTGACCGTGGACGGGCTCGGGCTCGGCGACGGTGAGGTCGTCGCCACCGGCTGGGTGCAGCTCGGCGGGGTTGTGGACCGTTTGATGTAGGCGTCGGAGACGTAGAGGCCGTTGGATAGGCGGTTCCACATGGAGGTGGACCGCACGTCGCCCTTGATGTGCTGTCCGCTTTGTTGGCAGACGATCGTCACCGTGCTCCCGTCGCGGAGGGTGCCGCGGATCGCGGAGGTGGTGGTGGCTCCGGCGCGGACGTTGAGCACGGCCCCTTTGGTGTAGACCGTGCCGCTCACCGTACTGGCCGCTGAGGCTGGGGTAGCGACGATCCCACCCCCGATGACCGGTACCGCGAGCACCAACAACCCGAGCAAGCTGCGATGTCGTCGCTTCACGATTGATGTCCCCTTGCTTTCCCCTCAGTGGTGCGTCACGGTGCGTGACCACCAAGGCTGCCGAGGGTGAGCTGACGATCGGGGTGCCCGACGGTGGCAGCGCGGGTGCAATATCCGCAGCTCGCGCGGGATCACGGATCGATGCCCGCCGGGGTGGGGGTGGCGCTGGCCGCGCTATCCGCTAGGCCGCGTCCGCAGCGGCGGGGGCGGACCCGGGAGCGAGCTCCAGGTGGACGACGAACCGCGCCCCCTGCTCGGCGGGCTCGTAGCGGATCGCGCCGTTGTTGGCCTCGACGAGGTGCCGGGCGATGAACAGCCCGAGACCGCGTCCGCGGCCGAACCGGGCGAACAGCTTCGGCACCGCGTCGGGCGGCACGCCCGGTCCGTGATCGCGAATAGTGAGCGCCACGGTGTGGCGGTCGTCGGGGGTAGCCGCGACCTCGATCGGCGGCTGACCGTGCCGGAGCGCGTTGCCGATCAGATGCCGAACGATCTGCTGGAGATGGGTCCGGTCCGCGAGGACGTAGAGATCAGGGTCGATCGTGGACTTGATCTCCGGCGTGGGCGTGGGGAGCGCCGCGATGACGCTGTCGACGACGTCGGCCACCGACACCGGGGTGCGGCGGGAGGTGACGGTACCGGCGTCGAGGCGGAACAGCAGGGTGAGGTCGTTGAGCAGGGTGGTCAGCCGACGCGCGTTCCGATCCACCTTGACCGCGAGGTCGTATCGGACGTCCTCGGTCAGGGCGAGCCAGTCGGCGACGAGCAGCTCCGCCAGGCTCGCCATCGAACTGAGCGGCTGGGAGATCTCGTGCGAGACCATCGCGACCAGGTCGGCTTTGAAGGCCACCGCCTGCTCCAGCCGCTGGTTGGCGCGGCGGAGCTCGTCGTTGGCGTGCTCGAGTGACTGAACGTGGCGGGCGAGTGCCTCCTCGGCGCGGACGCGCTCGCTGATGTCGACATAGGTGACGACAAAGGCTCGCGGACGGCCATCGGGGCCCGGCACCGGCGCGGTGGTGCGGAGGACGGGCACCGTCGTGCCGTCCGGTCGGATGACGACCTCGTAGCGTCCCGGCGCGCCACTGGGCGGCTCCCACGGGTACGGCGGGGCGTGGCCGAGCACCTCGTCGCGGGAGCGGCCGGTGAGCTCACACCAGCGGGGGTTCACGCCGAGGACGCGTTGGTCGGCGTCGAGCAGCACGACGCCGTGGTTGAGGGCGCGCAGCAGCATGCGGAGGAACTCCCGGTCGTGGCGGAGTTCGTCGAGGAGCTGGCGCCGTGCGGCGTCGGCGGCGGTGAGGACACGGACGGTGTGGACGACCGCGATCACCATGATCGCGAGGCTGAGGGCGGCGCCGATCGCGATCGCGACCGTGGGTGCGAGGAGCTCGGCCTCGACCACCGCCAGGCTGAGCAGGCCGACGCCGAGCGGGCCCACGACGAGCGCCGGGAGGAGGCAGCGTGCCGCTCGGTGACCGAGTCCGTCGCCGAGGAGGAGTCGGAGTGGACCATTCGCCGGGCGGGCACCGACGATCCCCGCGGCGAGCTCCAGGAGCGACAGTGCGGCGAGGAGGGACGTCCGCTCGGGCGGCGTGACCTCGGGCTGGGTGATCGGGCCGGTGGCGACCTCGACCAGCGCGACGAGCGCGCTCGCCGCGGCGCCGAGGGCGATCGCCGGGCCGGCTGCGCGCCGGCGAGTACGGCTGCCCAGGGCGAACAGCGCCACGCCATTGAGGAGCAGCCCGAGGGAGGCGGCGGCGGTCGGTGGGGGCAGGTCGGTGGTGGACCGTCCGAGGAGTCCGGTGGCCACGGCATTCGGGATCGTGGCGGAACCGGCGAGCGTCTCGATGAGACTGAGGACCCCCATCGCGCTCGTGACCAGGGCGCAGATGCGGCCTGCCCACCGGCGGATCCGACGGGGCGCCAGCGGAGCGAGGAGGACGAGGCTGGCGCCGCCGACGAGCACGCCGATCGCGTGAGACGGCGACAGGGGCGCTAGCGCCGGGAGGTCGGCCCCGCGCTGGCGACTGAGCATGCGCCATTCGACGAGGGAGAGGAGCCCGATGAGGCTCACGGCGAGGCCGACGCCGACGGCGAAGGGTCGGGAAAAACGGATTAAACGGGAATGAACCCGCGCAGAGGCTCCCGCTCGCCCCGGCGTAGCAGATGGCGTCCGAGACTCGACCGCCCTCAGCGACATGAAATTGATCTTATCTAGGATAAGCTTGATTAAGGACTATTTCTATGTTTATTGGGGTATGTAGTCGGTATCGTCCTTGTCATCCCACTGTGGAAGTCGAGCGCGGGTGTGAGAGGGTACGTCGGGTTCCGCCGTTTGTCGCTAAGGAACAACGTTCCGTTGATCATCTTTGCCCGGGTGTCTGATCCAGGTTCGCGAGCAGATGCCGAACACTGGCGCCCTAACCGAGTGTCATATAGGACGTACGTTTGGCGATCACCGTTCATCACCACGCGCTGCGGCCGACCGTCGGCGCCGCGGTGGCCGTAGGGAGGAAGCATGGTTGTCGTCGCGGCATCCGCGCAGCGGGTGCGAGCGGTGACCCGATGGCTGATCCCGGCCGATGCACTCCGCCGCATGCTGGGCCTCGAAGCGGTGCTCGCGGTGGCGGCGCTGCTCACGTCCGGGAGCGCCCGGCGGATCGTCGAGCTGGCGATGGCCGCCACCGCGGTCGTCGTGATGGCGGTCGGTATCCGGCACCGCCAGCCCGCCTCGGCCGTCGGGTGGTGGATCCTGTTCGCCAGCTCCGCGACGACCACAGCCGCCGCGGCCGGTGACCTCCTGACCCACGCCACCGGGCTGTCATATGGACTGTTCGCCCTCACCTACGTCTTGATGATCATTGGGCTGGCCTGGATCGGCCGCCCAGCGGGCTGGCACCGCGGCTGCGTGGATCTGCTCGACGCGTCGATGGCGGCGGCCGCGCTCTTCCCCCTGCTCTGGGTCGTGGTCATCGCGCCGGCCCTCGCCACCGGCACCGTGCCGGTGGTCGTCGGGCTCGCGTACCCCTTCGCCGGCTTGGTGACCCTCGTGCTGGCCGTGCGACTCGTCCTGGCCGGCGGGGCGCGTCATCCCGTCACGATCTGGCTCCTGCTCGCCGCGAGCGCGCTGCTCGTGGTGACCATTGGCCTGGTCGTCGGCCCTGGCCCGTTCGAGGCCAGCTTCTCGCCGCTGTGGGTCGCCCAGCCGATCGCCCTCGCCCTCGCCGTCCTCGGGCCGCGGTCCATTGACCTCACCGGCGCGTGGCGGTGGTCCAGACCGGACGACGCGCTCTACACCTCGGTGACCCGGGCCGAGAACGTGGTCATGATCCCCCGGCTGGTGCTGTTGGCGGTCCTCGCCACCGCCGTGCCGCTCATCTGCCTCATCGCGTACTACGAGAGACGCGGCAGCGGCCTGACCTGGGCCGACTACCACGCCCTCGCGTTCCTCGGCCCGCTGGTGGTCGTGGCGTTCTTGCTCGTCGGACGGCTCATCGTCATCGCGCAGGTGGCGCAGCAGCGGGCGACGGAGCTCGGCCGCCAGGCACGGGCCCTCGTGGAGGCCGCGGGCGCGCAGGAGGCGTTGCGCCAACAGCTCATCTACCGCGCCCGGCACGACCCGCTGACCGGGCTGCCGAACCGGATGGTGTTCGCCGAGCGGTTGGACTGGGCGCTCGGTCGCCGCACCGGCAGTCAGCGACACGCGTTGATCCTCATCGATCTCGATGGGTTCAAAGACGTCAACGACGACTTTGGGCACCCCGTCGGGGACGAGGTGCTGATCGCCACGGCGCACCGCTTGCTCTCGGTGGTGCCGCAAGGCGGGACGGTGGCGCGGATGGCCGGGGATGAGTTCGCCGTGCTGCTGGAGGACATTGACCCGGAGCCGGCCACCGCCGTCGCGCAGCACATCCTCGGCGCGATCCGCCGCCCCTTCGACGTCTCCGCGGGACAGGTCGTGGTGACCGCGAGCATCGGCCTCCGGCTGGTGGATACCGTCGCCCACCAGACCACTCCGTCCGCGGCGCTGCGGGACGCGGATCTCGCCCTGACCACGGCAAAGCGCTCCGGCAAGGACCGCGTGCTCACGTTCACCGCGGCGATGCGGCAGTCTCGCCTTGGACACAGCCGGATCACGGCCGGGCTGCGGCGGGCGTTGGCCAATGGGGAGCTCGTCGTCCACTACCAGCCCATCGTCGACCTCGCCACGCAGCGCATTCGGGCCGTCGAGGCGCTGGTGCGCTGGATGCCGCCGGACGGTCCGCCGGTGCCGCCGAGCGAGTTCATCCCGGTCGCGGAGGAGAGCGGTCTCATCCGGGACATCGGCGCGTGGGTGTTGCGGCGCGCCTGCCGAGACGCGCGGGCCTGGTACGCGCGGACCGGCATCGCGGTGTCGGTGAACGTGTCCGCCCGTCAACTCGTCGAGCCAGACTTCGCAAAGATGGTAATCGATACGATGGCCGACGCGGGGCTACCCGGGCCGGCGCTCATCGTGGAGCTGACGGAGACCAGCTTGATCGCGACCGCCACGGTGGCGACCGCCGCGGCCCAGCTCAACGCCGTACGACAGCAGGGCGTCCGAGTGGCCATTGACGACTTCGGCACCGGCTACTCGTCCTTGTCCTACCTCGCCCAGCTCCCGGTCGACATCTTGAAGATCGACCAGTCGTTCACCCGGCACGGCGGACGGCTCGACTTTGGCCCGGACGACTGGCCCTTCGCGCGGGCGATCATCGCCCTCGGACACGGTCTCAAACTCACCACCGTCGCCGAAGGAATCGAGACGATCGAGCAGGCCGAGGCGTTGCGGGAATTGCGCTGCCAGCTCGCGCAGGGCTACCTCTTCTCCCGGCCCTTGCCGCCGGCCGGGATCGATGACCTCCTCGCGTCCGACGCGCCGTTGCCGCGTGGCCTTCAGCTCGACGCGCTCTCCCACCCCGCGGAGGGGAGTGACCCGCAGCCCGGTCCGATCACCGAGATGGGGGAAACCCTCCTGCGTGGTGCCTAGCCGTCCTTCCGGCAAGTGCCGAGGCTTGTCCGTCCGGTGAGTGCAAAGGAGTGTCGTGCCTACCGTCGTTCACCCCACCCACGCCACGGTCCTGGTCGTCGACGATCAGGACGACCTGCGCGAGGCGATGTGCCGGATCCTGGAACGGCAGGGGTTCCAGGTGCTCGCCGCGCGCGACGCGGCCGAGGCCGAAGCGTTGTGCACGCGCGGTGACGCGGCCATCGACGTGCTGCTGACCGATCTCAGCATGCCGGCGGCCAACGGGGGCGACCTCGCCCGGGTGGTGAGCGATAAGCGTCCTGGGCTGCGCGTCGTCTATGTCTCGGGGCTGCCCCGGGAAACCGCGATCGACCACGGCTTGCTGCGCGCGGAGGACCACTTCGTGCAGAAGCCGTTCACGTCCGCGTCACTCGTCGGCGCGGTGCGGGAGGCGCTGCGCCCGTCGCGGCGCTGATCTCCCCGGCGGCCCGCCACTGGATGATCCGCGCAACGGAGACACGCGGACGATCATGTGGTGGCGGATTCGCAATTTCTTCGTGCTCTGGGAGTTATTCTCCCGCTGTGCCCCTTGCTACCGGTTTAGGTGGTAAACCGCGGGTATGCGTCAGTAGCCGCGTGTCAACGCTGGCCGGTGAGCTGGGGTGGGCGAATTGACCCCTACGAGCGTGCTCGTTGTGGCTGCTGGTCCCATGGTGGCAGCGCTCGGCGTAGCCGTCGTCGTGCTCGCGCTGGTCCTCGGTGGACTGGCGTTGGCACTGGCGGTCGCCTGGCGCAAGGAGCGCGCCGCGGCGGCGGAAGCCGCCGCGGCGCACCGCGCTGACCTCCGCCGTCGGGACGAGACCGTGCGGGAACTGCGCCAGCGTGACGCTGAACGGCGCGACTTCCTGGCCATGGTGATCCACGATCTGCGCAGTCCTCTGTCGACGGTCACCGCCTACGTGGAGCTCCTCGCGGAGCAGGTGGAGGGCTCGCTCGACGAGCGTGGTCGCGAGGACCTCCAGCGGGTCCGGCGCGGGCTGCGCGAGATGGGCGACCTCGTCACCGAGCTGCTGGAGTACGCGAGCGTCGACGCGGCGCCGCTGCGGCGCGCGGAGGTCGATCTCGATTCCCTCGTCCGGGAGCTCGTCCACGACCGGGTGGGCCCCGCGACGGTGCCGGGGGCGACCGTTCGGATCGGGAAGCTGCCGACGGTGCACGGCGATCCGTCCATGCTCCGTCGTCTGATCGACAACCTGTTGAGCAACGCGATCAAGTACTCCGTCGCCGATCGCGGCCTCGACATCGAAATCACCGCGTCCCGAGAGAAGGACGGATATCGGATTGAGGTCGCTGACCGTGGAATCGGCATTCCGCGGTCGGAGTGGTCGTCGATCTTCAACGCGTTCCACCGGTCGTCCGGGTCTGGGGATCGCGCCGGCACCGGGCTGGGGTTGGCGATCTGCCAGCGGGTGGTCAATCGGCACGGCGGGCAGATCGGCGTCACCGAGAATCCCGGGGGCGGCACCCGGGTGTGGTTTACCCTGCCCGCCGACGACGCCCTTCCGAATAGTCCGAATGTGGAGACGGCGGGGAGCCCGCACGCGCCCGCCCGCTAAAATGATCAAAGGTGTGCCGGGAAGTCTGGTCGGCGTCGTGTCGTACGTGAGGAGTGGTGACACGCCGCCATGAGCGAATCCCGGCCGCAGCCGACCGCGAACCGGCGGTTATTCCCGCGACCGTCGCTGCGGGAGGCGCGGTACCTCGCTGACTTGCTGCGCACCGAGACGGTCGGCGGTGCTCTCCTGATCGTCGGAGCTGCGCTCGCGCTGCTCTGGGCCAACTCTCCCTGGGCGAGCAGCTACGAATCGCTGCGGCGCGTCGTCCCGTGGCCCGGTGGCGAGCCGTTCCACCTCGGGTTGACCCTGTCCGCCTGGGTCACGGACGGGCTGCTCGCGCTCTTCTTCTTCGTCGTGGGCCTCGAACTCAAGCGCGAGCTGCTCATCGGCGAGTTGAGCGACCCGCGGCGGGCCATCCTGCCCATCCTCGCGGCGATCGGGGGTATGGTCGCGCCGGCCGGAATCTACCTGCTGGTGAACGCCGGCGGCGGGGCGGAGGCGCTGCGCGGGTGGGCGGTGCCGACCGCGACGGACATCGCGTTCGCGCTCGCCGTGCTCGCGGTGGTCGGCTCGCGGTTGCCGGCCTCGCTGCGGTCGTTCTTGCTGACGTTGGCGGTCGTCGACGACCTGCTCGGCATCACGATCATCGCGGTGTTCTACACCAGCGACCTCGCGGTGACCATGCTGCTCGCCGCGAGTGTGCCGCTGGGGCTCTTCGCTCTCCTGGTGCGCGCTCGCCCCGTGTGGTGGTGGACCTTGCCGCCGCTCGCGGTGGCCACCTGGCTCTTGGTGCACTCCTCGGGGGTGCACGCCACGATCGCCGGTGTGCTGCTGGGGTTCACCGTGCCGGTACGCCCGCGGCCGGGGGAGCAGGCCAGCTTGGCGGAGCGGTTCGCCCACGTCTGGCACCCCGTCTCGGCCGGGTTCGTGCTGCCGGTGTTCGCCTTCTTCTCCGCCGGTGTCGGGCTCCGTGGCGGCGAGTTCCTCGAGGTGTTCCGCGACCCGGTCGCCATCGGGGTGAGCGTCGGCCTCGTGCTCGGCAAGTTCGTGGGCATCGTCGGCGCGACCTACCTGGTCGCCCGGTTCACCCGGGCGGAGCTCGCGCCGGATCTCACCTGGGTAGACGTGCTCGGTGTGGCGTCGCTCGGTGGAATCGGGTTCACCGTCTCCCTGCTCATCGGTGAGCTCGCCTTCGGTGCCGATAGCGCCCGGAACGCGCACGTGACGACCGCCGTGTTGACGGGTTCGCTCGTCTCCGCGCTCGTCGCCTCGGCGATATTGCTGCCGCGCAACGCCACACGGAAATGATCGATCCGGGGCGTTCGACGGAACCGTGTATTTGTTGTTCCTATCTATTGACAGAGGTTGGCGAACGCTGGAAACATGCCTGTCACATGGGAGCGCTCCCAGAAATATCGGTCAATCCGTTGGCCATGTCTGGGCGCACCGCCTTCGCGCGGTCGCTGATTCCGGAGGCATGACCTGGTTCCCGGAGGAATGACGTTGAGTAAACGATCCCGACGGCGCGCCGTGCCGCTCGCCGTCACCGTCGCGGTCGCGCTCGCCGCTACCGGCATCCCCGGCTCCCCGGCACACGCCGAGGACGACGAGGCGCCGGAGCAGATCATCAACGGCACCTTCGACAACGGGCACGCTCCCTGGTGGGGCACCCCCAACATCACCCTCGACTCCAGCACCGGTCAGCTCTGCACCGAGGTCCCCGGGGGCACCGTCAACCCGTGGGACGTCATCATCGGCCAGGACAACATCCGGCTGATCGCCGGCGAGACATACGAGTTCCGCTTCTTTGCGAAGGCCACTCCGCCCCGGGTCGCCAAAGCCCTCATCCAGCTTCCGGTCGACCCGTGGACGCAGTACCTGTCCGCCAACCCGGAGCTGAGCGTCTCCGGCAACGAGTACCGGTACACCTTCACCTCGCCGGTCGATCTGCCCAACGCGCAGGTCGTCTTCCAGCTCGGCGGCAGTGCCACCCCGTGGACGTTCTGCCTGGACAACGTCTCCCTGCGGGGCGGCGCCGAGCCGGAGCAGTACGTCCCGGACACCGGCCCTCGGGTGCGGGTAAACCAAGTCGGCTACCTGCCCCGCGGCCCGAAGCGGGCGACCCTGGTCACCGACGCCACCAAGCCGCTGACCTGGAAGCTCAAGAACTCGATCGGCTGGGTGGTGGCGAGCGGGAAGACCACACCACGGGGCGTGGACATCTCCTCGGGACAGAACGTCCACACCATCGACTTCAGTCACTACCGCCTGCCGGGTAAGGGGTACACCCTCGAAGCCGACGGGGAGACCAGCTACCCCTTCGACATCGGTACGTCGTTCTACGAGCAGCTCCGTCTCGACGCGCTGAAGTTCTACTACACCCAGCGCAGCGGTATTGAGATCCTCGACCGCCTGCGCCCCGGCTACGGCCGACCCGCGGGGCACATCGGGGTGCCGCCGAACCAGGGCGACACCAAGGTGCCCTGCCAGCCGGGGGTCTGCGACTACACGTTGGACGTCTCCGGCGGCTGGTACGACGCCGGTGACCACGGCAAGTACGTGGTCAACGGCGGCATCTCCGTCTACCAGCTCATGAACGCGTACGAGCGGGCGCTGTGGTCGGCGACGGGCAAGCCCTACAAGCTGGGGGACCGCACCCTCGCCATCCCGGAGAGCGGGAACCGCGTCCCGGACATCCTCGACGAGGCGCGCTGGGAGCAGGAGTTCCTCCTCAAGATGCAGGTGCCCGAGGGCAAGCCGTACGCCGGCATGGCGCACCACAAGATTCACGACGACGCGTGGACCGGGCTGCCGCTGCTGCCGCACCTCGACGACAGGAAGCGCGAGCTGCACCCGGTGTCCACCGCGGCTACGCTGAACCTCGCGGCGACCGCGGCCCTGGCCGCCCGGGTCTTCCTGCCGTACGACCCGGCCTTCGCCAAGCGGAACCTCCAGGCCGCGAAGCGGGCGTGGAAGGCAGCGAAGGCTCACCCGGCCATCTACGCCGACCCCAACGACGGCGACGGCGGCGGCGCGTACAGCGACAACGACGTCTCCGACGAGTTCTACTGGGCCGCCGCGGAGCTGTACATCACCACCGGCGAGAAGGAGTACCGGGACTTCATCCTCTCCTCGCCGCACCACACCCGCGACATCTGGCGGGACCGGGGCTTCGACTGGGGCAACACCGCCGCCCTGGGCCGCCTCGCCCTCGCGCTGGTGCCGAACAAGCTGCCGGACCGGAACCGGGTGCGGACGTCGGTGGTGCAGGCCGCCGACCGCTACCTGGCCACGTTGAAGGCCCACCCGTACGGCATCCCGTACGCGCCGGCGGACAACCAGTACGACTGGGGATCAAACCACCAGATTCTCAATAACGCCGTCGTGCTGGCGGTGGCGTTCGACATCACCGGCAAACACAAGTACCGCGAGGGCGTCATCGAGGCCATCGACTACATCCTTGGCCGGAATGCCCTCAACCAGTCCTATGTGACCGGTTATGGGGAGAAGTACTCCCGTAACCAGCACAGCCGCTGGTACGCCCGGGCGCTCAACCCGGACCTGCCGAACCCGCCGCGGGGCACGCTGGCCGGTGGCCCGAACTCGGGGCTCCAGGACCCGGTCGCCCAGCAGAAGTTGCGGGGCTGCGCTCCGCAGTTCTGCTACATCGACGATATTGAGTCCTGGTCGACGAATGAGCTAACGATTAACTGGAATGCCTCGCTTGCCTGGATCGCGGCGTTCATCGCGGACCAGGGCGCAGGGGACGGTCTCCCCTTCTAACCATCCCTCCCGGAAAGCTCCGCCCCGCGTTCCGCGGGGCGGAGCGCTTTTTCCGTGGTGATCGGCGGCAAAGCCGTGACATCGGTGGATCGAACATGTCTCAGCGGTGCGGTAGGCTGACCGCCGTCTGCGTCGAGGGTGTCGACGGAGATCGCCGCCGAACCGCCCCGTGGGCGGGCCGGGGAACCACGTTCTCTTGGGGTGAGTCCGCGATCGCGGTAGGGATGTCCCGTCCCAAACCCGTCAGCTAACTCGGTAGGCGGCCTACGGGAAGGACGATGCGCTTGATCGGCGACATGGTGACTCCTCGCAGCCGTATCCGCGCCTCGATCGTGGCGTTCGTGACCGCTGTGATTGTCCTCGTCGCTGGCCCCGCCGTCGCGGCGCCGGCCGCCCCCGACGAAGGCGACGACAAGAATCTGCGCGCGGCGCTGGAGTCAGCGGCGAAAGGGCTCGTCGAGGCGAAAGCGAAGTACGACCGCGCGAAGAAGCGGCAGCTGGAGCTGGGCCTCGAATTGAAGAAGCTCGAAGATCGACTCGTTGAGCTGAACGCGGAGATCGCACTCGTGGCGGACCACTCGTACCGGGTGGGGCGCCTATCGGCGGTCACCATGCTCCTCAACAGCGCCTCGCCCGACGACTTCATCGAGCGGATGATCGGGCTGGAGACGCTGTTCCGCCGCGACAACCGGCAGCTCCAGGCGCTCATCGAGACCCGCAACCAGGCGGCGCGGGCGAAAGCGGCGATTGACCGGGAGGTCAAGGAGGAGAAGAAGCAAGTCGAGATCATGGAGCGCAAGAAGCGCGAGGCGGAGCGCGCGCTCGCCGCGGTCGGGGGCGGCCCGGCAGGCGGTTTCGTGAGCGCCAACTCCCCGGCTGCCCAGCCCGCGCCGCGAAACCCCGACGGCACGTGGCCCCCGGAGTCGTGCACCGTGGCCGACCCGACCACCTCGGGTTGCCTCACGCCGCGCACCTTGCACGCTCTCAAACAGGCCCAAGCCGCGGGCTTCACCCGGTACGTCGCCTGTTGGCGCGCGGGCAGTAGCGGAGAGCATCCGAAAGGGCGGGCCTGTGACTTCGCCGCGAACCCGAACGGATTCGTCAACGCAGCCGCGACCGGAGGCGACCTTACCTACGGCAACAACCTCGCCGCGTTCTTCATCAACAACGCCACGCGCCTCGGTGTCATGTACGTGATCTGGTATCGCCAGATTTGGATGCCAGGCATCGGATGGCGCGTGTACAACGGCGACGGCACCCCAGCGGGTGATCACACCAACCACGTGCACCTGTCCGTGCTGTGATCGGTGTGGCGGGGCGAGGCATCGGTCGGCGCTCCGCCTACTATCGCCCCGGTGAAGACCGCACCACCCCCGGACGCGCCGGCGGCCACCCCACCCGAGGCCCCGTCCGCGCCGCTGCCCGATCCGCTCGCCGCCGTCCTGGTGTTCGTGGCCAACGGCGCCGCCCTGGTGCTGGAGGTCGTCGCGCTCCGGCTCGTCGGGCCGTACGTCGGCGTGACCTTGGAGACCAACAGCGCGGTCATCGGCGTCACGCTCGCCGCCATCGCCTACGGCACGTGGATGGGTGGGCGCGTGGCCGACCGGCGGGATCCCCGGCGATTGCTCGGGCCGGTGCTGCTGCTCGCCGGGCTGGCCACCGCGCTCACCCTCCCCGTGGTCCGGTACGCCGGTGAGGCGCTGCGCGGCGCCGCGGCCGGCGGGGTGCTGCTGCTCACCGCGCTCGCCGTCGTCGTGCCGGCCGCGCTGCTGTCGGCGGTCACCCCGTTCGTCGTCAAACTCCAGCTCGGCGATGTCCGCCGCACCGGCCGGGTCGTGGGGCGCCTGTCGAGCATCGGCACGCTCGGCGGGATCACCGCGACCCTCGCCACCGGCTTCATCCTGGTCGCCGCGCTGCCCAGCAGCGCGATCATCGTGGGGCTGGCGATCCTGCTCGGCGTCACCGGCGTCGCCCTGGACCTCTACCTGCGCCGGCGGGAGCCCCGCGTCGGGGGCGGGCGCGCGGCACTCGCGGTCGTCGGGCTCGCCGCCGCGAGCCTGGCGGCGGTGGCGCCCACGCCGTGCGACGTCGAGACCGCCTACCACTGCGCCAGCGTCGTCGCCGACCCGGAGCGCCCGGGTGGGCGGGTGCTGCTCCTCAACTCAGCGCAGCACTCGTACGTCGACCTCGACGACCCCACCCACCTGGAGTACGCGTACGTGCGGTGGATCGCGACGGTCGCCGACATCATGGCCCCCGCGGGGCGCCCGCTCGATGTCGTGCACCTCGGCGGCGGTGGCTTCACCGTGCCGCGCTATCTCACCGCGACCCGCCCCGGCACCCGCAACGTCGTCTTCGAAATCGATGGGGAGCTCGTCGCGCTCGGCCGTCGTGAGCTGGGGGTCCGGGAAGGGGAGACGCTGCGGGTCGCGGTGGGCGACGCGAGGATGCTCGTCACCGCGCACGAGTCCGCCAGCGCCGATCTCGTCGTCGGCGACGCGTTCGGCCACCTCGTGGTTCCGTGGCATCTCACCACGCGCGAGATGATGGCGGAGCTGCGGCGGATCCTCCGCCCCGAGGGGATCTACGTGCAGAACGTCATCGACTATCCACCGGCGCGTTTCCTCCGGGCCGAGGTGGCCACCATCGCCCGCGAGTTTCCGCACGTAGCGCTGATCGCCCCACCGGCCGCCCTCGCCGGGGAGGCCGGCGCGAACTTCCTCATCGTCGCCGGGCAGCGGCCCCTGCCCGTGGACGCGCTCCGCGAGCAGCTCGGCCGCCGCTCGGAAACGGTGGTCGTGCTCGATGGCGCGGCGCTCGAGGATTTCGTCGGCGCGGCCCGCGTCCTCACCGACGACTACGCCCCGGTTGACCAGTTGTTGGTGCGACCCTAAGCCGGCCTGGGCGCGCCCGGCGCGCCGTCGCCTCGGGCCGTTGCGACCCTTTTTGCGCGGCGAGGTGTAGCCGCGCGCGAATCGGGCAGTGGGTGTCGCATGGGGCGCGTGAACAGGGGCGGCTCGCTGCTCGGCGGCCGGTATCGGCTGGTGGATCGGCTCGGCAAAGGCGGCATGTCGGTGGTGTGGCGCGGGTACGACGAGGTGCTCGACCGCCCGGTCGCCGTCAAGGTGCTGGATCGACGTCTCGCGGTCGACCGGGCGTTCCGGCACCAGATCCGGGTCGAGGCGCAGGCCGCCGCCCAGCTCTGTCACCCGCACATCACCACCGTCTACGACTACGGGGAGACGGTGGTGTCGGGGGTTCCGGTGCCGTACGTCGTCATGGAGCTGGTCAATGGGGTGCCGCTGGCGGCGCGGCTCGCGCGTGATCGGGTTGTGCCGTGGCGGGAGGCGGTCATGGTCTGCGCGCAGGTCGCCTCGGCGTTGGCTGTGGCGCACCGCAAAGGAGTGGTGCACCGCGATGTGACGCCGGGGAACGTCATGCTCACCGCCGCTGGGGCGAAGGTGGTCGACTTCGGCATCTCCTCGCTGGCGGGGGAGAACGACTCCGGCCCGGAGGGCACGTTGCTGGGCACCCCGGGGTACGTCGCGCCGGAACGGATCAGCGGAGGGCAGGTGTCGCCCGCGACGGATGTCTATTCGGTCGGCCTCGTGCTGTACCGCATGTTGACCGGGCGTCTGCCGTGGCAGGCGGGCTCGGTGACCGAGATGCTCCGCGCCCACCTGCACGCGGATCCGGGGCCGTTGCCGCCGGTGCCGGGGCTGCCGACGGAGGTCGCCGAGATGTGCCGGCGGTGCTTGTCGAAGGACCCCGCCCAGCGTCCGAGCAGCGTCGACGTGGCGCGGCAGCTCGCTGAGGCCGCGGGGATCGTGGCCCCGCTGGCGACGGAGGAGACGGCCGAGTGCGCCGAACCCGCGACGACCTTGCCCTGGGCGGCGACCACGGACGCGTTGCCCTCGCCGGCGCGGCCGCGCCATCCGCTCGGCCGCCGGCGGATCGGCCCGGCGGTGCGCACCACGATGATGGGACTGCTCGCGGTGGCCGCGCTGGGGCGGTGGCGTGAGGAGCGCGGGCGGGGCAGACGGTGACCGACGGCGCTCGAGGACGGTGGCGCTCCCACACTGGGGAGCCGAAGCGCGGGCGGCCCGGGCGGGGGTTCGACGGGCGCGGGGTTAGGTGGTGGCCGCGAAGCGTTGCACCTGATCGGCGGTGCCCGCGACGATGAGGACTCCGTCGGCGGGGACGACGGAGTCGGGTTCGGCGAAGACGAAGTCCTCACCCGGTCGCTTGACGCCGACGACGGTGATGCCGAACCTGCTGCGCAGGCCGAGATCCCGTAGCGTGCGGTTAGTCGCGGACGGCGGTACGCGGGTCATCGCGAGCGCGAAGCGGTCATCGAATTCGATGAAGTCCAGCATGCGGCTAGTGATCAGGTGGGCGACGCGGTCACCCATCGCGGCTTCGGGATAGATCACGTGGTGCGCGCCGACCGCCGAAAGGATCTTGCCGTGTTTCGCTGAGGTCGCCTTCGCCCAAATGTCCTCGACTCCGATCTCCGCGAGGGTGAGCACGGTGAGCACGCTCGCCTCGATCCCGGTGCCGATCCCGACCACCGCCCGCGAGAAATCCGCGACCCCGAGCTGGCGGAGCGTCTCGCTATCCGTCGCGTCCGCCTGCACGACATGGGTGAGCCGGTCAGCCCAGAGCTGCACGATCTTGTGATCTTGATCGATGCCGAGGACCTCATGCCCGAGCCGGACCAGCGAGTCGGCGACCTGGCTGCCGAAGCGGCCGAGCCCGATCACCACCACGCTGTCCTCTTTGATCTTGGTGCGTTTGCGTTTCTCACCCAACGATCGGCCGTCCTTCCGGGTACCGATACGCCCGTCGCCCGGTATTGAGCGCGAGCGCCGCACCGAACGCGACAGTCCCGACGCGTCCGATGAACATCAGCACCACCAACAGCGCCTGCGCCGCCGGGTTCAAGGACTCGGTGAGTCCGGCGGTCAGCCCGACCGTGCCGAACGCGGAGGTCACCTCGAACAGTGCCCGTTCGAACGGCACGTCATCGGTGAGCGCGATCAACGCGACGGTGCCGAGGGCCACGAGGGTGACCCCGAGCAGCGCCACGGTGACCGCCTGCCGCTGCGTGGCTTCGCTGATGCGTCGCCTGCCGATTACCACGTCTGGCTCGCCTCGCACCTCGGCCCAGATGACGTGCGCCAGCAGGAAGAACGTCGTGACCTTGATGCCTCCCGCGGTGCCGCCGCCTCCGCCGCCGATGAACATCAGCCCGGTGGTCGCGGCGAGGGTCTCCGTGTTCATCGCGGCGTAGTCGACGCTGGAGAACCCGCCCGAGCGTGGCATGACGGACTGGGTGATGGCGGCGAGGACCTTCGTCGGCAGGCTCAGCGGCCCGAACGTGCGGGGGTTGCTCCATTCGAAGGTGAGCATGATGACGAAACCCGCGGCGAGGAGGATCAGCGAGCCCCACACCGTCATGCGGGTGTGGGTCGACCAGCAGGCGGGGCGTCGGTAGTGGCGGGTGAGCTCGAGAAGCGCCGGGAAGCCGAGGGAACCCGCCACGACACCGAGCGACAGGGGGAGACAGATCCACCAGTCGCTGACAAAGCCGGCCAGACTGTCGTCGTGTAACGCGAAGCCGCCGTTGTTGAAGGATTGGACCGCGTAAAAGATCCCTTCCCATACGGCGCGACCGGGGCTATAGCCGTAGTGCCCCATCAGGCGCAGGGCCAGCACCGCGGCGATGGTGGACTCGACGACGAGCATGGTCAGCGCCAACCCGGTCAACAGCCGCCCCAGGTCCCCCATCTGAGGGGTGCCTTGCTCCGCCTGCGCCATGAGCCTGCTGCGCAGCCCGAGCCGCTTGGTCACGAGCAGCCCCACCAGGGTCGCCAGCCCCATGATCCCGAAGCCGCCGACCTGGGTGAGCACGGTGATCAGCACGTGCCCGAACGTCGACCAGTAGGTGGGGGTGTCGACGGAGCTGAGCCCGGTGACGCAGATCGCCGAGGCGGCGGTGAACAGCGCGGTGATGAACGGCGCGCCACCGGGGTCGGCCCGGGCGGCGGGCAACATCATCAGCAGGGTGCCGACCGTGATCGCGCCTAGGAACGCCAGTGGCACGATCCGTGCCGGGCGGTGCAGCAAGCGGCGCATCAAGAACGGTCCTACCACTGTTGGCGCCGCCGAATGCCCTGTTCATTGCGGTCGCGCGGCTCAGTTGTGTCGTCCGGGTGCCCGGTGCTCGTGGCGGCTGCGGGCAAGAACCCGAGGGTGCCTCTGGGGATGATTCGGTCCCGTGCGCGGGGAAGCCGTGCGGTGAATAACGTGCGTCCGTGCCGCCAGAGCCGACGACAGCCCTGGCAGCACGGACGCGGTAGGGAGGGGTTGAATCTCCGTGAGTTCGCCGTTTGGCGGCGTCAGTTGGCGTGCTGGTTGGCGTACTCCGCGAACCGCCTCTCGATGAGGTTCTCGGAGACGTTCTGGCCCTCGGGGAAGGTCAGCACGCCCGGAATCTGCCGGTACGCCTCTTCGTACTGCTCGAAGTACCGCTCCGGGAACGTCAACTCAGTCGGGTACGTCGCCGACGGAGCGGAGGTGACGTTCTCCAGGTCCGTCTCCAGCACCTTGGCGAACTCGTCGGCCCACTCGCCCCGCATGTAGTCACCCTGCATGTAGGTCCGGTAGATGTTCAGCAGGGCGGTGACGAACCGTTCGCCGGTCTGGGGGTCCTTCTTGAGCAGGTTGGGGCCGAAGTAGACACCCACCGATGGCCAACCCTTCGGCGCGCTGCGGGTGATGAAGATGCCGGCGCCGGACTTCTGAATCTTCGTCGTGTTGGGCGCGGAGACCGTACCGCCGAAGACCGCGCCGTTCTCGATAGCCACGAGGCCGTCTGCCGACGACAGTGGCTTGATCTTCACATCGGCCAGCGTCAGGTTCGCCTTCGCCAGCTCTTGGGAGAGGGTGAGCAGCGGCGGACCGGCCACGCCGGAGGACGACGACAGGGTCTTGCCCTTCAGCATGGACGGCTCGTACTCCTTGTCCCCAAGCGCCTTCTTGCTGACGTACCAGCCGTTGGGCGAGTCGTCCGGCTCGATACCGCCCGGGGCGACCAGCTTGAGGTCGACGTTCTGCGCCGCGGCGTTGAGGATGTTCGCGCTCGGGCCGGTGACCATGGCGTCGACCTTGCCCTGGGTGAGGAGCACGAGCATGTCGGGCGCCGCGCCGTACTCCATCTCGATCTTGATGCCCTGCTTCTTGAACTCGCCCCAGTAGGGCTCCATGAGGTACGGCAGATAGTAAGCGATCTTGCCTGAGACGGCGACCTTGACCGTCGTGAGCTCGGTGCTGCCGCCTTCTTGCGCCTTGTCGTCGTTCCCACACGCGGCGAGCCCGAGGCTCAGCGTCAGCGCGCTAGCGAGTGCTAAGTAGCGCTTGAATCGGACACGTGTCGACATGCGATGCGATTCCTTCCAGTGCGCGTGAAAAGAGGTGACACCTCTACGGGAGACAATTCCCGCGGTGTGTCGAGAGAAGGAAAGATCTAGCGAACTATTCGCTGCGGCGGCGCGCCTCGCGCGGCGCCCAGGGAGCGACGCGGGCAGCGATGAATTTCACGATCCACGTGAGCGCGAAGCCCATGAAAGCGGCGACGACAATTCCCACGTACATCTGCTCGGACTGGAACAGCGACCAGCTGTGCCAGATTCGGTATCCGATCCCCTCGTCGCCGTTCACGAATTCGGTACCAACCGCGATTAGCACCGAGGTACCGAGCGCGATGCGCATACCGGTGAACAGATTGGGCAGGATACCCGGAATGATGACGTGTCGCCACTTAGCGAACCCTTTGATACCGAAAATCTTCGCCGCTTCGTCGTAGGTCGGGGGGAGATCGTCGATGCCCTCGAGCACGCTTACCCAGATCACGAAGTAGACACCGAGGGCGATCAACAGGATCTTCGGCAGCTCGCCGAGGCCGAAGATGAGCAGCAGCAGCAGGGGCAGGATCGCGAGCTTGGGGATCGTGTAGATGGCGGAGAGCAGCGGCTCGAGCGCGAACCGCACGACCTTCGACAGCGCCAGGAACGTACCGGTGATCACGCCAGCGACGAGACCCAGCAAGTAGCCGATCAAGATGGCGCGAACGGTGGTCCACAGGTCGTTGAACAGCATGCCGCTCGTGACCATTTCGCCTGCTTCGGCGAGGATGGTGGTCGGCGCGGGGAAGAAGCGCGTATCGATGGCTTCCGCGTTAGCGGCGATCTGCCAAAGCGCGAGGATCGCGGCGGGGGTACCAATTCCCAAGCCCAGCGAGAGGGCTTGCCGACGCCGCATAGTGCTTGCGGGGTTAATCTCCTGGCGCCGAGGCCGAATGTACACCTCAGTCGCGCTGGTCGCTTCTCTCGCGGGGGATTCGACCCCGCGCACGGTCGTCGTCATTGTTGGCTCCGTTCCACCTCGGCTCGCATCTGGGACCAAATTCGCTGCTCGAGTTCAGCGAACTCTTTGGTGCCTCGGATTTCGGGTCGACGCGGGCGTTCGAAGGGCACGTGATGATCAGCGATGATCTTGCCCGGCCGCGCGCTCATCACGACGACCCGGTCGCCGAGAAGGATCGCCTCGTCGAGCGAGTGGGTCACGAAAACGACCGTCCGCTGGTCCTCCTGCCAAATGCTGAGCAACTCGTCCTGCAGGATTCGACGCATTTGCGCGTCGAGGGCGGCGAAGGGCTCATCCATGAGCAGGATCTGCGGCTCGACAGCCAGTGCGCGGGCGATCGACACGCGCTGCGCCATACCGCCGGATAGCGCGGCGGGGTACGCGTTCGCGAAGTCGATGAGTCCGAGCCGTTGCATCAGCCGCGTCACGCGTGCTTCGCGTTCGCCTCGCGGCACCCCCTGCGTCCGCAGCGGCAATTCGATGTTCTCCCGGACGGTCTTCCAGGGGAAGATGCTGTAGTTCTGGAACACCATGGCGGCCAGGTGAGTCCGCCCGGTGTCGGTCAACCGGACCTGGCCACTCGTTGGGTAGTGCAGCCGCGCCATCATCCGCAGCAGCGTCGACTTCCCACAGCCCGAGGGGCCGACAAGGCAGACGAACTCGCCTTCCTTCACCACGAGGTCGATGCCGTCGAGGGCGAGGACCTCGTTGTGGCGGCCGTACGACTTGCGTACCCCCTCAACGATGATCTTGTCCTTGCCCACCGAACGGGGGGAGGGCGTAAGGGTGCTGCCCGAGAGTTGTTGCATACCTGGTTCCCAATTCTTGGTATAAGCCCGTGCACTGCTGTATGCAGGGGTATGTCAGCGGACTGTAATGCAATCTTGCGGTCTGGACAACAGTCCTTCCGGGCAGCGGGCCGCCGTTTCGGGTGCGAGCCGGAGGCATACGGTCAACGGGTGGGCGGTTTGTCGAGTTGTGCCCGGATGTCGCGCGGTCTACCGCCCCGGCCAGTCGCGGGTCACCTCGACGAGATGCCGACGGCTAGGCACGCGATCAGGGTCATGCCCTGGGGTAACAAATGTCAAGAGTCAGGAAGGAACGGACTTATTCGATTTCCTGCTCCGTGGCGAGCTTCAGGCGGATGTCGCGCGCTTCCGTGAAGTGTTGGTGCGCGATGGCCGCGGCCGCCTCGGGATCCCGCGCCTCGATGGCGTCGACGAGCTCCGCGTGCTGCTTGCACGCGCGCTCCCAGCGCCCCGGATACGAGAGGGTCGTCTCCGGGTACCGCGCGAGGTGCAGCTCGACGCGTTGCAGGAGGTCGACGACTGCCTCGTTGTGCGCCGCGCGCCAGACTCGCCGGTGGAAGGCCGTGTTGACCTTGACGAGCTCGGCAGGATCGTTCGGATTCGACACCACCATCGCCAGGGCCTGGCGCATCGCTCGGATGTCGTGATCTGTTCGGCGTAGGGCGGCACTGCGCGCGGCGGTGGCCTCAAGGGCGATCCGCACTTCGTAGATGTCGAGAATCTCCTCAGGGCTGCGGCTGCGGACAACCGGGCCCCGTTCGGTGCGGACGATGAGGCCGTCCTGCTCGAGGCGCAGCAGCGCTTCGCGGATCGGCGTCCGGCTCACCCCGCACCACGCAGCGAGGGACGACTCGGTCAAGGGGGTTCCGCCAGCGAGTTCTCCCGATACGATCGCGTCCCGGATCTTGTCGTACGGCGTGGGCTTCGCTGCGGGTACGGGGATCTCCATGGCTGACGGCAAGCTCCTCTCAGATCGTTGAAATTCTATGGCTCAGGCTCGCCGGGAAGGGTGTGATCCTGCGGCATACATCGATGTCCGCTGGGGGCGGAGGTGGCGATTCAGCTGGATCATCGTTGCCCTCACGCGGGGTCCCACCGCCTGATGTCGTGACGCCTGGGGCTGTCCGGCCGCCAGCGCGGCGCTGGGCGGCTAGCGCTCCGCCCTCTGCATGTGATCTCATTCTAGCGTATACAGCCGCATAGCGCGGACGTCTTCTATGGCCTTTTCCATGGCCCTCGACGCGAAAGCGCCGCCAGGGATAGCGAGCCAGGTCTGGCGTGGCGCGATCTGACCCTGATGCGCGTTTCGCTGCCTCGCGTTGGGGATTTCCGGGATGCGAGTACTGTGGTATACAAGGGCATACACACGTGGGAGGTAGCATGGCAGCTCGTCGGGTGATCGTGGTCGGAGCTGGCAATGCCGCTCTCTGCGCAGCGCTGGCGGCGCGGGAGCGGGGAGCTGATGTGGTGGTGCTCGAACGGGCCGAGCGGGAGCTTCGCGGAGGAAATACCGCTTTTACGGCCGGCGCAATGCGAGTCACCTATAACGGTGTTGAGGACCTCAAGCGCCTCATGCCTGACCTCACCGACGAGCAGATTGCGGAGACCGATTTTGGGCAATACACCGCTACCGATTTCCTCGAGGATATGGCCCGAGTGACGGAGTACCGGACCGATCCCGAGCTCGCCTCCATCCTCGTTGAGCAGAGCTACCCGACGCTCCTGTGGATGCGGGACAAGGGTGTGCGTTTCGTTCCCATCTACGGCCGTCAGGCATTCAAGGTGAACGGCAAGTTCAAGTTCTGGGGCGGGCTGACCGTCGAGGTGTCGGGCGGCGGGCAGGGGCTTATCGAGTTCCTGACGAAGGCCGCGGAGCGCGAGGGAATCAGGATCGAGTACAACGCCCGGGCGCTCTCGCTCATCGCGGATGACGACGGTGTGCACGGCGTCGTCGTCCGCCAAAACGGGCGTACGCGTGAGGAACGCGGCGATGCGGTGATCTTGGCGTGCGGTGGGTTCCAGGCCAACACCGAATGGCGGACGCGCTACCTCGGGCCGTCATGGGATCTCGCCAAGGTGCGCGGTACGAAGTACAACACCGGCGACGGGCACCGCATGGCCCTGGAGATCGGTGCGAGCCCGGTGGGGAACTGGTCGGGCTGCCACGCTGTGGGGTGGGACCTCAACGCCCCTGAATTCGGTGATCTCTCGGTCGGCGACCACTTCCAAAAGCACAGCTACCCGTTCGGGATCATGGTGAACGCGCGCGGGGAGCGCTTCGTCGATGAGGGCGCCGACTTCCGGAACTACACCTATGCTAAGTACGGCCGGGTGATCCTCGAGCAGCCCGGTCACTTCGCGTGGCAAATCTTCGACCGGAAGGTCACCCACCTGCTCCGCGACGAATACCGGATTCGTCAGGTCACCAAGGTGACGGCGAACACCCTCGAGGAGTTGGCCACCAAACTCGACGGCGTCGATCCCGAAGGGTTCCTCAAGGAAATCGCGGAGTACAACGCCGCGGTGGACACCTCAATCCCCTTCAACCCCAACATCAAGGACGGTCGCTGCACCCGGGGCCTGCGGATCAACAAGTCCAACTGGGCCAACCGTATCGATGAGCCGCCTTTTGAGGCGTACGGGGTCACCTGTGGGATCACGTTCACCTTTGGCGGTTTGCGGATCAACTCCAACGCGCAGGTCCTCGACACGGACATGCGGCCCATTCCCGGCCTGTACGCGGCGGGCGAGATTGTCGGCGGGATTTTCTACTTCAACTACCCCGGCGGGACAGGGCTGACCAACGGCGCCGTCTTCGGCCGGATCGCCGGCTACTCCGCCGCCGCGTGAGGACACCACCCGTGGGTCTGGTCGTATTCCGCCGCTGCCGCCGGGAGATCAGATGCGTAGCCTAGCGATCACCTCCGCGCTCGCGCAGTGGTGTCAGCAGGTGAGCTGGCAAGCGCTGTCCCCGGCGCGTCGGCAGCGCGTGGTCAACGCCTTCATCGATACGGTGGGCGTCGCCATCGCCGGTACGCGAGACCCCGGGTTCGCGCGCGTCCGGTCCTTCCTCGACCGGATCGGTGGCTGGGGAGACCGTGGCACCGGCGGTCGCGATGCGGAGGTATGGGGGTGGGGGACCCCCGCCGGCCTCACCTCGGCCGCGTTCCTCAACGCGACCGCCGGACACATCCTGGATTTCGATGACGTTCACTACGGAATCCACGGCCACCCGAGCACGGTACTTTTTCCGGCGCTCGTCGCCGTGGCCCAGGCCGAGCGCCTGACCTCCGAGCGGGTCTTGGTGGGTTACGTGGCCGGGGTCGGGGTGATGACCGCGGTCAGCCGCCTATATGGGCCGCGACACTACTCCGTGGGATGGCACCCGACGTCGACCTGTGGCGCCGTCGGGGCCGCAGCCGGGGTGGCGACGGCGTTAGGCGCGCCGGAGGAGCAGATTGTCACGGCGATCAGCGCGGCCGTGTCGATGGCGGCAGGGGTGCGGGCGAACTTCGGTACGTTGCTGAAACCCCTCCACGCGGGCTTCGCCGCGCGCAGCGGAATCGAGGCCGCCTACCTCGCCGCCTCGGGGGTGTCCGCGGCGCCGGCGGCGTTGGAGTCGCGCCTGGGCGGCATCGACGTCTTCGGCGATGGGTCGCTCCTCCATCGGTACGCCGACCCGGTCGATGCGGCGCTGGAGGCGGCGCGCCGGGGGATCGACGAGTTGGGGCTGAAGCTGTACCCGTGTTGTCGCGGCGCCCACTACGCGATCGACGCCGCGTTGGAGGTGCGCCAGCGCCTGGGGGCCACCGGCGCGGACATCGCGGACGTGTGGGTGCAGGTGCCGCTCGGCGCGAAGACCGCCCTCATCTATGACGATCCCCAGACCGGTTTGGAGGGCAAGTTCAGCCTTCCCTACGCCGTGGCCACGGCATTGGCGTACGGCGTTCCGCGACTCGGTCATTTCACGGACACCGCGGTCCAGGACCCGCTCACGCGCCAGATCATGCGGCGGCTCGTCGTCGTCGAGGACGACTCCGCCGGTGATCTGTCTGGGAGCATGGAGGGCCGATACGCCATCGTCGAGGCGCGCACCCACGATGGCCGGCGGGCCAGGGCCCGGGTGGATGACGCGCGGGGGTCGTGGACTCGTCCACTGACGGACGCGGAGGTGGACGACAAGTTCGCCACGACGGCGGGGATGGCCTTGCCGCCTGAGCGGGCGCGAGATTTCGTCCGCACGATTCGTGGCGCGCCCGCTTCCGTTGAGCTGTCGGGTCTATTTCGCCGACTTCATCACGGTTAATGGCGAGGAGAGTGATTTCATTGCCGGCGCAGCGGGTCATCCCAGCGAATGATGGACAAGTTTCCGCATGACTGTTTCCCATGAGGAATTGTCCGGGGGTTGCGGAGGGCCTGACCTGCTGATTCTCGACGGCATGGCGTTTTCTGTATATTCTTGTGTACAACCGTGTACTTTATATTGAGGAGCCGCGATGGCGTACGAGTGCATGACGCTGTGCATGTCGCATGGCCCGGGCATCGCACGGGACGAGAAAAAAAGTCCAGGGCCTTCAATTCCGCGAGGGCATGCGCATCGCTCATGAGGCGGTCCAGGAGTTCGACCCCAGCCTGATCATCTTCTTCGGGTCGGACCACCGGCGCGCGTTTCAGGACACTGTTCCCGCGTTCTCCGTGGTCTTCGCGGCGGAAGGGCTCGGCGACCTGCGCTCGCCGACCGGTCCCTACAAGGTCCCGGAGCAGATCGCCACGGATCTCGCCACCGCCCTCCTCGCGGAGGGGTTCGACGTCGCGGTGACGCGGAAGATCGCCCTGGACCACGGGTTCGGCCAGACCATGTCCGACATCGTCGGTGGTCTCGACGTCGTCCCGACGGTGCCGATCTTCGTCAACTGCGCAACCCCGCCCCTCGCGTCGCCGGCGCGTGCGGCGGCGTTGGGCGCCGCGGTGGGGCGCTTCGCGGCCACCCTCGACGAACGGGTCCTCTTCATCGGATCGGGTGGGCTGTCGCACTCGCCGCCGACGCTCGCTCTGACCACTGTCGGCCTCAGCGAAGAAGAGCGGCGCAAGATCAGCGAGCAGCACCGCGAAGCGGCGAAAGACAAGATCCGGCCGGACTGGGATGAGGCGTTCCTGGAGCGCCTGGGATCGCAGGACAATTCGTGGGCGCTCGAGGTGACCCAGGAATTCATCGACCCTGCCGGAGTCGGGGCGAACGAGGTGCGCACCTGGCTCGCGGCCTACATGGCGGGTGGGAAACCGCTACGCCGGGTTGCCTACGAACCCGTCCGGGAATGGATTACCGGCATGGGTGTCGCTATGTCCGACTACACGCCCGCATCGGCAGTACGCCCCGCTGGTGTGTCCCAGTGACGTCTCGGCACGAGTGACGTCTCGGCATGAGGGGAATCTCGAGAATGGCAAGCAGTATCGACTACGACGTCGCGGTTGTCGGCCTCGGGCCAGTCGGTGGCGTACTGTGTAATCTCCTCGCGATACAGGGACTCCGTGTCGTTGCCTTCGACCGGGAGCCCGGCGTCATGCAGCTCCCGCGGTGCGTCGGCATCGACGGCGAGATCATGCGGGTCGTGCAGACCATCGGTCTCGCGGAGAAACTCGAGCCGCAGCTCAAGGTCTTCCGGGGCGCCCAGTACCTCGACGTCAACGGCAACGTCGTGGCCACTCGCCCGGGTATCACCGGGCCGGGGCCGCAGGGGTGGCCGAACCGGTACAACGTGCACCAGCCCGACTTCGAGGAGGTTATCCGGTCCGGGCTCATCAACCGGCCAAACGTCGACCTCCGACTGAGCCACGAGGTGCTCGAGGTCCGCAGCGAGGAGGACGCCGGCGTCGTCGTCGCCAAGGACCTCGTCACCGGTGAGCAGGTGACGGTGCGCAGCCACTACGTCGTCGGCAGCGACGGCGCTCGGTCGATCGTGCGCCGCACCGCGAAGCTCACCTTGGACGACTTCGGGCTCAACCAGCCCTGGCTTGTGGTCGACTTCAAGATCAACGAACGGGCGAATCTGCCGGAGATCAACACGCACTACGCGCACCCCGAGCAGCCGGTCATCTACGTCCACGTCGTACGGGACCTGCGGCGGTTTGAGTTCAGGCTGCGGCCGGACGAGGACCCCAACGTCATCACCGACACCGACGCGATCTGGCAGCGGGTGTCCCGGTGGCTCACGCCCGACCAGGCCGAGCTCGTGCGGGCCGCGGTGTACACCCACCGGTCCCTGGTGGCGCGGCAGTGGCGGGTCGGCCGGCTCGTTGTCGCGGGCGACGCGGCGCACCAGACTCCTCCGTTCCTCGGGCAAGGCCTGTGCGCCGGCGTGCGCGACGCCGCGGCGCTCGCCTGGCGGCTGGGAGCGATCATCCAGCGCGGTGCGTCCGAGTCGTTGTTGGACACCTACGGCGAGGAGCGCGGCGAGCACGCGCGGTTCTACATCAAGACCGCAACGACCTTCGGCACGGTGCTGACCGCGCCGGATCGCTCCACCATCGAGGAGCTCAACACCCGCGTGGGGCGTGAAGGACGCGGCAAACCGCCCCGGCTCGGCCCGGGAATGTTCAAGATGGACGAGGTGGGTGGGCGGCTGGCGCCGCAGCCGCGGCTCGCCTCGGGCGAGCTGCTCGACGACGTCGTGGGATACCGGTTCGCGGTCGTCGTGGATCCGGAGATCCGGCAGCAGCTCGGCACGGACTTTGTGGAGGAGCTCGACAAGGCGGGCTTCACAACGGTGGAGGCGTCGGGTGGCGCGGCCGAGTGGCTGCGTGAGCTGGACGCGCGGGCCGTGGTGGTTCGGCCCGATCGCTACTACTACGGTGCCTTCAGCGACGCCGTGACGCTGGAGAAGGAGCTGCGGTCCTTGGCGGCGGAGCTCGCTCCCGCGGGCGTGTCGTGATGAGCGGACTCATGACTGATAATCGATTCAAACGTCGGCTTCTCGCCGGCGAGCCGACGGTGGGAATTTGGTGCAATATCACCGATTCCGTCGTCACGGAGATTTGCGCGAGCGCCGGGTTCCATTGGCTCCTGCTCGACGCGGAGCATGCCCCGCACGACCTTCGATCGATTCTGCACAACCTGCAAGCCGCGGCTCCGTACGACACCGAAATCATCGTCCGTCCGCCTCACGGCGATGAGGTGTCGATTAAGCGGCTGCTGGATATCGGGGCGCGCAATCTCCTTATCCCGATGGTGGAGACTCCGGAGCACGCGGCGGCGATGGCGGCCGCCGTGTGCTTCCCCCCGCACGGCACGCGAGGGGTGTCCTCCCAGACCCGGGCCGGCAATTGGGGACGGAATAAGGACTACCTCCACCACGCGCGCGAGGAGCTATGCCTCATTCTGCAGATCGAATCGGCCCGGGCGGTGGAGAACGTTGAGAGCATCGCGCGGGTCAGCGGGGTGGACGCGTTGTTTGTGGGCACCGCCGATCTGGCCGCGTCCCTGGGGCATCTCGGCAACCCTGGGCATCCCGAGGTGAAGGCCGCCGTCAATCGTGTCGTCGCCGTGGCACGGGACGTTGGAATCCCCTTGGGCACGCTCACCCGGGACATCGACGCTGCGCACCGGTATTTGGAGTCGGGATTTTCGTTCGTCGGCGTCGGCACGGACACTGCGATTCTCGCGGATTCGTTAGCGCGACTTCGGAAGTCCTTCGAAATCGATTGATGAGTGCCGGGGATCTGCTGGAGAGCGGTCGCTAGCGCACATAGGCACTGAGGGGAATTTCATCATGATTCAGATCGATACCGAAGACTACCGCAGCATTTGGGGCTGGCTGCGGGACGTGGCGTTCTGCCAGCGGTGGATCGACGTCGACGGCGTCTCCACACGGGTCGTCACGGCGGGGCCGGAGGACAAGCCGGCGTTGGTCATGCTCCACGGCACCGGTGGCCACTGGGAGGCGTACGCCCCCAACTTGAAGGCGCTCAGCCAGCACTTCCGGTGCATCTGCCTGGACATGGTGGGCAATGGCTTCAGCGACAAGCCGGACTACCCCTACGAGACGTTCGTCTACGTTCGGCACCTCACCCGGGCGCTGGACGTGCTCGGCGTGGAGAAGACGTCGCTCATCGGGATGTCGCTGGGGGCGTGGGTCGCGGCGCGGTTCGCTCTCGAGCAGCCGCAGCGGACCGAGAAGGTGATCCTCATGTCGCCGGCTGGTCTCGTGGCGCGCGCCGAGAACATGGCGCGCATCAAGCGGCAGCGCACGGCCGCGGTCGACAACCCTGACTGGGAGACGATCAAGGCGATGTTCGTGCACCTCATCGCCGACGAGAAGAACCGGATTCCCGACATCATCGCGCTGCGCCAGGCCATCTACCGGATGCCGGAGACGCGCAACACCGTCCAGCACATGCTGGCGCTGCAGGAGCCGGAGACGCGCAAGCGGAACCTCCTCACCGAGGAGCAGTGGCGGAGCATCCAGGCGCCCACCCTCGTCGTCGCCTCGGGGAAGGACTACGCCGAGTACGAGTCGACGGCCCGCCGGATCCTCAAGCTGCTGCCGAACTCCCAGGTCCTGGAGATGCCGCACGTGGCGCACTGGCCCAACTTCGAGGACCCTGAGTTCTTCAACAAGGCCGCTCTCGAGTTCCTGCTCGACGGGGGTGTCCAGGTTGCTGGATGAGGCCACGGTCAAGGAGCTGGCCCGACGGCTGCAGGAGGCCGAGGACACCCGGCGTCCGATGACGCAGCTCTCGCAGCTTTACCCCGACATGACGATCGAGGACGCCTACGCGATCCAGCTCGCCTGGCGTGACCTCAAGATCGCCTCTGGGCGCAAGCTCTGCGGCAGGAAGATCGGTTTGACCTCTCGTCCGATGCAGAAGGCCCAAGGCGTCGACGAGCCGGACCGGGGCGTCTACTTCGACGACATGATCTTCGAAGACGGCTCGGTCATCCCGATGTCGCGGTTTATCCAGCCGCGCGTCGAGGTGGAGCTGGCGTTCATCCTGGCTCGACCGCTGTCAGGGCCGGGCGTCACGATTCGGGACGTCCTCGACGCCACGGCCTGGATCCAGCCGGCCCTGGAGATCCTCGACTCGCGTTTGGAGATGAAGGACCCAAAGACCGGGGCTATTCGCAAGATCGTCGACGCGATTGGCGACAACGCCGCGAATGCCGGCATGGTCCTCGGCGGCTGCCCGGTCCGCCCGGCAGACGTCGATCTCCGGTGGGTGTCGGCGCTGCTGTACATCAACGGGGTCATCGAGGAGACCGGCGTGTCGGCGGCGGTGCTCAACCACCCGGCGAACAGCGTCGCATGGCTCGCCAACAGCCTCGCCCCGTACGGCGAGCGTCTGGAGCCCGATCAGCCGATCCTGTCCGGCTCGTTCACGCGGCCGTGCTTCATCCACCAGGGCGACGTCCTGCAGGCGGACTACGGCCGGCTCGGCGTGGTGACCTGCCGCTTCGAATGATGTGCGCGCGAGCCCTGGAGAAAGGTGAAGGCGAATGACGCCCACGGAGACACTGCCTGTCGTGCGGCCCTTCATCAACGGTGAGTGGGTCGACGGCACGGGCGAGGAGGTCGTGGTTCGAGACAAGTTCTCGGACACCCCCGTCACCCGTGTCCAGTGCTCGGACCGTCAACAGGTGACAACGGCGGTCGATGGCGTGGTCGCGGCGGCGGCGACGATTCGGCTGTCGCAGTACGAGCGGTATCGGATCCTCTCGGCCGCGGCGGCGCTCGTCGAACGGCGGCGGGAGGAGCTGATGGAGGCGGTCCGCGTCGACACCGGGTTCGTGGCCGCCGACGTCACCCGGGAAGTCGAGCGGACTCAAGAGACGCTCCAACTCTGCGCCGAGGAGGCCAAGCGGCTGGCGGGCGAGGTTGTGCCGCTGGAGGGCGCCGCAGGCCAGCGTGGGCGCTTCGCCTACACGCGGTTCGACCCCCTTGGGGTCGTCTGCGCCATCACGCCGTTCAACTCCCCGCTGAACACGGTCGCCCACAAGCTGGGTCCGGCGCTCGCCGCGGGCAACGCGGTGATTCTCAAGCCCGCGATGCAGACGCCGCGCTCCGCGGACGCCTTGATCCGACTGCTGCTGGACGCGGGTGTCCCGCCGCAGATGCTGTCGGTGGTCTATGGCGAGGGTTCCACGGTCGGCCAGTGGCTAGCCGAGGATCAGCGGATCGCCTACTACGCGTTCACCGGCAGCACCCGGGTCGGTGAGATCCTGCACCGGACCGTGGGGATGCGGCGGACGCAGCTGGAGATGGGCAGCCTCGCGAGCACCATCATTTGCGCCGACGCGGACCTGGAGCGCAGCAGCCGGCTGGCGCTCACGGGCGCGTTCCGCAAGTCCGGCCAGGTGTGCACGTCAGTCCAGCGGCTGTACGTGCACCGGGATGTGGTCGGAGAGGTCACGGAGCGGCTCGCGGCAGCGCTGCAGGACGCGACCTGGGGCGACCCCGCGGATCCCGCGTGCTTCGTCGGTCCGCTCATCTCGCCTGCCGACGCCGAGCGGGTGAAGTCGTGGATCGATGAAGCCGTTGACCGTGGCGCCGACGTGGTTGCCGGTGGGGAGAAGCGGGGCAACGTCGTGGCGCCGACGGTCCTCACCCGGGTCGCCCGGGATACGACGATCATGCAGAACGAGGTCTTCGGTCCGGTGGTGTTGATCCGCGAGTTCACGGACCTGGCTGAGGCGATCGACGACGCCAACGCCACCCCGTACGGCCTGGCCGCGGGAATCTTCACCCGGGACATCGGCGCCGCCATGGAGGCGGCGGAGAAGCTGCAGATGGGCGCCGTGCACATCAACGAGACGTCGAGCAGCCGAGTGGATCTCATGCCGTTCGTCGGCGTGAAGCGGAGCGGTTTCGGCGGGGCGGAGGGCCCGCGCTACGCCATCCGCGACATGAGTCAGGAGCGCCTCATCACGGTGAGCAGGCCGTCGTAGCGGGCGCTGGTCGTCGTCCCCTGTGCGGTGATGGTGCGGCAGGCGGTGACGAACCGCCTGCCGCACCGTTGTGTGCGCGACCGTTGTGTGCGCGACCGTTGTGTGCGCGACGCGAACTCAGCCCGGGCGGCTTGGCCACGCGTCCCCTTTGCCGGCACATGATCCGGTGTGCGCGGGATACGGATGGGGGGTATGGTGGCAAGCATGACCGCACAGCAGCCGGCGCCGACTCCGGCCACCGCCGACGGGCACGGCGGGTACTGGTACGCGGCTGACAAGCACGCCCTGTTGAGCCGACTGCGCCGCATCGAAGGCCAGGTGCGCGGGCTGCAGCGGATGATTGAACAGGACACGTACTGCATCGACGTGATCACTCAGATCTCCGCGGCGACCCGGGCGCTCCAGGCCGTCGCGCTCGGCCTCCTCGAAGGACACATCGCGCACTGCGTGATGGAGGCCGCCAAGGACGGCGGTGATCCGTCGGGGAAGGTCAAGGAAGCGTCCGAGGCGATCGCCCGGCTGGTCCGCTCCTAGGTGTCGCGGGAGGGGAGTCGCGCAGATGGTCCGTATCCCCGTTGCGCCTCGTCTCGGCAGGGGTCTCCGTGGCTGACGCGGTGGCCACCCCATCGCGTACCCCCGCGTCCTCACCCCCGCCGTTCGCCGATCGGAGCACGCTGCGGCTCGCCGCTGTCATCGGTGGGCTCGCCCTCGCGATCGTCGCCGGTTTCGGGTTGGGGCGCCTCACCGACCCGGCCACCTCGGCGGCGACTGGTGCCTCCGCCGTCGCGCACACCCACCCACCGGGCATGGCGGCCCACCTCCACGGCGACCCCAGCGGGGCTGTGCCGGCGGACGGTCTGACCGTCAGCGCCGCGGGGTACACCCTCGTTCCCGAGACCACGCGGTGGCGGGTGGGGGTCCGCGACGACTTCCGCTTCACCATCGTCGGCCCGGATCGCAAGCCGGTGACGTCCTTCGCGATTGTCCACGAGAAGCCCTTGCACATGATCGTCGTGCATCGGGATCTCGACGGCTACCAGCACCTCCACCCCGATATGGCGCCCGACGGCACCTGGCGCGTGCCGCTCGAGCTGCCCCGTCCCGGGGTGTGGCGCGTCTACGCCGACTTCAGCGCGCTCGACGCCGCCGGCACGGCGACGCCGCTCACCTTGGGCGTGGACCTCACCGTGGCCGGTGACTACCAGCCGCGAGCGCTCGCGGCTCCGGCGCGCACCGCGACGGTCGACGGGTTCACCGTCACCTACGAGGGGACGCCACAGAGCGGCGTCGTCAACCCGGTGCTGTTCCGCATCAGTCGGGACGGCGCCCCGGTGACGGATCTGGAGCCGTACCTCGGGGCGTACGGGCACCTGGTGGTCCTCCGCGAGGGAGACCTCGCCTACGTGCACGTGCACCCGGAGGAGCGGGTGGTCGACGACGGCGTGCGGTTCTGGCTCAGCGTGCCCGGCCCCGGGCGCTACCGCATGTTCTTCGACTTCCAACTCGCGGGCGTCGTCCGTACCGCGGAGTTCACTCTCGCGGTCGAGTAAGTCCGCGCCGGCGGCTCAGCCCTCCCGGCGCGCGCCAGCCCGCCCCGACGCGCTGTCGAGCAGCGTCTGCAACCGCGGCGTCACCTGCCACGCGTCGACCAGCGCGGCGTACTCCGCGCGCTGTTCGGGCGTCGGTGGGGCGTCCGTGCGCCGGGCCCGCACGAGCAGGTTGCGCGGCGTGTGCTGCGAGTCGACGAACTCGACGACGTCGACGCGGTAGCCGTGCAGGCGGAGCAGCGCCGCCCGCAGGGCGTCGGTGAGCACGTCAGCGAAGCGCTCCCGCAGGATCCCGTGCGCGGTCAGCAGACGGTACGGCTCGGGGGCGCGCCGGTGGCGCAACTGGGCGGCGATGTCGTGGTGGCAGCAGGGCGCGGCGAGCACCCATTGGGCGTTCCACCACACGGCGCGGGCGAGGGCCTCATCCGTGGCGGTGTCGCAGGCGTGCAGGGCGAGCACGAGATCGGGCGGGGGATCGATCGGCGTGTCGAGGATGGTGCCGGCGACGAAGCGCATTCCGTCGCTGTAGCCGAGCTGGGCCGCGAGGGCGGTGTTGCGCTGGCGCTGGTCTTCGCGGACGTCGACGCCGACGATCTCGACGTTCACGCCGCGGTCGGTGAGGTAGCGGTACGCGGCGAAGGTGAGGTACGCGTTGCCGCAGCCGAGGTCGGCGACGCGAAACGGGCGGTCCCCGAGGAGCCGCTCCGGCTCGCCGGTGAGGAGCGCGTCGGGCAACGTCGCGGTGAGCGCGCGGAGGAACGCGTCAACTTGGCGCCGCTTCGCCGCGTTCGCGCCGACCGCGGTGAAGAGGGGATCGCCCGGATCGAGCAGGTACTGCTTCGGGCGATCGTGGGCGGTGGTCCGCGGGATGGGGCGGGCGGTGGCGGCGCGGTGGACCTGCGCTTCGCCTTTCTTCGTGACCCGGAGCTGGACGGTGACGGTGGTCGTCTCGACGTGCCAGTTGCCGAACGGCTCCGCGAGCAGCGCGTCGACCGTCACCTCCGCTTCGGCTGGGGTGAGGTTGCGGGTCAACGGCCGCGTCCCATCGGTGGTGACGACCTGCAACCGGGGACCGCTCTTGAGGAGTACCGGGCGCAGCTCGGCCCGCACGTACGCGGGCACCTGGCCCCGACGGCGACCGGCGGCGATGGCCCGAGTGAGATTGGGGCCGAGCAGGAGCTCGCGTACCTCGGCGAGAGCCTGGCTGAGCGGTTCCGGCATGCCTACATCATCCGGGTCTCCCCGATCGCCAGGTTCCACAGGTCCTCCGTCGGCCGACCGGTGGCCGCCCAGGCCCGCGTCGCCCGTTCCACCGGCTCGAGGATGGGCTCGGCCGAGAGGACGAACGTGCCCCAGTGCATGCTCGCCATCCGCCGCGCCCCCACATCGTCACTGGCCCGCACCGCTTCCTCGGGGTTGACGTGCACGGAGCTGAGGAAGGTGTTCGGTTCGTAGCCCCCGATCGGCATCAAGGCGAGATCGATGTCGGGGTAGCGGGCGCCGATCTGCGCGAACCAGTGTCCGTATCCGGTGTCCCCGGCGAAGTAGATGCGGGTGCCGTCGTCGGCGGTGAGGATCCAGCCGCCCCAGAGGGTGCGATTGGTGTCGGTGAGGGTCCGGCGACTCCAGTGGTGAGCGGGCACGAAGTCCAAGCGCACACCGCCGCCCGGCCGATCCGTGCCGACCTCACAGGTCTCCCACCAGTCCAGCTCGGTGACGTCCCAGAAGCCGCGCCGCCGAAACCAGTCGCCGAGTTTGGCGGGGACGAAGAGGGGTGTGTGCCGGGGTAGCCGGCGGATGGTCGGGGCGTCGAGGTGGTCGTAGTGGTTGTGGCTGATGACGACCGCGTCGACCGGCGGGAGCGCCTCCCACGGCAGCCCGACCGGGGTGATTCGCCGCCGCACCCCGGGGATCCGGTGGGACCAGACCGGGTCGGTGAGCACCGTCAGGCCGCCGATCTGCAGGACGTACGTCGCGTGACCCACCCAGGTGACCAGCGTCTGACCGGGTTGGGCGCGGGGCAGCACCCGGCAGGGGCGCGCCGGGATCCGCGCCGCGTCCCGCAGGTCTCGGCGCGGACCGAGCTCCCGAAAGATCTGCAGCAGCTCGCGGTAGGCGGGAAGCGGTGCGGTGAGGCGGTCGGTGAAGGTGGCTGGCCACGCGCGCGGCGCGGCGCGAGGGGCTACGCGCAGCGGTACCTCGACCATCCCACCTCCCGCGCCGTCGGGGACCGGCGGCCGATCGGGCGCGCGTGAGGGCGCGGCGCCCACGCCGGCCTACTCGGAGCGGGTCCCGGATACCCAGATCTGGCCGCCTGTCACGTGTCGGTGTCGGCGGTGGGGGACGTGGCCGCGGGCAGGATGCGCCGGCGCCGACGCCGACGGCGCTGTGCCGGCGCGGAACCCCCGTCGCCGTTCTCGGTGGACGCGGCGCCGGTGGGCGCCTCGGGGGCGGTGGGGGCCGGCTCGGCCGCCGCCTCGAGGCGACCGCCCCGGCGCCGTCGCCGGCGCCGGCGCGGACGGTCCGCCGGTTCGGGCGTGGGCGCGGTCTCCTGCGCGCTGGGGCTCGTGGAGCGCCGCCGCCGACGCCGACGGCGACGCCCCGGTGAACGAGGAGCCTCCTCCTTCTCCTCGGCCTCCGCGGCCAGCCCGGCCCGGGTGCGCTGCGCGCTGGGCAGGACACCCGTGACGTCGGTCGGGATGTCGAGATCGGTGTAGAGGTGAGCCGAGGTGTGGTACGTCTCCGGCGGGTCCGGGACGCCGAGCCCCAAGGACTTGTCGATGAGCTGCCAGCGGGGCAGCTCCTCCCAGTCGACGAAGGTCACCGCCACCCCACTCGCTCCGGCTCGACCGGTGCGGCCGATGCGGTGGGTGTAGGTGTCGGCGTCCTCCGGGCAGTCGTAGTTGACGACGTGAGTGACCCCGGACACGTCGAGTCCGCGGGCTGCGACGTCCGTCGCGACGAGCACGTCCACCTTGCCGGCTCGGAACGCGCGCAGCGCCCGTTCCCGCGCGCGCTGTCCGAGGTCGCCGTGGACCGCCGCAGCGGCGAACCCCCGGAAGTCCAGCTCGTCCGCGAGCCGGTCGGCGGCCCGCTTCGTGCGGGTGAAGATCATCGTCAGGCCGCGGCCGCGGGCCTGGAGGACCCGGGCCAGCACCTCCATCTTGTTCAGGGGATGGGTGCGGTAGATGAGCTGTCGGGTCTGAGGTGAGGTGCCGGCCTGCGTGGTGTCCCCGGCGTGGACCGTGACCGGTTGGCGGAGGAACCGCCGAGCGAGCGCGACGATCGGCTCGGGCATGGTGGCCGAGAAGAGCATGGTCTGCCGCTCGTCCGGCACCAACGCGAAGATCTTCTCGACGTCGTCGAGGAAGCCGAGGTCGAGCATGCGGTCGGCTTCGTCGAGGACGAGCGCGCGCACTTTCCCCAGGTGGAGGTGCCCCTGCTCGGCGAGGTCCAGTAGCCGGCCCGGCGTGCCGACGAGAATCTCGACCCCGGCGCGCAGCGCCTCGATTTGGGGTTCGTAGCTGACCCCGCCGTAGATCGGCAGGACTCGGATGCCCCGGGTCGCGCCCGCGGCGGCGATGTCCTTGGCGACTTGCAGGCCGAGTTCCCGGGTCGGGACGACGACGAGCGCTTGGGGGTGGCCATCGGCGCCCTCGGCGGGGGCGAGGACTCGATCGACGAGGGGGACGCCGAAGCTCAGCGTCTTCCCCGTGCCGGTGGGGGCTTGACCGATGAGGTCGCTGCCCCGCAGCGCGATCGGCAGGGTGTACTCCTGGATGGCGAAGGCCCGGGTGATCCCGATGGCGGCGAGCGCCTCGACGGTCTCGGGTCGCACACCCAGGTCAGCGAAGGTCGGACTATCGGGACGCACCGGCGCTTGTGTCACCTCGTCGCCGGCGTGCGTAGCGTTGCTCTCAGTCATGAAGGTCTAGGGGTGCCCTCTCGTGGATGCGCCTGCGGTGTGGAGGCGCGTACGGAATAAGGCGCGGGCCGCACGCGGGGAACGGCGAACGCGGGCCACACGCGCGTCGGGGGAGAGGCAAAAAGCGGCTTAACGCCCGCAGTAACGCTCTTTATCGTACCCGACCCACCTTTGACCTGGTCGGAACGTGGGTACGGCAAGTTACTCAGTCGTTAAGTGTGATCTTTATTACACGCCTGCCGTCGCGGGCGGCCACCCCGACGGCGACGAGCGCCAGACGAAGACAACAGACCCCGCCGGCCGGGCGCACGTCGACGGCTCGCGGCGGGGTTGGTGGCTATCGGACGGTGAAGCCCACCGGACGCGGCGACGCCGCGGCGATCTCGACGTAGGCAATCTTGCTCACCGGCACGATGACGCGGCGGCCCTTGTCGTCGGTCAGCGAGAGGGTTTCGCGGTTGGCGAGGGCGTCCGTGACGATCTGCTCGACCTCAGCCGGCGTCTGGGCACTCTCCAAGACCAACTCGCGCGGCGCGTACTGCACGCCGATCTTGACCTCCACCGCTCCTCCTCATCCGGGCCGGAAACAGCACCCGTGCGAAGGCTAACCGATCCCGGACGCCAACGGTCAGACCGCCTCTCCTTGCAGGGGGAAGCTGGCGATGCCGCGCCAAATCAGGGCGGCGAGGAGCGCTTCCGCGTCCGGCTTCGGGACCTGCCGGCCACTGGCGAGCCAGAACTGGGCCGCGGCCTCGGCCGCGCCGACGATGCCGGAGGCGAGGAGCTCGGCGCGGGGACGGTCGACACCGGTGTCGGCGATGATCGTGTCGGCGATGGCGGCCACGCACTCCGCCTCCACCCGGGCGACTCGCTCGGCGACCGCTGGTTCGTGCCGCAGGTCCGACATGAAGACCAGGCGGAAGGCCTCGTCCTCGTGGTCGACGAAGTCGAAGTACGCCTGCATCGCGCCCTTGACGCGCTCCTTGTTGTCCGCCGTCGCGGCCATGGCTGCCCGCACCCGCGTGACGATCGCCTCGCAGTGGGTGTCGAGCAGCGCGAGGTAGAGCTCGAGCTTCCCTGGGAAGTGCTGGTAGAGCACGGGCTTGGAGACTCCTGCCCGCTCGGCGATGTCATCCATCGCCGCGGCGTGGTAGCCGTTCGCGACGAACACCTCCTGCGCGGCGGCGAGCAACTGTTTACGGCGTGCCGAACGCGGCAGGCGCGCGGTCCGGCCGGCGAGCTGAGCGCCGGGCATCTCCACCTCCGAATCAGGCGTCACAGGCGAGTTGTGCAAACCCTAATGATCAGGTGATATGGCCTGACCATCGAATTGGGCTGACCTCGCAACTTATCGCCACTGTCAGCAGACGGTAGCCTCAGCGAGGGCGACCGAGGAGCGCACGGTGGATGAAATAGGACAATCGGGCAGCACCGCACCGAAGGACATCGGTCACGGTGCGGCTCAGGGCGATGAGTCGAGCAGCGGTCGAGCCGCTGACGCCGCGTGGGCGCGCCCCGGTTTCACGTCCGGGCCTGACGAGGCGCTCTCGCCGTGGCGGCCGGATCCGGGAGCGCCGCGCCCGTGGGGCGAGCCGCCAGCCCCGCGTCCCGACGTGTTCGGGCCGCCGGTCGCGCCCGCCGCCCCGCCACACAACGGCGCGGGGGCGGAGAGCGCCGTGGTCGACCACCCTGGACTGCTGCCGTTGCCGACACCGGACAGTGCCCCGCCCTATCCCTACGAAGGCGATCTCGAAGACGCGGAGCGGGCAGCTCTGTCCACCCCAGACCCGTGGGTGAGCCGGCCAGGTCGGCACGCCCTGGAGGCGCCGACACCGCCGGCCGGGTTGCCGCGCTGGAGCGAGCGCGGCGCCCCGCCGGGGCCCCGCGAGGAGGGTGGCATCCCCCTGCCGGGCGCGCTGCCCGCCGCGGTCGAGCGGCCCGTGCGCAGTGACCAACCACCCCTCATGGAACCGATCCCCAAGGAACGGTCGGCGCCCATCGAACGGCCTCGCCCGATTGGCGGGCAGGTGCCCGCCGAGTTTCGGGTGCAGCCGGGCACCGAGCCGATGACATTCGAACGTCCTCGTAAGGTGAGTTCTCCACGACCTGCCGACGGTGAGTGGTCATCGATGAGTTGGCGGAACCCGGCGCCGGACGATCGGCCGGAGAAGGGGTACGAGCCGACTCGCCGGCAGGAGCCGGAAGCGGGCTCGTCGTCTGAGGACGCGTCCGATGTCACCCGCCCCACGCCGCCGCACGCCGGCCCCGAGCCCATCCACGGTGGACCGCGCGAGCCGACTCAGGGTGGATCACGTCCGAGTGATCCACCGTCTCCACCGTCCGCTGGACGACCCTTCCCCTCCTCCGACGACACGTTGCCGCAGCGGGTTCCCGCCGAGCCAGACGTGCCCACCGTGCCGGAGCCACCTGCCGTGGAACCCCCCGCCGAGACGCCCCACCTCGCCCGTATCGCCTCGCACCTGCGCCGTGACGACGTGCCGACACCGTCGGGGCGCGCGGAAAGCCTCGACGTCCAGGCGATCCTCGCGGCGGTCCGGGAAGTCCCCGGGGTGCGGGACGCGTCCCTGCGAACCACCCCCGCCGGTACCCACAATCTCCGCCTCGACCTGGCCGATGGCGCGGATCCGGCCGAGGTGAGCCGCCGGGTGGCCCGGCTGTTGCAGGAGCGGATGGGGCTGGCTGCGGCACCGCGCAACCTGTCGCCGAGCGAACCGGAACCGCCCGCGCCGGGCACTCCACCGCCCGGGGCGCCTCCCGCGGCACCGGTGGAGCCGCAGCATCCGTCGCGGCGGCGCCGGGCGCGGCGGGTTGCGGATGAGGGAGACGCGGCGCCTCAGCTGGGCCAGGCCACGGACCCGGGCGCCGGTGGCGCCAGCGGCGCGGGCGCGCAACATCCGGTGACGACGGGCTCCGCGTACGCCGGCACACAGCTCACCACCACGGAGGTCGCGCCTCCGCGGCCGCTGAACACGGGCGGCCGTCCCGGCCCGCGGCTCGTGCTCGACCACGTCCAGGTGAGTACGTTCGGCCTGGACGCCACCGTGGAGGTTCGGCTGATCGCGGGGGAGCGGCGCGCGGTCGGGGTGGCGACCGGGCCGGCGGTCGACGGCTACATCCTGCGCCTGTGCGCAGCCGCCGCGGCGTCGGCGGTCAACGAGCTGCTGCGCGCGGCGGATGCGGGCGAGCAGCGGCGCCGGTGCTTCGTAGAGCACGCGGCCGTGGTGCCGTTCGGCACCTGCGAGGTCGCCACGGTCGTGGTGCTGCTGGTCTGCGATGGCTGGGTCGAGCAGCTCGCCGGTTCCGCGTTGGTCTCTGGGGACCCCCGGCAGGCGGCGGTTCGGGCGACGCTCGCCGCGGTCAACCGTCGCGTGGAGGGCCTGCTGGCGTAAGCGGACGCCCGCGGCGGGCCGGCGGGTGTGACACGATGGTGGTCGATGCGACGCCTGGCGGTCACCCCAGGCTGCGCTCACGGCCGGGACGCGGGCACCGCGATCGACGCGCGACGCGGACGCCGATCGACTCACGCGCGTGTGGGCGTGGCTGGCGGGGGACAGGCGCCGAGATAACGCGAAAGTGTCCCACATTGCCAGATTAGGCCAATATCGGCGAGTCTTGACCTGATCTGCCCCGATTTCGTGGCAGGCTGGGATGCCATGTCGACATCGGTCACACACCAGCCCGGCGGCCCGCCCGGCGCCCGCCCTCACGAGGACGGGCCGGTGGACGCTGATTTCGCGCTCCGCCGCGATGGCGAGCCGCGGTCAGCCCGACGCGACAGCGCTTCGCGACTCGCCCGCGACCGGCGTCGCCACCGGCGGCGCCGCGCGCTGGTGCTCGTGGTCCTCCTCATCACCCTCGGACTGCTCGCGGTGGACTTGACGCGGGACGTGACCGAGCGGGCGCGCCCAGCCGCCGCCCCGACCACCCCATTCCCCGCGTCCACCGCGCCGACGGCCAACGGGGTGGTGGGGGAGGGGACGCCCAGCTCCTCGCCGAGCCCGACGCCCAGCCCGAGCGTCTCCATTCCCGTGACCGGGCCGGGCACGTTCCGCTACGCGACGGGGCAGGGCCCCATCCTCGGTACGGCCGGCACGCTGCGTCGGTTCCGCGTCGCGGTCGAGGACGGGATGGGGCAGGATCCGAACGAGTTCGCCGCGGCGGCCGAGCGCATCCTCGGTGACGAACGGAGCTGGATCGCCTCCCGGCAAGTCCGGTTCCAGCGCGTACCCCGCTCCGCTAACGCGGACTTCACCCTCTACTTGGCCACCGGCGGCACCTCAGAGCGCATGTGCGCTGAGGGAGGACTCCACACGGAGAAATTCACGTCCTGCCGTCTCCCCGGCCAGGTGATCATCAACGTCGAGCGTTGGCTCCACGCCATCCCCGACTACGGAGCCCCGCTCGAGGTCTACCAGGCTTACGCGATCAACCATGAGGTGGGGCACCAGCTCGGGCACGGGCACGAGGCCTGCCCCGGTCCGGGGCGGCTCGCGCCGGTCATGCAACAGCAGACGTACGGCCTCAAAGGCTGCCGAGCCAACGCCTGGCCGTACGTCGACGGGCGGCGCTACGCCGGACCGCCGATACCGTAGGCCGTGAATATTCCCGATCCCGGATGTCGGGCAGGTGAAGCTCCTCATGGTGTGAATCGGGACGGCGAGCGACAATGGCCGGGGACATTACTGACGATTCCGGGAGTTCATCGTGTCGTTGCCCCCGCTCGTCGAGCCGGCTGCCGAGCTCACTGTTGACGAGATTCGCCGCTATTCGCGCCATCTGATCATCCCCGATGTCGGGGTGACCGGGCAGAAGCGGCTAAAAAACGCGCGTGTGCTCTGCGTCGGTGCCGGTGGTCTCGGCTCACCCGCGTTGATGTACCTGGCCGCGGCTGGGGTGGGCACACTCGGCGTCGTCGACTTTGACACAGTCGACGAGTCGAACCTGCAGCGTCAGGTGATCCACAGCCAGGCTGACGTCGGCCGGCTGAAGGTGGAGTCCGCGGCGGAGACCGTGCGCGGGATCAACCCGCTGATCAACGTGGTGGTCCACAACACCGCGCTGAACCGGGACAACGTCCGCGAGATCTTCAGCCAATACGACCTCATCGTCGACGGCACCGACAACTTCGCGACCCGGTACATGGTCAACGACGCGGCGGTCCTGCTCGGCAAGCCGTACGTCTGGGGTTCGATCTACCGCTTCGACGGCCAGGTGTCCGTCTTCTGGGCCGAGCACGGCCCCTGCTACCGATGCCTGTACCCGGAGCCCCCGCCGCCGGGCATGGTCCCCTCCTGCGCTGAGGGTGGCGTGCTCGGCGTGCTGTGCGCCTCCATCGGCTCCATCCAGGTCACCGAGGCGATCAAGGTGATCACTGGCGTCGGCGAGCCGCTCGTCGGCCAGCTCATGATCTACGACGCCTTGGAGATGACCTACCGCAAGATCAAGGTCCGGAAGGACCCGAACTGCGTGCTGTGCGGCGAGAACCCGACCCTCACCGACCTGCTGGAGGACTACGAGGACTTCTGCGGCGCGGTGTCGGCGGAGGCCGAGCAGGCGGTCGTCGGCTCGACCATCACGGCGCGCGAGCTCAAGGAGTGGATGGACGCCGGGAAGGACATCTTCCTCGTCGACGTGCGCGAGCCGGCCGAGTACGAGATCGTGCGGATTCCGGGCTCGACGCTCATCCCGAAGGGGGAGATCCTCTCCGGGGAGGCGCTGTCCCGGCTGCCGCAGGACAAGCAGATCGTCCTGCACTGCAAGTCCGGGGTGCGCTCGGCCGAGGCGCTCGCTGCGCTCAAGGCCGCCGGCTTCCGGGACGCCGTGCACGTCCAGGGCGGCGTGCTCGCCTGGATCAAGCAGGTCGACCCCTCCCTGCCGACCTACTGAGCGTTCGGGAGATCCTTGCGGGAATCTCCGCGATCACACGGGCGTGAGACGGGCCCCGGCGCACCGCGCCGGGGCCCGTCGACGTCAGGTGGCGGAGACGGACGCGCCGTGGCCTGACGCACGCAAGCGTCAGGTGCGGATGTGCCCGTCGCCGGTGACGACGTACTTCGTCGACGTGAGCTCGGGCAGCCCCATCGGACCGCGCGCGTGGAGCTTCTGCGTCGAGATCCCGATCTCCGCGCCGAAACCGAACTCGCCACCGTCCGTGAAGCGCGTCGACGCGTTGACCATCACCGCGGCGGCGTCGACCCGGGCGACGAACTCCCGAGCCGCGGCGACCGACTCGGTGACGATGGCTTCGGTGTGCCCGGTGCCGTACCGCCGAATGTGCTCGATCGCGGCGTCGAGCGAGTCGACCACCGCCACGGAGATGTCCGCCGAGAGGTACTCGGTCGCGTAGTCCTCCTCGGTGGCCGGCACCACCTTGTCGGAGTACGCGGCGACCTCGGGCGACCCGTGCACGGTCACCCCGGCCTCGTCCAGCGCGGCCAACACCCGCGGCAGGAACGTCGGCGCGATGTCCGCGTGCACGAGCAGGGACTCGGCGGTGTTGCACACCGAGAGCCGCTGCGTCTTGGAGTTGATCGTGATTGCCAGCGCCTTCTCGAGGTCCGCGGCGGCGTCCACGTAGACGTGGCAGTTGCCCACCCCGGTCTCGATGACGGGGACCGTCGACTCCTCGACCACGCTGCGGATGAGCGAGGCGCCACCGCGCGGGATGAGCACGTCCACCAGGCCCCGCGCGCGCATGAGCTCCTTGACCGACTCGCGCGAGGTCGCGTCCACCAGCTGCACGGCGTCCGCGGGCAGCCCGACCTGCGCGATCGCCTCGCGCAGCACGGCGACGATCGCGGTGTTCGACCGCAGCGCGGAGGAGGAGCCGCGCAGCAACACCGCGTTGCCGGATTTGAGGCAGATGCCGGCCGCGTCCGCAGTGACGTTGGGACGCGCCTCGTAGATGACACCCACCACGCCGAACGGCACCCGGATCTGGCGCAGCTCCAGCCCGTTGGGCAGGGTCGCCCCGCGCACGACCTCACCGACCGGGTCAGGGAGGGCGGCCACCTGCCGGAGCCCATCGGCCATGCCGCGAATCCGGTCGGGGGAGAGCGCGAGCCGGTCGAGCAGCGCCGCGGAGAGACCGGCCGAGCGCCCGGCCGCGAGGTCCGCCTCGTTGGCCTCCAGGATTTCCGAGGAACGGGCGACCAAGGCGTCGGCCATCGCCAGCAGCGCCGCGTCCTTGACCGCGCGCTTCGCCGTCGCCAGCTCGTTCGCCGCTGCGCGGGCCCGGTGCGCCTGCTCGTTGACGCTCATCACTCTTATCTCCTTCGTCTCAGGGAAGGCCCGGGAGGTACGCGGGGCTGCGGAACCCCGTCACAACAGGACCAGGTCGTCGCGGTGCACGACCTCACGTTCGTACTCGGGGCCGAGCTCGGCGGCGAGTTCGTCGGTGGACCGGCCCAGCAGCGCCGGCAGCTCGACCGCGTCGTAGTTGACGAGCCCGCGCGCCACGGGCTGACCGGACTCGTTCACGAGATCGACGGGGTCGCCTGCGGTGAACGATCCGTCCACGGCGGTGATGCCGGCGGGCAGGAGGGACTTGCGCCCCACCACCACCGCGTGCACGGCGCCCGCGTCGAGGTGCAGTCGACCCCGCGGGGTCGTGGCGTGCGCCAGCCAGAAGAGCCGCGCCGCCGGGCGTTTCGGCGCCGGGTGGAACAGGGTGCCGACCGGCTCACCGGCGAGAGCGGCGGCGGCGAGCGTCGCCGAGGTCAGCACGACGGGAATGCCGGCGCGGGTCGCGATCCGCGCCGCCTCCACCTTGGTCACCATGCCGCCGGTGCCGACCCCCGCCCGGCCCGCTTTGCCGAGGGTCACCCCCGCGAGGTCCTCGTCGTGGCGGACCTCCGGAATGCGGGCAACCCCCGGACGGGACGGATCGCCGGTGTAGAGGGCGTCGACGTCCGAGAGCAGGACGAGCAGGTCGGCCTCCACGAGGGCGGCGACCAGAGCGGCGAGGCGATCGTTGTCGCCAAACCGGATCTCGTCCGTGGCGACGGTGTCGTTCTCGTTGACGATCGGGATCGCCCCGAAGTCGAGCAGCTTCCGGAGGGTGCGGTACGCGTTGCGGTAGCGAGCCCGCCGGGTGACGTCGTCCACGGTGAGCAGCACCTGGCCCACGGTGAGCCCATGCCGGGCGAAGCTCGTCGTGTAGTGCCCGATCAGCAGTCCTTGGCCCACGCTCGCCGCCGCTTGCTGCCGGGCGAGGTCACGCGGGCGATGGGTGAGCCCGAGTGGAGCGAGACCGGCGGCGATGGCACCGGAGGAGACGAGGACGACCTCCCGTCCTTGCGAGGCGAACTCGGCCAACACCGATGTCAGGGCATCGACCCGGTCAGTGTCGAGGCCGCCGGCCGCAGTGGTCAGCGAAGAGGAACCGACCTTTACCACGACCCGCCGGGCCGTCGTCACGACGTCACGCACCCACCCATTGTGCTCGCCCAAGGTCGACGGGCGCGCGGCGCCTAGCCGGTCGTCGGTCGCCGCAACGGGCGATCCGTCCCTAGGGTGGGTCCGTGACGTATGAGGAATACGTCGAGACCGTCCTCTGCGTGGTGGAGCGGATTCCGCCGGGCCGGGTCATGTCGTACGGTGCGATCGCCGCGTACCTCGCGGCGCAGTCAGGGCGGGCCTCGCCACGGCTGGTCGGCGCCATCCTCGCCCGATACGGCGGCGGCGTGCCCTGGCACCGCGTGGTCACCAGCGCGGGTCGCCTGCCCCCGGGCCACGAGGCGGAGGCCCGCCGTCGGCTCGCCGCGGAAGGGGTCACCTTTCGGGATGGGCGCGTCGACATACGGGCGCATCGCTGGTGGCCCGTGCCGTGAGGCGGGCGGGCTGTGGTTGACTGTGTGCGGGGAGGAAGGAGCCGAAGGTGCAGCAGCCGGCGGTGCTCGGCGAACCGATCCGGTTCGTGTTGAACTGGGGCCGCCGCTATTCCCTGTGGGTTTTCAACTTCGGACTCGCCTGCTGCGCGGTCGAGTTCATCGCCGCGAGCATGGGGCGGCACGACGTCACGCGGCTCGGCGTGATCCCGTTCGCGCAGGGTCCGCGCCACGCGGACCTGATGGTCGTCTCGGGCACGGTCACCGACAAAATGGCCCCGGCGATCAAGCGGGTCTACGACCAGATGCCCGAGCCGAAGTACGTCATCTCCTTCGGGTCCTGCGCCAACTGCGGTGGCCCGTACTGGGATTCGTACTCGGTGACCAAGGGCGTCGATCAGCTGATTCCCGTCGACGTCTATGTGCCGGGGTGTCCGCCGCGGCCGGAGGCGCTGCTCCACGGCATCCTGCGCCTGCACGAGAAGATCACCAACGAGCAGCCGGGCAGCGGCGAGATGGCGCGTCCGGATTCGGTGGCCGTCTCGACCGCGCGCTCCGCGCCGGCCTCGGCCGCCGCGTTGAGCGCGCCGCTGGTACCTCCGCCGCCCCACCCCGCCGCCTCGGCCGACGCGGCGGGCGAGGGGCAGGGCGAGACATCCGCCTCCCCCGGGCGCCGCGTCAGCCCGTGAGGAATTCGAGCACGACCTTGATGTCCTCGCCGGTGCTCGCGTACGCCTCGGTGTAGCGCGCGAGGGGGCACCGCCTCGTGATCATCTTGGCGAGCCAGGTGGGGTCGGCGCGCCGGAGGACGTCCGCGGCCTGCGCCCAATGCCGGCGGTTGGCGTTCACCGCTCCGAATACCGCGGTGTTGCGCAGGACGAGGTCCCGGACGAAGACCGTGGTGTCCACGCCGTCGCGTCGCTGACCCGCTCCGACGCCGAGGAGACAGATGACGGCGTTCGGGCCGGCCACGCGCAACACGTCGAGAACGACGCTGTCGACGCCGGTGCATTCGACGACGACGTCGGGCGTGATGTCCAGCTCCAGGACTGAGCCGGCGTGGTAGGTGCCGCCGAGATCAGCGACCAGCTCGGCCTTGAGGCCCCCGCTGCCCCGCGCCAGCACGTGGACGTCGAGCCCGCGCTGCGCGGCGACGAGCGCGGCGAGCAGGCCGATGGGGCCAGCCCCGGTGATCAGCGCGACGCGCGGCTCCCACCGTCCGCGCTGCCCGATCCGATCGATGTGCTCCCACGCCTTGGCCACGACGCTGGCCGGTTCCAGCAGGACCCCGGATTCGCCGAGCCGCGGATCGAGCCGAATCAGGCAGTCCGGAGGCATGCGCCAGCGCTCCCGGGCGAAGCCGGGTAGCCCGAGGATGCCGTGCTCGCGGTAGCGGCCGTTGCGGCATAAGTCCCATTCGCCGACCGCGCAGTTGAGACAGGGCTCCGGGTCGGGGCGGCGCACGATACCGGCGACGAGGTCACCCGGGCGGAGCGTGCCGGTGGGATCGGCGAGGACCCGGCCGACGGACTCGTGCCCGAGCACCAGCGTGTCGGAGCCGGCCGGCGCCTGTCCGTACTCACCCGCGATGATCTCCCGGTCGGTCCCGCAGATGCCGACGGCGATCGTCTCGACGAGGACCGCGCCCTCGGCCTCGGGTGGCTCGGGGAGGTCGTCGAGGCGGAGCGAATCCTTGACTCCTGGGGTGACGCAGATTGCCCGCATTGGCGCCATTGTTCCTGGCCAGGCGGTGCGCCGCGGGGAAACGCCGGCGGCGAGGGCCGAGCGGCCGATGGTGCATCGTCGGATCGATGGCCCACTCCCGCCTAGGATCGGCGCATGACCCCGGAAGACATCGGCGCCCGACTCGCGGCGGTGCTCGGCGAGCCCGGTGTCGAGGTCGGTGTGTCCGACGGGCGGGCGTACGCCCGGGCCACCGTCGACGTCCCCCCGGCGCTCTGGCCGGCCGCGGCGCGCGCCGCTCGCGACGATCCTGACCTGGCCTGTGACTTCTTCGACTGGCTATCCGCCGTGGACGAGCTGGCGGAGGGCTTCACCGTCGTGGCGCACCTCTGGTCGACCCGGCACCGCCATGGGCTCCTGCTGCGTACCCGGGTGCCGCGCGAGCGTCCCGCGGTGGCCTCCCTCGTCGACGTCTATCCCGGCGCCGACTGGCACGAGCGCGAGACGCACGAGATGTTCGGCATCGACTTCCCGGGCCATCCCGGGCTCAAGCCGTTGCTCCTCCCGCCGGAGTTCGAGGGGCACCCGCTGCGTAAGGACTTCGTGCTCGCCGCCCGGGTGGCGAAGCCGTGGCCGGGGGCCAAGGAACCGGGCGAGTCGGACGCGGACGCGGGCGCGGGGCGCCGGCAGCTGATGCGGCCGCCCGGGGTACCGGCGCCGGGCGAGTGGGGGCCGGGTGCGCGTGCCAACGCGTGAGACGGGGCAGTATGGGGCGCAGGAGGGGAGCGACCAGCATGAGTGACCGCGGTGACGGCGAGGGCCTGGGGAAAGACGGAGCGACACTCGAGACCATGGCCCAGCCGGTGCGTACCCCGCAGTACCCCGACGTCAAACCGGAGCTGCCGCCGCGCTCGCGGGGCGTGATCGCGCTGTTGGAGGAGAACTGCACGGTCTGCATGCTCTGCGCCCGCGAGTGTCCGGATTGGTGCATTTTCATCGAGTCTCACAAGGAGGAGGTCGTGGTGCCGGGCGCCGCGCGCCCGCGCCAGCGCAACGTCCTCGACCGGTTTGAGATCGACTTTTCGCTGTGCATGTACTGCGGCATCTGCGTCGAGGTCTGTCCGTTCGACGCGCTGTACTGGTCGCCGGAGTTCGAGTACGCCGAGTACGACATCGCGGACCTGCTCCACGACAAGGAGCGGTTGCGGCAGTGGATGCCGACGGTCCCGCCGCCACCGGCGCATGACCGCAACGGTGAACCGGCGAAGGAGGAGATCGCCGCGGCCCGCCGCGCAGCGTCGCCCGTCCGGCGACCCGTCCGCCCGGCCCGCACGGTGACTCCTCCAGGGACGTCGGGGTGACCGCATCGCTCCGCCTCGTCGTCGCGCACCCAGGCGGGGCGGAGAGATGTTTCACAGGTTATTCCCAGCTATCTCGGGCTTTTCCCAGGGAATTTCCAGCAATCTCTGGATAGTTGTGGGGTAATGAGCACCTTGTTCTGGTCGTGGGTGCTCGCCCGCGTCCTGGAGGAGTGACAATGCACCGCCACTACAACGGCCTTAAGACCGCCGCGCTTCTCGGCCTGCTCACCGGGATGATCCTCGCGGTCGGTTACTGGCTCGGCGGCAGTACGGGCTTGGTCGTCGCCGTGTTCATCTCGCTCGTGATGAACGGCGTCAGCTACTTCTGGTCCGACAAGATCGCGTTGCGCGCGATGAACGCCCAGCCCATCAGCGAGGCTGAGTTCCCTGAGCTCTACCGGATGGTGCGGGAGCTCGCTGCGGAAGCGGGACAGCCGATGCCCCGGCTGTACATCAGCCCAAGTCCGCAGCCCAACGCCTTCGCCACCGGGCGCAACCCCGCCAACGCCGCGGTCTGCGTCACCTACGGGATCACCCAAATCCTCGACTACCGCGAGTTGCGCGGGGTCATCGGGCACGAGCTGGCCCACGTCTACAACCGGGACATCCTCATCTCCAGCGTCGCGGCGGCGCTCGCGGGCATTATCACCACGCTGGCGAACTTGGCCTGGTTCATCCCGCTCGGTGGGGATGACGAGGACCGGCCGAACCCGCTGGTCATGCTGCTCATGCTCATCCTGGGTCCGCTGGCCGCGACGATCATTCAGCTCGCGATTAGCCGGAGCCGCGAATTCCAGGCCGACGAGTCCGGGGCGGCGCTCACCCGTGACCCGCTCGCCTTGGCCAGCGCGCTCCGCAAGATCCACGCTGGGACGCACCAGCTTCCGATGCCGGCGGACAGCCGGGCGGCGAGCACCGCGCACCTGATGATCGCCAACCCGCTGCGCGGTGACGGTTTCGCCGCGCTGTTCTCCACGCACCCGCCGATGGAGCAGCGGATTCGGCGCTTGGAGCAGATGGCGTGGCACAGCGGCCAGCTGCGGTACTGATTCGCCGGAGGCCACCTTCGGGGATTCGCCGGAGGCCACCGTCGGTATTGAGGGATAGTCACCATCGACGCGCCCGCTCCGTTCCGGTAGCGGGCGCGTCGGCCGTGATGCCTCTGGATCATGGCTGAGCTTTCCGTTCGCGCTCGGCGCTGTCGCTAAGGTTCCTTGTCTGCTCGTTGTCGCTCGTCGTCCTGGGGAGTGGTCTGTCTATGGGCGCCGTGAGTCGCTATGCGGCGGTGTGGCGGCTGCCGGGGGCGCCCACCCTGCTCATCGCCGGCATCATCGGGCGGCTCGGCCTCGGCATGGTTCCGCTCGCCCTGCTGCTGGCCATCGAGGACGTGACGCGTCGATACGCCCTGGCCGCCGTCGCCTCCGGCTTGTTCGCGATCGCCAGCGCGATCTTCGGTCCGATCGCGGGGCGGATCGCCGACCGGGTCGGACCGACCCCGGTGCTGCTCGTGACCGCGGTGGTCCATCCGGTGGTGCTCGTCGCGCTGGTGCTCGCCGCGCGCGCGGGCGCGCTACCCGTCATCTACGGGGCCGCCGCGGCCGCCGGGGCCACGTTCCCTCCGTTGACCGCCGCGATCCGGGGGGCCTGGCACGCGCTCACCGCGCCCGCCACCGGCCAGTACCACCTGCGGCATACAGCGCTCGCCGCGGAGACCACCCTGGTCGAGCTCGTCTTCGTGATCGGGCCTTCGCTGGTGGCCGTGTTCGCGTTCGTCGCCGACGCGGCGACCGCCTTGCTCGGCGCGGCGGTGGTCACGTTCGCCGGGACGAGTGTGGTGGCCCTCGGTCGCGCGATGCGCACCTGGCGTCCCGATTCCCACACCGCGCGCGCCAGTGGCCTCGGGCCGTTGCGGGTCGAGGGCTTCCCAGCGTTGTTGCTCTGCGCCGCGGGTCTCGGAATGGCTTTCGGTGCCGCCGAGGTGGCGGTTCCGGCGTACGCCGCGGCGCACGTGCCGGAGCACGCCGAAACGGTGGGGGGTGTGCTGCTGGCGGTGTGGAGCACCGGCAGCGCTATCGGCGGGTTCTGGTTTGGTGCGCGGGCCACAAGCCGTAACGCGCCGCGGGAGCTCGCGGCGCTGCTCGGGGCGGTGGCGGGGTCGTTCACCGTCTACGCGGTCATGCCTCACCCGATCGCGCTCGGGTGCGCCTTGATCATCGGTGGCGCGGTGATCGCGCCGGCGTTGACCGTGGAGAACAGCTTGGTGGGCCGCCTCGCCCCGCCGAGCATGTTGAATGAGGCGTACACGTGGGTGATGACCGTCACCGTCGCCGCGAGCGCCGCCGGTGGGGCGCTCGCCGGGCTCGTCGCCGACCGGCCCGGGGGCGTGCGGTGGGCGTTCGCGATCGGGTGCGTGTCAGTCGCCGTCGCGGCGGTGGTCGCCGCCGCTCCGCGCGGGCCGATCGCCCGGGCTGACGCGCGGGCGACCCGGGCCATGGAACGGGAGCTCGCAAAGATCGCCGGTTAGCTCTTGCCGCGGTCGGGCTTCTTCCGCTCGCCGAGGAAGAACGCCCCGAGGCTGCCGGCGAGCGTCGCGAAGACGATCACCGAGTAGGTGGCGAGGAGAAGTTCGACGACTCCGGCGATCCCGTCCCGAATCGAGAGCGGCTGGCCACTGATCGTGGTGACGGCGCTCTCGCGCAGCGCTTGGGCGTACGACGGGTAGGCGCCGCTGCGGTATAGGACGTGGCTGGCCGCGAGGATCACGAGCAAGCTGAGCGTGATGAGCCAGGCCACCCGGGTGGAGAGGAGCCGCGCCGCAGGGTTCGTCCCGTGGAGGAACGCGTACGCGAACCGGCCGATCGCGCCCACCCGGACCGCGAAGAGGACGCGGAGGACGCGGAGGAACGGCAAAGCGAGCAGGGGAATCTGCCACCAGTTGCGGCGCAGGAACGCCGCGCGGTTGCGGGCGACGGCTAACCGGAGGGCGAACTCCGCCACGAAGACCGCCCAGAGCAGCCAGCTCGCGCTCATCAGCGCCACAGACAGGCCACGGCTGTCGGTGAGCGGCTCAGCGAGGATGACCAGCAGCAAGATCAGGCCGAGGATGCTCATTGGCCGGTCGAGCCGCCGGCTGAGCTCCTGCTCGTCGATCTGCGGCCGCGTCACGCCGCCCTCCGGGCCCTCGTGACCCGCACCAAGGCGCCGTGGCCCATCCCGCCTCCTGTCCGGTCGGCTCGGCACCGCCGCGGTCGTCGCCGCGGGACGAACCGGCTGGTGGAATCCCCGTTCTTCTCCGGTACCGGGCTTGCGGGAGCTCTAACGCCGGTTGTCGCCCGCGCCCCGCGAGTGCGGCGGGGAGCGGAGCGGCAGGGCAAGGGCGCGGGAGCGCGGGTTTTGAGGGCAAAAAGTTTGAGGGCAAAAAGCGAGGAGCGGGAGATCCTCCCGCTCCTCGTCGCCCGTCCGCCCCAATCAGTCGACCCGGAACTGGTTCATCAGGCGCCGGAGATCCGTGCTGATCTCGGCGAGCCGGTTGGCGGCCGTTTGCGTGCTCCGGGCGCCCGCGTCCGTGGCCTCGGCCGAGCGGGCCACGGTGCCGAGGTTCGCCGCGATCCGCCGGGTCGCTTCCGCGGCCGCGTCCGCGCTCCGGCTGATGTCGTTGGTCGCGGCGGTCTGCTCCTCGACCGCGGAGGCGATCGCGATCTGCGTCTCGTTGATCCGCTCGATGATCTGGCCGATCTCCTGGATAGCGGCGACGACCCCGGCGGTGTCCTGCTGAATCGCGGCGACCTTCGCGGTGATGTCCTCGGTGGCCTTCGCGGTCTCCTTGGCCAGCTCCTTGACCTCGCCCGCGACCACGGCGAACCCCTTGCCCTGGTCGCCCGCGCGCGCAGCCTCGATGGTGGCGTTGAGGGCGAGCAGGTTGGTCTGCTCGGCGATCGCGGTGATGAGGCTGACCACGTTGTTGATCTCCGCGGAGGAGGCGCCGAGCCGGGCGACGGCTTCACCGGTCTCCTTGGCCCGCGCCACCGCCTCGGCCGCCACCCCAGCGGCTTCGGACGAGCCCTTCGAGATCTCGCGGATCGCGGCGCCGAGCTGGTCGACGGCGGCGGCGACGCTGCCGACGTTCGCGGTGACCTGCTCGGCGGCGTCCGCGAGCTGGTTGCTCTGGCTGCTCGCGTCCTCGGCGGTGCCCACCAGGTGCTTGCTCGTGTCGGTGAGACCGGTGGCGGCCGCCGCGAGCTGCTCGGTGTTGTCGCGCACGGCGCGAACCGCGACAGCGATCTTGCTGACGAACCGGTTGAACGCGGCACCCAGGGCGCCCAGCTCGTCCCGCCGGCTCTCGTCCATCCGCTGGGTGAGGTCCCCTTCGCCTTCGGCGATCTCCATCATCCGCTGCCGGAGTTGATCCAGCGGACGGACGATCGAGCGGCTCAGCAGCACCATGAGCACCGCGACGACGAGCAGCGTGACGACCGCGATGATGAGGATGCTCTGGATGAGCGCCTGGACGTTGGCCAGCACGCTGGTGGTGGGGACGCTCACGATGAACGCCCAGATGTCCTGTGTCGACGCCTCGACCGGCACCACCACCGCGTAGGCCGATCCGCCGAGACGGTCGTCGGTGATGCTCAGCCGCACCGGCTTCTCCGTCCGGACGGCCCGCTGCACAGCCTGGCTCAACTCCTTGTGCGAAAGCGGCTGGCCGACGCGCGAGCCGTCGGGGTGGGTGACGATCACCCCGTCTTGAGTGGTGAGGACCGCGTACCCGGTGCCGTACGGCTTGACCTTGTTGACGGCGTCCTGCAGCGTGGAGAGCGCCACGTCGACACCGACCACGCCGACGAAGGTGTCCTTGACGACGATGGGCGCGGCGATCGAGGTCATGAGGATCTCCGCGTTGCCTACGCGGTAGGAGTACGGCTTGATGACCTTCGGGCTGCCGCTCTCCTTGACCAGCAGGTAGAAGTCGCCTTCGCCCGCCTGGTCGTAGCCGGTCACCGTCTCGAGCTTGAGATCGCCGTAGACGCGGTTCAAGTACAGCAGGACACGGCCGGTGGCATCGCTGCCGGGTGTGTTGACGAAGTCCTTGTCTCGTCCGTCAAACGCGTTCGGCTCCCAGACGCTGTAGATCCCCAGCCACATCGCGTGCTGTTCGAGCACCCCGCGCAGCATGGTGGTGAGCTCCGCGCGCGTCAGGGAGTCGCTGTCCCGCAGAGCGGCGATCGACGCCGCCAGGTCTTGGACCGTCCCCATCGCGGTGCCGATGGTCTGTTGGACGACGTGGCTGCTGGTGACGGCGTGTTCCTCGGTGTAGGCGAACGCCTGCTCTTCCGCCTCCTTGCTGGTGTTGACGATGACGATCCCGATGAAGGCACCAAAACTGAGGACAAACAGTGCCAGTACGGCGGCGGTGAGCCGCACTTTGATGGTGAACCGCTTCATGGCCCGCGCTCTCGTTGAGGGTTACTCCTCTCCCTCGTTCGGCCCGCGCGGAGCTGGACTTGAGCCTATGTCCGGTTGAAAATGTCACAATCCGACATGTTTGGTGCATCACGCAACTTTCTGTGGCGCACGTCGCCTTCGGCTACGAGGAAAGGTGCGGCGCCTCCGGTTGGGGGACGGACGTCGCTCCAGAGAGGCGGACGCGAAAACGGTTATTCACCTAAATATGTCAAACTGTGTCGCTGCCGCGACGGGCATCGCCCTCGAGTATCTAGTGATATATGCCAATTCCTACAAGATCAGGAAATCGGCACGCTTGGTCGAGTCATAAGGGGAGTGGTGACCCCTGAGCATGAGCGGGCGATGAGGTCGTGACGTCCGCTCACTCGGACCGTAACCCCTGGTGCGACGGGTTGCCGGCGTATTGATCACCGACAACCCGTCCGCCACGGGGATCCGTCATCAGGGGATTGACCAGCGCGAACGCCTCGACGTTACCGCTAGTTCGTGAACTGAAGAGGAATTCCAAAATCTTCCTGCTTGAGCAACGCGATAACCGCTTGCAGGTCGTCCTTCTTTTTCCCGCTCACCCGAAGGTGTTCGCCCTGAATCTGGACCTGCACGCCCTTTGGACCCTCGTCGCGAATTTTCTTGCTGATGGCCTTGGCCTTCTCTGGGGCGATGCCCTGAACGATCTTCCCCTCGATCTTGTACGTCTTCCCCGAGGCGCGCGGCTCACTGGCGTGCAGGGCTTTCAGGGAGACCTTCCGTTTGACCAGCTTCTCCTTGAAGACGTCGAGCGCCGCCCGGACGCGCTCCTCAGTCTCGGCCTGGAGTGTGACGGTGAACTCACCTGACCACGAGATCTGGGCGCCGGTGCCACGGAAGTCGAACCGGGTGGCGAGCTCCTTCTCAGTCTGGCGGAGGGCGTTGTCGACCTCCTGCCGGTCGACCTTGCTCACGATGTCGAACGACGGGTTGGCTGCCATGCTCGTGCTCCTGCGGTACGGCGGTGGGGGTGTGGGGAAGGCCCCGGCACCGGGATCCGCTACGTGACCGTACCGGGTTGCGAAGAGCCCGGGTGGTACCGCTATCCTTAGCTACGTCGCCGCGTATGATCGTGGTGACCAAGGCGGGTTGCCCGAGCGGCCAATGGGAGCGGACTGTAAATCCGTCGCGAAAGCTACCGAGGTTCGAATCCTCGACCCGCCACAGCGAGCAGCGGCCCCTGACCGGTCGAGAGGCTGGTCAGGGGCCGTTGTCGTTGGTGTCCCTCGCCGGTGGTCTCCCGGTGGCCCTGCCCGTTAGGCGCCTCGAGAGACCCGCCAGGTGCCTCGGGCGATCGGCGCGGGGCGCGTCGGGTGGCCGCCAGCGACCCGGCTACCCGGGGTGTCGGTGCGGAGGAGAAATAACCTTTTCGTCGTCCTAGCGGCATCCGGCGAAGCTAGTAGGAGTTAGTACTAGTCACCCGGATTGTTCCTGATGCCCGTTAGGAATGTGACAGTTTCCCTAAGGCGCTATGTTTCTGAGTGCACATTTCCTTTCTGCCACCGTGCAGATGCCTTGTTTTCCCTGGTAAAGGGCGGTCGTTGCGGCTGGTGAGCGAGGAGCGTCCGGGATGGATGAGGCGGGATTAGGGGTAAAGGGGTAAATCGGGCAGAAGAAAGACGTCGTTAAGAATCCCCTCGTCCGATTGGTTGGATCTCACTGAAGAGAGTTCAGTCCCTCCGCCTCAGTCTGGGCGTTGGTAGGTGGGTGTGGCACCATCATCCCTACCGATAACTTGTCCGATTCACTTTTACCCTTCTGACTGGAGCTCCTCATGCATGCACGCGCGATCGGCCGTTGGGTCGGGCGGGCAGCTCTCTTCGCCGCCCTGAGCGTTGGCATCTGGGCTATGGCGGGCCTTGCCAGCGCTGATGGCTCCGCCACGGCGTTGACCGGTGAGGTGGCTTCCGACAGCAGCAGCGACTTCTTCGGGCCCAAGGCGCCCATCCTGCCCGTCGTGCCGCTGGAGTTCGACTGGAACTGAGGACTCCCGCGCACCACGCCGGCTCTCGCTGCTGAGGGACGATGGTGGCCACCCAGAGGAACGCCCATCGGTCTTCTGAACTCGCCTGGTTGATCACCGGGCCACTGGCGTTCGTCGCCATCGTGAGCACCTCGGTGCTCCTGGCAGAGCATCCCAAGCCGACCGGTGACTGGCCGGTCGGCTTGCTCTTTTTCGCGCTCTTCGTCACCGCCAACTCCGTCGTCCTCATGTTCGAGGTCCGGCGGCAGGCGTTCTCGGTCACCCTCGTCGAGATACCCCTCCTGCTGGGGCTGTACTTCCTACCCCCCGTCACGCTCATCCTGGTGCGGCTGCTGGGCTCGGTCGTGGCGCAGCTCGTCCGCCGCGTACCGCTGATCAAGCTGTGCTTCAACACCGCGAGTCACGTCGCCGCAGCCGCGTTGGCGAGCGTGTTCGTGTTCGCCGCTGGGCCCCCCACGGACCCTGGGCCGCGGACCTGGCTGATCCTCGCCGCCGCGGTCGGCCTCGGGGTGTTGGTGACGCTCGCCGCAGTGGTCGGCGTGGTCACCCTCGTGCAAGGCCGGATCTCCAGTCGAGACCTGACGCGGACCGCGATTCCCGGGCTCATCGTGGCCGGCATCAACACCACCATCGGGCTTGTCGTCCTTGTGATCTTGAACCAAGGCCCGTGGTCGGTGTTCCTCCTCATCGCCCTCGCCACGTGCTTCGTCGTGGCCTACCGGGCGTACGCGCAGTTCCTGCACCAACACCGCACGTTGAGCAAGATCTACGAGCTCACCCGGGCGATCGCGGACACTCCCCACGACGGGACCCTCGCCGATGTCCTCCTCGGGCGGGTCCGGGAACTCCTCCAAGCCGAATACGCCACGTTGTGGATGCCGGAGCTCGGCCGATACCCCGAGGTGCTGCTCTCCGCGCGGGTCGACGACCGAGGGCTGCTCGACGTGGCGGGCACCCCGGACACCCTGCGGCGCCGGGTGGTCGAGACGGGTCAGACTCTCGCCGTCGGGGTGAAGTTCGGCGACGAGCAGATGCGTCGGGAGCTGCTCGGACCCAACGCCAAGGACGCCATCGCGGTGCCCCTCAAGGCGGGTTCCGCCGTCATCGGTTGCTTGGAGGTCTCCGGACGGCTCGGTGATCTTACTCACTTCGGCCCTGAGGATGTCCGGCTGTTGGAGGCTGTCGCCGCGCACGCCGCCGTCGCCCTCGAGAACTCCCGTCTGGTCGAGCGCCTGCGCTACGACGCGACGTACGACGGGCTGACCAAACTGGCCAACCGCCGACGGGTCATCGCGGCCCTGGAGGAGTCGGTAACCTCTCGCGCCCCCGGCGAGGTCGTCGCGATCCTCCTGTTCGACGTCGACGGGCTGCGCGCGGTCAACGAGACGCTCGGCCACGCCGCTGGCGATCAGGTGTTGGTGGAGGTAGCCCGGCGCCTGCGCGCCTTCGCGCCGTCCTCGGCCCTGGTCGGGCGGGTCGGTGGTGACGAGTTCGTCGTGACGTTGCGCACGGAGAGCGCGGAGACAGCCATGGATCTCGCCGCGCAGCTCCGGGAGCAGGTTCGCGACCAAATTGAGTTCGACACCCTCGTCCTCGACGTCGACACCGTGGTCGGCGCGGTCGTCCACCCCGACCACGGGAGCGACCCGGCCACGCTGCTGCAGCGGGCCGAACTCGCCGCGTCAGCCGCGCGGGGGATGCCGGGGGGTATCCAGCTCTTCCATCCGGGGTTGGAGTCCCGCTCCGTCCGTCGGCTCTGTCTCGCCGGGGATCTGCGCCGCGCGCTCGATAACGGGGATGTCACGGTCTTCTACCAGCCGAAGGTGACGCTGGGGGACCGGCGCCTGGTCGGGGTGGAGTGCCTGGCCCGCTGGGAGCATCCCGTGCACGGGGCGGTCGCCCCGGAGGACTTCGTGGCGGTCGCCGAGCACACCGGCCAGGTGAGCCGGCTCACCGAGGTGGTGCTGAGAGAAGGCCTGCGGCGCTGTCGGGAGTGGGCCGCTTCGGAGCCGCTCCCGGTAGCCGTCAATCTCTCCGCGCGAACGCTCTTCGACCCGAACTTCCCCCGCCTGGTGGAGGAGCTCCTGGCGGAGTCCGGCGTCGAGCCTGAGCTGGTGACCTTCGAGATCAACGAGCGGGCCTTCCTCGACGGCACCGAGCGTGCCCTCTCGGCGCTGCGCCGGCTGCGGGACCTCGGGGTTCGGCTCTCGGTGGACGACTTCGGCACCGGGAGTTCGTCCCTGTCGTACCTCCGTCGGCTCCCTGTGCACGAGATCAAGGTCGACCGCTCGTTCGTCCAGGGGATGGCGACCGATCCTGGCGACCTGGCGATCGTCAACGCGGTCGTCACGCTCTCCCAGCAGTTTGGGCTCACCGTGGTCGCCGAGGGCGTGGAGAGCGAGCTGACCCTCGAGTTGCTCCAGGACATCGGATGCCAGATCGGGCAGGGCTTCCTCTTCAGCCGTCCCCTGCCGTACGAGCGCCTGGCTGCCTGGTGGGAGGCGCAGGGCGACCAGGAGTCCTCGCCCTCGTCCGGAGAGGTCCGTCGGCTCCGGGTTGTCCCGTAGGTGAGTGATGCGGGCAGGGCGATTTCGTCTCCGCGCCGATGCCGTGTACTCTTACCCCTGCGTGTCGTGCGAGACCGCACGCCCCCTTAGCTCAGTCGGCAGAGCGTCTCCATGGTAAGGAGAAGGTCTACGGTTCGATTCCGTAAGGGGGCTCAGGAGGGTCACGTGGACCCGTTCACGGCGGTGTAGCTCAGTTGGCAGAGCAAGCGGCTCATAATCGCTGTGTCGCCGGTTCAAGTCCGGCCACCGCTACTGCTCCAGTCTTCGGGCTTACCCCGGGGACGGGGCGCGGGCGTGACCACGCCCGTTTTGCATGTCTGAACGGCCTGCGTTTAGGCTGACGCGTCGTAGTCCAACCGATTAGCGAGGAAGGCACTCCGCCGTGGCCAAGAGCGATGTCCGTCCCAAGATCACTTTGGCGTGTGTGGAGTGCAAGGAACGCAACTACATCACGCGTAAGAACCGTCGGAACGACCCAGACCGCCTTGAGCTGAGGAAGTTCTGTCCCCGGGACGGTCGACACACCATCCACCGCGAGACGCGCTGACACTTGTCGGCGCGACCGGTCAGCGGCGTATCGAACGTCGGTCTGGTGTGAGGGAGGACACCCCCTCCGCCGGCCGACGTTCTTTGTTGCCCGTATAGTTTCGCGGCATGCCTTTGGACCAGTCCTTCGTCGGTCGGACATACCCGCCGACCGCCCCGTACCTCGTGGGGCGCGAGAAGATCCGTGAGTTCGCGACGGCGATTGGCGCCACTGACCCCGCCTACCACGATCCCGAGGCCGCCCGTGCGTTGGGTTACCCGGACGTGGTGGCGCCGCCCACCTTCCCGGTGGTGATCACGTTTGCCGCGAGTCAGCAGATCATCGACGACCCGGCGCTTGGCATCGACTTCAGTCGCGTGGTCCACGGCGAGCAGCGGTTCACGTACACCCGGCCGGTGGTCGCGGGCGATGAGTTGGTCTGCGTCAACACGATCGAGGACGTCAGCTCCCGCGGCGGCCACGACTTCCTCGGGACACGCACCGAGGTGACGACCGTCAGCGGTGAACCCGTCGTGACCGTGTGGTCGAAGCTCGTCGTCCGTGGGGAGGGCTGACATGGATCTGCCGGTGAAGACCTTTCGGGTGACGCGGGCGGACCTCATCCGCTACGCCGGCGCGTCGGGGGACTTCAACCCCATCCACTGGAGCGATCGGGTCGCCACCGCCGTGGGGCTGCCGGGCGTGATCGCGCACGGGATGCTCACCATGGCGCTCGTCGGGCGCGCGGTCACGGAGTGGGCGGGCTCCCCGGACGCCATCGTGGAGTACGGTGTCCGGTTCGCGCGGCCGGTCGTGGTCCCGGACGACGACGAGGGGACGGAGATCGAAGTCCGTGCGGTGGTCAAGGGCGTGACGGACGACGGCCTGACGCGGTTGGATCTCACCGCCACCTGCCGCGGTGAGAAGGTGCTCGCCCAGGCGCGGGCGCTCGTGCGGATGCGCGACTCCGAGCCGGCTGCGACTCGCGTGTGACGGGGGAGGGGTGTAACCGATTGGGAAAGTTGGCCGTCTACCCGTACACTGGTCGGCCGTAGGGTAGTGCGCCCTAGTTCGGCGCGCGTCCGTGACGCGTTGCCGGCGAGGGTGTACGGCGCCCTCACAGGGGTGTAGCTCAATTGGCAGAGCAGCGGTCTCCAAAACCGCAGGCTGCAGGTTCAAGTCCTGTCACCCCTGCGCCTAAGGCCTGACCGGCCCCGGGGGCCGGTGCCGTATCGCGGCAGCCGACCCGTGGTGGTGGCGTCCGGCGTGCTTCGCCGGACGCCCCGGTGCCAGGCCGGTCGCCTCCGTCGGCTTGCCGGCTACGGCCGCCCCCGGTGACCGGTGTGGGCGGCCGGCGTGACCACCGCACGCGCGTCGTGCGGACGCGTTACCCATCCACCCCCGCGACGGAGGGCGAAGTGGCCGAGACCAACCGGCGTGGTGACGACGCCGCGGACGACCGCCTGGAGAACGAGGCGGCCGACGACGCTGCTAGCAAAGAGTCGACGTCACGTGGCGGCACCGCCACACAAGCTCGGCAGAAGACGGAGTCGGACGACGACGGCAAGGCGTCGAACGACAAGGCTAAGAAGGACGACACTGAGCGGGTCGGATTCTTCGGGCGGATCGCTCGGTTTGTCCGCGAAGTCGTCGCCGAGCTGCGTAAGGTCATCTGGCCGACCCGTAAGGAACTCCTGACGTACACCGCCGTGGTGGTCACGTTCGTCGCCGTCGTGCTGACGATCGTGGCTCTCCTGGACTACGGGTTCGCCAAGGGCGTACTCCTGGTCTTCGGGTAAACAAAGAGCTAATACGAGCTGACGTAACGGAAGTGAGCGAGCGTGCCTGAGTACGACGAGACCGCTGGTGCCGCCGAGGACCAGTCTCCGGCGGCTGCGGCTGGGGAGGAATCGGCTGACGAGCAGGAGGCCGAATTCGACCCGGTCGCGGAGCTGCGGGAGAAGCTGCGGTACGCGCCCGGAGACTGGTACGTGGTGCATTCGTACGCCGGCTACGAGAACAGGGTCAAGGCCAACCTCGAGTCCCGGATCGCCAGCCTCGACATGGAGGACTACATCTACCAGGTCGAGGTGCCGACCCGGGAGGAGATCGAAGTCAAGAACGGGAAGCGCCAGCAGGTCCAGAACAAGATCTTCCCGGGCTACATCCTGGTGCGGATGGAGCTGACCCCGGAGTCGTACTCCTGCGTGCGGAACACTCCGGGTGTGACGGGCTTCGTTGGCGCGACCGAACGGCCGGACCGTCCCGCGCCGCTGTCGCTCGACGAGGTGGTGAAGTGGCTCGCCCCGTCGCTTGAGGCGTCCCGCAAGAAGAAGACGAAGCCCGAGGTGAAGGTGCTCGACTTCGAGGTCGGGGACTCGGTGACGGTGACCGACGGCGCGTTTGCCTCGCTCCCGGCCACGATCAGCGAGATCAACCCGGACCAGCAGAAGCTCAAGGTGCTGGTGTCGATCTTCGGTCGGGAGACCCCCGTCGAGCTCAACTTCAACCAGGTCGCCAAGCTCTGACCCAGGGCCCCGGCGACGACCTCGGGACAGGGCCTGGGGCGCCGCTGCGCTACCCTAGGGCGTTGGCTCGGCGGGCGCGGGTGAGCGTGCGCGCCCGAAGGTGATGCCAGGTGCTGTCCCACCAGATTTAGCCCAGGAAGAGACATGCCTCCGAAGAAGAAGATCGTCAAGACGTTCACGCTTCAGCTGCCAGCGGGACAGGCCACGCCGGCGCCGCCGGTCGGTCCGGCGCTCGGCCAGCACGGCGTGAACATCATGGAGTTCTGCAAGGCGTACAACGCCCAGACGGAGTCGCAGCGGGGGGACATCGTCCCCGCTGAGATCACCGTCTACGAGGACCGCTCGTTCACGTTCGTGCTGAAGACGCCGCCCGCTGCCCAGCTGCTCATCAAGGCTGCGGGTGTGCAGAAGGGGTCTGGCGTGCCCCACCGGGAGAAGGTCGGTTCGATCACGCGCGAGCAGCTCCGCGAGATCGCCCAGCGGAAGATGCCGGACCTCAACGCCAAGACCCTCGAGCAGGCCGAGAAGATCGTCGCGGGTACCGCTCGGTCGATGGGCATCACCATCCGCGACTAGCGATTCGCTGGACCTGGCTGACCGTCCCCTGGACGTGGGAGGGCGCGCGCCGCGCGACCCGCGAGGAACCACAGGAGAGAGCAGATGCGACGCAGCAAGAACTACCGCAAGGCGGCTGAGCTGGTCGACCGGACCAAGCTCTACACGCCCGCCGAGGCGATGCGGCTGGCTAAGGCGACCAGCACCGTGAAGTTCGACGCCACGGTCGAGGTCGCGATGCGCCTGGGGGTCGATCCGCGGAAGGCTGACCAGATGGTGCGTGGCACGGTCAACCTGCCGCACGGCACCGGTAAGACCGCTCGCGTGATCGTCTTCGCCGCTGGCGCGAAAGCTGAGGAGGCCAAGGCCGCGGGCGCCGACGTCGTGGGGACCGACGACCTGGTCGCCCGGATTCAGGAGGGCTGGCTGGAATTCGACGCCGCGATCGCCACGCCGGACCAGATGGCGAAGATCGGTCGGATCGCGCGGATCCTGGGCCCGCGCGGTCTCATGCCGAACCCGAAGACGGGCACGGTGACCATGGACGTCGCCAAGGCCGTCTCGGATATCAAGGGCGGTAAGATCGCGTTCCGCGTGGACAAGCACGCCAACCTCCACCTCATCATCGGGAAGACGTCGTTCGACGAGGCCAAGCTCATCGACAACTACGCCGCGGTCCTCGATGAGGTGCTCCGGGCGAAGCCGTCATCGGCGAAGGGCAAGTACATCAAGAAGGTCACGGTGACCACGACGATGGGCCCGGGCATCCCGGTCGACCCGAACATCGTCCGGAACCTGCACGAGGTCCCGGCCGGGGCATAAGCGCGGATAGTCGTCGTGACCAGGGCGTTCCCCTGCGGGGAGCGCCCCGGTGTCGTCTGGGCACTGCTCCGGAGCGTGACGAACCGGGGGACTCAATTTGGCGAGGGCCGCTGCGGTCGCGTAGTCTGTCCCGGTGCCTGGCCTTCGGGCCAGCAAGCCATCCACCCGAAGACCGCTGGTCACCGTGCCACGCACGGTTGAAGGTCCCGTTTTCACGGGCGGCCCGCGCAGGGGAAATACGGTGCACTGTCGGCCGTCATCGGTCGCCTCTCGCCCCGTGTGCCTCTGCGCCGGGGCGTTTTTCGTTGCGGCGGGTCCCTGCCGGAAGGCAGCCAGCCTGAGCAACGAGAGAGGAGGGACATGGCGGAGAAGCCGATCCGGGCCGACAAGGCCGCTGCGGTTGCGGAGCTCACCGAGAAGTTCCGCACCTCGGAGGCCACTGTGCTGACCGAGTACCGCGGCCTGACGGTCAAGCAGCTCACCGAGCTCCGGCGCGCGCTGGGTGACACCGCGACCTACCAGGTCACCAAGAACACGCTGGCCAAGCGTGCGGCAGCGGCGGCGGGTATCGAGGGCCTCGACGACCTGTTCACCGGTCCGACCGCACTCGCCTTCGTCACGGGCGACGTCGTCGAGGCGGCGAAGAGCCTGCGCGACTTCGCGAAGGCCAACCCGCCGCTTGTGATCAAGGGCGGTGTGTACGAGGGCAAGGCGCTGACGGCGGCCGAGGTCACCAAGCTGGCCGACCTCGAGTCTCGCGAGGTGCTGCTTGCCAAGCTGGCCGGCGCGATGAAGGCCAACCTGAGCAAGGCCGCGGCCGTGCTGCAGGCGCCGCTGTCGAAGGCTGTTCGCACGGTGGCCGCGCTCGAGGAGAAGAAGCGCGAGCAGGAGGGGCAGGCCGCGTAGCGCGGCACGCCTGATCACCTTCCATCCGACTGGACATGTGAGAAAGGACGCCAGACATGGCGAAGCTCAGCACCGAAGAGCTGCTCGAGGCGTTCAAGGAGATGACGCTCATCGAGCTCTCGGAGTTCGTGAAGAAGTTCGAGGAGACCTTCGACGTTCAGGCGGCCGCGCCGGTGGCCGTTGCCGCTGCCGCGCCGGGTGCCGCGCCGGGTGCCGCTGCGGCTGAGGCCGAGCCCGAGAAGGACGAGTTCGACGTCATCCTCGAGAACGACGGCGGCAAGAAGATCCAGGTCATCAAGGTCGTGCGTGAGCTCACCGGCCTGGGTCTCAAGGAGGCCAAGGACCTCGTGGAGGGCGCGCCGAAGCCCGTTCTCGAGAAGGTCAACAAGGAGACCGCGGACAAGGCCAAGGCCAAGCTCGAGGCCGAGGGCGCCAAGGTCACCGTTAAGTGAGCTAGATCACGGTGATGGCGGGCGGCGGCGTGCGCGTCGCCGCCCGCTACCGTGAAGGTGCTCGTCGTACGGGACGCTGACAGCGACAAACGCGGAGAGGTTGGGCAAGGCGGGATAACAGACGGCGTGCCAACTCTTGACGAGTCCTCAACACCCAGGCACGCTGACATCAGCGAAGAACTTCCACACTTCCTACAGCCACCGCTTGGGTAATGGCAGCGGCGAAGAGCCGTTACCAGCCTGAGAGATGGTCCGGCCCCGAGGCGTTCAATGGTGAGCGCCGCGTTCCGAGCGGCCCGGCGTGTCCTTCCGCGCCGGAGGCCAGCTCCGCAGCGCTATTCCGGGGTGGGCTGGACATTGGTTTTCCGCGCGGCTACACTGCTAGTTTGCGCTGCCTTCCGACTTGACCCTTGCCTGGATTGTCCATTTTGGCGATTCGGTCAGGGCTCATTGGAGTGCGCGCGTACCAGCCGTTTTTGCAGCACCGGTCCTCGGAAGGACGCATCTTGGCAGCTTCCCGCCCTGCGAAGACCAGTACGTCGAGCGCTTTCGCGCCCCACCGTGTTTCGTTCGCCAGGATCACCGAACACCTCGAGGTTCCCAACCTTCTGGCCATTCAGACCGAGTCGTTCGACTGGCTGATCGGCAACGAGGCCTGGCAGGAGCGGTCGGCTAACGACCCGTATGCCCGTTCGGGTCTCGAGGAGGTCCTCGACGAGATCAGCCCGATCGAGGACTTCTCCGGCACGATGTCGCTGTCCTTCTCCTCCCCGCGGTTCGACGAGGTCAAGGCCTCGATCGAAGAGTGCAAGGAGAAGGACCTCACCTACTGTGCCCCGCTGTTCGTCACCGCGGAGTTCACCAACAACACCACTGGCGAGATCAAGAGCCAGACGGTGTTCATGGGTGACTTCCCGATGATGACGCCAAAGGGCACGTTCATCATCAACGGCACGGAGCGTGTCGTCGTCAGCCAGCTCGTTCGCTCTCCCGGCGTCTACTTCGACAAGCAGCCGGACAAGACGTCTGACCGGGACCTCACGAGTGTCAAGCTGATTCCGAGCCGGGGTGCCTGGCTGGAGTTCGACATCGACAAGCGGGACACCGTCGGCGTACGTATCGACCGCAAGCGGCGGCAGGCCGTCACCGTCCTGCTCAAGGCGATCGGCTGGACGAAGGAGCAGATTCGCGAGCGCTTCGGGTGGTCGGAGCTGATGATGGCCACCCTGGAGAAGGACCACATCGCCAACACCGACGAAGCGCTGCTCGACATCTACCGCAAGCTGCGGCCGGGTGAGCCGCCGACGCGGGAGAACGCCCAGACCCTGCTCGAGAACCTCTTCTTCAACCCCAAGCGGTACGACCTCGCCAAGGTCGGCCGGTACAAGTTCAACAAGAAGCTCGGCATCGACGTCCCGATCACGACCGGGATCCTGACCGAGGAAGACATCGTCGCCACCATCGAGTACTTGTGCCGGCTGCACGCGGGCGAGGAGGGCTACGAGCCCGACGACATCGACCACTTCGGGAACCGGCGGATCCGCACCGTCGGTGAGCTCATTCAGAACCAGATCCGGGTGGGGCTGTCCCGGATGGAGCGGGTGGTCCGGGAGCGGATGACCACCCAGGACGTCGAGGCGATCACGCCGCAGACCTTGATCAACATCCGCCCCGTGGTGGCGGCGATCAAGGAGTTCTTCGGCACCTCGCAGCTCTCGCAGTTCATGGACCAGACCAACCCGCTGGCCGGCTTGACGCACCGGCGGCGGCTCAACGCCCTCGGCCCCGGTGGTCTGTCCCGGGAGCGGGCGGGCTTCGAGGTCCGTGACGTCCACCCGTCCCACTACGGGCGGATGTGCCCCATCGAGACGCCCGAGGGTCCGAACATCGGTCTCATCGGCGCGCTGTCGACCTTCGCGCGGGTCAACCCGTTCGGGTTCATCGAGACGCCGTACCGCAAGGTCGTCAACGGTCGGGTCACCGACGAGATCGTGTACCTCACCGCCGACGAAGAGGACCGGTACGTCAAGGCGCAGGCGAACACCCCGCTGAACCCCGACGGTTCCATCGCCGCGGAGCGCGTGTTGGTCCGCAAGAAGGGCGGTGAGATCGACTTCGTCGAGCCGTCGGCTGTCGACTTCATGGACGTCTCCCCGAGGCAGATGGTCTCGGTGGCGACGGCGATGATTCCGTTCCTCGAGCACGACGACGCGAACCGTGCTCTCATGGGTGCCAACATGCAGCGCCAGGCGGTCCCGCTGTTGCGGTCGGAGGCGCCGCTCGTTGGCACGGGTATGGAGTTCCGGGCGGCGGTGGACGCCGGGGACGTCGTGGTCGCGGAAGCCAGTGGTGTGGTCGAGGACGTCTGCGCCGACTACATCACCGTCCACCAGGACGACGGGCACCGCCGGACCTACCTGCTGCACAAGTTCCGCCGTTCGAACGCCGGCACCTGCATCAACCAGAAGCCGATCGTCAACGAAGGGGATCGGGTCGAGGCCGGGCAGGTCATCGCCGACGGGCCGTGCACCGAGCAGGGCGAGATGGCGCTGGGCAAGAACCTGCTCGTGGCGTTCATGCCCTGGGAGGGGCACAACTACGAGGACGCCATCATCCTGTCGCAGCGCCTGGTGCAGGAGGACATCCTCACCTCGATCCACATCGAGGAGCACGAGGTCGACGCCCGCGACACCAAGCTCGGCCCGGAGGAGATTACTCGCGATATCCCGAACGTCAGCGAGGAGATGCTCGCCGACCTCGACGAGCGGGGCATCGTGCGGATCGGCGCCGAGGTGGTGCCGGGCGACATCCTGGTCGGCAAGGTCACGCCGAAGGGTGAGACCGAGCTGACCCCAGAGGAGCGGCTGCTGCGCGCCATCTTCGGTGAGAAGGCGCGTGAGGTCCGGGACACGTCGCTGAAGGTGCCGCACGGTGAGAGCGGCACCGTGATCGGTGTCCGCACCTTCTCCCGGGAGGACGGCGACGAACTGCCGCCGGGGGTCAACGAGCTCGTCCGCGTCTACGTGGCGCAGAAGCGGAAGATCCAGGACGGCGACAAGCTCGCTGGCCGGCACGGCAACAAGGGCGTGATCGCGAAGATCCTGCCGGTCGAGGACATGCCGTTCCTGGAGGACGGCACCCCGGTCGACATCGTGCTCAACCCGCTGGGTGTGCCGAGCCGGATGAACTTCGGCCAGGTCATGGAGACCCACCTTGGCTGGATCGCCAAGAGCGGGTGGAAGATCGCGGGCGACGACGCTGAGTGGAAGCGGGCGTTGAAGGCGATCGGGGCTGAGGAGGCTCCGCCGAACACCAAGGTGGCCTCTCCGGTCTTCGACGGCGCCAGCGAGGAGGAGATCGCCGGCCTGCTCAACTGCACGCTGCCCGACCGTGACGGCAACCGGCTCGTGGGTCCCAACGGGAAGGCGCGGCTCTTCGACGGGCGTTCGGGCGAGCCGTTCCCGGAGCCCATCGCGGTTGGCTACATCTACATCCTCAAGCTGAACCACCTGGTCGACGACAAGATCCACGCGCGGTCGACCGGCCCGTACTCCATGATCACGCAGCAGCCGCTGGGTGGTAAGGCGCAGTTCGGTGGCCAGCGGTTCGGCGAGATGGAGTGCTGGGCCATGCAGGCCTACGGCGCGGCCTACGCGCTGCAGGAGCTGCTCACCATCAAGTCCGACGACGTCGTTGGCCGGGTGAAGGTCTACGAGGCGATCGTCAAGGGCGAGAACATTCCGGAGCCGGGCATCCCCGAGTCGTTCAAGGTGCTCCTCAAGGAGCTCCAGTCGCTCTGCCTGAACGTGGAGGTGCTGTCGAGCGACGGTGTCGCCCTGGAGATGCGTGAGTCGGAGGACGAGGTCTTCCGCGCAGCCGAAGAGCTGGGTATCGACCTCTCTAGGCGCGAGCCGAGCAACGTAGAGGAAGTCTGACGCGATCACAGTGACGATGCCTCGGGGCCGGACCGTTGACCGGGCGGGTGCTCGGGACGGCGGCTCCGGCCCCGGAGACCCCACAGCGACGACCTAGCGACCGCGACGCAAAGGACATAAAGAGTGCTCGACGTTAACTTCTTCGACGAGCTCCGTATTGGCCTCGCTACCGCCGACGACATCAGACAGTGGTCGCACGGCGAGGTCAAGAAGCCTGAGACGATCAACTACCGCACCCTGAAGCCGGAGAAGGACGGCCTCTTCTGCGAGAAAATCTTCGGCCCGCAGCGGGACTGGGAGTGCTACTGCGGCAAGTACAAGCGGATCCGCTACAAGGGCATCATCTGCGAACGGTGCGGCGTCGAAGTCACG
>DATCMA010000011.1:0-58940 GCA_036563645.1 Micromonospora sp.
AAAACCCCACACACAAGGGGCCACACAAACACCCCAACCAGCCAAACCCCAAAACAGAGCCCAGCCAGCCGAGGCAAAACCTGGCCAACCAAACACCCTGTTGAGTTCTCAAAAAACAAACACCACACCAACCCCACACCATAGCGGGGTGTTGAGGGCTGGCAGTAACAACGCCCAGCAACTGCTGAGCGCTTTTCTTACGTTAGTCACCCGCCGCCGCGCTGTCAACCTGGCCTCACCAGATCGACACGCACGCTGCGGATGACCTCCCCGCGACTTCTAGCATAGCCGCTAGCCGTCGGGGCCCAGCGAGGTGGCTCGCCTCAGCGCCTCCCCGCTGCCGGTCTTGAACCATACCTCTCCAACCGGCGCAACGCCAAACCGACGGCGATACGTCCTCCTCCCTGAGGTGGACCTACTGCAGGAGCACGCCGATCGCCGCGAGCCCAACGATCGCCCCGGCGGTGACCAGCAGCGCGGTCATCATCCGCGATGGTCCGCGCTGAGCGAGCCGCCATCCGGACGCCACCACCACGACGAGCACGACACCGGCGATCACCATCTGCCAGAACGGCAGAAGCAAGCTGAGCAACGCTTCCTCGGCGCGGAAGGTGGGAGCGGCAGACATGAAGCAACTCTGGCACGTCCGAGGCATTCATGGGTGTCCCTTGCCTCAGCCTGACCTATCCGCGCTCCCATCCGCCGGTCACAGCCGACGGTGCGCGAGACTCGGCAGCTCCATACGGATCGTGCGCAGCCGGTCCAGGTCGATGTCGGCGACGGTTATCCCCACCGTGTCAGGGGCTTGGGCGACGACGATCCCCCAGGGATCGATAATCATGCTTCGGCCGAAACACGTCCGTCTCGGTTCGTGATCGCCGATCTGCCCCGCCGCGACGACGTAACACTGGTTTTCGATCGCGCGAGCGCGCAGCAGCACCTCCCAGTGGTCCCGACCGGTGTGCAGCATGAACGCGGACGGCACGAGGAGCACCTGCGCGCCGCCGTCGACGGTCAACCGTCGGTACAGCTCGGGGAAACGCAGGTCGTAGCAGATCGACAGCCCGACCCGCACACCCTCGATGTCCACCACCACGGGCTCGGCGCCAGGCGCGACGTTTTTCGATTCGAGGAAGGAGACGCGGCCGGGGATCTCGACGTCGTAGAGGTGGATCTTGCGGTAGCGCGCCGCGAGTCGGCCGTCGCGGTCAAAGACCAACGACGTATTGAAACACCGTTGTGGGTCAGGGCCGATCTCTCGGAACGAGCCGGCGACGACCCACATCCGCAACTCGCGGGCCGCGGCGGCAAAGAACGAAGCAAACTCACCGTCGACCGGCTCAGGGCGAGGCGCTCCGGCGGCGGGGCCGAGATAGTCGACGTACTCCGGCAACACGGCCAGATCCGCTCCGGCGGCGGCGGCGCGATTGAGCAGTTGCCGCGCCACCTTCAAATTGGCCGCGCGGTCCTCGCGAGAGTTGAGTTGGCAGACGGCGACACGCATGCACCCAAGCTACGGGGTGGGAGCGACCCCAGCGAGACCCACCTCGGGGGGACGACACCGTGCCCGGCGGCTTACGCCGTCTTCTCCTCCCGCTCCCGATGGCGCCGGTTGACGAACTCCCGCGGCACGATCGTCGGGTAGACGTTCTCCAGGACGACCTCGCGGGTGATGAGGACGCGGCCGGCGTTCGGGTTGCTCGGCACCTCGTACATCACCGAGAGCAGGACTTCCTCGAGGATCGCGCGCAGTCCACGCGCCCCCGTGCCGCGGAGCATCGCCTGATCCGCGATCGCTTCCAGCGCCTCCTGTTCGAACTCCAACTCCACGCCGTCGAGCTCGAAGAGGCGCTTGTACTGCTTGACCAGCGCGTTCCGCGGCTCAGTCAGAATGCGGACGAGCGCGTCGCGGTCCAGGCTGCGCACCGTGGTAATCACCGGCAGCCGACCGATGAACTCGGGGATCAGCCCGTACTTGAGCAGATCCTCGGGCATGACCTGGGCGTAGATGTCATCGGTGGACCGGTCGGAGATCGTGCGCAGGCGGGCTCCGAAACCGGTGCCCCCACGCCCGGTCCGTGCCTCGATGATCTGCGCGAGCCCGTCGAAGGCGCCGCCGCAAATGAACAAGATATTGGTGGTGTCGATTTGGATGAATTCTTGGTGCGGATGCTTGCGCCCACCTTGGGGAGGCACGTTGGCGATCGTGCCCTCGAGCATCTTCAGCAGCGCCTGTTGCACGCCCTCACCCGAGACGTCTCGGGTGATCGACGGGTTCTCCGACTTACGCGCGATCTTGTCAACTTCGTCGATGTAGACGATGCCCGTCTCGGCGCGCTTGACGTCGTAGTCCGCGGCTTGGATGAGCTTGAGGAGGATGTTCTCGACATCCTCACCGACGTATCCCGCTTCGGTGAGCGCGGTGGCGTCGGCGATGGCGAACGGGACGTTCAATATCCGGGCGAGGGTCTGGGCCAGGTGAGTCTTGCCGCACCCCGTGGGCCCGAGGAGCAGGATGTTGGACTTCGCGAGCTCGACCTGCTCGCCGCCCGTGTGCCCCCGCTGCTGGGCCTGAATGCGCTTGTAGTGGTTGTAGACCGCGACCGACAGCGCCTTTTTCGCCTGTTCCTGCCCCACGACGTACTGGTCCAGGAACTGGCAGATCTCCATCGGTTTGGGAAGATCGTCAAACTTGACGTCGCCGGATTCGGCGAGCTCCTCCTCGATGATCTCGTTGCAGAGATCGATGCACTCGTCGCAGATATAGACCCCAGGGCCTGCGATGAGTTTCTTGACCTGCTTCTGCGACTTGCCGCAGAAGGAGCACTTCAGTAGGTCGCCACCGTCGCCGATCCGTGCCACCTACGTTCTCCCTGCGCTCATCGGCCGGGTGGAGCCGGCCCTGGCCTGAGGACGGATACCCGTCAGTTCCCCCCCACCGGAAACCCCGGTGAGGTGTGCATCTCGACGTTACCCGCTCGCGGAGATTTCTCCGACCCCTATTTGGGCGTGTCAGAGGTCGATCAGTGTCCGCCGGACGCGACCGACCTCTGACCCCGCACGTCATCGTGCCGTGTTGGCGGCCACCAGACCCTTCTTACGGCTAGTGAGGATGGTGTCCACGAGACCGTACTCGCGGGCTTCCTCAGCCGTCATGATTTTATCCCTATCGATATCCTTCCGGACTTGCTCGATGGGACGGTTCGAGTGGCGGGCAATCATCTCCTCCAACTGCGTACGCATCCGGAGGATCTCCCGGGCCTGGATCTCAATGTCCGATCCCTGCCCGTACCCGCTCTCCATCGAGGGCTGGTGAATGATGATCCGCGAATTGGGCAGCGCCATTCGCTTACCCGGGGTTCCCGCCGCGAGCAACACCGCCGCCGCGCTGGCCGCCTGACCCAAGCACACCGTCTGGATATCCGGACGGACGTACTGCATGGTGTCGTAGATCGCGGTCATCGCGGTGAACGAGCCGCCCGGCGAGTTGATGTACATGATGATGTCGCGATCCGGGTCCGTGCCCTCAAGCGTGAGCAGCTGGGCCATCACGTCGTTGGCCGACGCATCGTCCACCTGCACGCCGAGGAAGACGATCCGGTCCTCAAAGAGCTTGTTGTACGGGTTCGACTCTTTGATGCCGTATGACGTGCGCTCGACGAAGGAGGGCAGGATGTATCGGGCATGAACCTCCGCGAGCCGCCGCCGCAAGGAAAGATCAATCATCGTCGCCTTCCTCAGTTGCGGGTGCCGACACCGGCCGACACTTGCTTGACTCCGGTGATCACGTGGTCGATGAAGCCGTAATCCTTCGCCTCCTGAGCGGTGAACCACCGGTCACGGTCGGAATCCCGCTCGATCTGCTCCGGAGTCTTACCGGTGTGGTAGGCCACACGCTCCTGGAACATCCGCTTGGTGTACAGCATCTGCTCGGCCTGAATGGCGATATCGGACGCAGTACCGCCCACGCCACCGGACGGCTGGTGCATCATGATCCGCGCGTGTGGCAGCGCGTACCGCTTGCCCGGGGTACCGGCGCAGAGCAGGAGCTGCGCCATCGACGCGGCGATGCCCATCGCGATGGTCACGATGTCGTTGCTGACGTACTGCATCGTGTCGTAGATCGCCATCCCGGAGTACACCGAGCCTCCTGGCGAGTTGATGTAGAGGCTAATGTCGCGCTCCGGGTCCTCGGCTGACAGCAGCAGCAGCTGCGCGCAGATGCGGTTGGCCACCTGATCGGTCACCTCGCTGCCGAGGAAGATGATCCGCTCCTTCAGCAGCCGACCGAAGACCGCATCGTCGAGGTTGCCATTCATCGTGTCCCCAAGGCGGGCCTCACTGAGGTGAAGGGCCGTCGCTGGGATATGCAGATCGGTCATGGCAGCCTTTCGCTCTCTGTCCGTGTACGCCCGACACTAACCTCTCACCAAGCCCAAGGCGCCTCTGTCCGCCTACTGTTCGCTCTCAGCGCAGGAGACTGCGAACCCCCGGACAACGGAGGGGCCGCTAGGTCACCTCCGAGACCTGCGACCCCCACGTACCCCGTCAGTTCTTGTGATCGTTGTCACTCTCGTTGCGGAGTGCGTCGACCGACACCGGATTCCCCGCGGTGTCCTTGATCGTCACGCGCTCCATGACCAGGGCCAGCGCCTTGCCGCGTCGGACATCTCCGTAGACTGCCGCAGCGGCTCCGGAGCGGACGAGCTGGTCGTAGTACTGCTGCGGGGCCATCCCGACCCGCTGCGCGCGGTGAACGATCTCGTGACCGAACTCGTCATCCGAGACCTGGATGTTCTCCGCGTCGGCCAGCGCGTCCAGCACGAGCTGGATCTTCACGCCCTGTTCCGCGGCTTCCTTCAGCTCGGACTCCAGCTGCTCCTCGGTCTTCTCCTCGGACTTGAGGTAGTCCTCCAGGGAGGTCCCCAACTGCTGCAGCTGGTTAATCAGAGCCTGCTTACGGGCCGCGACCTCGTCGCGCACCACGCCCTCAGGAGCCGGAACGCCGGTGACCTTCACGAGCTCCTCAAGCGCCTTGTCACGCGCGGCGTAGAGCTGCTCGAGCTGCTTCACCCGCTCGACCCGCTTCCGCAGGTCCGCGCGCAGCTCCTCCAGAGTGTCGAACTCGCTCGCCATCTGCGCGAAGGCGTCGTCGAGCTCCGGCAGCTGCTTCTCCTTGACCGCGCGCACGGTCACCGCGACATCCGCATCACGCCCAGCGAACTCCCCGCCCACCAACTGCGAGGTGAACGTGGTCGAGTCACCGGCTGACAGACCGACCAGCACCTCATCGAGCCCGGGCAGCAGCCGCTTGCTGCCGACCTCGTGGGACACGTTCGTCGCCGAACCCCCGGGCACCTCCTGACCGTTGACCGTCGCGGTCAGGTCGATCTGCACGTAGTCGCCCTCCTGCGCGGGCCGCTCCACGGTCTTGAGCGTGGCGAACCGCTCGCGCAGCGCGTTCACCTGAGCATCAACGTCGCTCTCGGCGACCTGGAGTTCGTCGACGGTCACCTCGATCGACGCCAGATCCGGGAGCGTGATCTCCGGGCGAACGTCGACCTCGGCGGTGAACTTCAGCGGGGCGCCGTCGCTGAACTCGGTGATCTGTACCTCGGGCCGGCCCAGCAGCTTCACCTCGTGCTCGCGCACGGCCGCGAGGATGTTCTGGGGAATCGCCTCCTGCACGGCCTCGTTGAGCACCACGCTGCGCCCGATCCGCTGGTCGATCACGGGAGGTGGCACCCTGCCGGGCCGGAAGCCGGGCACGTTCACCTGGCGAGCGATCTCGCGGTACGCCTTCTTCAGACTCGGCTCGAGCTCGGCAAACGGCACCTCGATGGCGAGCCGGACCCGCGTCGGGCTCAGGGTCTCGACGGTGCTCTTCACAGGCGTACTCCTCGTTGCGTGAAAGTCTGGTTCCGGGCGTGATGCAGCCCACTGGGTAACGTTGCGCCGCCGCTGGCAGCCTGCCGCGCCTGGCACCGCCGTGGCGGATCAACAGTCGGGGTGGCGGGATTTGAACCCACGGCCCCTCGCTCCCAAAGCGAGTGCGCTACCAAGCTGCGCCACACCCCGTTAGCGACGTGAAGTGTATTCGAGCGTCTCGGTCACACGCGGGCTGGTATCGGCCCCACTGGTTGTGTCGTGGCCGGATCGTAGCCGACTCGCCTGTTCGAGCAGATCTCGACACAAGGGTGGGTACCCACGCCCGGGAGGAACCACGTAAGCTGAACCCGTACACTGGTACCCGAGCCCACTGGTGGGCGCACGCGGGCGTAGCTCAATGGTAGAGCTTCAGCCTTCCAAGCTGACGGTGCCGGTTCGATTCCGGTCGCCCGCTCCACGTCTCCTCGCCGCGCACGCGACCAACTGGCGCGGCGCGTAATCCGTCATCTTCAGCAACGTCCGCGCGCTGATCTCGATCTTTTCTCTTCCTCTCCTCTTTTCCCCGTCGCGGTCCCGCGTGGCGAGGCGCGTGGCCCGTGTGCGGTTCGCCGGCACGCGATCACGCGGCCACAGCCCGGCTCGCCCAGGGTGCGCTCAGGCGAGCACGGCGGCGCGGCGCGAACCGCCACGGCGGCGCGCCGCAGGGCGACGAGCAGACGCGAGTCCGGGCCGGCCCACGGGGAGCCGGCCCGGACGCTACCGCGTCACTCCCGCGTCAGCGGTGGAGGTCGAAGCGGTCGAGGTTCATCACCTTGTTCCACGCCGCCACGAAGTCGTGGACGAACTTCTCCTTCGCGTCGTCGGAGGCGTAGACCTCCGCAATCGCCCGCAGCTCCGAGTTCGACCCGAAGATGAGGTCGACCCGGCTGGCGGTCCACTTGAGCTCACCGGTGGCGCGGTCCCGGCCCTCGAAGGTCTCCGCCTCCTCCGAGGTCGGCTTCCACTCCGTGCCCATGTCGAGCAGGTTGACGAAGAAGTCGTTCGTCAACACCTCAGGCGTGCGCGTGAAGACGCCGAGCGGAGACCGCTGGTAGTTCGCGTTGAGCACCCGCATGCCGCCCACGAGGACGGTCATCTCCGGCGCCGTCAGGGTGAGCAAGTTGGCCTTGTCGATGAGGAGGTACTCGGCGGGAATCTTGTGGCCCTTGCCGAGGTAGTTGCGGAACCCGTCCGCCTTCGGCTCCAACACGGCGAACGACTCCACATCGGTCTGCTCCTGCAGGGCGTCCATCCGGCCGGGCGTGAACGGCACCTCGACGGTCACTCCGGCCCGCCGGGCTGCCTCCTCAACCGCGGCGCACCCACCGAGCACGATCAGGTCGGCCAGCGACACCCGCTTGCCACCGGTCTGCGCGTCGTTGAACGACTTCTGAATCCCTTCCAGGGTGCGCAGGACGGTAGCCAGCTGCTCCGGCTCGTTGACCTCCCATCCGCGCTGCGGCTCGAGGCGGATGCGGGCACCGTTGGCGCCACCCCGCTTGTCGCTGCCGCGGAACGTCGACGCCGCCGACCACGCGGTGTAGACGAGGTCCCGGATCGACAGACCCGAGTCGAGGATCGTGCGCTTGAGAGCCGCGATGTCCTGCGCGTCGATGAGCTCGTGGTCGACCGGCGGGATCGGGTCCTGCCAGATCTGCGGCTCCTTCGGCACCTCCGGGCCGAGCAGACGGGTGTGCGGACCCATGTCGCGGTGGGTCAGCTTGTACCAGGCCCGGGCGAAGGCCTCGGTGAACTCCTGCGGGTTGTTGAGGAAACGGCGAGCAATCTTCTCGTAGACCGGGTCGAACCGCAGCGCCAGGTCAGTCGTCAGCATCCGCGGTTCACGGCGCTTCGAAGGATCGTGCGCGTCCGGCACCATGTCGCTGCCCGCGCCGTGCTTGGGCCGCCACTGCCAGGCCCCGGCCGGGCTCTTCATCAGCTCCCACTCGTAGGCGAACAGGATGTGCAGGAACTCGTTGTCCCACCGGGTCGGGTGGTAGGTCCAGGTGACCTCGAGCCCGCTGGTGATCGCGTCCGCGCCCTTACCGGTGCCGTAGGTGCTCTTCCAACCCAGGCCCTGCTCCTCCAGCGGTGCCGCCTCGGGCTCCGGGCCGACGTGCTCCGCCGGCCCCGCGCCGTGGGTCTTGCCGAAGGTGTGCCCGCCGGCGATCAGGGCGACGGTCTCCTCGTCGTTCATCCCCATACGCCGGAACGTCTCGCGGATGTCCCGGGCCGCGGCGAGCGGGTCGGGGTTGCCGTTGGGGCCTTCGGGGTTGACGTAGATGAGACCCATCTGCACCGCGGCGAGCGGGTCCTCCAGCTGCCGGTCACCGCTGTGGCGCGCGTCGCCGAGCCACTCGGTCTCCGGACCCCAGTAGACGTCGTCGTCGGGCTCCCAATCGTCGACACGGCCGCCACCGAAGCCGAAGGTCTTCAGCCCCATCGTCTCCAGGGCGACGTTGCCGGCCAAGATCATGAGGTCGGCCCACGAGATCTTGCGGCCGTACTTCTTCTTCACCGGCCACAGCAGACGGCGGGCCTTGTCGAGGTTGGCGTTGTCCGGCCAGCTGTTGAGCGGAGCGAAACGCTGCTGACCCCCATCGGCGCCGCCCCGGCCGTCGCTGATCCGGTAGGTCCCGGCGGAGTGCCAAGCCATCCGGATGATCAGCGGGCCGTAGTGGCCGAAGTCAGCCGGCCACCAGTCCTGCGAGGTGGTGAGCACCTCCGCGATATCCCGCTTGACCGCGGCGAGGTCCAGGCTCAGGAACTCCTTCGCGTAATCGAAGTCCTTGCCGTAGGGATTCGACCCCGGGTGATTCTTGGCAAGGATCTTCAGGTTGAGACGGTTGGGCCACCAGTTGCGGTTGGCGTCCCCCTGCGTCGGGTGGGGGGCACGCCCGTTCGTGACCGGGCAGCGGGATTCGCTGCCAGTTGTCGCGTCGTGGACGACGGCGTCGTGCTTCTCGGACAAGGGATTCCTTTCGCCGATGCGGACAAATCACACGATCAAGATGTGCTCGCGGCTGAGCACTCTGGGCACAGCCCCCAATAGACGACTTCGGCTTCGTCGATGGCGAAGCCGTGATCGTCGGACGCGGTCAGACACGGCGCCTCGCCAACGGCACAGTCAACGTCGGCGATCCGACCGCATGACCGACAGACGACGTGGTGGTGGTTGTCCCCCACCCGCAGCTCGTAGCGGGCCGCCGAGCCTGCGGGTTGGATGCGACGCACCAGACCGGCCGCCGTCAGGGCGTGCAGGCAGTCGTAAACGGCCTGGTGGGAGACGTCTGGCAGGTCGCGACGCACCGCGTCGATGAGCGTTTGCGCATCAGCATGCGGATACGCGTGTATCGCGTTCAGCACCGCGACGCGAGGCCGAGTGACCCGCAGCGCGGCCCCACGCAGCAGCTGTGCGAAGTCGGGGTGCGTCGACACAGGCGACCGTGCTCCTCCGTTTTCTGGAACGGATCAACTTTAGCACCTTTCTGGAACAAGTCAAGTTTAATGCAGGTGTCGACGCTCCGTGTTGACTGAATCACAAGTAGTAATGACCAGCGAGCTCCGCCAGGATTCCCTCGCAACTGCGCACCACCACGCGGGCTGCTCGCCGCTGCGCGGTGTCAAGGACGGGATCGTCGGAGAGGCCTCGCCACCGGGTTAGCGCCGCCATCGCCCGCGCCCACAACTCGTCCCGGCGCGCCTCCCGCTCGACGCCCAACCGAGCGATGATCTCCGTACCGTCTCCCCCCAGCAGACGCCGCGCCTCCCGCGCCAGCTCGGCGTCGAACCGCACCCGCGCGCTGTGCAGCGCCGCCAGCAACCGGATCTCTCGGAACTCGTGCGCACCGACGACGATCTGCTCCAGGCGCGCGAAGAGCTCCCCGCTTCCCGGACGCGGCTCCGCCCGCAGGACGCGCTCCACGGCGAGCAACGCCGACCGCGCCCGCACCGTCTCCGCCCGGTCGACGACGTAGCGCCCGATCGCCTCCCGCAACTCGACGAAGCCGCTGCGGCGGACCAGCTCCGCGGCGAGCTTCGCCCGACTGTCACAGCCGGCCACCCGAATCAGCGTCATCGCGAGGCGGACGCCGACGAGGCCCAGCCGGGCGAGCAGGCGGCGCCGAGCCACCTCATCGACCGGAAGAGACGCGCTGGTGCTGACGAATCGATCAGCCGACAACAGGTACGGCTCCAGATCGGCCCGCGGCATCGCGGCGAGCGCGGCGAGCGCGCCGAACTCCGCCTCCCCCAGCACCCGACCCGCCAAGGCCACCAGGCCGCTGATCGCGACAACACCGAGGCACAGCGGAGCGATCCGGGGATGGCGACCCTGGTGCCGGGCGGCCTGTCGAGCGGACAGGAGCGCGTCGGGCCGCCCGCCCCCGGCCTCATCCGCGCGCGACAGCACGAGCAGCAGGTTGGTGGGAGCCGCGGCGGCCACCATCCCCTCGTGCGCGTGCCGCAGGAACCCGAGGTCGCTGCCTCGCACGTCCGGCGTGAGGTAGAGGACCACGTCGGCGACGCGGAGAATCCGCTCGGCCACCGCGGCGCGACTCTCCTCCCCGGCCGCCGGCACCGCGGGCGTGTCGACCACGGTCATGTGGCGCAGCAAGCGACGTCGCCCGCCCACCACGACGTCAACCACCTCGTCGGCGGATCCCGGCGCGTCAACCCGGAGCCCTCGTGCCGCGCGCGAAGCCGCCAGCTCTCGACGCGCGCCTCGTGGCGCGTCCGTCGTGATGCGCGGGACGGGCGCGTCCTCGTACCACACGAAGACCGGCCGCCCGTCGGTGAGTTCGACCGGCCCGATCTCCTCCCCGAGGATCGCGTTGACCAAAGTGGACTTTCCGGAGCTCCTGCCGCCCGCTACCGCGATCCGCGGCGGCTCGGCGAGCCGGGCGAGCTGGTCGCGCAAGAGATCGACCACCCACGGGCAATCGCGGTAGCGCGCGAGAACATCAGTGAGGAGACGCCGAACGGCGTCGCTCAGCCGACTGGTCATCGTCGGATCGCCACCCGGCTCGACACCTCGGCCGCGCGCGGCGCGAGCAGCTCCTGCGCCTGCTCATACACCGCGGCCAACCGCCGCATCTCCTGCGCGATGTGGCGCTGTCGATGACTCCGCTGCGCCGCGTCCGCGTCGGCCGCCTGTTTCGCGCTGCGGAATGACTGCACGATCCTCGCTTGGAGATCCTCCGTCACCGCGAGGAAGTGGTCGCGCAGTATCCGCTGCGCCCGTCGGACGGCGTCCCGGCGCTCCTTGTTGACGCGCATGAAGAAGTCGTCGACGTACCGCTGTACCGCCGCCTTAGCCACGGCCTGCCGCTGCTTCAGCAGGGACCGACTTTCGTCACGGATGCTCTTGCCACCGAAGAGCGCCCCCACGCCCAGGGAGATCGGGTTGATCAGCGGCATGCCGGCCAGGCTGGTGGCGAGCCCCACCATGAGAACTCCGCCGTACGAGCCCCGCAGCCCGGTCATGAGCTTCTGCAGCGGGGTGGATCGCTCGACGGCGGGCTGCTCGATCATCGGAATGTCCGCCGCGCGATCCGCACCTGGCGCGGCCACCCCATCGGGCAGGGCGTCATACCCGTAGTCGCGGAAGTGCTCCGCGACCCGCCGCGCGATCCACGCGCAACGCTGCACGAGCCAGCGGTCATTGGCCGCTGCCGCCGCGGCGAGATTCGTCTTCAGCCAATCTTGGACCACCGGCCAGGCCGATAGGGGATCCGCCTGGTCGAAGGCGTGATCGACGACGCGCAGAATTTGCCGGGTGCGTTCCCGCAGGTCATATTCGATGTCGGCGAGGAGGTCACTGATCTCATCGTTGAGCGTGTTCTGCCACCGCGCCGTCGTACGCCGCAGCTCGTCCACCGCCTCCTGCGCCTGGTAGAGCCGGGCGGTGGCGCCGGAGGCGTCGTCCGATTGGTCCGCGAGTTCGGCGCGCAGCGGAGCGGCGAGTTGATCGATGACGGTGCGCGCCGTCAGTCCGGCTGTCACGGCGGCGAGTGACCCCGCCTTATCGGCGCGGAACCGCGCGAGGCCGGCGATGAGCTGCGGGAACCCCGATTCCTCGTTGATCCTCGCGTCATGGGTGCGGGCCGCGTGAAGCCGGAGGACGCTCGAGACGGGAATGAGCGAGGCGGCAATGCCCGCGGTGGCGAGCTGTTGGCGGTTTCGTTCCGCGACCACCCGCCAATCGGGCACGATATCGATTTTTGTCAACACGATGATGACGAACGGATAGCGCTGTCGAAGCTGGAGCAGCAGGTTGAGCTCAGTGATCGACAGCTCGCGGGTGGCGTCGGAGACGAGGAGCACGACGTCGCCGCGAGGGAGTCCGCCCGCACGAGAACCCGCGCCGTCCACGCGATCGACGCTGGGGGTGTCAACGAGGACGACTCCCGACGCCAGGAGGGCACGCGGCACGCTGACCTCCACCCGCAGCGACTCGTGAGCAGCGCGCCGCCGAGGAGTGGCCCGCAGGCAGCTCGCCACCTGGTCCATCGGCACGACGGTGCGCTCCTCTGGTCCGCGTTCGCCGTGGCGGCCGGGCGACGGTGTGCGCACGAGCTCCGCGGTGGGCCGCGTCGCGTACCGGACGACCAGGGGGATCTCCGCTGGCTCCGCACCGACGGAACAGACCGGCGCGTTGATCAATGCGTTGATGAGCAGGCTTTTTCCTTGCTTGGGCTCGCCGAGGACAACGACCCACAACCGGGGATCGAGGAGTTGGGACCGCTGCTGGCGTAACCGCTCGACAAGATCCCTCCGGCCGTATGTCTGACAGAGCCGCGTGGTCTCATCGACCACATCCAGCCAGGTCGGTGCCGCCACGGCACCAAGTGTTCCCATCACGCTCCGCATATCAAGCGAACACGGGGCCGGACTGTCTGGACAGTCCGGCCCCGCTACCGGCGCACGTCGCGAGTCAGAGGAGGCCGTCCACCAAACCGTGCCCCGACCCGTCCCCCGAGCTACCGGTCGCTGCACGCGGACCAAGGGCATCGGTGAGGCCACCCACGCTGCCCTCACTCACCGCGTGGCCAACCGTGTGGGCGAGCCCACCCGCGACGCCATCGACACCCACCGAACCGATGGTGTCGCCCACCGTGGTCGCCAGACCGTCGATCACGCTACCCACGCCCAGCTGATCGACGGCGTTCTCGGCGGAGGTCACCACTCCGCTCGCCGCACCGGTGATGCCCAGCGAGTCGGCCAACTGGCCAACCGCGCCGAGCGTTCCAGGGACAACGCCGGTTACGCCGCTGCCGAGCAATCCCTCCACAGTGCTGCCGACGGCATCGCCGAGCCATTGATCGACGACTCGGCCCGCGCTCTCCTCGGGCGCATTGGCGACGCTCGGTGCGGCGCCGAGCCCCGTGGAGCCGACCGTCTCCGGAGAGAGCACAGTGGCGTCGAGCGTGTGTGCCACGTCGGTGAATGGCGAGAAGTCACCGGTGACGCCATCGCTCCCTCCGTCGACCCCCGCCACCAACGACCCGACCGTGGTGGCGAACGCCGTCCCATCCGCTCCGACAACCCCGAGAGCCGCCGCGTGGACATCCGCCGTGGTGGATTGCTGCGTGCTGACGTTGAGCTCCCGAACCACCGCGGTGAGCTGAGCGATCACGCCCAGCGGATCCGCGCCCACCGTGTCTCCACCGCAGCCGACGTCGTTGAGCACATCCAGCGATGCCACGCCCTGAAGGGGGAGGGTGTCCAGGACAAGCGGCAGGACGTCTTGGATGTCCGCGACCGTGACGTCGGCGAGACCGGCGGCACGCAGCGCGCCTTCGGGGTCCAGCTCGAACACCGACCGGGCATCGGCGTTGACGAGGAGGTTGAGCACGAAGTCGTGCAGCGTCTGGGTGGCGTCCATGGTGCCTGTACTCCTTTGACGGTTGACAGGAGGCAAGCTGGCGTGCCGTGCGTTGCCGCACGACACGCTAGGCCGCGGCGAGCACGCCAAGCATCGGGGAATCATCCCCATTCGCATTCATCGAGATCAGGAATTCGCATGTCCCAGGCGTTAGGGGATTAGGGGATTCGTCATCCGGCAATTTAGGGTCCCACCAGTGGCGCGATCTCTGGTACGAACAGGAGAGCCCGCACGAATTCGCCCACCGGGCGAGGCATGTGCTCACCCCAGCTCCACTTGTCGCATCGATAGGGGCGAGTCTGCGCTCATCGGCGGTAAAGGAATGATCAGATGCGCTACGTCCTTGGAATCGATATCGGCGGCACCAACTCCTACGCTGCGATCGCCCGATTTCAGGACGGAATGTGGACGCCTCCCGAGCTCGTACGCCTCGGGAGGGATTCCCTCTCGATGCCGTCGGCGCTCGCCGTGCCACCCCATGGGCCGATCACTATCGCGGATGTCACCGCGGGTGATGAAATTTATTTACGTCGAATCGTGCGAGGATTCAGCCAGCGAATCGGCGACGACGTCCCCATGATCCTCGGGGGCACGCCCTACGCCCCCCAGATCCTCACCGCGATCGTGACGCGGTGGATCGTTGACCGAGTGCGCCGCCAGGAGGGGGGCCTCCCCGAACGCGTCATCGTGAGTCACCCTGGCTCGTGGGGCCCCTACCGCCGAGGGTTGCTCCACCGGGCGTTGTGGGAGGCCGGTCTCGACACCGTGACGCTCGTGCCCGAGCCGGTGGCCGCCGCGGAAAGCTACGAGGCGACCGGCGCGTTGGCCGCCGCGCAGCACCTCGCCACCTACGCCCTCGGCGGCAGCCGATGTGAGGTGTCGGTGCTCCGTCGCTCCGCCTATGAGGACGGATTTGAACTCATGGGCGCCTACGAGCCCGCCGAGTCCGTCGCGGGGTCCGACTGTGATGACCTCCTCGTGATGGACGTCCGCGCGCGCTGCGGGATCGATCAGGCGCTGACCCGTGACCCCCGCCTGCGCCGACTCGTCGCCGATCTGCGGGTCGCGTGCGCCCGGGCGAAGGAGGCGCTCTCCTCCGCTCCCCAGGTCACCATTCCCGTGCCGCTGTCGCCTCGCACGGCTCAGGTCACCGTCACCCGAGCCGAATGGGAGGAGCTCCTGCGCCCCGCTCTCTTGCCTACTGTGGACGCTCTTCTCCACGCGATCGCGGCGTGCCGACTACGGCCCCACGAGATTCACCGAGTCCTCCTCCTCGGCGGGGCGACCCGCATCCCGTTGATCGCCCAGTTGCTGGAGGAACACTTCCCCGGACGCGTCGCCCACGCGCCGGACCCGCGGGGTATCGCCGCCGTGGGCGCGGCGGTGGCCGGGTGCCGGATCGCCTCCCACCACATCGGCGCCGGGTCGGCATCGCCGAGGCCGGCCCCCGCCGCCGCACGCCTCGTCCCGCCGCCGCGCCCCGCGCCGCCTGATCACTCCGATGGTGACCGCGGCGACGGGCCGACGCTCGGACCTCCGCCGCGCCCACCAGTGGTGGTGACACCTCTGACGTTGCCGAAGACGCGGTACCGACCGCGGTCGGGACGCACCGCCACGGCCCACCGTGCGCCCGGGCGGCGGCACCGAGTGACGGAGGCGCGGTGAGGCCGTGGTGAGCACCGCGACCCTGTCCCCGCCCGCCCTCCTCCTGGACGGCCCGGCCAGCGCCCTGCTCGCCGCCATCGAAGCGGAACCCCAGGCCCCGCTCGGCGTCGCCATCACCGCTCCCGGTGGGCACGGGAAGACGGCCTTACTCGAGGCGATCGAGGCGGTGTACCTCCGGGCGGGTTCTCCCGTGGTACGCGGACCCGAGGCGCTCGCGCGTGCCCCGCAGGAGGCGGTGGTCGTGGTCGACGACGCGCACGTGCTGGAGGAGGCCTGCCTCGCCGACGTGCGGCGGCGCGCCACCGGCGGGCAGCGCGTCGTCGTGGCGTATCGACCCTGGCCACGCCGCCCCGCGCTCGACGCGCTGGCCGCGACCCTCACCCGCTGTGGCCGAGCGGTGGCGCTCACCCCCTTTACCCCGGAGCGGACCGCCGCCTACCTCCGCCACCTCGCCGAGGGTGAGGTGCCACCGAGCACGGCACACGTCGTCCACACGCACACCGCCGGGATTCCTCGTCTCGTGGACTGGCTCGGGCGCTCCCTGCTGTCCGCGCCGACGCCCCCCACCGCGGACGCCCGATCGATTCCTCACGCCGCGCTCGCCCCCATCGGCGTCGAGCTGGACGCCCTCGACAGTGAGGCGCGTCGGCTGGTGATCGCGGCGTCCGCGGATGTGGACATGCCGATCGACGTGCTCGGTTCCCTGTTCGTGAGCGCCCCCGAGGCGCTGGACGCGCTGCTCGGCGCGGTGCGGAGCACCGGCTTGGTCGGCCCCGACGACCGCTTACCCCCCATGGTCAAGCACGCGGTCGTCACCCTCACCCCGGCCGCCCAGCGCCTCGCCGTCTGGCAGCACGTCGCGGAGCGGTTGCTTCACCGGGGGGCGTCGGTGCTGCCCCTGGCCCGGTCCCTGCGCACCCTCGGGGCCTCTGGCGAGACGGCAGGGATGATCTTCGAGGCGGCGGCCGAGGAGGCTCTCCCCCGCGACCCGGCGCTCGCAGCCGAGCTGTTCGGTGCGGCGGCCACCACGGGGCGCGCGACCGCCGCCCGCCAAGCCCGGGCCGCCGCGCTCGCCGGGGACCTCGACACCGCCCTGCGGATCGCCGACCGGCTGGTCACCGTCGAGGATCCGACACAGCGGGCCACTGGCGCGGCCATCGCCGCCACGGCCCTCGCCCATCGGGGCTACCTCAGCCGCAGCGCCGAGCTCCACCGATGGTCGGGCAGCATCTCCTCACGCGCCTTCGGCGCGATCGCCGCCGCGGCCACCGGCCATCCCGAGGAATTGACCACGTTGCTCACCTGCCCGCCGGGTGACGGCCCACCGACGCTCCTCGCCGGTGCCGCGCTGTTGATGGCGCGTGGCGTCCGGGAGACCTTGGCTGGCTCGCTGACGGCGGCCCTGTCCGCGCTGGTGCAAGCCGCCGCGCTCGTCGAACCGTCAGGCCCCGCCGTGCTCCTGCCGGACAGTCCCGCGGCGCTCGCGGCGCTCGCCGCGGCGCACTGCGGCGAATTCGATATTGGACTCGCGGTGTTAGATCGCGCGATGGCGGCGCAGACCGGGGGCCCTGTCCTCGCGCGGCGACACCGGTTGCTGCGCGCGTGGCTGTTGATGCTCCGCGGCCAGATCAGCGCCGCCGCGGAGGAGGCGGGCCAGGCCACCTCCCTACCCGGCCGACTCGAACCGCGCGACCTCATCTTCGCCACTGGGCTCGAGGTGGGGCTCGCCCGACGCACGAGTGACCTCGCCGCGCTGCACCGGCGTTGGACGTACGCCCGGGACGCGCTCGTCCGTCACCCCGTGGACCTGTTCACCTTGCTGCCGCTCGGGGAATTCGCCATCGCCGCGGCGCGGCTACGCGATCACGATCGGCTCCGCGGGTACCTCGACGAGGCGCACGCGCTCCTCGCCCAGCTCGGCGACCCTCCCTTGTGGAGTGTTCCGTTGCGGTGGAGCCTCTTGCACGCCGCGATCCTGGCCGAGGAGCCGGCGGTAGCCCATGATCAGGCAGCCGCGCTCGCCACGACCGCCCACCACAGTCGATACGCCGCGGCGATCGCCGCCGCCGCGGAGAGCTGGCTGGAGATCCTGCGCGGCGTCGTCCACGTGGAACGCGTCGAGGCCGCCGCGCGAGGCCTGCACGCGGTCGGACTCTCGTGGGACGCGGCTCGGCTCGCGGGGCAGGCGGCGATCCGCACCGCGGACCGCAAAGCCATGACGACGCTCCTCGACTGCGCGCGGATGCTGCAAGGGAAACCCTCGGGCGCCAAGACGGGCGAACGAGCCACCGACGCCGGCGCGCTCGCGCCCGCCGCGGCCGACAGTCCGCTCAGCGAGCGGGAGCGGGAAGTCGCCGAACTCGTCCTCGCCGGTCTGACGTACAAGCAGATCGGCGACCGGCTGTTCATCTCCGCGAAGACCGTCGAGCACCATGTCACCCGGATCCGGCAACGCCTCGGCTGCGCCAACCGCGGTGAGCTCCTGGCCCGCCTGCGGGCCATGGCCGCAGAGAGCCGGTCAGCCCAGTCGTAGCGACCGGTCCGGCACCCGCACCGGTGAGCGGCCATCCCTCCGGAGACGCTGCGGCACCACCCAATGCACCGTCGACAACACCACCGCCATGGTGATCGCAGCTACCCCGGCGATCCCCGCCGCCCCACCGGCGTACGCCACGAAGAGCCGACGGCGGCTCAACAATTCGGGCGGCATGGCGAGCACCTCCTGGGTGAGGGAGAGGCCGAGCGCCGCGCACGCCAACAGCCCGAGGCCCGCGGTCACGAGCAGCGCGATGGCGAATCGGTGTGGCGGGCCGGGCTCTACCCGATCGCGCGGGTACGTCAGGACCAGCGGCACCCCGGCCAGCGCGGCGCCGGCCCCCACGAGCAGCAGGGACGCGATCGCGTCGCTGGGCCGGTGCCACCCCGCGGAGAGCGTGGCGATGCCGATGAACCCCGCGTACGCCGCGCCGACGATCCCCGCGATTCCGCGGACCTTGGCCGGCAGCACGAGCACGAGCGCGACCGCGACCGAAGCGGCGACCGCGGTGTGCCCGCTGGGGAGGCTGTTGCCGGCGAACGCCCGCTCAGGATCAATGCCGTAGTCGGGCCGAACCGTCAGGTATTTGACCAGCTGGGCGGCGAGGTTCGTGCCGCCAATCAGCATGGCCGCCATGAACGCGAGCAATATTCGCCGACGGAGCAACGCGATACCCACGATGACCGCGGTCGCCACCGCCAGCGACGCCACCGACACGGCATTCAACGCGGTGTCGGTGATGTCCGCGACTCGATCCCGGCCGATCCGGTTACCGGTCAAGCCGATCGTGTCGATGAGTTGGCCGGTTCGAGTGTGGACAAAGATACGCCAGACCATGAAAAAGGCCGCCAGCTGCACGACGGCCAAAAGCATCAGGAATATGGCCGGATAGCCACCGGTCCGACCTCGCATGCGCGGAAACGTACCCGGCCTAGCCGATCAGGTTGCGGCGATCGGCAGCGACACGCCGTAATTAATCCATATTGGATAGCCAGGTCCAGGCATTCACGATCCACTCAGTCTGCCGGAGGTAGGTGATGCCGGCGGCAACGAGGAACGCCGCGGTCACCAAGTGCGCGCCCAAAGCCGAACGGCGCACACGACCGAGCTGACGCTCCAGCACGACCCGCCCGACGAGACGGCACAGCGCGAACAGCCCAACCGCGACGAGGAGACTGATCAGGAAGACCAGCACCGGGCTCGTCAGGTCACCACGTGCCGAGATCGCCCAGATCCCCCAGCACACAAAGGCGAAAAGGCCACCCGCACCGCTCCACTCACTGCCCCGCCGCAGCTCGGCCAGGCGCTCCCGCAGCGGGCGCTGGGGCGCGGCGTACGGACGCGCCGACGGCAGCGGCTCCTCTGCCAGGTCGACCTCGTCGCCCTGGAGCTGGGGCCGCGGCGCGACCTGCGCCACCCCTCGGTGGAAGGTGGCCGGCTGCGCAGGGGCAGGCTGCGGATGGGCGTACTGCGGAGGGAGCTTCGCCGTCTCATCGGCCCAGCTCTGCGGCGCGTGGCCGCCCCAGGGCTGCGGCGCGGGCGGCATCTTGACGGTCCGTTCAGCCCACGACTCGGTCGGCTTCGACATCGTCCCTCCCCGCGTTGCCACTCCCGGAGCGCGAACTGACCACCGCGCCCGTACCGAATCACCCACTCGATCCTCATTCTGACAGTAGCGACCCTGACAAATCGGTCGTCGCACGTGTGGGCGTGGACGCGATACCGTTCGGCATATGGCGGAACCCGAACGACGGCGACGCCGGTCACGATCCGCAGCCGCCGGGCGCGCCGCGGGCGCGGGCCCAGGCGCGGCGCCAGGGGGTTCACCGGCGCCAGCGACACGGGCGTCCAACGCCGCGACGACGGTGACTGGCGCGTCCGAGGACGATCACGAATCCGAGCGCAGCCTGCGCAGCATCGTTGGGCCGGGGGCATCACAAGTCAGCGTGACAGCCGCTATGCGGGCCCGAGACGCTTCCCGCCCCACCGACGAGGACCTGGCCGAGGCGGAGAAGCGCCTCGTCATCGTGCGCCGCTTCTGGGTGCCGCGGGACGAGCTGCCCCGCAGCATCATCCGCCCGTCCTGAGCGGGGTCCGCGACTCCGGCGCATCCTGATCGGCTCACCGGAGTCGCGACCGACTACGGCAGAGGCGGCAGGTCGCCGGACTCCTCGTACGCGGCGAGCTGCCCGATACGGCGCACGTGCCGCTCGGCCCCGGAGAACGGCGTCCGGAGGAACGCCTCCACGATCTCCGTCGCCTCGTCGAGGGTGTGCTGACGCGCCCCGATACCGATGACGTTCGCGTCGTTGTGCTCCCGGGCGAGCCGCGCCGTCTCCACACTCCAGGCCAACGCCGCGCGCACGCCACGCACCTTGTTCGCGGCGATCTGCTCGCCGTTGCCGGAGCCACCGATGACCACGCCGAGACTGCCCGGGTCGGCCACGACCCGCGAGGCGGTGTGGAAGCAGAAGACCGGGTAGTCGTCCTCCGGGTCGAAGGTGTGCGGCCCCACGTCCACCACCTCGTAGCCCTGCTTGGTGAGGTGGTTGACAAGGTGGGCCTTCAATTCGAAACCGGCGTGGTCGGATCCGAGGTAGACACGCATACGGGGCAGTGTGTCAGTTCGCGATTCCGAGGTGTCAGGGGGCATGGCGGGCGTTCCGCTGGCGGCCATTACGACAACTCCGCGAGGACTAGGCCGCCCCGCGCTTTCGGCGTGAACCACGTGCTCTTCCGTGGCATCTTCTGGCGTGCCAGGTTGACGGCCACGAACGCGTCGACGCTCACCGGCGCAATGAGAATCGCCAGCTCCGCCCGCCCGGCGTCCACCTCACCCGCCAGCCACGAGGCCGGGTAGTCGCCGCCGACGTAGGTGATTCGCTTGTCGCCGGGCTCGAGCCCCAACGCGTCACGCAGCAGTATCCGCTCGACGATCGCGTGGTCGAGCCGATCGACCACGCTTCCCTCGACCGGCGGCAGGGTGACCGCGTACGTCTGTCCGTCGAGGTAGAGCTGGATGACGCCTGCCGTGGTCGGCACGCTCGGCATACCTGGGATTGGCTCGATGTGGGCCCCGGCGGCGCGCAACCGGGCCATCAGCTCGTCCGCGCTCGTGGTGAGCTCGCTGACCAGCCGGTTGTACGGCTGAATCGTGACGGACTGCGGGGTGGTCACCACGGCGAGGAAGCGGGGCAGCCGGCCGAGTTGGGCGGCGAGACTCCGGTGGTTGCCGTCGGCGACCACCAGCTCACCCCCACCGGCGAGCGCACACAGCTCGTCCTGCCGCTCCCCGGGCCCCACCAGCCAGATCGCGTGCGTCCGCCCCGCTTGATCGACGTCGGTCGCGACCGGCTCCCCGGCCTCCGCGCACGCCGCGGCGAGCGCCTCGTGCAGCTCCTCGCCACGAGCGGTTTGCAGCAACAGCACCGGGGAGAGCAGGTGACCGACCGCCTCGGCGAGCGCGACCCGCTCCCGCACCTTCTCGATGAAGACGTCCTCGTTTCGGATCACCAGGCCGGGCTCCTGCGCGCTGGTGGAGATTTGGTCGGTGTCCACCATCGCGAACAGGCCGTACGCGGTGGTCTCGTTCGACGACCCGGTGATGCGATAGAGCACCACGACCCGCTCGGCGGGCCGGTAGCTGCCGGCCGCCTTCGCCTCAGCGAGCCGGGCGGCGGCGTCGGGCAGGCAGTCCAGGAATGGCCGGCCCACGCTCTGCGGCGCCCGGTGTGGCATCTCCACGGCGAGCGCGCTGCGCGGGTTTGCCGCGATGATTTCGGTGATCTCTGCTTCGTCGGCGAACTCGTCGTAGTTCTGCGCGCCCGTGCCGCCAGTAGTGATCCAGGCGCGGGTGATCGGGTGCACGACGGTCATGGCGCTGACGCTACCGCCGCGGCCGGAGCCGTTCGCTCCCACCCCGACCGATGTCCACCGGGTGGGCGGCCACCGCCGGACAGACGGCGCAGTCCACGGAACGGCCTCGACTGACCGACGCGGCGAGCGGCACGGGCCGCACGAACGGCTAGTCGTTGCGATCCTCGTCCGGTCCGAAGACCGGACGCAGCGGCACGCGACCTGCGCATATGGAAGACTGTGATTCCATAGCCCTCAGGTTCGCGAGCCGAAATCTCACGTTCGCCCCTTTTTCCGCTTCGGAACCTCCCCGGATTTCCGGGGTCACTAGAGGTTCCTAGATCAACTCTCCGCTGATCGATACCGCCTCCTCGACCACCTCCGTCCCGTTCACGCTAACCGATACCCCCGACACATCCGGCCCCGCGCGATCGCGCAGGCCGCTCGCACGCTCGACGTGATCGCCACACGCGCCGTCAGCCGGCCGTACAGCCGCGCCGGAGCGCGAGAGGCGCGCTCGACCCGGCGAGTGTGCCAACCTCCGCCGGCGCCTCGCGACGAGACCTCCGCCCACACCACGCATCGCGCATACTCGGGCCGCTCCTCGACCTCTCCTCCTCGGCCGACCAGCCCGGCCGGCACCACAGGGATCACCGAGGAGAGGTCATCCACCGGCACTCATCGATTGCCCGGATGGAGGCCGGTGGCTCCTGGAGGTCAGGCACGCGGCAGTGCGGATCAGTCCACTGCGCGAGCCCTCGCCACCGCCATCGTCCGCCAAGTCGTCCGGGCTCACCAGGCCACGATGCTCTACCGGCGATTCAATGACGCGTTCGGCGAGCGGGTCGCGCTACCCCACGTCGGCGGCACCTACGCCCTCTTCCCCTCCCCCGAAACGATCCTGGAGCTGAGTCCCGACGACTTCTGCGCGACTGGAATGGCCTTCAAACGCCCTGGGCTCACCGCCGCGGCCCGGGCGTACCTCACGCACCGCGCCGGGCGGCAGGAGCTGACGCCGCTCGGCCTCATCGAAGCGTTGCGAACCATCCCGCATGTCGGCGAGTGGACCGCTTGCGCGGCGGTCACGCTGCTCACCCTCGCCTGGGGCGCCCGCCATGGTGCGATCACCGCTGGGGAGCGCCCCGGGCGGGCAAGTCCGCGCCCTTGGCGTTCACGAAGAAGCCCGCGGCACGCGCCGCGGGCTTTCGGGTCAACGTCACGAACAGACGCGGTCAGTCGAAGCTGGGGTCCTGATCGCGAGACCGCTTGAGCTCGTAGAAGCCGGGCGTGCCGGCGACCAGGAGGACGCCGTCCCACAGCCGACCCGCGGCCTCACCCTTCGGAGCCGGGGTGACCACCGGGCCGAAGAAGGCGACCGTCTCACCGGGGTTCGGCCCCGGTGCGTGAATCACGGGGGTCCCCACCTCCGTGCCGACCGGCTTCATCCCCGCGTCGTGGCTCGCGCGCAGCGCGTCGTCGTACTCAGTGGAGTCCGCCGCGGCAGCCAGCTCCGGGTCGAGGTTGACCTCCTTCAGCGCCTCGATGTAAAGCTCAGGACCGAGCTGCTGCTTGTGAATGTGGATCCGGGTGCCGAGCGCGGTGTAGAGGTCCCGCAGGACCGGCGTGCCGTAGCGCTGTTCGGCCGCGATGCACACCCGCACCGGCCCCCAGGCCTTCTGCAGGAGGTCGCGGTACTGCTCCGGCACCTCCCGCCCCTCGTTGAGCACCGACAGGCTCATGACGTGGAACTGCACGTCCACCGGGCGGACTCGCTCGACCTCCAACAGCCACCGTGAGGTAATCCAGGCCCACGGGCAGACGGGGTCGAACCACATGTCAACTTTGCCGCGCACGGCCTCCGCCACTTCCCTTCCGACGTTTCGGGGTGAACACCATCGTGAGCTTGACGTTATACCCGATTGTGGGAACCGCCTAGGAGCTCGGAGGACCGCCGGCGGAAACCACAGACATGGAAGACTTGGCTCGGACGTGGCCGCCAGCGTAGACACGCAGCGTCGGCACGGCGCTTCGATTCGGATGGAGATCACACGTGGCCGGAGTGCGTAATTTGACTCAGGTCGAGGCGGCGGAGCGGGCTCGCCTGCTCGACGTGACCGCCTACGACATCACACTGGACTTGTCAAAGGCCGGGATCGCCGGCAACCGGACCTTCCGGTGTGTCACTGAGGTTCATTTCCGCTGCGCCGAACCGGGCGCCAGCACCTTCATCGAGGTCGCCGCCGAACGGATCCATTCCGCGACGCTCAACGGCGAGCCGGTCGACATCAGCACCTGGTCGCCGGAGCGAGGGCTCACCCTGACCGGGCTCGCCTCCGAGAACCGGCTCGTCGTAGACGCCGATTTCCTGTACTCGAGCAGCGGGCAAGGGCTGCACCGCAGCGTCGACCCGGTCGACGGGGAGACCTACCTCTACAGCCAGTTCGAAACGGCCGACGCGCAGCGGGTGTTCGCCTGCTTCGACCAGCCGGATCTCAAGAGTGTCTTCACCTGGCACGCGACCGTACCCGCGCACTGGCGCGTCATCTCCAATATGCCGATCGAGCGGGAGGAACGGGTGGACGACGAAACCAAAGTTGTCCACTTCGCCCGCTCCCCGCGGATGAGCACCTACATCACCGCGCTCTGCGCTGGGCCATACCACGAGGTTCGGTACACGCACGACGGCATTGACATGGGCTATTTCTGCCGCGCGAGCATGGCCCAGTATCTCGACGCGGACGACCTGCACCGCATCACGACGCAGGGTTTCGACTTCTTCCACGAGCGTTTCGGCGTGCGCTATCCCCTGCCGAAGTACGACCAAATTTGGGTCCCCGACTTCAACGCCGGCGCGATGGAGAACTTCGGCTGCGTCACGCACGCCGAAGCGCACTTCATTTTCCGCTCGCAGGTCACGGACTTCGAATACGAGCAGCGGGCCAACACGATCCTGCACGAACTGGCCCACATGTGGTTCGGCAATCTCGTCACGATGCGCTGGTGGAACGACCTGTGGCTGAACGAGTCGTTCGCCGAGTGGGCCAGCCACTGGTGCAACACCAACGCAACCCGATTCACCGACGCGTGGACGACCTTCCTGTCCGTGCGAAAGAACTGGGGCTACCGGCAGGACCAGCTGTCGACCACCCACCCGGTCTACTGTGAAATGCCGGACGTCGCCGCGGTCGAAGTCAACTTCGACGGCATCACGTACGCCAAGGGCGCGAGCGTGCTCAAGCAGCTCGTCGCGTACGTCGGTGAGGAGCCGTTCCTCGCGGGCTTGCGCCAGTACTTCGCGAAGTACGCGTGGGGCAACGCCACCTTCGACGACCTGCTCTCGGAGCTCGAGGCCGCCAGTGGGCGTGAGCTGCGGAAGTTCGCCGCCCAGTGGTTGGAGACGGCCCAGGTCAACACGCTGCGCCCCGACATCTCCCTCACCGCCGATGGCCGCTACGAACGGGTCGCCGTGCGCCAAGAGGCGCCGGCGAGCCATCCGACGCTGCGCACGCACCGGATCGCGGTGGGCCTGTACGACCTCGAGGACGGCAAACTCCGCCGGCGGGAACGCATCGAGCTCGACGTGAGCGGGGAGGTCACTGAGATTCCCCAGCTCGCCGGGGTGCGCGCCCCGGACGTGTTGCTGCTCAACGACGACGACCTGACCTACGCCAAGCTGCGCCTGGATGAGCGGTCGATGGCGACCGTCGTGCAGCACATCTCGGCGTTCGAATCGTCGCTGCCGCGGGCGCTGTGCTGGGCGGCGGCGTGGGACATGGTCCGGGACGCGGAGTTGGCTGCCCGCGACTACATCGCCCTCGTGGTCGCCGGGTTGCCGAACGAACGCGACATCAACCTGGTCACCGCGACGCTGCGGCAGGCCAACACCACCCTCTCCTTCTACGCCGACCCCGAGTGGGCCCCGACGGGCTGGGAGGAGCTGGCTCGCGCCTCCCGGGCGGCGATGCTCGCGGCCGAGCCCGGCAGCGACTTCCAGCTCGCTTGGGCGCGCAGCTACGCCACCGCGGCGCGCAGCGAGGAGGACTTGGCGGCGCTGCGCTCCTGGCTTGACGGCTCGGGTGTCCCCGCAGGGCTGACTATGGACACCGAACTGCGGTGGATCGTGCTCCGGTCCCTGGTCGCCAAGGGCGCCGCGACGCCTGAGGAGATCGAGGAGGAACTGGCCCGGGATCGCACCGCGAGCGGGGAACGTGAAGCCGCGCTCGCCCGCGCGCTCATCCCGACCCCCGAGGCGAAGGCCGAGGTATGGCGGCTCCTCACCGGCTCCGAGACGCTGCCGAACTGGCGGCATCGCGCGCTGTTGCAGGGCTTCCAGCACCCCGAGCAGGTCGAGCTGACCGCGCCGTACGCCGAGCGCTTCTTCGCCGAGGTGGGCAGGGTCTGGGCGACGCGGGACAGCGAGCCCGCGCAGGAGTTCGTGACGCTGGCCTATCCGGCGTATCAGGTCAGCGAGGAGACCGTGGCGATGACCGATGCCTGGCTGGCCCAGGAGGGGCACCCGGCTCCCCTGCGGCGCCTCGTCGCGGAAGGCCGGGACGGCGTGGTGCGGGCCCTGCGGGCCCGGGCCCGGGACGCCGCGGCCGCCCGGTAGGTCACCGGAGACGACGCTGCCGCGTGGTCCGCGGCCTGATGGTCAGGCACCGTGGACCACGCGGCAGCCGATCAGCCACGTCCCGCGTGGTTCGCCAGCTGGTCCAGCCCGCTGATGATGCCGCCGGCCAGGTCGCCACCGCTGAACGAGGAGACCATGGACAGGGCGGCGAGCTTGGCTTCTCGGTCGCTGATGCGCTTGCGTGCGGTGGCGCCGGTCACGATCTCCAGCACGCGCTGGTTCGGCGAGACCGCGATGAGGACCGCCTTGTCCGCGTCAGCGAGCTGAGCGTGCAGCCGCACGGCGTGCTCCCGCACCGGCTCCTCCAAGTCGCCGACGTAGACGCTGAAGCGCAGCCCGGTGTACTGGTCAGCAGACCGGAGCGCTTGCTCAAGCCGAAGTAGCTGCCGAGTGGAGAACGGGCTGTCAGCGATATCCGGGTGGTATGTCAGGGTCCGCTCCTTCTCACCAACGGTCACTTGCGCCTCCCGTCGCACCGGCCCGCGTCCGCGTGCCTTCCGTTTCGCTACCGGCCCGGATCGCCGGCGCGGTCGCACCGCCAGTCAGGGCCTTCCGGCTCGCCTGCTCCGTGTCGGTGAGCTGGTCCGCCGACGAGACGAACCAGACCGGGGTGAACTCGAATGGACGGCCCGGGCGGTACCGCTTGCCCCCGCCGCCAGGCGCACCGTGACTGGTGAGCATGACCAACGCGGTGATCACCAGGACGATCGCCAACGGTGTGACCACGAAATAGAGCACGGTCTCGCTTACAGACAACGTCAACGCCCCCAGCGTCGAAGAGGGACCTGGCGTCCAGTCGGGGAGAAACCGACCGTACCGATCTCCTCAGACTCAGACAGCCGATCTACCCAGACCCAGACATCCTTCACGGTAGCGGAGTTCACGGATCGTCGGCTCCCGGGGTCGAAAGCCACGGGAACCCGTGCCGAGCCGCGTGGTGTCCGACGAAACGCGTACGGACCTGTCGGTTCCTCCACGATCACCTGCAATCTCGACAAAGGTTACTTAGAGAACTTTTCGTGATTATCGAATTTCTGCCGTTAGCCCTTCTCGGGGTGGGAAAGTTACTCCGTCGAGCACGCGCACCGGCCGGTTCCATAGCACCGGGAAGGGGAATCATGCGCAGACTCGGAAGCACAGGTCGCGCCGCCCTCCCCCTGGCGGCCGCCCTGTCCGTGGCCGCGGCGCTGCTGGGCGCCACCCCGGCCCACGCAGGTGACACGTTCGTCCAAGTCACGCCCAACCCCGCTCACGCGGGCTCCCGGGTCGACATCCACGCCAGTTGTGGTGATGGGAACACCGTCACGGCCGCGGTCACGTCCGAGGCGTTCGGCCGGGTTGTGGTGATGCCCCGGGATGGAGTCCTCGTCGGCCACGTCACGATTCCGGCGAGCAAGAAGCCAGGACGCTACAACGTGCACCTCCAGTGCCAGAACGAGCGCACCGCCGACTCGCCCCTGACCATCACCGACGGCACTCCGGCCCCGACCGAGACTCCGATCATCACCATGAGCCCGCCGGAGAAGGGTCCGGAAACCGGTGGCGGCGGCACGGCGAGCAGCTTCGGCGATGACCGACTCCTCCTGACGGGTGGCCTCACCACCGCGGGCTTCGGTCTGGCACTCGGCGCGCTCGCGCTGATGCGGCGGCGGGCGGCGACCTCGCGAGGTGTGTCCGGCAGATGAGCCGCGCGGATACCCCCTCAGGGCGGATGCGGGCGTTCCCGGAGGCCGACGCGGCGTCCGGGAACGCGCGTGCGGAGGAGGCCTTCAGGCGGGACACCGAGCAGCTCCCGCCGCAGGCGGTGGCGCGCGAGGCGGCGGACGACGAGTCCCAACCGGCCGCCCCGGATCAGGTCGCGGGGTGCGGGCCGGATCCGGCGGCGCGCGCGCTGGCTGAGGACGGCGCGAACGCCGACCCACCGGGCGACGACCCTGCGGAGAACGAGGAATCCGCCGCGCCCGACGAGGTCAGTGACGACGAGACCGCCGAGGACGAGCCCGACCCGACTCCCGCCGCGTGGAGCTGGCTGCGCGACATCGTCGTGCAAGCGGCGCTCGCCGGCACCACCCCCCACGTCCCGGCGCCTACGACCACGACCTACGGCACGCCCACCGGGCTCCCCTCGCCCGCCCGCCAACGGGAACAGCGCCGTCGCGCGCGGCACGGCCATGCCCGCCACGGCCTGCTCGGCCGCTCGTTCGCCGAACGGGCGTCCCGCTCCGAACGGCGCGCCCGGCGACGCGCGTTCGACCGCGCCGCCCTGGCCGGGCCGAAGATCACCGCGCGCGGGGTCGCGCCGGTCGTGGCCCGCGGGGTCGCGCGCGTGCCGCGACCCGGAGAGTCCCCACCGCCTCGGACGGTCCGTGCGGTGCCACGCCCCCGCCGCCGGCAGCGCGTCCCCCTCGGCGCGCTGGCGGTGGTCATGCTGCTGGTTGGGGTGTTCGCGACCGGCCTCGGCCTCCACCACCTCACCGGCGCCCGCTTGCCCGAGCTCTTCACCGTCAAGGAGCGGCAGCAGGGTGGACAGCAGGCGGATGCCCTGCCCCCCAGTCCTCCCACAAAGATCACGATCCCGGCGCTGGAGCTCCAGGCCAACGTGCACACCGTCGGACTCACCATCGACGGAGAGATCGAGGTGCCCCCCATGGAACGGCACCACGAGGCGGGTTGGTTCAACCGCAGCCCCACCCCGGGGGAGCTGGGCCCCGCCATCATCGTCGGCCACGTGGACAGCCGCTCGGGGCCGTCGGTCTTTCACGGGCTCAAGAAGCTGCGTCGGGGCGACACGATCGAGATCACCCGACAGGACGGCTCAGAGGTGGTCTTCGTCGTGGACTCCGTGGAGCGCTTCAACAAACGCGCGCTCCCCAACGACCGGGTATACGGCGACTACAGCAGCCCCAACCTGCGCCTGATCACGTGCGGCGGGCAGTGGGTCGGCGGCAACACCGGCTATGAGGACAACGTCATCGTCTTCGCGTCGTTGCTGTCGACGAACTACCCGCGCTGACGCGTCACGCCGCCCAGCTATCGGTTGATTCCAGCGTCGGCAGATCCAACCAATCGGCCCAGCGGGGATCCGGCACGCGGTGCCCCAACACCCGCCACGCCACCCCTTTGGGCGCGGCCGGCACGGTGTGCAGCCGCCAGCCGAGCTCCGCGGGCGTACGGTCGCCTTTCGCGTGATTGCACTTCGCGCACGCCGCGACCACGTTGTCCCACGCGTGTCGCCCGCCCCGGCTGCGCGGCACCACGTGGTCGATCGTCTCGGCCGGGCCACGGCAGTAGGCGCAACGCCACCCATCGCGCGCGAACACCGCGCGTCGGGACAGCCCGACCTGCGTGCGGTAGGGCACCCGGACGAACCGGTTGAGCCGCACCACCGACGGAACGGGAATGGTGCGTCGGGCGCTGTGGAGGAACCCGTCGCCATCGGTGACGCAGACGGCCTTCGCGGTGAGCACGAGGATCGCGGCTCGCCGCACGGATACGACACACAGCGGCTCGTAGGTCGCGTTAAGGACCAACGCAGCGGGGCCGGCTGTGTGTCGTATGTCAGGCATCGCCCTCACCCTCTCGGCGTCATCCACTCTCCCCGAGAGCCGCTCGCGCGCGCCTGACACGCACACGCCCTTCGGGCTCCGCCGGCACATCGCGAGCGCCCATGCGCCAATCGTCCCTGATAGATGACCCGATTGCACGTACTATTCAGAGCTTCCTCCACATCCGTTCTCGGACAGAACGGCCTGTGACGGACGGATCAGCCATGATCGCGGGGTGGGACCGGGCGTGGATGGCTCAGGATCATGCGGTACGACAGTGAGCGTGGCAGCCGCAGAACCCCTCACCGCGAACTCTCCGTCTCCCGATCCCACCTGCCTGGACGATCCCGCCTGCAACTTTGTGTATGAATTGACCGAATCTCCGTGGCTCGCGGAGGGAAGCCTCTACGCGCTGATCAAGCCCACCCGGATCGTCCTGATCCTGATTGTCGCTACGGTTGTCCGCTATTTGCTCAATCGGGCAATCAAGCGCCTGGTGCGCACCACTTCCGAACGAGCGATACCGACCATCCTCCGGCCGCTGCGCGAACGAACACCGGCCTCCGAGGAGTCCGCGAAGATCTATCCCGAACGGCGACGGCAACGCGCGGAAGCGATCGGCTCGGTCCTCCGGAGCTTCGTCACCGCGTTCGTGTACTCGATTGCGGTCCTCATGGTGCTCCGCGAGTTCGGCTTCGACCTCGCACCGCTGCTGGCGAGCGCCGGTATCGCCGGCGTCGCCCTCGGCTTCGGCGCCCAGACTCTGGTGAAGGACCTCATCGCCGGGCTGTTCATGCTGCTGGAGGACCAGTACGGCGTCGGTGACTACGTCGACCTCGGCGACACGAGCGGCGTCGTGGAGGCGGTCGGCCTGCGCGTCACGACGATCCGCGATGAGCACGGGGTGCTGTGGTACATCCGCAACGGGGAGATCACCCGGGTGGGCAACCGGAGCCAGGGCTGGGCCCTGGTGGTCGTCGACGTCCCGATCGACCTCAGCAACACCATCGAAGCGACCCGCCTGCTCGACGCGGCGGCGGCGCGCTTGGCCGACGACCCTGAGCTCGCGCAGTACCTCGTCGAACGCCCCAAGGTCCTCGGGGTGGAGCAGATCACGACCAATGGCGCGGTGATCCGCACGGTTGCCAAGACGACCGCTGAAGGGCAGGGCCTGATCAGCCGGGAACTACGCCGACAGCTCGTCGAGGCGCTCGAACCATCGGCCTCCGGGGCACCCGCGGCAGACGCCGACGCCGCGTCGGCTCCGCGCGCCGCGGACGAAGGCCCGACACGCCAAACCGACACGCCCTAGACCCCACTAGGGATTGACCTGCAGCAATAGAGAAATCCGGGGGGGGATAGCCAGTCGGACACGATCGAGCCATTCGGTCGGACACCTGACTCATGGACCGTTCGCACTAGCCAGACATCGGACGATCGGGCAGAATCCAGGGCAGTGCTACAGAGCACTCCATCGATATCACCGATCGAACAGGTCCGATAGCGTTCGTCGACTGCCCACCGGACGGTGGCAGCCGCCGACGACGGAGGCAGCCGGTGTCCGACGCGCATCCGCCTACGAAGCCGGCGACGTTTCGCGAGGTATTCGCAGCCCGCGAATTCCGCGCCCTGTACAGCGCCGCGGTCCTCTCCTGGGTCGGGGACTACATGGCCAAAGCGGCGGTCACCGTCATGGTCTACCGAGAGACGGACTCCGTCGCGCTCTCCGCCGCCGCATTCGCGATCAGCTATCTCCCGTGGCTCGTCGGCGGCCCGGTGCTCTCCGCCATCGCCGAGCGCAGCCCGTACCGCACGGTGATGGTCGTCTGCGACCTGATCCGGATGGTGCTGATCGCGCTGGTCGCCGTCCCCGGAATGCCGATCTGGGCGATGCTCGTGCTGCTGTTCGCCACGACGCTCGCCAATCCCCCGAGTCAGGCGGCGAAATCAGCGCTGCTCCCGCTGATCCTGCCGGGCGACCGGCTCGTGGTCGCCATCTCTCTCAACTCCAGCACGAGTCAGGCGGCCCAGGTCGCTGGCTACGTCGCAGGCGCTGCGATCGCCACGACCAGCCCGCGCACCGCGTTGATCATCGACGCGGTGACTTTCGCGGTCTCGGCTTTGATCATCTGGTGCGGCGTCGCGCACCGTCCGCCCGCAATGAGCGGGGACCGGCGCAGCCACCTCGCGCGGGAGACCGCCGAGGGCTTCACCATCGTCTTCGGCAGCCCGGTGCTGCGCGCCATCGCGCTGTTGGTGTTCACCGCCATGCTCTTCGCGATCGTTCCCGAGGGCTTGGCCGCCGCGTGGGCGGAACAGCGCAGCACCAGCGTGGCGGATCGCGGGTTGGCCCAAGCGCTGATCATGGCGGCGAGCCCGCTCGGGTTCATCCTCGGTGGCCTCGTCATCGGCCGCGGCGTGCGACCCGATCGGCGTCGAGCGCTCGTGCGACCGTTCGCGGTCCTCGCGCCCCTCGCCCTCGTCCCGACGCTGCTCGACCCACCCCCGGTGGTCGTCGCTCTCCTCGCCGCCACCTGCGGGTTCGCGGTCGCGGGCTTACTCCCGGTCGCCAACGGGCTCTTCGTCCAAGCCCTGCCGCACGGGTATCGCGCACGCGCCTTCGGCGTCATGGCCACCGGGATTCAGGTCATGCAGGGTGTGGCGGTCTTCGCCACTGGTCTCCTGGCGGATCGGTATCCGCTCCCCGCGGTCGTGGGGCTGTGGAGCCTCGCCGGTGTGGGGGCGATGCTCCTCTGCGCCCTGCGCTGGCCCGACGCCGAGCGCTTCGCCGCCGCGATCGCCGCGGCGAGCGAGGCGAACGGGACGAGCGTCGCCACGCCCCCCACCCAAGCGGCGCCCCCGCGCTCCACCGCCGCGCCCGAAACAGCTCGTGAGGGCGCGAGCTAACGGGGCGGCCCGGCTCTCGCGGGTGACGCGGTCGGCGACACTCTCCGGCGACTGGCACCATGGAGCGGTGAGCACACCTTCGGAGAGCGGGACGCGCGCCGTGGAAGCCGCGACGACGTTCTATGACGCGGTCGGTGGTGAACCGACCTTCCGGAAGCTGGTCGACGAGTTCTACGCCGGCGTTGCGGAAGACCCGGTGCTTCGGCCGCTGTACCCGGAGGAGGATCTCGGGCCCGCCGCCGAGCGGCTGCGGCTGTTCCTCATCCAGTACTGGGGCGGTCCGCGGACCTACTCTGCGCTCCGCGGTCACCCACGGTTGCGGCTGCGGCACATGCCCTTCCGGATCGGGCCGGCAGAACGTGACGCGTGGCTGCGGCACATGCGCCGAGCCGTGGAGAGCTTGGACCTCACGCCGGAGCAGGAGGAGACGCTCTGGGAGTACCTCGAGCGTGCGGCGCAGTTCATGATGAACACGCCAGAGTAACCGCCACAGGCAGGGCGAGAGCAAGGGCGCCCTGTCCGACCATCACAGGGCGCCCCGCCCACACGACGAGCGAGCGCCCGTGCTCAGTGATCAGAGCAGGGCTCCCTCATCGTAGAGCCAGTCGACGAAGTCGGCCGCGACCGCGGAACCGCAGTCGAGCATCTCCAGGAGAAGGGCGTCATGCGCGCCCGCCCCGAGCGGCACTTGCAGCTCACCGTAGATTGGAAGCTGCCCTAGCTCGGTCGGATCTCCGACGTACGCCTTGCAGAATCGACGCGTGTGGTTCCACTCGTTGACCACACGGTAAGCCCGGTCTGCCCAGTCTGGCGGAACAGTCGCGTGTGGACGAGCACGGATGACCAGGATTTCGTCTTCGGGCCCCTCCAGGGTGAACAGGACAGCGTGCCGCTCCCACATCGCGAGGAGGCTGCCGTCGCCGTCCGCCAGGTATCGGATGTCGAGCTGGTCGAGAGCCTGCCCAATCCTGCTCAGCGTAACCGGGCGCACCTCAAGGGATGCCTTATCCATCGTGGACAGGTCACTCGCGGGCCCTACTTGCTCTGGCTCCCGCGGCGCCGGCACTCCGAGCCGGACATGGCCGCCTCTAGCGATTGTCCTTCGCGCCACTGGCTTAACGCCACCGGTGTGACCGGGGCGCCATGACCACCACGGCATGCTCGTACACCTCGCTCCCCAGCGGATCCACCCGGGTACGATGCGTTGGACCCGAGGGACGACGGTACCCGGATAGCCGTCCTCGGGCATCCCCCTAACGCCCGCCCCAAACCAGACAGACAGATTTACATCATACGTTCGTACGAGCGAGGGCGATCGGCGTCAAGAGATTGTCGACAGGCGGTAACCAGGCAATTCCGTACGGAGCAGACAAACCCACCCAGCGCCCCGCCACCCGTACGTGGACCGGGTGATCGGCGCCGGCGCCGCTCGTCTCGGGCGCCGGTCCGAGGAAACCCATGCGGACCACCGCCTGCACCAACCGCTGCGGCAGGTCGACCGGCGCGCCCTCCTCCGGGGTCACCACGATCGCGACGTGGTCCAGCAACGCCTCCCGCAGCATCCGCTGCCCGACCGGCCGACCGCGCACCCCACCCGTCGTCGCGGCACGCACCGTCGCCGCGGCCGCCGCCGCCACCCGGCGCACGTCAGCCACGGCGAGCCGCTCCACGACCTCACCTCGGGCCGGCGGCAGCGCCCACTGCCACTCCCGGTCACGCGCCGGCGGCAACTCGGTGCCACCCCGGGCGATCTCGGCGAGGAGTTCGGCGGCCGACACCGTCGTATCCTGCGGGCCCACCCCCGCCACGGTCCGCGCGACCAAGACCCGCCAGGGTAGCCGGGCCCACAGGGTGGTGCGGCCCGCCGCGGGGTCGCCACGAAGCCGGACCACCGCCCGCGGATCGAGGCGAGTCAGCCGGGCGAGGAACGCCCCGGCGTCCTCGACACCAATCAATCCATGCGGCGCACTCACCGGCGAGCCGCTCCCGTGGGGTTTCCGTCCACGCTCATCCCGCGCCCATCATCGATGGACCGCTCACCGCTCCCCGGAGCCGGTGCCCGATCCCCGGGTGCCCTCCAGCAGCAGGTACGGCTCCAGGAACGCCCGTTCGGCGTCCGACAGCCGCCGCGAGCGCTGGCTCGCGAGGTCATACGGGACGAGGACGGAGCGCGCTCTCCCGGCCAGCGCGTCGCCATCAAACAGCTCGTAGGCGACGGTGAACCGGGACGAGCGCAGCTCCTCGATCCACAGCTCCACGCGCACGCTCGGCATGACGTCCGGCGGCGGACCGGGTACGTACCCGATCGGCCGGAGGTAGTCGACCTCGTGCCGCGCGATGACCACGCCCGAGGTGAACGAGGAGACCCCCTTCTTCGCCGCGTCGAGGAAGAGCAACGCCACGCGCGCCTCCTCGTACAGCGTCAAGATTCGGGCGTTGTTGACGTGGCCGAAGGCGTCGAGGTCGCTCCACCGCAGCGCGCACCGGTAGACGAACCGCTGCCCGCCCGCGGCCTGCCGCTGGTCAGTCACGGGTCAGCTTCCGGTACGTCACCCGCCGCGGCCGCGCCGCCTCGGGGCCGAGGCGCTCAATCTTGTTCTTCTCGTACGCCTCGAAGTTGCCTTCGAACCAGAACCACTTCGCCGGGTTCTCCTCGTCCCCTTCCCAGGCCAGGATGTGCGTGGCGATCCGGTCCAGGAACATCCGGTCGTGGGAGATCACCACGGCGCAGCCGGGGAACTCCAACAGCGCCTTCTCCAGCGAGGAGAGCGTCTCCACGTCGAGGTCGTTGGTCGGCTCGTCGAGCAGCAGCACATTGCCGCCGATCTTCAGGGTCAACGCGAGGTTGAGGCGGTTGCGCTCCCCACCGGAGAGGAACTTGACCGGCTTCTGCTGGTCGGGCCCCTTGAAGCCGAACGCGGCCACGTAGGCCCGCGAGGGCATCTCGACCTTGCCGACCATGAGGTGGTCGAGCCCGTCGGAGACCACCTCCCAGACGGTCTTCTCCCCGTCCAGACCAGCCCGGTTCTGATCCACGTACGACAGCCGAACCGTCTCGCCGATTTTGACTTCGCCCTTGTCGGGCTTCTCCAGACCGACGATGGTCTTGAACAGGGTGGTCTTGCCGACGCCGTTCGGGCCGATGATCCCGACGATGCCGTTGCGCGGCAGGGTGAAGCTCAGGCCGTCGATGAGGATCCGGTCACCGTAGCCCTTGACCAGGTCACGGACCTCGATGACCGTGTCGCCCAGCCGCGGGCCCGGCGGAATCTGAATCTCTTCGAAGTCGAGCTTGCGGGTCTTCTCCGCCTCTGCGGCCATCTCCTCGTAGCGCTGGAGGCGCGCCTTGGCCTTGGTCTGCCGCGCCTTGGCGTTGGAGCGGACCCACTCGAGCTCCTCCGCCAGGCGCTTGCGCAGCTTGGCGTCCTTGCGCCCTTGGACCTCCAGCCGCGCGGCCTTCTTCTCCAGATAGGTCGAGTAGTTCCCCTCGTACGGGTAGGCGCGGCCGCGGTCGAGCTCGAGGATCCAGCCCGCCACGTTGTCGAGGAAGTAGCGGTCGTGGGTGACCGCGATGACCGTGCCGGGGTACCGCGCCAGGTGCTGCTCCAACCACTGCACGCTCTCCGCGTCGAGGTGGTTGGTGGGCTCGTCGAGCAGCAGCAAGTCCGGCGCCTCCAGGAGCAGCTTGCAGAGCGCTACCCGGCGTCGTTCCCCACCGGAGAGCGTGCGGACGTCGGCGTCGGGCGGCGGGCAGCGCAGGGCGTCCATCGCGAGCTCGAGTTTGGAGTCGATGTCCCACGCGTCGGCGTGGTCAAGCTCCTCCTGGAGCTTGCCCATCTCCGCCATGAGCTCGTCGGAGTAGTCGGTGGCCAGCTGCTCCGCGATCGCGTTGAACCGCTCCAACTTGGCCTTGATGCCCGCCACCGCTTCCTCGATGTTGCCGAGGACGGTCTTGGACTCGTTCAGCGGCGGCTCCTGCGCCAGCAATCCGACCGTGTAGCCGGGCATGAGCCGGGCCTCGCCGTTGCTCAGCTGCTCCTGTCCAGCCATGATGCGCAGGAGGGTGGACTTGCCCGCGCCGTTCGGGCCAACCACACCGATCTTGGCACCCGGCAGGAAGCTCAGCGTCACATCGTCCAGCACGACCTTGTCGCCGTGCGCCTTGCGCGCCTTTTCCAGGACATAGATGAACTGGGCCACGATGCGGCCTACCTCCAGGTTTCTCGTCAGGCTCGGTGAGCGCGGGAAACGCTTGCGACGCGGCTCTGGCCCCGACGCGGTGGCGCGGTCGGAACGCGCACGGGGTAGCAGACGCCGCAAACAATCCTGACAGGTAGCGCGGTAGCGACGCACCTCGCCCCGCTACCCCGATCACTGTCAGGGGTTAAGGACGTCATCGTTACCCCGCACTATTCCCTGGACCCGCGTGGCCGCCAAGGTCAAAACACGGTAGAAATGTGACGTTGATCATCTAGACGTTTAGGGAAATCAAGCTAGTGGGCAATCGACTCAAGATTGGTCGCCCACGTGACGGACAGGGACCAGTACGCTCAGGAACAGTCCCCGCGTCATCACCGGAGGTGTACGGAGCGTGACGGTTCGCAGCTCATTTGTCGTGGTAGCAAACCGCCTGCCCGTGGACCAGGTGAATACGCCTGAGGGGCAGCAGTGGCGTCGCAGCCCGGGTGGTCTGGTGACAGCCCTCCACCCAGTCTTGGCGGAACGGAAAGGAACCTGGGTGGGCTGGGCCGGGGGTGTCGGCGCCGCCCCGGAGCCCTTCGAACTCGATGGCATCCGCCTCCACCCCGTACCGCTGAGCGCGGAAGAGGTGGAGCGGTACTACGAGGGGCAATCCAACGCCACTATTTGGCCACTCTATCACGACGCCGTCGAGACGCCAGTCTTCAAGCGCCGGTGGCGGGAAGCGTATCGGGTCGTCAACGCCCGCTTCGCCGAGGCGGCCGCGGAGGTGGCCGCCGAGGGCGCGGTTGTCTGGGTGCAGGACTACCAGCTCCAGCTCGTTCCGGCGATGCTGCGGGAACTGCGGCCGGATTTGAAGATCGGCTTCTTCCTGCACATCCCCTTCCCCCCGATCGAGCTCTTCATGCAGATGCCGCTGCGCGCGGAGATCCTGCGCGGACTGCTCGGCGCGGACCTGGTCGGTTTCCAGCAGCGGCTCGCCGCCCAGAACTTCGTTCGGCTCGCTCGGCACCTCCTCGGCCTCCGCTACGAGGGTCAGACGATCGAAGTGGACGGTCGGCGAGTCAAGGCCGGCGCCTTCCCCATCTCCATCGACGTCAAGGAGATGGAGCGGATGGCGGCCGACCCGATGGTCCAGGCCCGGGCCAAGCAGATCCGGGCTGAGCTGGGCGACCCGAAGGTCGTCATCCTCGGCGTCGACCGTCTCGACTACACCAAGGGGATTGAGCAGCGACTCAAGGCGTTTCGGGAACTTCTAGCTGACGGAAAGTTGACAGTTCCCGAAACAGTTATGGTGCAAGTCGCCACGCCGAGCCGGGAGCGCGTCGAGCACTACCAGGCATTACGGGTCAAGGTCGAGCGCGAAGTTGGCCGGATTAATGGCGAATTCGGCAAAGTTGGCGTGCCAGCTGTGCACTATCTACACCAGTCGTACAGTCGCAGTGAACTTGCCGCGCTCTACTGCGCGGCCGACGTCATGATGGTGACTCCACTGCGAGACGGAATGAATCTGGTGGCCAAGGAGTACGTCGCTGCACGCGCCGACAACGGTGGCGCGCTCGTGCTCAGTGAGTTTGCCGGCGCCGCAGCCGAGCTGCGCCAGGCATTCCTGTGTAACCCGCACGACCCGGATGGGGTCAAAGAAGCCCTCATGCGTGCCATTAACGTCGATCCGGCCGAGGCCCGGCGACGCATGCGCATCATGCAACGCCACCTGCGTACTCACGACGTGAACCACTGGGCCCGCTCCTTCCTGCGGGAGCTGGGCGCGCTGGATGAAACGGAGGCGGCATGACCTCGCCCGCCACCGGCGGGCAGACGCACGCGAACGACATCCCTGCGGAGCTGCGGGCGGCGATCGGGCGGATCGCCCGGGTCCCGCTGCTCCTTGTCGCGTGCGACTACGACGGGACACTCGCCCCGATCGTCGAGGATCCGACCAAAGCGGTACCGCTGCCCGAATCGGTCGCCGCGATTCGCGCACTCGCCACTCTGCCGCAGACCACCGTCGCCGTCATCTCCGGCCGAGCGTTGCGCGACTTGGCGGTCCTCTCCCGCCTCCCGAGTGAAGTCCACCTCGTCGGGAGCCACGGCTCCGAATTCGACATCGGCTTCGTCGAACGGCTCTCGCCCGAACTCCTGGAGGTGCGCAGCCGGCTCAAGGCCGAACTTCGCAAGATCGCGCACGGCCGTCCTGGCGTGCGGTTGGAGATCAAGCCGGCGAGCGTGGCGGTGCACACGCGCGGCGCGGCCCCCGATGTGGCCGCCGACGTCGTCAAAGCGGTGCAATCCGGCCCCGCGACCTGGCCCGAGATCACGGTGACCCACGGCAAGGAGGTCATCGAGCTCTCGGTGGTCCCCACCAACAAGGGGATCGCCGTGGACCAGATTCGCACGCAGGTGTCCGCCAGCGCCGTGCTGTTCATCGGAGACGACGTCACCGACGAGAACGCCTTCGCCCACCTGCACGGCCCGGACATCGGCATCAAGGTCGGCCCCGGGGAGACCCGGGCGCAATACCGGGTATCCGAGCCGATCGAGGTGGCTCGCGTCCTCGGCCTGCTGCTCGAGACGCGGCGCAACTGGCTGTTCGGGGAACGCGCCGTCCCGATCGAGCGGCACTCCATGTTGGCCAACGGACGTACCGTCGCTTTGGTCACTCCGGACGCCAAGATCACCTGGCTCTGTCACCCCCGGCCAGACTCGCCAGCGATCTTCGCCGATCTGCTCGGCGGCAGCCCGGCCGGCCACTTCACCGTCAGCCCGGACCGCAACGGGCTTCCGCTCGGTCAGCGCTACCGGCCCGGCACGATGACCGTCGAGACCCGCTGGTCCGGCCTGACGGTCACCGACTGGTTGGACACCCGGATTCCGGGGCAGGAGGAGTCGACCACGGACTCCACGCTCGTCCGGGTCCTCACCGGCACCGCGCGGGCCCGGGTGGAGTTCGCGCCTCGGCCCGAATTCGGCCAGGTCTCCGTGCACTTGCAGCCGCTGGGGGACGGGCTGCTCGTCCTCGGGTCGAACGAGCCGTTCGCGCTCTACTCCCCCGGCGTCGAGTGGGAGATCGTGCGCGACGGGAGCCACGAGACCGCGCGTACCGTGATCGACCTCGCCGCGATGGGGGGTTTGGTCACCCTCGAGCTCCGCTTCGGCACCCACAGCCTTGAGCACCACACGATCCCCCTGTCGGAGCGGCAAGCGGCGGCGGAGGCGCCGTGGCGCGCGTGGCTCGCCAAGCTCCGCCTGCCCCACACCGCCCGCGACCTCGTCGCGCGCAGCGCCCTCACCTTGCGCGGCCTGTGCCACGAGCCCACCGGGTCGATCCTCGCCGCGGCCACCACGTCGCTGCCCGAGGAGATCGGCGGGGTCCGCAACTGGGACTACCGCTACTGCTGGCTGCGGGACGCGGCGATGACCGCACGGACGCTCGTCGACCTCGGCTCGCTCGACGAAGCGGAGGCGTTCCTCCGCTGGGTCGACGGGTGCGTCGAGCGCACCGGCGGCCACCCGGAGCGCCTGCACCCGTTGTACACCGTCGAGGGCTACGAGCTCGGCGCCGAGGCGGTCCTCGAGACCTTGCCCGGCTACGCCGGCTCCCGGCCGGTCCGGGTCGGCAACCTCGCCAACCACCAGCTCCAGCTCGATGTCTTCGGGCCGATCGCCGACCTCATCGCCGCGGTCGCCGACGCGCGCGGCTCGGTGCGCGAGACGGAGTGGCGGGTGCTGGAGGCGATGGTGCAGGCCGTCGAGCGGCGCTGGCACGAGCCCGACCACGGCCTGTGGGAGGCGCGAATTCCGCCGCGCCACCACGTCTACTCGAAGGTCATGTGCTGGATGACCGTGGATCGGGCGTTGCACGTGGTGCGTCAGCACGGCGGCGGGGACCGCCCCGAGTGGGTGGAGCTGCGCGACCGCATCGGGCAGCACGTCCTGACCTACGGCTGGCACGACGGGGTCGGCGCCTACACCGTCGCCTACGGCGACGAGGACATGGACGCCTCCTCGCTGTGGATCGGCCTGTCCGGGCTCCTGCCCGACGACGACCCGCGCTTCCTCGCCACGGTCCTCAAGGTCGAGGCCGAGCTCCGCAGTGGCCCGGTGGTCTACCGCTACCTGTGGGACGACGGGCTCCCCGGCCGCGAGGGCGGCTTCCACATCTGCACGGCGTGGCTCATCGAGGCGTACCTGCGCACGGGACGGCGCAGCGACGCCGAGGAGCTGTTCCAGCAGATGATCGACACCGCCGGTCCGACCGGCCTGCTGCCCGAGCAGTACGACCCGATCGCGGAACGCGGCCTGGGGAACCACCCGCAGGCCTACAGCCACCTTGGGCTCATCCGCTGCGCGCTGCTGCTCGACGACATGGTCAAGGACTGACCACGTCAGCGAATCCCCCCACGGCGCCGGGCGCGCGGACTGCTTCGCGCGCCCGGCTTCGCTTACGACGCTCTTCCCAAGACAGTCGTCACGTCGCCCACCACCACGACCGCCGGTGGCCGGATCTGGGCCTCCCGCACCGTGGTCGCGAGCTCCGCCAACGCGCAGCGCACGACCCGCTGCTGGCCGGTCGTGGCCTCCTGCACCACCGCCGCCGGCGTGCTGGCCGGCCGGCCGTGCGCGAGCAGGGTGTCGACGATCGCGGACAGGTGCTTCAGCCCCATGAGCACGACCAGGGTGCCGCGTAGCCGGGCCAGGGCCGCCCAGTCGACCAGGGAGTCGGGGTGACCGGGTGGCAGGTGTCCGGAGACCACGGTGAACTCGTGCGCCACCCCGCGGTGGGTCACCGGGATGCCGGCGGCGCCCGGGGCGGCGATCGCACTGGTCACCCCGGGCACGACGATGACCGGGATGCCCGCCTCCGCGCAGGCGATGACCTCCTCACCACCCCGACCGAAGACGTACGGATCTCCGCCCTTGAGCCGGACCACGGCCCGCCCCGCCCGGGCCCGCTCCACCAACAGCTTGTTGATCTCCTCCTGCGCCCGCCCCGGCCCGTACGGGATTTTGGCCGCGTCGATGACTTCGACGTCAGGGCGCAGCTCGTCGAGGAGGAGACCCGGCGCTAGCCGATCGACGATCACCACATCCGCGCGGGCGAGCAGGCGCCGCCCCTTCACCGTGATCAATTCCGGATCGCCCGGGCCAGCACCGACCAAGGCGACCCATCCCCCGCCCGACGGGATGGGCTCGTCCGCGGGCCGCGGCGCCCCATCGGTCGGGCGGGCGTCGAGGACATCGGGGCGCGTGTCCAAGAAGGCGCGGATCGCGTCGCGTACGGCCATCGCCCGCCGCGGGTTGCCGCCCCCGAGCACCGCGACCGTCACCGGGCCGTGCCGGGTGACCGCGGGCGTCCACGCACTGGCCCGCGTCCGATCATCTGCGCGCACGCAGAAGACCCGACGTTCCTCGGCGGCGCGGCTGACCTCCTCGGCCGCGACCGGATCGTCCACCGCGACCTGGACGAGCCATGCGCCGTCCACATCGGAGGGAACGAAGGTGCGCGGCTCCCACCGGATCCGGCCGGCGGTGGCGAGGGCGGTCAGCGCGGGGGTCAACCGCGGAGAGACGACGACGACGTCGGCTCCGGCGTCGAGGAGGGCGGGCACCCGGCGGGTCGCGACCGCGCCGCCGCCGACCACCAGGACCCGCCGCCCGTCGAGACGTAGCGCCAGGGGATAGAGCGCGGGAGCCGCAGAATCAGTCACGTTCGGAAACCCCGGCTGAGTCGAATGTCGCCACCTCGTGCAGCACGCGCACCGCGGCCGCCACGATCGGGACCGCGAGTGCCCCGCCGGTCCCCTCCCCCAGGCGCATGCCGAGGTCGAGCAGGGGTTCGAGCCCGAGGTGACGCAGCCCCACCGCCGCGCCCGGTTCGACCGAGCGGTGACCAGCGATCATCGCGCCGATGGCGTCCGGAGCGAGCGCCGCGGCCACCAACGCGGCGGCCACCGTGCTGACCCCGTCGATGAGCACCGGCACCCGCGCGGCCGCGCCACCGAGGATGAGCCCGGCCAGCGCCGCGTGCTCCAGTCCGCCGACGGCCGCCAGGACCCCGATCGGGTCCGTGGGGTCGGGCTGGTGGCGCTCCAGTGCCGCACGTACCACCGACACCTTACGCGCGTACGTCTCGTCGTCCACACCGGTGCCGCGGCCGGTCACCTCCTCCGGCTCGGCCTGAGTGAAGGCCGCGATCAAGGCGGCGGCCGGGGTGGTGTTGGCGATCCCCATCTCGCCGGTCACCAGGAGCTTGTTCCCTTGGTCAATGAGGTCCCCGGCGACCCGGATCCCCACTTCGACCGCGGCGACGGCCTCCTGCCGGGTCATCGCCGGCTCGACGGTGATGTCCCCGGTCCCCGGGCGGACGTTCTCGACGCGCAGCCCAGGCACCGGCCGCATCGGCGGACGGATCCCGACGTCGACGACGGTCAGCCCGGCGCCCACCTGCCGACCGAACGCGTTGATCACAGCGCCCCCGTTGAGGAAGTTGGTCACCATCTGGGCGGTGACCTCCTGCGGCCAGGGCGACACACCTTGCGCGTGCACCCCGTGGTCGCCGGCGAAGACCACCACCGCCGCGGGGTCGGGCAGCGGCGGCGGGCAGGCGCCCGCGAGGCCAGCCAGGCGGATCGCGAGCTCCTCCAGGACGCCGAGCGACCCAGCGGGCTTCGTCAGCCGGTCGTGCAGTGACCGGGCCTCCGCCATGGCGGCCCCGTTGAGCGGTTGGATCGCCGCGAGCGTCGCGGACAGCAGGGTCTCCTTCACCGTCACCCCTTCAAGACATCGGCCAGCGTCGCAATGAAGGCGTCGGTGGTGGCGGTGTCCCGCACCGCCACCCGAAGCCAGTCCGGTCCTAGCCCGGGGAAGGTGTCGCCGCGGCGCACCGCGTACCCGCGCTCCCGCAGCGCCAAGCGGACGCGCTCCGCCCCAGGAATCCGAATCAGGACGAACGCGCTGGCGGGATCGCCGGCCACGGTCACCTCAGGGAGCGCGCGCAGCCGCTCCACCAGGTAGGCGCGCTCGGCGGCGAGTTGGATCGCGATCTCCCGCTCGGCGGCCTGGGCGGTCGGGCTGGCGCAGGCCGCGGCGGCGGCGAGCGCGGGAGTGGAGACCGCCCACAGCGGCTGCGCCGCGGCGAGCTGGCGAATGAGCTCGGGCGGGCCGAGCAGGTACCCGATCCGCAGTCCGGCGAGCCCCCAGGTCTTGGTGAAGCTGCGGACGACGACGAGCCCGGGCAGGTCACGGCGGGCGGCGAGCGATTCCGGTTCGGTCCGATCGGGCGGGGCCAGGGTGGTGTCAGCGAACGCCTCGTCGACGACGAGGACGCGGCCGGGGCGGGCCAGCGCGGCGATGGTCTCGGCCGGGTGCAAGACGGAGGTGGGGTTCGTGGGGTTGCCGATGACGACGAGATCCGCGTCGGCGGGGATGAGCTCGGGGGCGAGGGTGAATCCGTCCTCCGCGCGTAGCAGGACCCGCTCGACCCGATGTCCCGCGGCGCGCAGCGCGGCCTCCGGCTCGGTGAACTGGGGGTGCACCACCACGGGGCGACGGGCCGCGCGCAGCGCCCGGGCGAGCAACACGAACCCTTCCGCGGCTCCGGCGGTGAGCAGCACCTCTTCGACCGGGCGGCGGTGTCGGGCGGCGACGGCCGCGCGCGCGGGGCCGGGGTCGGGATAGTCGGCGAGGGCGCGCAGGCTCGCGGCGAGCGGGGCGGCGAGCCATTCCGGCATCGGGGCGCGCCGGACGTTGACCGCGAGGTCCACCAAGCCGGGTGCGAGCTCAGCGTCCCCGTGGTGTCCGAGCGGATCGTCGTACCCCTGCACGGGAAGGAATCATCCCCGGTCGGGCGAGGCCGCCGGTGACCGGTAGGCGGTCCGCCCAATACGTGAACTCACCTCATCTATTCCGAACCGGAAAAAGGCGGTTTTGTCATAACTTGAGAGCGTGCTGCCGCGTGTGCTCTCCGCCACAGGTCGACTCGCTCCGCTGCTGCGCGCCGGTCTCATCACCGGGATCGTCCTCGCCGCCGGCCTCTACCCCTTCGTCGCGGTGACCGGGCTTGGCGTGAAGACCGTCGCCGCCCCGATCGAGCCATGGCCCGACGACTTGGAGGTTTTCACCCCCGCCCAGACGACCTACATCTACGCCAGCGATGGCAAGACCCCCATCGCGGCGTTCTACGAGGAGCACCGCCGCTACGTCACCCTCGACGAGATCTCGCCCTACGTGCAGCAAGCGATCGTCGCGGCGGAGGACTCGCGCTTCTACGCCCACAACGGCGTGGACGCCAAGGGCATCGCCCGCGCGTTCGTCGCCAACTCCCAGGCGGGAGGCGTCTCCCAAGGCGCCTCGACGTTGACCATGCAGTACGTCCGCATGGCGCTGCGCGACGGCGCCGATACTCCCCTGGAGGCGCGGCGGGCCACGGAGCAGACCACCGCGCGGAAGATCCGCGAGATCCGGTTGGCGACGCAGCTCGAAAAACGGATGCCGAAGAGCCAGATCCTCGAGCGCTACCTCAACTCCGCCTACTTTGGACACCGGGCATACGGCATCTTCGCGGCCTCACAGATCTTCTTCTCCAAGCACCCGAAGGACCTCACCCTCGCCGAGGCCGCCCTGCTGGCCGGCCTCGTCAAGTCGCCCTCGGAGTACGACCCGGCGACCTCCGACCGGAAGGACGCGACCGAGCGACGCAACTACGTCATCACGCGGATGGTCGACCTCGGCTACCTCCAGCCCGAGGTCGCCGCCGAGGCGATACGCCAGCCGATCACGCTCAAACTCTCCACGCCGCCGAATGACTGCGTGTCGCTCCCCAAGAAGCGCAACAGCTGGGGGTTCTTCTGCGACTTCTTCAAGAACTGGTGGATCCGGCACCCAGCGTTCGGCGGCAACACCCGAGAACGCGAGGACAAGCTCCGACGCGGCGGCTATCGGGTGATCACATCACTGGATCCAAAGATCCAGGAGATCGCCGAGGAGAGCATCGGGGCCCGAGCCGCGGTCGGCAGCCCGTTCGCCTACGGCCTGGTGATCGTGGAGGCGGGGACCGGCCGGGTCAAGGCGATGGCGGTGAACCGGGTCTACTCCCTCGACCAGAGCAAGAACCCCCTGCACTCCGTCCCCGAACTGCGCAAAAAGAAGATCAAGAGCAACTATCCGAACACCGTGGTGCCGCTCCTCGGCGGCGGTGATCTCCCGGGCTACCAGGCCGGCTCGACGTTCAAGATGTTCACCATGCTCGCCGCGCTGGAGAACGGCATGACGTTGAACACGGTCCTCAACTCGCCACACCGATACAAATCGATCTACGACGGCGGCGGTGAGGGCAACAGCTGCGGCGGCCGGTGGTGCCCGTCCAACGCGAGCCCGGCGATGGCCGGCCGGCACACCATGTGGTCGGCGTTCGGCAAGTCCGTCAACACCTACTTCGTGCAACTGATCGAGAAGGTGGGGGCGGCCAACGTGGTCCGGATGGCGGAGCGGCTCGGGCTGCAATGGCGCAGCAGTGTGGACAAGTGGAACGCCTTGCCCGCCAACGCCAACAACTGGGGGGCGTTCACCCTCGGCACCGCTGACGTCACGCCGTTGGAGATGGCCAACGCGTACGCGGCGATCGCGGCGGAAGGCCGCTACTGCGAGGCCTCGCCGGTCATCTCCATCACCGGCCCGGACGGCTCCCCCGTGATGTACACCATGCAGGACGGCACCCAGGTGCCTGTCGCGGAGCCCAACTGCCGGCAGGTCATCTCCCCGGACGTGGCCCGAGCCGCCACCGACGCCGCACGCTGCCCGACCGGGGACAAGCCCGCGCGCGGCTCGTGCGGCGGGTGGGCCACCGCGGAGAGCGTGCGCGGGACGGTGGGGCGCCCCGTCGCCGGCAAGACCGGTACCACCGACAGCACCCGCTCCGCGTGGTTCGTGGGCTACACGCCCGAGCTCGCCGCGGCCGCCTTCGCCGCCGACCCGGACAACCCGTTCAACGCCGTCGGCGACGGGCAGTCACAGATCCCGATCCAGGCGGTGGCGAACGCGTTGAAGGGAGCGCTCAAAGGCAAACCGGTCCGCACGTTCACCCCGCCCAGTGACGCGATCGTCGGTCACGCGAGCTAGCCCGCGGGCGCGCTAGCCGCGCCCCGGCTCGACGAGGGGCACCGCGGCCGCGGCGACCAGTCGGCGGGCGATCCCCGGTACACCCGCCCAGTGCAGCGCGAGCTGGGAGGCGTGCACGCGGCGCCAGACGAACCCCTCGTGCCGTCCGTTGCCCCACCGCCACGCGGGGGTCTGCCCGGCGCGCGGCACGAGCACCCCCCGGTGGTGCTTGTGCCCCCGGACCCGTTCCCCCGGCCGCGCCACCGCCGTCGCCGCCTGGGCGACCGCCTCCCGGTAGCCGATCACCGGCCGGTCTCGGATCTCGCCGACCGCGTCGAGCACCCCACACATCGGCCGACCCTCGACCTCCCGGGCCAACCACAGCAACCCCGCCCCCTCGGCGAGGACCGGGGCACCCGAGCGGGCAAGCTCCGCGACCGCCTCGGTCAACCGCCGGTTGGCGGCCAGGTCGTCGAGGTACGTCTCCGGCAGGGCGGCACCGATCACCAGCCCATCGGTGCCGTCCGGCAGCCGCTCGTCCCGCAACGGGTCGACCGGGGCGACGGTTGCGCCGGCCGCGGTGAGCAGCTCCACGGCCTCCGGGTACGTGTAGGGCAGGGTGGCGGTGCCGGCCACCGCGATCACTGGACGGCGCGGTGGTGGCTCGTCGCCGGAGTCGTCCGACGCCGGGCTCCACGGCTCCCCCGGCAGCGCGGGGGCGCTGCGCGCCAGCGCGAGGATGCGGTCGAGGTCGAACGTGGCGGCCACCTCACCGAGCCGCCGCACGGCGCGGATCGCGTCAATGCTGCGGTGCGCGACCGGTACCACCCCGTGCTGGCGGGGCGGCAGCACCCCGGCGAGGTCGCCGCGGCGCACCACGCCGAGCACCGGCACGCCGATGTCGTCGAGGGCCTCGCGCAGCAGCTGCTCGTGCTGCTCGGAGGCGACCCGGTTGAGGATCACCCCGCCGAGGGTGAGCACCTCGTCGTACGCCCGGAAGCCGTGCACGAGCGCGGCGACCGACTGCCCGAACGCCGCCGCGTCCACCACGAGCACCACCGGCGCGCGCAGCGTGACGGCGACGGACGCGGTGGACTCGTCCTCGGGGTAGCCGGTGAGCGTGTCGAAGAGCCCCATCGTCCCCTCGATCACCGCCAGGTCGGCCCCGGCTGCCCCGTGCGCAAACAGCGGGACGACGCGCTCCGCGCCGACCAGGTAGGGGTCGAGGTTGCGCCCCGGCCGACCCGCGGCGAGACCGAGGTACGCGGCGTCCACATAGTCCGGACCGACGGTGAACCCGGCCACGGACAGCCCGCGGGCGGCGAACGCGGCGAGCAGCCCGATGCTGATCGCCGTCTTCCCGTGCCCCGAGGAGGGCGCGCTGATCACCACACGGGGGACAGCGGTCATGCACGCTCCTTCAGGGTGCGGGGTCGCCGACCCGCGCCCGGCTCGGACGGCCGGCTGACCCATGAGGATCAATCTGTCGCGGCTGACAATACCCGGCGGTGGCAGCGACGCTCATCGCACCCCGCGGCGGCCCGCCGCGGGCGGCGTCCCCCCGCCGGTACGCTCGCTGGCGTGTACCGGTTCCTCCTGACCCCCCGCTGGCTGGGGTACCTCGCGGTCACCCTGGTCGCGGCGGTGGTGATGGTCGGGCTCGGCAACTGGCAGCTCGACCGTTACCGGGAACGCAGCGCGATCAACGCGCGTATCGACGCAGCCGACCGAGCGGTTCCGGTGCCGCTGGCCGAGGCGGCTCCCCGGCCGAGCGATACCCCCGGAACGGCGGGTCCTCGGCCGTCCCGCGCCGCGGAGTGGACCCGCGTCACCGCGACCGGCCGGTACGACACTGCGAACACGGTGCTCGTGCGCAACCGCTCCGTCAACGGGCGGGTGGGGTTCGAGGTCCTGGTACCGCTGGTGCTCTCCGACGGCTCCGCCGTCCTCGTCAGTCGAGGCTGGGTGGCGCCCCCGGCGGGGGCGGGCGCGATGGCCCAGCCGGACGTGCCGGAACCCCCGGAGGGCCAGGTGACCGTGATCGGTCTGCTCCGCCTGCCGAGCTCCGCCTCGGACACGGTCACCCGTGAGCGGGGACGGTTGGAGACGCGCCGGATCGCGCTCCCTGCCATCGCGTCCCACCTGCCGTACCCGATCTACGGCGGCTACGTGTCGCTCCGCAGCGAGGAGCCGCCGGCGAGCACCGCGCTCGTGCCGATTCCCGTGCGGCACGAGAACAGCTGGCAGAACCTCGGCTACGTCGTCCAGTGGTGGGCCTTCGCGGCGATGACCCTGCTCGGCTTCGGGTGGTTCGCACGCCGGGAGGCGCAGGAGCGGCGTGCGGCGCGCGGCGAGGACCGCATTCCCGAATCGACGCCCAGCCCGGCCGGCGAGGATCGGGTCACGGGGCACCCGTAGCCACGGGATCGCCGCGGGCGCCCGATAGGGTCCCGGTTATGAGCGTCGATTCCGGGGCCACGCCTGGGCTCGTGATCGCCCGAATCGCCGAGATCAGCGTGACGCCGGTGGCCGTGCGGACCCCGGCCGGTGAGCTGCCCTTGGCGGGGTCGACGTGGCACGTGACCGACGTCTTCTGGCACGCCGAACGGACGACTCCCGTCTGGGCGATCCTGGCCGCCGTGCTCGGCTCGTGCGTGGCGCCCGGGTTGAGTCTGCTGCTCCTGCGGGTCAAGCGGACCGTGCACCGGGGGGTGGTCGAGGTCGCGGTCACCCACGGCGCCCATCGGTACGTCGCGCGTGTCGCCGTCGCGAACCAGGCCCAGGCGCGGTGGGTGTACGACGAGGTCGCGTACATCCGCGCCCTCGCCGCCCTGTGAGCGTCGGTCAGTTTTCCGACCGCCCCGCCTCCGCGATCGCGGCGAGCAGGAGCGCCTCGGCGAGGCAGGCGCGCTGGAACTCCCCCAGGTGCAGGCTCTCGTTCGGGCCGTGCGCCCGAGAGTGCGGGTCCTCCACGCCGGTGACCAGGATCGTCGCCTCCGGGAACAGCTTCTGGAACGTGGCGATGAAGGGAATCGACCCCCCGATTCCCATCTCCACCGGCTCCACCCCGTCCCACGCGGCTCGATACGCGGCGCGGGCCGCCGCGTACACCGGCCCTGAGGTGTCCAAGACGCAGGGCTCCCCGTCCTGCTCCAGCGCCACGGTCACGTGGGCGCCCCACGGCGCGTTCCGCTCGAGGTGCGCCGCCAGAGCCGCGTACGCCCGCTGCGGATCGTCCCCGGGGGCCAGCCGCAGGCTCACTTTCGCCGACGCCGACGGGACCAGGGCGTTCGGCGCCACCGCGGTCGCCGGGGCGTCGATGCCGAGCACGGAGATGGCGGGCTTGTGCCAGATCCGATCGGTCAGCCGGCCGGTGCCCAGGAACCGCACCCCGTCGAGCATCCCCGCTTCACTGCGCAGCCGCTCCTCGGGGTAGTCGACCGTCGCGCTCTCCCGCGCCACCAGACCCGGGACCGCGACGTCACCGGCCTCGTCGTGCAGGGTGGCGAGCAGCCGGCACAGCACGGTCAGCGCGTCCGGCACCGCGCCGCCGAAGATGCCGCTGTGCACGGCCTGGGCGAGGACCCGGACGGTGACGACGCAGTTGACCAGCCCGCGCAGCGACGTGGTGAACGCCGGCACGCCGATGTCCCAGTTCGCGGAGTCGGCGATGACGATGACGTCCGCGGTGAGGTCGTCGCGGTACTCGGTGAGCAGCCGCTCCAGCGACCCAGATCCGAACTCCTCCTCGCCTTCGATGAAGACCGTCACCCCGACCGGCAGCGCGTCTCCGAAGGCGCGCAACGCGGCGACGTGCGCCATGATCCCGGCCTTGTCGTCGGCCGCTCCCCGGCCGTAGAGACGGCCGTCGCGTTCGACGGGCTCGAAGGGGTCGCTGTGCCACAGCGCGAGGTCGCCCGGCGGCTGCACGTCGTGGTGCGCGTAGAGCAGCACCGTCGGCGCTCCAGGCGGAGCGGGGCGCCGGCCGAGGACCGCGGGTTGTCCGCCGCTGCTCACCATCCGAACGTCGAGGCCACAGCCGCGAAGCAGCTCCGCGACGGCCTCCGCGGAGCGCGCCACATGACTGTGGTCAAATCCGTCGAACGCGATACCGGGAATCCGAATCAGGCGTTCCAAGTCGGCGCGGACACCGGGCATCTCGCGGGCGATCGCGGCGCGCAGCTCAGCTTCGGTGAGAATCGGCGCGGTCATGACGGTGATCGTAGGTCGATACGCACGTACTCCACGTCCGGGTCGTACGACACGTCAGGGGCGCCGGCGACGACCAGGTCGACGTGGGCCGCGGTCGCCTCATCACGGAAGTGGCGCTCCTCCCGCTCGCGCCAGTGGGCAAGCTGCGCCTGCATCGCCGTACCGTCCCGGGCAAGGGAGCGCGCTTCGCGAATCTGCCGAGGCGCGTCGACGAAGACCGCGAAGCTCAGGCGCGCGCGGGCCGCTTCCCGCGCCACCGTGCTCCCCTCCAGGATCACGACGGGCGCCGGCGGCACCTCAATCCACTCCGGACTGAACGTGCCGCGCCGCCAGTCGTACCGCCGGTACCGCCCGGGCTGGCCCGCCGCCAGCGGCCGGAGCACCCACTCCTCCAGGCGGGGCCAGAAGGTGAACTGGTCCGCCCACCCATCGAGGAGATCGTCGCTGTGCACCACCGGGGTTCCCGGCAGCGCCGCGGCGAGACGGGCGGCGAAGAAGGTCTTCCCCGCGGCGCTCGGCCCGTCGACTGCCACGAGTCGGGTGCGCCCCAGCCGGGGCGGCCGGCGCCGTACCCGCGCGGCGAGGTCCCGGTACGTCTCTATCACCATCCCCACCGACGCTACCGGCGGCGCGGGCGCACCAGTGGGGTGCCCGGGATGCGACGACCGGGGACAGCTCAGACGGTGAACTCGGCGACGATCCGGCGCAGCTCCTCCGACATCCGCGACAACTCACTCGCCGCGCGCTGGGCTTGCTGGACACCCGCGGCCGTCGACTGCGCTGCCTGAGCGACCCCGGAGATGTTCTGGGCGATTTGCGCCGACCCCGACGCCGCCTCGGTGACATTGCGGCTGATCTCCGCGCTGGTCGCGCTCTGTTGGTCCACAGCGGAGGCGATCGTCGTTGAGAACGACGTGATCTTCTCGATCACCTGGATGATCTCCGCGATCGCCTTGACCGCGGTCTCGCTGTCCGCCTGGATCGCCGCGATCTGCCGCGAAATCTCGCCGGTCGCGCGGGCGGTCTCCTGGGCGAGGTCCTTCACCTCGCTGGCGACCACCGCGAATCCCTTGCCCGTCTCCCCCGCCCGGGCCGCCTCGATCGTGGCGTTGAGCGCGAGCAGGTTGGTCTGCTCCGCGATCGCGGTGATGAGGTTGGTGACGTTGCCGATCTCCGAACTCGACACGCTGAGCTTGGCAACCGCCTTGCTCACCGACTCCGCGATCTCATTGGCGGTCTGGGCCACCCGCGCCGCCTCGCTGGCGCTGTTGGCGATCTCGCTGATCGAGGTGCCCATCTCCTCGCTTCTATTCGCCACCGAGTGAATATTGGCGGACACCTGTTCCGCGGTGGTCGCCGCGATCTCCGCCTCCCGGCTGGTCTCCTGGGCACCCTGAGTGATTTGGTCGCTGATGGCGGAGAGCTCGCTCGCGGCGTCCGCCAGGGCGTGCCCGCTGCGCCGCATGACGCCGAGCACCCGCCGCAGGTGCTCGATCGCCTCATCCAACGCCGCGGCCATCCGGCCGACTTCGTCTCTGCCGCGCACGCCCGTGGTCACGGTGAGGTCGCCCTTGGCGAGCGCACCCACGACGAGCGCCACCCGGTCGATGGAGCGGGTCACCGAGCGAGCGATGACGAGGCCGATCAGCAGGGTGGCCAGCACGCCGACGACGAGGAAGACCGTCGCGTTACGCCAGGTCGTGGCGTAGGCCGTCCGCGAATCCGCGTTGGCCATCTGAGCGGCGATCGTCTCGATCTCGATCAGGTTGCCCAACGCCACGTCGATCTTCTGGGACGCGGGCAGGGCGACGCTGTCGCGGGCGATGGCAAAGGCCTCGCGGTCGCCGGCGCGCACCGCGGGCACGAGCTTGGTGTCCCGGGCTTCCCGATACTCGGCGAGCCCTTCGCGCAGCAAGTCGACGTTCTTGCCGCGACCATCGCTGCGGTCCCGATTGGCGTACGCGCTGAGCGCGGCGTCGACGTCCTCGTCGAGCTCGCTCAGCTCACCGATGAACTGCTCCCGGAGACTCTCCGTGCTCGACAACGCGGCGTCGACCACGGCCGCGCGCATGGCCATGACCGCGTTCTCCAGCTGCCGCAGCTCGGTGAGGGCGAGCATGTTGTGCTGGTAGATGCGGTCGGAGGTGGCCTGCATGCGCGTCATGCTCATGAGTGAGGTCACGCCGACGGCGGTGGCGATCACGGCGCCGAGCACCACAATGATCAGGAACTTGCCGCGCAACCGCAGATTGCCGAGCCAGCGCATGGGGAGGCGCACGCGATGCGAGCGGGCGGGACCAGTGTGCGCGGTAGACCGGGCTTGCTTGTCCATCGGCCTCGTCCTCCAGTGTCAGGCGTTCACGCCGTCGGGCCGTCGGCGTGAGCCGCCGGCGAGACCCGTGCCGGCGCACCCGACGCGTGGTGACCGCGTGCCCAGGCAAGGCGTGACGGCGTGCACATTGCCACCGCAGTGATCGGCACGTGACCACCCGAGGTAAGGACTTTCACACCTCCCCGTCCTTGACTGCTCAACAGATTGGGTGTCTCGCCGATTAGGCCACCAGCGAATGCGTCATCCGACCGGGTACTACTCGGCGCGGCACCGTCGAGTCACCCGACCCGATACGGCCTCGGCGCGGCAGCGCCGACGACAGGAGAGCGACGGTTGGCTTATGCGCGCAACTCACCGGCTGCGGCGATCCGTAATGGGTGTTGTCGGAGCGGCCCTCGTCGGGTTCACGGCGGCCTGTGGCGGCTCAGGGACAACCAGCAATGTCGCTGTCCAGGTATGGGCGCTGGTCGATCCACAGAACGAGCCGGTTATTCAGCAGGGAGTCGATGAGTTCAACAAGAACTCCTCCGTCAAGGCTGAGTTCCGCGCGTTCCCCAATGCCTGGTACAAACTCAAACTCCAGACCGCGATCGACGCGCTCAACACTCCCGACGTCTTCCTGAACTGGGGTGGCGCCAGCCTGGCGCAGTACGTCAAGGAAGGTCTCGTCGCCGACCTCACCCCGACGTTGCGCGAGAACCCAGACGTTGCCAACGCGTTCCTGCCGAGCGTGCTCGAGGTGGGCAAGGTGGACGGCAAGCAATATGGCTTGCCGATGAACGGGATCCAGCCAGTTCTGCTCTTCTACAACAAGGCCGTCTTCGACCAGGCCGGCGTGCAACCACCGCAGACGTTCGACGACCTCCTCACCCTGGTCGACGAGTTCAAGAAGCAGGGCATCGTGCCGATCGCGCTGCCGGGCACGCAGACGTGGACCATGCTCATGTGGCTGGAGTACCTCCTGGACCGCATCGGCGGGCCGGAGAAGTTCGAGGCCATCGCCGCCGGGAAGGATGGTGCCTGGGCGGACCCGGCCGTACGGCGCGCCTTGGAGCTCTGTCAGGAGCTGGTGCGTCGCGGCGCGTTCGGCGACAACTTCGCCTCCATTACCTACGACGCCGCTGGTTCCCCTCGCATGTTGGCGAAGGGCGAGGCGGCGATGATCCTGATGGGCAGCTGGGAGTACCCGAGCCAGCTCTCCTACCACCCCGACTTCGTCGCCAGCGGCAACCTGGGGTGGACGACCTTCCCAACCGTCCCCGGAGGGACCGGCGATCCGAAGAATGTCGTCGGCAACCCCAGCAACTACTTCTCGGTTCGGGCCGACCGGCCGGCCACGAAAGCGGCGATCGAGTTTCTCATGCGGACGCTGACCTCAGAGTCGCACATCAACGCTCTGATCAAGTCGGGTCAGGTGCCCGCGGTCAAGGGTGTGGAGAGCAAGCTCGCGGGCACGGACACCGCTGACTTCACCACGTTCACCTACAAGCTCGTCGCGGAAGCGCCATCGTTCACCCAGTCCTGGGACCAGGCGCTGCCCAGCACGGTGGCCAACGAGATGCTGGAGAATCTCCGGCGGCTCTTCCTCCTGGAGATCACGCCGGACGAGTTCGTCCAGAAGATGGAGGCGGTGAGCTGACACGCCCCGTCGCCAGCGACGGAGTTCGTGCTTGTCGTCGGCACCGCCGCAGCGCGACGGGACGGACAGCCGGTGCTCACCGGCGCCGACAACGGAGGCGTGGGCGGGGCGCGGCGGCGACGAGCAGCGCGGCGCCGAGTGCGGCGAGCCCGACGGCGCGGGAGAGCCGGGCCGCGCGGGGGATGTGCGCCGCGGTCGGCCGCGGGCCATCGCCGATCAGTGGGCGCGTCTCAGCGCGTCCAAAGTAGATGTTCCTCCCGCCGAGCCGCACCCGCAGCGCTCCCGCGAACGCGGCCTCGCACTGGCCAGCGTTGGGGCTGGGGTGGTCATGGCGATCCCGGCGCCACACCCGCCAGGCTTCCCGCCAATCGCCCCCGACGAGGGGCGCCGCCGCCACGGTGAGCACACCCGTCAGCCGGGACGGCACGAAATTGAGGAGATCGTCCAACCGCGCGGACGGCGTACCGAAGCGGCGGTAGCGCTCCGAGCGGTGCCCCACCATCGCGTCGAGCGTGTTCGCCGCACGGTAGCCGAGGAGCCCAGGCAGGCCGGCGACCGCTCCCCACACCAGCGGCGCGACCTCGGCGTCGGAGGTGTTCTCAGCGACTGATTCCACAGTGGCTCGTGCCAATTCCGGAGCGTCGAGGGCGGAGGGATCGCGGCCACAGAGGTGATGGAGCCGCGCCCGGGCGCCCGGCACGTCCCCGTCGCGCAACATCTGGGACATGACACCGGCCTCAGCACGCAGCCGTCGCCCACCGAGCACCGTCCACGTGGCCGCGGCCGTCAGGACGGCACGGGCAAGGGGACGGTGGCGGGTGACGGCGGCCGCCGTCGCGGCACCGAGCACGGGCACGCCGACCGCGATCGCGGTATAGGCCGCTCCGGCTGCGCGGCTGGGGCGGTAGAGGCGACGTTCCAGCGCGGTCGCCGCTCGACCGAAACCGGCCACCGGGTGGAACCGAGCCGGATCGCCGAACAGGCTGTCGAGCAGGTAGCCCACGGCGAGACCAGCGGCGTTCGCCATACCCATCCGTGACCGGCCCGCGAAATACCGCAACGGATCATCACCTCCGATCGGAGCCTAGTCACGGGCGATCGTCTCGCGCGGTGTTGACTCCGACCCGGCCGCGTCTCCCCCACCACCTCCGTCGGCCGGCGGGCCAGGCGCCGTGGCGACCGCGTCCTCTCCCTGCTCGCGGTCTGGGGCCTCGGTCGCGCCGGCCACGCTCGCCGCGGGAGTGGATCGGTGCCGGACGAAACGCGCGCGCCCGCGGGAGAGGTCGTGCCCCACGGCGCTGGCTTCCAGCTCGTAGAGCGTGTGCTGGTTGCCCTCGACGTCGACCCAGTCCCGGGTATACAGCCGCCCCACCACGACGACGGGATCACCCACCATCACCGACGCCGCGACGCCCTCAGCCAGCTTGCGCCAGCAGATGACGCGGACGCGGAAACTGTGACCATCGACCCAGCAGTTGCGGTTGCGATCGAGCCGCCGCGCCGTCGAGGCGACTTTGAAGCTGGCGACCGCGGTGTTCGTGTGCGCGGTGTGGCGCAACTCCGGAGCGGAGATGACATTGCCTACCACGGTCACGTACGTATCGAACATCGCTGCTCCACGAGGTCGGGGTATTGCCGTCCGAGCCCGGCGTAGCCCTCAGCCTCGTGGCCGCGGGTCGTCGCGCGCCAGGTCGCCGTCCCCGCCTGTGGACAGCGCGGATGGTGTGGACAGCGGCCTGGACGAGCTCGCGCCGTGGTAAGGGCGTCACCCGTGCGTGTTCGGCCCGACTCGGGCCATGGTGATCCGCAGGAGGACGCGGCGCTCACGCTCCATCGCCGCGCGGTACTCGTCCCAGTTCGGGTGCTCGCCGGAGATCCGGCGGTAGTAGTCGATCAACGGTTCCATCGCCTCGGGCAGGTGGACGACCTCCGCCTCCCCCTCGATCTGAACCCACTCCCCGAAGAAGGCGTCGGGCATCACGCAAAGCGCCACGCGCGGGTCGCGCAGGATGTTGCGCGTCTTCACCGCGGTCTCCCGCGTGCTGACGATCGCCCGACCCGCCTCGTCGACCGCGACCAGCACGGGCGAGAGCTGCACCCGACCGTCCCCGTGATAGGTGGCGAGGACCGCCCGGTGGTTGTCGGTGAGGAACCGTCGCGCCCGGTCGAGATCCATAGCGCGATTCTGCCCCGGTGCGGCCCACTCGGGTGGGAATCCCTCACATCCCGCCGAACTACCGACCGTGACGTGATCGACGTAGGGTCGTCTCCGTGGAGCGAGACATCCTCGGCGAACCGTTCGAACGTGAGACGATCGATCTGGGACGTGACGACGAGGGGCCGGTCGTCGCCACCTTGGTCCGCCGTCAGGCTGATCACGCCACGGACCGGGCCGTGCTGTACGTGCACGGCTTCTGCGACTACTTCTTCCAGCGGCACCTCGCCGAGCACTTCGCGGCGCGCGGCTGGCACTTCTACGCGCTCGACCTGCGCAAGTACGGCCGCAGCCTGCGGCCGTACCAGACACCGAACTTCTGCCGGGACATCAGCGACTACTACCCGGAGCTGGACATCGCGGCCCAGATCATTCGGGAGCGGGACGGCAACCGCACCCTCGTGGTCATGGCCCACTCCACCGGCGGCCTGATCACGGGAATGTGGGCACACGATCGACGGGACGCCGGGGTTGTCGACGGCCTGATCATGAACAGCCCGTTCTTCGACATCAACGCCTCCTGGCTGGTCCGCCGCCCGCTGGTGGCCGCCGTCACCCAGCTCGCCCACCTCTTCCCCTACCGGGTGGTGCCCCGGGAGGTCACCGACGTGTACGGCCAGACCATCCACGCCGAATTCCGCGGGGAGTGGCACTACAACCTGGCGTGGAAGCCGCTCTATGGGTTCCCGGTGCGCCTGGGCTGGCTCGGGGCGATTCACCGGGCTCAGCGGCGGCTGCGCGCGGGCCTCGACATTCCGGTGCCGGTGCTCGTGGCGTGCTCGGCGCGCACCTGGCGCGGTCGGCAGTGGCATCCGGAGGCGGCGCTCGCCGACGTCGTGCTGGATGTGGAGCACATCGTCCGGTGGGCACCTAATTTGGGGCGACACGTAACAGTCGCACGGTTTGATGGTGGATTGCACGATCTCACGCTCTCCGGGGAAGTGGTCCGGGAGCGGGTGTTCGCCGAATTCGACCGGTGGCTCAACGGCTACTTCCCCGCCACGACCGTGACGGCCGACGCAAGCGGCGCAACCTCACTGAGCTGATACTGCGATCAGGCTGTTATATCCCGCTACCGGCAACCCACAGCCCGTAGCGGTACCCTTCTGTCGCGCATGCGCCCGTAGCTCAGCGGAGAGAGCAGGGGACTTCTAATCCCAAGGTCGCAGGTTCGAATCCTGCCGGGCGCGCATTCCTCTCGGTCAGACGTTTTCCTGATCCAATCAAGATCTTCCCGCATGCGCAGGGAGCACGGCGTTCAAAAATGAACGCTCGCCGAATCCCTGGGATCACCCC
>DATCMA010000012.1:0-25684 GCA_036563645.1 Micromonospora sp.
ACGGCGCCTCGGCCGGGAGCGGCTACGGCAACGCCCCCGCCGGCGGCAGCTACAGCCCCTCCGCCAGCGCCCCCACCAGCTACGGCTCCAGCGACCCCACCCGCACCGGCTACACCCCGAACGAACCCGCCAGCGGCTACACCGCCCCCTACAGCGGCGGATATGGCTCCCCGGCCGGCGAGCCCGGCGGCGGGTACGGCGCCCGGGATTACCCGCCCGCGCCGGGCAGCGGCTACGGCGGGCCCGCACAGGGTGGCTACGGCGGCCGGTATGACGAGCCCACGAGCCGCTACGACAGCGGGTCGGACCGCTACGGGTCGACGAGCTCCTCGTACGAGCCCTCGTCGTACGGGCAAGGGGACCCCGGACGCGGCGGCTACGGGCAGCAGCCGGGCTACGGCGGGTCCAGCGGCTACCCCGGCGGCCAAGGCGGCGGCTACCCCGATCGGGGTTACGAGGCGTCACGGCCTGGCGGCTACGGCGGCTACGAGCAGCCGTATGCCCCGCCGAGTGGCTACGACCCAGCGAACCCCGGTTACGGGTCGAGCGGCGGCTATCCCCAGGGCGGCTACGGCTCCGGCGCGGAGCACGGCCCTGGCGGGTACGGGGATCGCGGCTACGACCAGGGCTACTACGACCGCCCGGCGGACGCGCCCCGGCACGGCGCCCCGCCCCCGCCGCCCAGCCACGCGGAGCGGCGCGACTGGCTCGACAGCTAGCGCGGGCAGACGGTCACGGGTGAGACGCGCGGCGGGAAGGCGCGTCTCACCCGTGGTCCCCTACGGGGTTTGCGTGCGCCATCACCTGACCTATCGGACGCGTACCCTCAGGGTTTAGGCGTGTCCGCTGGTGTTCTCCACACCATCCCGAAAAACCGCACCCGATAACGCCACCGGCCGCACTCGCGATCGAGTGCGGCCGGTGTGCGTCGTGTCAGCCTTCTCGCCTACGCCGCCTCCGCGACCCCGCCGAACAGCTTCGGCAGCGTCGCGGTGAACGCGGCGCGCAGCTCGTCCAAGCTGATGGTGAACTGGCTGGTGATCTCCAGGGCCCGGCTCGCGCCGTCCGTCACGCCGATCCAGGTCACCGGCACCTCATGCTGGGCGCACAGCGCGGTGAACGCCTCCTCCCGGCCGCGCGGCACCACCGCGATCGCCCGACCGGCGGACTCGCTGAACAGGTAGACGAACGGCATCGATTCCGCCCGGAACTCCTCGGGCAGCTCGATCCGGGCGCCGACGTTGCGCCGCAAGCACGACTCCACCAAGGCTTGGGCGAGCCCACCGTCGGACAGGTCGTGCGCCGCGCTGACGAGGCCGTCCCGCGCGGCCGCAATCATCACCTGGGCGAGCGCCCGCTCCCGGGCGAGGTCCACCCGCGGGGGTTCACCGCCGAGGTGACCGTGGGTCACCCACGCCCATTCGGAGCCGGACAGCTCGGTGCGGGTCTCCCCCAGCAGGAAGATCAGGTCACCCTCGGGGTGGGTGGGCGCGGGGAAGCCCATCGGGATCCGACGGCGCACGTCGTCGATGACGCCGAGCACCCCGACGATCGGCGTCGGGTGGATGGCGACCGCCCCGGTCTGGTTGTAGAAGCTGACGTTGCCGCCGGTCACCGGGATGCCCAGCTCAGCGCAGCCGTCGGCCAAGCCGCGGACCGCCTCGGCGAACTGCCACATCACCCCCGGATCCTCCGGGGAGCCGAAGTTCAGGCAGTTGGTGACGGCGATCGGCTCCGCGCCGGTGACCGCCACGTTCCGGTACGCCTCGGCGAGCGCGAGCCGCGCCCCCTGGTACGGGTCGAGCCGCGCGTAGCGGCCGTTGCCGTCGACGGAGACCGCGACGCCGAGGCCGCTCTCCTCGTCGATGCGGATCATCCCGGCGTCCTCCGGCTGGGCCAGCACGGTGTTGCCGAGGACGTACCGGTCGTACTGCTCCGTCACCCACGTCTTGTCGCAGAGGTTCGGCGACGCGATCATCCGCAGCACGGTCTCGCGGAGCTCCTCCGGCGTCGACGGCCGCGGCAGGGTCTCCGCCCGGTCCGCCTGGAGCAGGATCCGATCCGCCGGCTCCCGCATCGGGCGCGCGTACACCGGGCCGTCGTCAGCGAGCGAACCCGGCGGCACATCCACCACCGTGTGCCCATGCCAGGTGATCACCAACCGGCCCGACTGGCCGTCCGGCCCGGGCGGGGTGACCTCTCCGATCGCGGTGGCCGGCACCCCCCACTTCTCGGCGACCGCCAGCACCGCGTCGAGGTGCTCCGGCGCGACGATGAGCAGCATCCGCTCCTGGGACTCGCTCGCCAGGATCTCGTGCGGCTCCATCGACGGCTCACGCAGCGGGACCCGCTCCAGCCAGATCCGCATGCCGGTGCCGGCCGCCGCTGCCGTCTCCGACAGCGCGCACGTCAGCCCCGCGCCACCCAGGTCCTGGATGCCCACGACGAGCCCCGCGTCGTACAGCTCCAGGCACGCCTCGATGAGCAGCTTCTCGGTGAACGGGTCGCCGACCTGCACCGACGGCCGGTGCTGCGCGCTGCTCTCGTCGAACGCGGCGCTGGCCAGCACCGACACCCCGCCGATACCGTCCCGGCCGGTCTTGGCGCCCAGCAGGACGACGACGTTGCCCGGGCCGGCAGCGGCCTTGTTCTGGAGCCGATCGATGGGGAGCACCCCCACGCACAGCGCGTTGACCAGGGGGTTGCCCTGGTAGCAGGGGTCAAAGACCACCTCGCCGCCGATGTTCGGCAGGCCCAGGCAGTTGCCGTATCCGCCGATGCCCGCCACCACCCCCGGCAGCACCCGAGCGGTGTCCGGGTGGTCGGCGGCGCCGAACCGCAGCGGATCCATCACCGCGACGGGACGCGCCCCCATGGCGAGGATGTCGCGGACGATACCGCCCACACCGGTCGCCGCTCCCTGGTACGGCTCGACGAAGCTCGGGTGGTTGTGGGACTCGACCTTGAAGGTGACCGCGAGCCGGTCGGAGACCCGGACCACGCCGGCGTTCGCGCCGATGCCCGCAAGCAGCCGATCGCTGCGCGGCGCTTTCTCGGCGAACTGCCGCAGGTGCACCTTGCTCGACTTATAGGAGCAGTGCTCGCTCCACATGATCGAGTACATGGCGAGTTCGGACTGGGTGGGGCGACGCCCCAGGATCTGCCGAATCCGCTCGTACTCGTCGTCGCGCAGCCCCAGCTCCGTGTAGGGCTGGAATTCGTCCGGGGTCGCGGCGGCGCGCTCCACGGTGTCGACGAAGACAGTCGGCCCGCCGCCGGTGGCCGTGCGCGCGCGATCGTTCCCCGCGCCAGCCGGGGCGGCCGCGGAGGCCGACCGGGCGGCGCCGGGGGCCGCGGTCTCGGGGTGGGTGGTCATGCCGGCGCTCCCGCCACGTGCTTGAGGATCGACGTGAAGAAGCCCAGTCCATCGACGGACGGGCCGGTGAGGAGGTCCACCGCGTGCTCGGGGTGCGGCATGAGACCGACGACGTTGCCGGCCTCGTTGGTCACCCCGGCGATGTCGCGCATGGAGCCGTTCGGGTTGCCGATGTAGCGCGCCACGATGCGGCCGGTGGCTTCCAGCTCGTCGAGCGTGCGCTGGTCGGCGACGTACCGTCCCTCACCGTGTTTGACCGGAATGAGAACTTCCTGCCCCGCGACGTAGTTATTGGTGAACGGGGTGTTCACCGCCTCCATCCGCAGCAGTTGGTCGCGGGTCCGGAAGTGCAGGTGCTGGTTTCGGGTCAGCGCCCCGGGCAGCAAGTGCGCCTCGCAGAGGATCTGGAAACCGTTGCAGATGCCCAGCACCGGCATCCCGCCACGCGCCGCGTCAACGATCGACTCCATCACCGGCGCGAACCGGGCGATCGCGCCGCAGCGCAGGTAGTCGCCGTACGAGAAGCCGCCCGGGAGGATCACCGCGTCGACCCCATGCAGGTCCGGGTCGGCGTGCCAGAGCCGCACCGGCTCCCCACCGGCGATCCGCACCGCCCGCGCCGCGTCACCGTCGTCCAGCGACCCGGGGAAGGTGACGACACCGATACGCGCGCTCATCGTGCGCTCTCTCCGCTGTCGGTTTCTTCGAGCCGGACCGTGAAGTCCTCGATTACCGGGTTGGCGAGCAGCTTGTCCGCGATCTCCCGCGCCCGATCGAGATCCGGTTCACCGGTGAACTCGATCTCTATCCGGCGGCCGATCCGCACCGAGGCCACACCATCGATACCGAGCCTCGGCAACGCGTTCGCGACCGCCTGACCCTGCGGATCAAGAATCTCGGGCTTGAGCATGACGTCGACCACGACGCGAGCCACGGGCACTCCTGACTGGAACGCGGTTGAGTAACGCCCCAAAGGGGGAGCGGGGCCAGCCTACCCGGTAGGCGAATTCATCGACGCAGCGCCCACCTCTCACCGGCGCTGCGCCGCCCCGGTTGGCCGCTCGACACCCCATCCCGACCGCGTCGCGCGCCCTTGCGCCGCCTCGTCCTGAGTCGCCCTCCCTGCGGTCCGGCGCCGCGGAGGCCCCAGGACGTCACCGCCGCGCCGTTTCGCAGATCGCGGCTGTCCGGCAACTCAGCGCAACCTCGACGATCACGGCCTCCCTAGCATCAGGCCGTGCTCGTTGTGACGACGAACGACCTTCCGGGCTACGAGATCCGGGCCGTGCTCGGCGAGGTGGTCGTCTCGCTCGCCCGCTCCATCAACCCGTTCAAGGAGGGGACGAAGAGCCTCCGGGGCGGTAAGTCAGACCCCCACGGTGGGGAGAACCTCACCAAGTTCCGGCTTGAGGCCATCACCAAGCTCGGCGAGGCGGCCAGCAAGAAGGGCGCCAACGCGGTCATCGGCATGAGGTTCGACTGCCGGCAGGTCGGTCCCACCCACATCGAGCTCTGCGCCTACGGCACCGCAGCCGTCGTCATCCAGAAGCTGCCGGAGTTCGCCGACTCACCCCCGCAGGGCATGCACCCCAAAGAGCGCGACAGCGGCAGCGACCAAAGCGCGAACGCCTCCGCGGGCTCGACGAGCGGCGGCTCCTAGCGCACCCGCACCCATCGCCGCCGGCGACCGGCGACGGGTGCGAGGTCACAGAATCGGCGCCGGCACGTACCGGGCGGCCTCCGGATGCGCCGCCACCACCGCCTCGATCCGTTCCGCCACCGCCCGAACCTGGGCCGGCGCGGTCCCGATGAACGCCGAGCGATCCGCGACCAGGGCGTCGATGTCAGCCCGGGTCAACCCGAGTCGCCCATCGCGGGCGAGCCGATCAAAGAGGTCGTTCTCGGTGACGCCTCGCTCCCGCATGTCGCGCGCCACCGCGACCGCGTGCTCCTTGATCACCTCGTGCGCGACCTCCCGGCCGACCCCACGCCGCACCGCCGCCACCAGGATCTTCGTAGTGGCGAGGAACGGCAGGTAGCGATCCAGCTCCCGGGCGATCACCGCCGGATAGGCGCCGAACTCGTCGAGGACCGTGAGGAAGGTCTGGTACAGCCCGTCCGCGGCGAAGAACGCGTCCGGCAGCGCGACCCGCCGCACCACCGAGCACGAGACGTCCCCCTCGTTCCACTGGTCACCGGCGAGCTCACTGACCATCGAGAGGTAGCCGCGGATCACCACCGCCAGCCCATTGATCCGCTCACTGGAGCGGGTGTTCATCTTGTGCGGCATCGCGCTGGACCCCACCTGGCCCGGCTTGAACCCCTCGGTGACCAGCTCGTGGCCGGCCATGAGGCGGATCGTCGTGGCCAGCGACGAGGGCGCGGCCGCGGCCTGGGCCAACGCGGAGACCACGTCGAAGTCGAGCGACCGCGGGTACACCTGGCCGACGCTGTCCAGCACCCGCTGGAACCCCAGGTACTCCGCCACCCGGCGCTCCAGCTCGGCCACCTTGCCGGCGTCGCCAACGAACAGGTCGAGCTGATCGGCGGCGGTCCCGACCGGGCCCTTGATCCCCCGCAGCGGGTACCGCGCGATGAGCTCCTCGAGGCGTTCGTACGCGAGCAGTAGCTCCTCCCCGGCGGTGGCGAACCGCTTCCCCAAGGTCGTGGCCTGCGCCGCCACGTTGTGCGATCGCCCGGTCATCACCAGCTCGGCGTGTTCGACCGCCAACCGCCCCAGCCGGGCCAACGCCGCCACCACCCGGTCCCGGATGAGCTCAAGAGAACGCCGAATCTGCAGCTGCTCGACGTTCTCGGTGAGGTCCCGGGAGGTCATGCCCTTGTGGATGTGCTCGTGCCCGGCGAGCGCGCAGAACTCCTCGATCCGGGCCTTGACGTCGTGCCGGGTGACCCGCTCGCGGGCGGCGATGGAGTCGAGGTCGACGTGGTCCAGCACCCGCTCGTACGCCTCGATCACACCGTCCGGCACGGTCACACCGAGGTCCCGCTGGGCGCGGAGCACCGCCAACCACAGCCGGCGCTCCATCCGGACCTTCTCCTCCGGCGACCAGATCGCGACGAGGTCGGCTGAGGCGTAGCGGTGGGCGAGCACGTTCGGGATGCGCGTCACGTACGGGATTCTTCCGTATCGGCACGCGCGGCCCGTTCGCGACCACCGCGAGGAGATCGCCGACACGCGATCCTGTCGGCGTCGCGCGCGTCGCGGGATTCACCCGAGAGTCACCACGCGCGCGTCCGCCACGACCCCCGCGCGTCGACTCGGTCGACCGTCATCGCGTCTCGACAAGAACACTCCCCCCGGTCTCCGTCGCGTCTCGCCGCACTCCCCCGCGCGGCATCCCGAGCGCCGCGCGCCCGTGGCGGTGTCGGCCGCCGCTCCGCCACCCCCGTGCCGATCGGGCTGTACTTGTCCGGTCGAGTCCACATCGTGTCTCGCCTCCCTCACCCGTGTCCGCGCGCATCGCACACCCACGTCCACGACGCCCACACCACGCCGTGGACGCCCCCACGCGGCAGCCGCTACCAGCGCACCCTCGATCGCCGCGCTCACGGCCCCAGGGCGCCTGGCGGCGGCTCCTCGTAACCGGTGGCGACGCTACGTCCGTCACCATTGATCAATGGGTACGCCCCGTCACTGGTTACGGTATGTACCCCTCTCATTACAGAGAGACACCAATGCGACTCGCCAAGTCAACCGCCTCCGACCGAATCACCGCCGGACCGTCCGCCACCAGCCGCCGCACCATGTCCTGCGCGGCTGGCGAGTAGCGCACCGTCTCCGGCGAGATGGCCTCAGCGCGGGTCAACAGGTGCAGCGTGGCCTCCGGCGCGCTCTCCAGATCCGCGGCCCGCGCGAGCTCCACGTAGTGCCGGGCGCGCCGCTCGGTGGACGGGATCGACTCAGGGTTGAGGCCGTGCGCCCGGCGCTGCGCCTCCTCCGGATCACCGAGGTCAACCGCGCACATCACCGCGTACACCTCGACGAGCGGACGCGACACCCGCGTCCACAGCCCGACATAGGCGGCCGGGAGCGCCCGGTGCACGAGGTCACGCGCGGTGCTCCACTCCGACCAGGCGCCCTGGTCTCCGGAGCGCGCTCGGGTCAGAGCCGCGCATAGGTAGAGATCCGCCAACGTCGCGGCGTACTCCGGCGAGCCATCCGCCACCCGCGGCTCGATGAGCGAGCACGCCTCCCGCAGCTGATCCAACGCCTCGTCGGCACGGCCCACCGCGCGCAGCAGGTGGGCGGCGTACCACACCGCTTGGGCGATGGCGAGCGGGTCGTCCGCGTCGAGCGCCGCGGACATGCCCCGATCGACCGCCAGCCAACACAGCTCCCGGTCCCCGTGCCAGGCGAGAAAGGCCTGGGCCAGGTGGTACGCCTGGGCGAGCATCGCCAGCGATCGACGCCGCTCGTCCCCCTCGTGCAGCCGGGACGCGCGCTGGGCCGCGCTCAGCAGGCCAGGCAGGAGCGCCCCCACCTCGCTGCGCTGGTGCCGCGAGGTGTGCCAGGTGTGCCAGGCGGCGTCGATGGCGCTGCGCAGGTACTCCGGGGAATCCGGAGCGCCGTCGACGCTAAGCGGCCAGGAGGTCAGCGCGCGGCGGACGTCGTCGATCGCGGGGTGGGTTGGTCGGGAGTCGAGGGTCAGGGTGACGGTGGGGCCGAAGAAGTCGGCGAGGTCGCGGACGCCGAGGTGCGGGGCGAGCCGCTGCGCGGTGCGCAACGTCAACGAGCGTCGACCTGTCTCGATGAATTTGATCGTTGTCGGGCTGAGGCCAGCGAGTCCGGCGAGGCGTTCCCGGGAGAGTCCGGCGGCGCGGCGCAGGCGTTCCACGCGGCGGCCCGGGGTGGGTTGCGCCTGATCGGTCATGGATCACCTCACCCAAAGGAGGGCTGCGATGTACCCACCGTACGGCCCCACACCCGCAAACGACCTCAGTAGACAATCCCCGGCATCGTTCACGACTGTCACAATCTGAGACCACCCGGAAGGCCACGCGGCGCGTGATCCCGAGCAGACCGCTGGCCGCGTGGCCGACCGGGCTGGTGACCGCCGTCGACGCCGTCGTCCCCTACCTGGTCATCGACGTGGCGCCGGCACGTGGATCGGGTATCCCTGGGCGAGGTGCGCGACCTCGGTGACCTGTTCGCTCAACGTGGGGTGCGGCAGGATGATGCCGACCACGTCATCGAGCGTCGCACCCATTTCGATCGCCAAGACACCCTGGCCGATGAGCTCGCTGGCGTGCGGGCCGACCATGTGGACGCCCAGCACCGCCTGCGTGTCGGTGTCGGCGACGAGCTGAACGAATCCCTGTTTCTCCCCGAGGGTCGCCGCCCGTCCTGAGGCGGCCAGGGGGAACGTGGCGACGAGCGGATCGATGCCCTCCGCGCGGGCTTGGGCCTCGGTCAACCCCGCCGAGGCGATCTCAGGATCGCTGAAGACGATGGCCGGAATCGCCTGCGGCTGGAATGCGACGCGCTGCCCGGAGAGCGCGGCGACCGCGACGAGGGCCTCCGCGGACGCCTTGTGCGCCAGGGCGGGGCCGGGGGTGACGTCACCGATGGCGGCCACGTGTCGGGTGATCCGACGGTCGGCGTCGACCGCCAGGTAGCCACGGCTGTCCGGAGTCACGCCCAGCTTGTCCAGGCCGAGCTGGTCGGTATTGGGCACACGACCGACGGCGACGAGCACGACATCCGTCGTGATGTGCTGGACGGTGTCTCGGGTCCGCACACGCAGCGCGGTCCCGTCGAAGTCCTCCGCGAGCGTCTCCGTGAGCACGGTGACGTTGAGCTGCCGCAGTCGAGCAAGGACGGGGCGGACGAGGGCCGCGTCCATGGTCGGCAGGAGGTGTTTGGTCGCCTCAACGATCGTGACCTGGGTGCCGAGCTTGGCGAACGCGGTCCCGAGTTCGAGTCCGATGTAGCCGCCGCCGATGACAACCAGCCGTTGGGGAATCTCCGTCAGGCCCAACAGGCCGGTGGAGTCGAGAATCTGTCGCCCGTCGGGGACGAGCCCCGGCAGCGGCGCGGGCCGAGAGCCCGTGGCGATGACGACATCGGTGAACTCGAAATACCGGGCGGTGCCTTCCGGGGTGGCGACGACCGCCTGGTTTGGCCGGGTGAACCGCAAGTCACCGGCTTGCACGGTCACGTTGACGCCGCGCAGCAGCGCCCGGATGCCGTCGTTGAGGCCGTGGACGAGGGTGCGGCGCCACGATTGCCAGGTCGACAAGTCGACCGACCCTTGGGCGGTCAGCCCGGCCGGTGCCAGTCGACTCATCGCGTGCGCCGCGTCGGCGACTTGAATGAGCGCCTTACTCGGGATGCACCCGACGTTGAGACAGACCCCGCCCAGCCCGGCCTCGCCGTCGCGATCGACGAGCACGACGGAGCGACCGAGCTGGGCTGCCCGGATCGCGGCGACGTAACCGCCGGGACCACCGCCGACGACGAGGAGGTCGACCGACTCGGGGACTTCTCCGACGACCACGTCAGCGCACCTCCCCAAGCAGCACGATCGGGTTTTCGAGCAACGCCGCCAGCTCGTTGACGAACGCGCCCAGGACGTGACCGTCGATCAAGCGATGATCGGCGGATACCGCGATCGGCAGGGTCGGGCGGACGACGGGTTGACCGGCGACCGCGACGACCCGGTCCTCGATGCGTCCAAAACCAGCGATCGCCGCCTGCGGCGGATTGATGATCGGCGTACCGAGCCACGTGCCGTAGCTGCCGAAGTTGGAGATGGTGAACGTGGCGCCGTCGAGCTGATCGGGCCGGAGGCGACGGGCACGTGCCGCTTCAGCGAGGTCGGCGATCCGTTGGTTGATCTCACGTAGCGAGAGGCGATCGGCGTCGTGCAGGACAGGCACGATGAGCCCGTCGTCGGTCGCCGTCGCGATCCCGATGTGGATCGCGCCCCGATAGATGATCGTCTCGCGTGCGATGTCGAGGCTCGCGTTGAGGATGCGATGCCGCTTGAGGGCCGCCGTGCACGCCAAGACGAAGAACGGCAGGAAGGTCATGGCGCGACCGGCGTCCCCCGCGCGGCGGCGCAACGCCTCGCGCGCCGCGATGAGCTGGGTGGCGTCCACTTCGCGGAACTCGGTGATGTGCGGAATCTCGGTCCACGACCGGGTCATGGTCCGCGCCACCTGGCGGCGGATGCCCCGCAGCGGAACCTCCTCGTCACCGGGACGCTGCCGGACCGCCTCGGCTACCGGCTGCGCGGCTACGGCGGGAGCGCTCACCGCCTGACTCGGCTGACGCTGGGCAGCCCGCTCGACGTCCTCCCGGGTGACCCTGCCGCCGGGGCCGGTGCCCGGGATGGACGCGATGTCCACACCGAGCGAGACCGCGAGCTTGCGCGTGGCGGGCGACGCGAGCACGCGACGGGCGCGACGGCCGGTCGAGGCGCGCGCGGCGTCACCCGTCGCCTTCGCCTCCGACGCGGAAGCGGCGGCGGACGGGGCGTCGGTGGTGGCCGCCGGCGGAGAGCCCGCGCCGCCTCCCGCATCAGCGCGGTCGGCAACCTCAAACGCGGCCAGCAGAGCGCCAACGGGAAGGACGGTTCCCGGGTCGCCACCCACTTCGACCAGTGTTCCGGTCACCGGTGAGGGAATTTCGACCACGGCCTTGGCCGTCTCGACTTCGACGAGGGCTTGGTCTTCCGTGACCGTGTCCCCAATCGCGACCAGCCAGTTGCGAATTTCTGCCTCGGCCAAACCCTCCCCGAGATCGGGAAGCATGAATTCGTGACGCATCAGGCCACCGTCCGCACGACATCGAGTGCTGCCGCCGCGATGCGCTCGGCATTGGGTACGTAGAAGTCCTCCACCCCGGCCAAGGGATACGGAGTGTCCGGGGCAGTCACCCGCCGAATTGGTGCTTCCAGCGCGTAGAACGCCTCGTCGTTGATGGTCGCGATTACTTCGGCGCCGAAGCCCGCGGTCAAGGGCGCCTCGTGAGCGACGACGACCCGCCCGGTGCGCTCGACCGCCTCGACAATGGCTTCGACATCCAGCGGGACGAGGCAGCGCAGGTCCAGCACATGCGCCGACACCCCCTGCTCGGCGAGCAGGTCCGCGGCTTGTTCCGCGGTCTTCACCATTGCGCTCCAGGCGATGATGGTGACGTCATCGCCTTCCCGCGCGACGCGGGCTTTGCCCAGCTCCACGGTGTAGTCACCGGCGGGCACCTCATCCTTGATGAGCCGATAGCCGCGCAGGGGTTCACAGAACAGCACGGGGTCGTCATCGCGAATCGAGGCCAGCAGCAACCCCTTGGCGTCGTACGCGGTCGCCGGCATCACGATCTTGAGCCCGGGGCACTGCACGAATTGGGCTTCGATCGCGTCACAGTGGTGTTCCGGTGTGCGGACGAGACCGCCGAACGGTGCGCGGATCGTCAAAGGCGCCGCGAATCGGCCCTGTGAGCGGTACCGCATCCGGGCGATGTGCGGACCAATCTGGTGGAACGCCTGGTGACCGAAGCCCAGGAACTGGATCTCGGCGACGGGCCGCATTCCGGAGACCGCGAGACCGAGCGCTGAGCCGGCGATCACCGCCTCCGCGAGCGGCATATCGACGACCCGGTCTTCGCCGAACTTCTCTTGCAATCCATCGGTGGCTCGGAAAACACCTCCAAGCCGTCCAACGTCTTGGCCGATGACCATCACGCGCTCGTCCCGCTCCATTTCCAGGAACAAGGCGTCGCGGATCGCCTCGACCATCGTCATGACCGGCACGTCGCCCTCCTACGAGTGAGCCGCGAATTCAGCCCGCTGACGGCTGACGCGGGACGGGAACTGGTGGTAGAGGTGTGCGAACAGTTGGTCGGCGTGGACCGCGGGATGCGCCGCCGCTTCGGCGAACGCCTCGTCGACAATCGCCTTGTTCTGGGCGTCGACCTCGGCCTCAATCTCCTCGTTCCATCGGCCGCGCGCGGTGAGGTATCGACGCACCCGGTCAATCGGATCGAGTTGCTGCCAGTGCTTCAGCTCCTCGTCGTTGACGTAGCGGGTGGGGTCGTCGGCCGTGTTGTGGGGCCCCGTGCGATAGGTGATCGCCTCGATCAGGGTCGGTCCTTCGCCCGCGCGCGCACGCCGCACCGCCTGTGCGGTGACCTCGTGCACCGCCAACAGGTCATTGCCGTCGACGACGACACCGGGCATCCCGTACCCGATGGCTCGGCTCGCGAGAGTGCGCGCGGCCGACTGCTTCGACCGCGGCGTCGAGATCGCCCAGCCGTTGTTGGAGAGGAAGAACACCACGGGCGCCTTGACGATGCCGGCGAGGTTCAGCGCCTCGTGGACGTCGCCTTCCGAGGACGCACCGTCGCCGAAGTAGGTGATGACCACGGCGTCGCTGCCCTGCTGCCGCAGGCCCCAACCGAGGCCGACCGCGTGGGGCACCTGGGCGGCCAGCGCGATGTTCAACGGCAGGCAGTTGACCCCCTCGGGCACGCCACCGCCGGCCGGATTGCCGGTGAAGTACAAGATGAACTGCTTCAGGGGCAGGCCCTGGCGGAGCAGCGCGGGCAGTTCGCGGTATTGCGGAACCACCCAGTCTCGCCGGGGATCCAATGCGGCGGCGGATCCAGTGACCGCCGCCTCTTGGCCGCGCACTTGGGAGAACGTGCCGAATCGGCCCTGTCGCTGCATGCGGAATGCTTTGTCGTCGAAGGTGCGGGTCAACAGCATGAGGCGCAGGGCTTCGACGACCTCGTCGTCTGACATAGACGGTGTCGCGCCGTCCCGCAGTGTGCCGTCCGGTAACAACACCGTGTACGGTTCAGCCGCCCCATCGGTAGGGCTGAACTGTGGCTCAAGGGTGACCATTTCTTTCGTCCTTCGATTCGACATGGGGATGCCGCTGGGTAGCCTGAATTCCGCTTACGCGTTTCCGTTGATTAAGAAACCGCCGTCGACGACGAGGGTCTGGCCCGTGATGTAGCTGGCTTGCGGAGACGCGAGGTAGGCGACCGCGTCGGCGATTTCGGCTGGGTTGGCGAGCCGGCGGAGCGGAATGCGGGCAACCAGGGCGTCGTGGTTGAGTTGCCCGCTGGCGATGCCGCTCTCGACCATTTCCGTCAACGTCCACCCGGGCGCCACCGTGTTGACCCGGATACCCGACGCCGCCCATTCGAGAGCGAGCGTGCGGGTCAGTCCTTCAACCCCGGCTTTGGCGGAGGTGTACGCGACGCGGCCGCTGATGCCCACAGTCGCGGCGATAGAAGCGACGTTGACAATGGCGCCGCCACCGTTCTGGATGAACAGCGGAAAGGCCGCCCGAGCGCAGCGAAAGACTCCACTGAGATCGGTTTCAATAACCCGTGACCAATCCTCATCGGGAAGCTCCGCTGCCGGACGGCGAGCGATGACGCCGGCGTTATTGACCAACACCGACAGGGGCGCGACGTCCGCGACGACGGCGAAAGCCTCCGACACCGACGCGCTGCTGGTGACGTCGAGTGGGACGGCGGTCACCCGCGCATCCGTGACCTGAGCGCGGATCTCCCGTGTTGCCCGGTCGAGGGCGGCCTGGTCGCGGCCGGTCACCACAACGGCATAACCACGGCGGGCCAATTCGAGGCTGATGGCGAAGCCGATGCCTTTCGCGCCGCCGGTCACGACAGCGGCACCGGGCCGGCTCGCCTGAGGTGCTGAGTGAGCCATGACCACCCCTTCATGCGAAGGCCCTCGGTATACCGATCTGTATACAGCTTTGCGTCCATGAGGGCCAGGGCTGAATTGGGGGACAGAGAGCCGTAGTCGCCCGGTCGGGGAATCGGACTACGCCAGGTGCTTTTCGATGAGCTCTAGCGCGACATTGATGTGCGCACGAGCCAACTCGTCCGCTTTGTCTGGTTCGCGGTTCCGGATGGCCTGGTAGAGCTGCTCGTGCTCCTCGAGGGACTTAATTACCTGCTCGTCGGTGTAGAGCGAGGCCAACCGATAGTTGAAGTAGTACATGCGGTTGGCGTTGATGAACCTGTAGAGCCGCTGATTGCCCGCCGCGGCGATGACCGCGTTGTGAAAGCGCTCGTTGAGCTCCACCACCGCTGACCGGGTGGCCGAGGCATCCGCCATCAGCGCGTGCTGCTCGCTGATGAAGTCCGCGAGCCGCCGGATGTCCTCGTCGGTGGCGCGCTGAGCGGCCAGCCGCGCCGCATACCCCTCCAGCGCCGTCCGCACCTCGTAGATCTCGCGGATCTCGTCGACGGTGAACTCGCGGACCAGCCAGCCGTGTCGGCTTTTCGTGATCAACCCTTCGTTGCCGAGCCGCTGAAGCGCCTCCCGAACCGGAGTACGACTAGCCCCCAGCTCCTCAGCGATCACCGTCTCTACCAACCGCTGATTAGGGCGGTAGGTGCCGTGCAAGATCGAGGTCCGCAGGGATTGGTAGACGTTCTCGGCAAGGGACTGAGCCTCGCCTTGCTCGAGGGGCCGTCCGGGAGTGTCCAAAAGTGTCCTTTCTTGTGGGGGGTTCGCGGCCGACCTCAGTCTAGAGGTCTACCCCTCGCGCCTACTCATGTCGATGTCCGTCTTTTTCGGCGTGGCACGAACCCCTAACGGGTGACGGCTTTCGCTACGACACGCAGTCATCATCCCCATTACCAGCGCTTTTTCTTCTCCCCTCTTGACTTCGACGTGATCCGGTCCTCAGGATACCTGGCCACAGGATACCGGTCAGTATACAGACCGGCATACAGGATCCCTCTCGGAGGACGCGGTGAATCTGAGAACCCGTCTGTCGACCTTGGCTGCGGTAACGACCCTCGCCTTACTGTCTGCTTGCAGTGGCCAGTCCGCCACCGTCGGTGGGAGCGCTAAGGAACCCGCGAGCGGTGGCAACGCCGCCGCCTCCGGCGACACGATCAACCTGGGTGCGGTCATCCCGCTCACGGGCGCGAGCGCCACGATCGGCGAAGACCAGCGCCGGGGCATCGAGCTCGCGGTCGAAAAGATCAACGCAAATGGCGGCGTCCTCGGCAAGAAGATCAACGTCATCGTCGAGGATTCCGGAGGCACCGCCGCGTCCGCCCTGGACGCCGCTCGCAAGCTGACCTCCGCCAACAAGGTGCCGGTCGTTATCGGCGAGTACTCCTCGGGCGTGACCATCCCCCTTGGCCAGTTCCTGCAGCAGCAGGGCCTGGTTCACATGAACGTCGGCTCGTCGTCCCCCGACGTCGCGAAGATCGGCTCGTTGTCGTTCTCGACCATCGGCCTGGACACCATCGCCAGCAAATTCACCGCTGAGTACCTGCACCGCAACGGCTACCGCAAGGCCGCCCTCATCGCGCCCAACAACGCGTACGGCAGCGGCGTCGCGGACACCTTCAAGGCCGCGTTCGAAGGCCTCGGCGGTCAGGTGACCAACACCGTGCTCTACACCGAAGGCCAGACCGACTACCGCGCCGAGCTCCAGCGGCTGCGGGGTGGCTCGCCCGACGTCATCGTGTACAGCGCCTACGGGCAGGAGTCGAAGGTCCTCACCAGCCAGGCCTTCGAGCTCGGGCTGTCGAAGGCCGTGCCGTGGTTCGCGATCTACCTCTCGATGTGCACCGCCGACGCCGACCCCAGGGCGGTCGAGGGTCAGCTGGGCATGGACGTCAACTACATCGGCCCGGACGGCAAGAGCTACGAGGACGCCTACAAGGCCAAGTACAACCAGGCGTTCGCGACCACGTTCAGCGGCTACGCGTACGACGCGGTGATGATGGCGGCGGCCGCCATCGAGAAAGCCCAGTCGACCGAGCCTCAGCAGATCGCCGCAGCGCTCAAGGAAATCGGCAAGAACTACTCGGGCGTCACTGGGCAAATCGCGTTCGACGCCCAGAACCAGCGTTCGGATCAGCCGTACGCCGTACTGAAGTACACCGGCGGAAAGCTGGAGCCGGCGAACTGAGGCAGAGGACCGGAATGCACCCCTCGCCCAACCCGAACCACCGCTCTATCCCATCCCCCGTCCTGAGAGAAAGCGGTCACCGATGACGCAAGTGCTCATCGACAGTGCCGTACGCGCCGCGGAGCTCAGCCTGATCGCGGTCGGGCTCAGCCTCACCTGGGGCATCGTCCGATTCGCCAATGTCGCCCACGTGCAGTACGCCCCTATCGCGGGCTACCTCACCTACTTCGCCACGATCTCGCTGGGCCTCGGGCTCCTCCCTGCGGCGATCCTAGCAATCGCCGCAACAGGGTTGCTCGGGTTGGGCTTGCAGCGTTGGTTCTTCCAACGCCTAGCGAGCAGCGGGGCCGCGAGCGCGCTCATCGGCACCTTGGCGGTGTCCATTGTCATCACGGCGGTCATTCAGACCGTGGCGGGCCCGCGGCCCCGCGCTCTTGCCGTACCGCTCACCGCTGGATTCACCATCGGGGACGCGGTCATCACGCGCACGCAGATTCTGATCATCGCTATCACGGCCGTCACCCTGCCGCTGTTCTTCGGCTTCCTCTGGTTCAGCCGGCCCGGACGCGCGATCCGAGGCGTCGCCGTCAATCCCCAGCTGGCGGAGGCAAGCGGCATCAACACCCGACGGATCCGGAATCTCGTGACCTTCATCGCCGCCATGCTGGCGGGACTGGGAGGCATCCTGCTGGGGCTCGACACGTCTCTCGACCTCAACATGGGCGCGATGCTGCTGCTGCCCGTGATTGCCGCGACGATCACTGGTGGCATCGGGAACCCAGCCGGCGCCGTGATCGCCGCAACCCTGATCGCACTGGCCGAGAACGCGGCACTCGGCATCAACTTCGGTGCTCTCGTGGGCGGAGACGCGTACCTCCCCGTCAATTACCGCCCCGCCGTGGGATTCCTGGTGTTGATCCTCGTGCTGCTGCTGCGGCCGGAGGGCATCTTCGGCAGGAGTGGTCGCCGTGCTTGATTTCCTCCTCTATCTCGTCACCGTTGCCGCGATTTACGGTCTGCTCGCCATCAGCCTGAACCTGCAGGCCGGTGTCACCGGTCTCCTCAACTTCGGGCACGTCGCGTTCTTCGGCGTCGGGGCCTACGCCACCGGAATCGTCGCCCTGCATGGCGGCCACTGGGTGCTGGGTGTGCTCGTCGGCATCGTCGCCGCCGCTGTCCTCGGGGCCGCGGTGGGACGCATCGGCCGAACGCTCGCCGCCGACTACTGGGCCATCGTCACCCTCGCCATCGCGGAGTGTCTGCGGCTCATCGCGACGAACGAGACCGAGTTGACCGGCGGCGCCCAAGGAATCGGCGGCATCGCCGGGCCGTTCACCGGGTTGAGCACGACAGCGGCGAGCATCGGCTGGATCGTCACCGCCCTCGGCCTGCTCGCCGCGGGATGGTGGCTCGCCGAACGGCTCACGGCGATCCAGTTCGGGCGGGTGCTGCGGCTCCTGCGCGAACAGCCACTGCTCGCCGAATCCCTCGGGCACAACGTTACCGGCGCGAAAGTCCGGCTGCTGATGATCGCGGCTCCGATCGCCGCGGTCGGCGGCAGCGTCTACACGATGTACATCTCGTTCATCGGCCCCAACCAGTTGCTGCCGATCGAGACGTTCCTCATCTTCACCATGCTCATCGTCGGTGGTATGGGGAACACCTCGGGGGCGATCCTCGGGGCCCTCGCCGTCCAGCTGGTCTACACCGGCACGCGGTTCATCAAGGATTACCTGCCCATTCCGGCAGAAAGCGCGGGAAGCATCCGGTTGCTGCTGATCGGCGTGATGCTCACCGCATTCCTGATGTTCAAGCCGAGCGGTCTTATCCCCGAACGTTTGAGGAGGGTCGATGCTCGTCACTGACCAGGTCAGCAAACAGTTCGGCGGCATGACCGTCCTCAACCGGGTCAGCATCTCGATTCAGCCGGGCGAGATCGTCGGACTGGTCGGCCCCAACGGATCCGGCAAGACCACATTGCTGAATTGCCTCTCCGGCTTCTTGTCGCCGGACGAGGGCACGATTCGATTCGGCGACATCCGCTTGGACCGGTTGCCGGCGTGGAAAATCAGCCGACTCGGGGTGCGCCGCACGTTCCAGCTACCGAGTCAGCCCATGAAGATGACCGTGCTGGAAGCGATGCTCTGTGGCGCGTCCCTCCCCGTCGGCGCCAGCATGTTCGGCCTGTTCCGGCCCAAACACCGCCAGGCGGAGGAACGGGAGGCGATCCGGCGGGCCCACGAGCTGCTCGACATGCTCAAGCTCAGCCACCTCACGCACCAACCGGCCGGACAGCTCTCCGGTGGGCAGCAGAAATTGCTGAGCATCGGCACGGCATTGATGGAAAAGCCGTCCGTGCTGCTCCTCGACGAGCCGACCGCGGGGGTCAACCCGACCCTGCGGCTCGGCCTCGTCGAGCACCTCAAAGAGGTGCACAAGTCGGGCACCTCCCTATTGATCATCGAGCACGACATGGATTTCATCACCCGCTTGTGCCACCGCGTCTACGTCCTGGACCGCGGCGAGGTCATCGCCAACTGCCACCCGAGCGAGCTGAAAGACAACCCTCGCGTCGTGGAGGCGTACCTCGGAGCGCCCAAAACAACCGCTGTCACCGGGGAAGAGTGAGTCAAGCCATGGGACTCAGCGTCTCCAACGTGTCCGCCGGCTACGTGCCTGACGTCAACATTCTCAACGGAATTTCGCTCGACGTCGCGGACAGTCAAATCGTCACCATCATCGGGCCGAACGGCTCCGGAAAGTCCACATTATTGAAATGCATCATGGGCTTCGTTCGGGCCCGTACGGGGACGATCACCGTCGACGGCGTCGACTGCACCAACCTGCCCACCTACAAGAGGGTGCGTGAGCACGGCATCGCGTACGTGCCACAGCTCGACAACGTCTTTGGGGCGCTCAGCATCGGCGACAACCTGCGGGCCGGTGGGCAGTACCTTCCGCGCGCGGAGCGGGACCGGCGGGTCGAGGAGCTCCTCGACCGCTACCCCGCCCTCGGCCGGCGCGCCCGGACCCGGGCGGACGCCCTCTCGGGTGGCGAACGCCAGTTGCTGGCGGTGTGCCGGGCGCTCATGCCCAGACCGCGGATTCTGCTGCTCGACGAGCCGAGCGCCGGCCTGTCGCCCGCCAAGGTCAGCGAGCTGTTCGAAACCATCGCCGACATCCGCGACCGCGACAAGATCACGGTCCTCATCGTGGAGCAGAACGCGGCACAAGCCCTCGCCATTAGCGATGTCGGCGTCGTCCTCGTCACCGGTCGCGTAGCCCTCCGCGACCAGGCCGACGCGCTGCTGGCCAATCCCCAGGTCCGCGAACTGTACCTCGGCGGACTGCCCGCGGATCTGCCCGAGGAGGCCACCGTAGCCCAGAACGCTTCAGCGGAGAAGTGAGGGATAGGGATGCCCGTCTTTCATGCCCGCCCGGGACAGGTAGCCTACGGATACCCCATCGGAATTCTGTGCGCTGAGTGGCATATCCCGTTCATCCCAGGCGACCTCAACAACGCCTACACGTTTGACTTCCCCGTCCGCTACTTGAGCGTGAAAGGCGCGGCCGGGGCCAATGTCCTCAGCGGAGACGACAGCCACTTCGTGGACCTGTTTGTCAAAGCCGCTCAGCAACTAGAGCAGGAAGGCGTCCGCGCCATCACCGGCAACTGCGGCTTCATGGCCAGCTACCAGCAGGCCGTCGCCGACAGCGTGCGGGTGCCCGTCTTCATGTCCAGCCTGCTCCAGGTCCCGATGCTCGTCAGGATGCTCAGCGCCGACCACAAGCTCGCCGTGTTGGTCGCGAACGGACCGAGCATCACGGACGAGTTGCTCGCCGCGGTCGGCATCACCGAGGTTGACCGGGTGGTCTTCCAAGGGCTCGACCATCAGCCCCACTGGAACGACGTCATTCTGAAAGAGACCGGCGTCCTCGACTCCGACCGTATCCGCGCTGAGGTCGTGGAAACCGCTCTCGACCTGCTCAAGCGCGAGCCGTCCATCGGCGCTTTCATGCTGGAATGCAGTGACTTGCCGCCGTACTCCGCGGCGATTCACGAGGCCACCGGATTACCTGTCTTCGACTGGGCTGGCTTTATCCGGTACGTCCACGACGCCGTGGTGCCCCGCACCTACAGCGGATTGTTCTAAGCGATTCAGCACAACCACGTCACACGTAAGGAGTCAGTCAATGGCTAACGTCACCGTCCTCAACCCTGCCCAACTCGGGCCCGCAATCGCCCCGTACTCGCAGGCCGCGATCGCCAACGGTTTCATTCACATCGCTGGCCAAGTGGCGCTCGATCCCGAGAACAACGTGGTCGCCCCGAACGACCCCAAGGCGCAGACCACGTACGCGCTGGGCCGCATTCGCACGATCCTCGCTGAGGTGGGGGCGACGCTCAACGACATCGTCAGCGCCACGGTTTTCATCACCGACCTCAAGCACTTCGGGCCGTTCAACGAGGCCTGGGCGGCCGAGTTCGGTGACCACCGGCCGGCTCGGGCAACCGTCGTCGCCGGCCTCTTGCTGCCTGGGCTCGTCGTGGAAATTCAGGCGGTCGCCGCTCTGCCGCAATAGTCCGCCGTCCTCCTCGCAGTACTCACCCCTCGATTGCCCCTCGATTGCCGCTGGAAGAGAACCATGAAGACGATTGTGATTGGTGGCGGCGTGGTTGGTGTGACCACGGCCTACTACCTCGCGCGCGAAGGACACGAGGTCACCGTTCTGGAAAAGCTCAACGATGTGGGACAGGACGCGAGCGGGGGAAACGCTGGACTGATCGCACCGGGCCACTCGTTCGCGTGGGCCTCCCCCGCCGCCCCCAAAATGCTGCTGAAATCCCTCATGGGTGAGGCGACAGCTATCCGCGTCAAGCTCCGCCCGGATCCGCGGCTCATCTGGTGGGGGCTGCAATTCCTGCGGGAATGCACCTCCGAGCGGGCTCGGATTAACACCATCATCAAGATGAAGCTGTGCGCCTACAGCCAACAGGAGCTGGATAAGCTCGCCGAGGAGGAGTCCATCGACTACCACCAGGTGCAGCGCGGCGCGTTCTACCTGTACCGCGAGGAGCGCGAGCTTGAGCTCGGCATGGCCAAAATGGAGCTCCTGCGCTCGCATGGCATGGAGATGGACATCGTCTCCGGCGAGGAGCTCGCCCAGCACGACCCGGCCTTCGCGTCAGCGAAAGGCATCATCGCCGGAGCGATTCACTGCAAGACGGACGCGAGCGGCAACTGCGAGAAGTTCACCAAGACCCTCGCGGAGCGGTGCCGCGCGCTCGGCGTCGAATTCCGCTTCAACACCACAGCCAAGCGCCTCCTCAAGAGCGGGAACCGGGTGACCGGGGTGGAGACCGACCGCGGCACCTTCGTCGCCGACTACTTCGTGCTGGCCAACGGCATCTACAGCCCGCACCTGTCCCGGACGGTGGGGCAGCACCTGCCCATCTACCCCGCCAAGGGCTACTCGATCACGGTGCCGATCATCGATCCGCAAGCGGCCCCGACCGTGCCCGGCGTCGACGAGAAGACGCTGGTCGCGTGGTCCCGCATGGGTGATCGCCTGCGGGTGTCGTCCACGGCGGAGTTCGCCGGCTACAGCCGCACCTGGAAGCACTCGGACCTGTCGAACATCCTCCGCACGGGCCGCGAACTCTTCCCCAACGCGACCAACTGGGATCAGGTCTCCGCGCGCGCGTGCCTGCGCCCGATGACCCCGGACGGCCCGCCCATCATCGGCCGGGGCAAGCACGAGAACCTGTACTACAACACCGGGCATGGACACATGGGCTGGACCATGGCCTGTGGCTCCAGTCGCGTTCTCGTCGACCTGATGATGGGCCGGCGGCCCGCTATCGACACGACCGGCATGCAGGTGCGCGCCATTCGTCGCTAAAGCGGAATTCGCACACACACACGCCGACAGAGGTTGTCATGACAGATTTCGCGCTGCCCGCGCACGTCGAAGAATTGCGTGCGCGGACCCGAGAATTCATCGACACGGTCGTCATACCGGCGGAGCCCAAACCCGGCGAGGTGTTGTCGGCCGAGACGCGGACGATGTTGCAGCAGGAGGCGCGAAAGGCGGGAGTGTTCGCGCCGCACGTGCCGGTCGAATACGGCGGTCACGGATTGCCCATCCGATACTGGAGCCCGATTTTCCAAGAAGCCGGGCGCAGCCTCGCCGGGCCGCAGGCACTCAACTGCGCTGCCCCGGACGAAGGCAACATGCACCTGTTGAACGTCGTCGCCTCCCCCGAGCAGAAGCAGCGCTATCTCGCTCCCCTGGCCGCTGGCGAGGTCCGGTCGGCGTTCGCCATGACCGAGCCGCACCCCGGCGCGGGCGCGGACCCGGCCGCGTTGAGCACCACCGCGGTCCGGACCTCCGGTGGCTGGATCATCAACGGTGAGAAGCGCTTCATCAGCGGGGCGGAGGGGGCCGCGTTCGTCATCTGCATGGCCCGCACCGACGTCGATAACGAGGGCTCCGACGGCGCCACGATGTTCATTGTGGACGCTGACAACCCGGGCATGCGGCTCGAGCGGCACATCCCCACCATCGACCGCTCAATCATCGGCGGCCACATGCGCGTGACGTTCCGCGACTGCTTCGTTCCCGACGACGCGGTCCTCGGCGAGGTCGGTAAGGGATTTCGGTACGCGCAGGTGCGTCTCGGACCAGCCCGTCTCACACACTGCATGCGCTGGCTGGGCCTCGCTCGCCGCGCGCTCGACATCGCGCTCGAGCGCGCCACCGAGCGCCGGCTCTTCGGCAGCGCGCTCGCCGACCTCGGCATGGCGCAGGCGATGATCGCCGATTCGGTCATCGACATCGAGACCAGTGACGCGCTGATCGCCAAGAACGGCTGGCTGCTCGACACCGATGAACGCGCTGGCCGTCACCTCGCGTCCGTCACCAAAGTCCACGTCGCGGAAGCGGTGAACCGCGTCATCGACCGCGCCATGCAGCTCTGCGGCGGCGATGGCGTCTCCGATGACTTCCCCCTCGCGGCCTTCTTCTCCGAGGTCCGGCCGTTCCGCATCTACGACGGACCGTCAGAGGTGCATCGATGGGCTATCGCGCGTCGCGCGGCCAGGAGCGTGCGGAGGACAGCGGCATGACGACACCCGATATCGTGCCGACCGCCGACGCCATCGCGCCGGACGGTCCGCCGCCGTTGCTCGTGCTCGACCGCGTGGAGGCGTTCCTCGACGACCACGGCCTGGGGCGGGGGCCGCTACAGGTCCAGCGAATTGGCGAAGGTCAATCGAACGTCACGTTCCTCATTACCCGAGGCACCGAGCGATTCGTCCTGCGCCGGGGGCCGCGTCCTCCGTTGCCGCCGTCGACGCACGACATGATGCGCGAGTCCCGGCTGCTCCAGGCGCTCGCCAAGACCGATGTGCCGGTGCCGGAGGTCTTGGCGGTGTGCCCAGATACCGAGCTGCTCGGGGTCCCGTTCTACGTCATGGCGTATCTCGACGGGACGGTCATCACCGATACGCTGCCGGCGTACCTCGACAACGAGACGGACCGCCGCCGGATCAGTGAGCGGCTCGTCGACACCCTGGTCAGCATTCACGCCGTCGATTACGTCGCGGCTGGCTTAGGCACCTTCGGCCGCCCTGACGGCTATCTCCGCCGGCAAGTGGCGCGGTTCGCGCAACTGTGGGAGTACAACACCAAGCGCGATATCCCCGAGGTCGCCAAGCTCGCCGACTGGCTGGAGAGGAACCTTCCGGATTCGGGCCCGCCCGCGCTGGTGCACGGCGATTTTCGGCTCGGCAACCTCATCTATGAGCCGTCGTCCCCCGCCCGCGTGCAGGCGGTCGTGGACTGGGAGATGGCCACGATCGGGGATCCGCTGGCCGACCTCGGCTACCTGGTCGCCACGTACGCGGAGGAGGGGTACCCCTCGTCTCCGCTGGAGCTGTCCCCGGTCACCCGCGGCCCCGGCTTCCTCACGCGCAAGGAGTTGATTGCGCGGTACGCCGAGCGGTCGGGGCGCTCGGTCGACGGGCTCGGCTGGTACCAGGCGCTCGCGCTGTGGAAGGCCGCCGTCTTCTGTGAGGCCATCTACACGCGCTGGCTGAACGGGGAACGGCCGGACGACACGACGTTCGCGCCCACCCTCGAGACCGGTGTCCCCCGTCTTTTGGAGCTCGCGCGGCGCGCCACCACCCTTGATTGACGCGCTACGAAGTCTCGCAGGCGACCCATGGCAGCGTAGCTTGACTAGGGGATTATTGATGCAGCAAATATCTGCTAGTAAACTTCCTGGTGACCGGAACCCGAGCCAGCGAACCGAGAGATGCCATGAGAAGCCTGCTCAACCCCGAGGTGCCCGCGGGCGCGTTCGACGAGTTCCTGCCCGAAGCCCTGCCGGCCGCCCGCGCGCAGCGAGTCTGGACTCCAGCGGACGGCGCGCTGCCCGCGCTCTACCTCAGCCACGGCGCGCCGCCGCTGTTCGACGATGCCGAGTGGATACGGCAGCTCTTCCAGTGGGCGCAGAGCCTGCCGAAGCCGCGGGGAATCCTCATCGTCAGCGCGCACTGGGAATCCGCGCCGCTGGCGCTGTCCGCCTCGGCGGCGAACACGCCCCTCGTCTACGACTTCTACGGATTCCACCCGCGCTACTACCAGATGACCTACCCCACCCCGGACGCGAGCGAGCTGGCCCGGAAGGTGGCCGCGCTCATGCCGGACACCGAGCCGGTGTACGAGCACACCAACCGGGGCCTCGACCATGGCGCGTGGGTGCCGCTGAAGATCATGTATCCGCTGGGCGACGTGCCGGTGCTCCAGCTCAGCATGCCCACCCACGACCCCGACCGGCTGCTCGAACTCGGCCGGCGGCTGCGGCCATTGCGTGAGGAAGGCGTGCTGATCATCGGCTCGGGGTTCATGACCCACGGCCTGCCGTTCATCACCCAGGAGATGCTCTTCGGGGCGGTGCCCTCCTGGTCGGCGGACTTCGACGCGTGGGCCGCCGACGCGCTGGCCCGCGGCGACGTCGACACCCTGGCCGCCTTCCGCACCAAAGCGCCGGGGATGCCGTACGCGCACCCGACCGTCGAGCACTACACCCCGCTGTTCGTCACCCTCGGTGCCGCTAGCCGCGAGGACCAGCCGGCGCAGACGACCATCGAGGGCTACATGATGGGCCTCTCGAAGCGCTCCTTCCAGGTCGCGTGAGCGCCCGGCGCCGCCTCGCACGTCCCGCCACGCCACCAAGACAGACTGTCCTTTGCGTCCTATCCTCTACCGATCCGTAGACCCGGCGCAGGTTGGTGATCACGTCGTATGCGATCTTGCGGGCAACCCCGGTTGCGATCCTCGCCCGGTCCGTAGACCGGACGCAGG
>DATCMA010000023.1:0-58052 GCA_036563645.1 Micromonospora sp.
GCCCGTGGCCGCGCGCGGGCCATGCCCCGAGGCGGCGCGGTGCCCGCAGGCGCGACACGTACCGGCCACGGAAGGGGGACCGATGATCAGCGAACCGCTCACTCGCTTTGTCGATGACCCCACGCAGCCGCTGCGCGACGCTCTGGTCGACACCCTCATCACCGCCGGGGATATCACCTCGCCGCAGATCGCGTCGGCGTTCCGCGTCGTGCCCCGACACGTGTTCGCCCCCGAGGTGCCGCTGGAGCAGGCGTACCGCGCCGACGACTCCATCCGTATCAAACGTGATGCTCAAGGGGCCACCACCAGCGCGATATCGGCTCCCTACCTTCATGCGGTCATGCTGGGCAGGCGCACATCACCCCGGGGATGCGGTGCTTGGAGATCGGCTCCGGGGGCTACCACGCGGCGCTGATGGCGGAGCTGGTCGGCCCCGGTGGCCAGGTGACCACCGTCGACATCGACGCGGACATCGTGCAGCGGGCCCGCCAGTTCCTCGCCGCCGCCGGCTATCCCCACGTGCGGGTCGTCCACGCCGACGCCGCAGGCGGTGTCCCGCAGTACGCCCCTTATGACCGGATCATCGTCACCGCCGCCGCATGGGATGTGCCGCCGGCGTGGTGGCAGCAGCTCACCGACGACGGGGTGCTTGTGGTGCCGCTGCGGATCCGCGGGCTCAACCGCTCGATAGCCCTGGTCAAGGACGGGGATCGGCTGGTGAGCTTGTCCCACAAGCAGGCGGGGTTCGTGCCGATGCAAGGCGCCGACGCGTACCCCGAACGGCGGATACCGCTTGCCGGTAACGACATCATTCTGTGGTTCGACGAAGACGACGCCCCCGATGTCGATGGGGAGGTACTGCGGGCCGCGCTGCACCAGCCCCGCGTGGAGCGGTGGTCGGGAGTGCAAATCGGAGGCATCGAGCCATTTGACGGACTTCTCCTGTGGCTGGCCACCCGCATCGACCGGTTTGGTCTGATCACCACCAACCGCTCCGATAGCGCGTACCGACTCGTCAAGGTGGCCTCCTATCTGGAAACCCCCACCGTGGTAGAGGAGGACAGCTTCGCCTACCTCGCCCTTCGTCCACTGAATTCCGAGAGGCGGCGATTCGAGTACGGCGCCTGCGGCCACGGCCCACACGGCGAGGAGCTGGCGTCCGAGTTGGTGGAGCTGGTGCGTGCGTGGGATCGCGACCACCGGTATGGCTCACCAGCGCGGATTCAGATCACGCCGGCGAATGTACCGGTGGAGGCTGACCCTGATGCCCGGGTCATCCGCAAGCGGCACACCACCGTCACGATCTCCTGGCCCGCATACCCGTACTGGTGAGGTGAGCGCGGGGCCCGCGGGCCGGGTGCCCTCGTGTATCAGGGGTGTGACCAGCGGATTACCCGCCGCATGCCCGTTTCCGTGGAACCGATGGTCTCGGCGTGTCGGGATCATCCGCGCACCCTGCCCTTGCAAGATTGCCGCCATGCGTCTTGCGCGGTCCTCCCCATCGGTCCCGCAGCAGCGTCGAGCCACGCCCTACGACTTCACCGAAGCCTGGTTGCGTAACCGACGGCTGTCGGAGCACACCCGCGCCGCCTACCGGCGCGACATCGCCGGCTGGTTGGCCTGGTGTGAGCAGCAGCAGCTCAATCCGTTGGAGGCCACGTTCGTCGACGTCAACGCCTACGCCCGCACCCTAGAGTCCACAGTGGATCCACGGACGGGGCGGTGCCTCACCCCCGCGACAGTCGCCCGCAAACTGTCGGCGCTGTCAAGCTGGTACACCTTCCTGGTCAAGCTCCGCGCCGTCGAGGTCAACCCCGTCGCCGGCGCCGACCGCCCCCGCGTCGACCGTGACCACTCCGCCACCGTCGGCCTGACCCCCGACGAGGTCGACGCGCTGCTCGCCGCCGCCGAGGCCCAGACCGGCGCCACCGCCGCCCGCAACCGGGCCGCGATCGCCCTACTCGCCGATCTCGGGTTGCGGGTCGGGGAGCTCGTCGCCCTCGACGTGACCGACCTCGGCTACGAGCGGGGCCACCGCAGCATCCGGTTCATCGGCAAAGGCGGTCGACCCCGGCGGCGGGCGCTCGCCCCCGGCACCGCCGCCGCCGTCGACGCCTACCTTCAGGCCCGCGCCGCCGCCGAGAACGTTCCCGTGGACAAACTCACCGGCCCACTGCTGACGACCTCGACCGGCCGCCGACTGGATCGACACGCCGTCTTCCGCCTCGTCCGGCGCCTCGCCCGAGAAGCCGGTATCCCCACCTGGGCCAGCCTGTCGCCGCACTCGCTGCGCCACGCGTTCGCCACCACCGCCCGTGCCGAAGGCGTCCCCCTCGAAGACGTCCAAGACGCCATGGGGCACGCCGATCCCCGCACCACCCGCCGCTACGACCGAGACCGGCACAACCTCGATCGCGATCCCGCGTACGTCATCTGGGCGGCCCGAACCCGCCGAAGAGGCGGTGGGAACGCGCGCGAGACGTGATCGGCCGGGCAGCGACCGTCCCCGCCCGCGGTGGGGTACCAGCCCCACCGCGGGCCCGTGCCCAGGCTCTCCTCAGCGCGCGCACGCGGTGGGGGAGAGAGCGACAGTCCGGCGCGCGGTGACGTGTCATACCGCGATAGCAACGCTCACGGTAACTGTCAGCTTTCCGATTGTCACAGTGCGCATTGACGCTCTCACTCTCTGTTGGATCTCGGTCACGGACGGTTAAATCCCAGGTCAGCGGGGGTGAGGCCGCGATGTCGGGAAATCCGCGCAGCTCGGGTGGTCTGACGGGTCGAAATTCGTGACTCGCCAGGACGGCCACTGTCGGTAACAATGACGAAACCGGTTGTGGTCGTCCATCGATCCGCCGGTCACTCACTCGCCGGCGCCACACCGCCGGTATGGCGGGTTCTGCCGGCAAACGTTCCCATGTTCGTGCCACCAGCGGTTGCTATCCGTGACCGCGAGCCTTGGCGGGGAGGATCCGTGCGGCACGCACTCGCCCATCGCGACCGGGCTGGGGGGCCGGGTCACATGCGAGCACACACCATCACCCTCGACACGGTGGCGCCCACCGCGCCAGGGGTGGGCGCCGAGAATATCCGGTTCCGGGTCGGTCCGACAGCGTCGCCCTACGGCCGACCATCCCGTCATCTCTCTCCGCTTCGCCATCCCCGGAGCAGCGAGCCGGCTGCCCCGAGGCGCCCCCTGGGTGGTCTGCGCCCCGTGGGCGCTGGTCGGCCGCGCGTCAGGAGGTTGCCGTGAAACCCGAGCTGCCTCGCTACGTTCTGCCGACCGCCACTGACGCCGGCCGGGTCCTGCGCCGGCTGGCCTCTGACGGCTGGGTGACGCGGGAGGGATTCACCTTGCCGCGCACCCCGTGGGATGTCAGCGCGCAGCGTCTGGTGCTCTTCGGAAGGGTCCCCAACGCGGATGTCGCCGCGACGGCGGTCCACGCCGCCTCCCGAGGGGCGGGGGTGGTCGCGATCGTCGACCCCACCAGCGCGGTCGGTCGCACGCTCACCGGGGACTTGGAGCGGTACGGCCCGGTCTACCACCATCCCGACAGCCCGTCGGACGATCCCACGTCCAACCCGATCGCTCGGCTGGTGCCCGAGCAACGCGCTCTGTTGGAGCGTCTCGCGAACGGCGAGACGATCGCGTCTGCGGCGGCGGCTGAGTATCTGTCGCTGCGGACCGCGAACCGGCGCATCGCGCAGGCTCGTGCCGTGCTGGGGGTGCGCACCACCCGAGAGGCGGTGCTGGCCTACCTGCGGCAACGGCGCGGCGAGTAGCGGGCAGGCTCGCCCCGCCACGCCCTGCGCGACGCAGCGGGGCGAGCCTGCGGGAAGTGCCCGCGTGCGCGTGCCTGTTCTCGGTGTCCTTGGCACGGTCTGTCCCGTCGTTTACCGCGTCACCTCAACGCGCCGGGGCCGGGTTTCCGTGAGCCGCGACCGGCGCGGTCGCGGGGGTTGACGCACCGCCGCTGTGCCCGCATCTGTTCCGGCTTTCCCGGGGGACCAGCAGGACCACGACCTTGTCGACCGGTACGGGCTGCTCACCGGCGACAACGCGATCAACGCCGACGTGCCGGTGGTGGTCATGACCATCGAGGTGCTGCGCAACATGCTCTACGCCCAGTCGCCGGCGTTGGAGGGCCTGGCGTACGTGGTCATGGACGAGGTCCCCGATCTCGCCGACCGGTTCCGGGGGCAGTCTGGGAAGAGGTGATCATTCAGCCGCCGGGCCACAGGTACTCACCGACCGCTGGTGCACGGCAGGGGATCCGGTGGTGCTTGCTCGAGGATCCGTGAGCGCCCGGTGGGGGCGCGAGAGGTCGAGTGGCCAGCGTCGCAGCGAGATCGTCTACGACAGCCGGTAGTATTTACTACGCCATGTAGTAAATACGGCTTGGAGTCATCGTGGACGCCCTCGACATCGCACGCTGGCAGTTCGGTGTCACCACCGTCTACCACTTCCTGTTCGTGCCGCTCACCATCGGCCTCTCCGCGCTCGTCGCCATCCTCCAGACCGTCTGGTACCGCACCGGCGACGAGCGCTACCTCAGGCTCACCAAGTTCTACGGCAAGCTCCTGCTCATCAACTTCGCCATGGGGGTCGTCACCGGCATCGTGCAGGAGTTCCAGTTCGGCATGAACTGGAGCGACTACTCGCGGTTCGTCGGTGACATCTTCGGCGCGCCCCTCGCCATCGAAGCGCTCCTGGCGTTCTTCCTCGAATCCACCTTCCTCGGCCTGTGGATCTTCGGGTGGGACCGGCTGCCCAAGCGCCTCCACCTCGCCAGCATCTGGGCAGTGGCGATCGGCACCAACCTCAGCGCCTACTTCATCCTCGCCGCGAACTCCTGGATGCAGCACCCCGTGGGCTACCGCGTCAACCCCGAAACCGGCCGCGCGGAGCTCACCGACTTCATCGCCGTCCTCACCAACAAAGTCACCCTGGCGACCTTCCCGCACACCCTCGCCGGCTGCTTCCTGGTCGCCGGCAGCCTGCTGCTGGCTGTCTCGCTGTGGCACCTCGTACGCCGACCCCACCACCCGGACGCCGCCGCCCACCGCGCCGCGGTCCGCTTCGGCGGCTGGGTCAGCCTCCTCGCCGCCGCCGCCGTGGTGATCAGCGGCGACATCCAGAGCAAGATCATGACCGAGGTGCAGCCCATGAAGATGGCGGCCGCGGAAGCCCTCTACGACACCGAAAGCCCCGCACCCTTCTCGGTGTTCACCATCGGCAGCCTCGACGGCAGCCGCGAAATCATCGCGATCAAAATCCCGTACCTGTTGTCGTGGCTGGCCACCGGCGACGTCAACGGGGAAGTCAAAGGCATCAACGACCTCCAAGCCCAGTTCGCCGCCCAGTACGGCCCCGGCAGCTACGTCCCGATGATCCCCGTCGCGTACTGGAGCTTCCGGCTCATGATCGGTCTCGGGGTGGTTGCCGCCCTCATCGCCGCCTGGGCGCTGTGGGCCCAGCGCCGCGGCCGCATCCCCACCTCCCGCTGGCTCGTCCGCGCCGGCGTGATCATGCCGCTGCTGCCGCTGGCGGCGAACACCTTCGGCTGGATCTTCGCGGAGATGGGGCGCCAGCCGTGGATCGTCTACGGCGAAATGCTCACCCGTGACGGCGTCTCCCGCGCCGTCACCACCGGCGAAGTCCTGACCTCGTTCACCGCCTTCACCCTCATTTACGCGGTCCTGGCCATCATCGAGGTCCACCTGCTCATCCGCTACGCCAAAGCCGGACTGCCCGACCTCACCCCGGTGGCCGAGCCCGCACCGGAAACCGACGACGAGGACCGTCCCCTCGCCTTCGCCTACTAAAGGGAGCCCACCGTGGACCTGCCCACCATCTGGTTCCTCCTCATCGCCGTCCTGTTCACCGGCTACTTCATCCTGGAGGGATTCGACTTCGGCGTCGGGATGCTGCTGCCGGTGCTCGGCCGCACCGACCGCGAACGCCGCGTCCTGATCAACACGATTGGCCCGGTGTGGGACGGCAACGAAGTGTGGCTACTGACCGCCGGCGGCGCCATGTTCGCCGCTTTCCCCGAGTGGTACGCCACGCTCTTCTCCGGCTTCTACCTCCCCCTGCTGGTCATCTTGATGGCGTTGATCGTGCGTGGGGTGGCGTTCGAATACCGCACCAAGCGCCCCGAGCTCTCGTGGAAAGCACGCTGGGACAAGGCGATCGCCATCGGCTCGTGGATCCCGGCGGTGCTGTGGGGCGTCGCCGTCGCCAACATCGTCCGGGGCGTGCCGCTGGACGCCAACCACGAGTACGTCGGCGGACTGGTTGACCTGCTCCACCCCTACGCCCTGCTCGGCGGCCTGACCACCGCGGCCCTGTTCCTCACCCACGGGGCCCTGTTCATCTCCCTGAAGACCGTCGGTGACATCCAGCAGCGCGCCACCCGGTTCGCCCGCCGCAGCGGAGTGGTCACCGCCGCGCTCGCCGTGGCGTTCCTCGGCAGCACCATGGCGATCCGAACCAGCCCAGCCGCCATCGCGTTCACCGTCGTCGCCGCCCTGGCCCTCCTCGGGGCCCTGGTGGCCAATCGACTCCACCGCGACGGCTGGGCGTTCACCGGCACCGCCGTGACCATCGCGTGCGCGGTCGCCGCGCTGTTCGCCGCCCTGTTCCCCGCGGTGCTGCCCTCCACCATGGACCCGGCCGGCACCCTCACCATCGACAACGCCGCGTCCACCGACTACACGCTGACCATCATGTCGTGGGTGGCGGTGCTGCTCACCCCGGTCGTGCTGGCCTACCAAGGCTGGACGTATTGGGTGTTCCGCAAGCGCATCGGCGTGGCCCACATCCCCGACGACTAAGCCACCCCGCGTACCCACCGCTGGCCCGGGGCCACCACGCCCCGGGCCAGCATGTGTCACGCCCCGCTGGCTGCTTCCCGCAGCTCCGCCAAACGCGCCTCCACCTCCGCCAGCTCGGCGCGCAACCGTTGCGCCTGCTGCTCGGCTTCCGCCCGCTCCGCGGCGAGGATCTGCTCCACCGCCTCCCGAACCCCCGGCACGTCCACCAGCGCCACCATCCGCAGCGCCTCGGCGGGCCTCACCACATACGGGCGAGCCAGCGTCTTGCTGCCCTGCATCGCCGAGACCATCCACTCACCGTCCTCATAGGACAACGTCACCGTCAGCCCCGGTTGTCGAGGCTTCGCCGCGGGCTTGGCGGTCTTGCTGCGACGCGCCGGAGGTCGACCCCCAGAGCTTGGGGTGGTCGTGGCCACCGGCGGGGTGTCCGCGCGCTCGGACAACGCCGCGTCCCCAGGCGGTGGCGGCGCGAAGGGCGGCGGCGGGGGCGCTGGCGGCGGCGACGTGCGCGTCGAGGTGCCCTTCGGCGGGATCCGCACCTCGGCAGGGGAGAAGGGCAGCTCGTCACGGCCGAACCGCACGACCACCCACTCCTCGGAGGTAGCCGGATCACGAAGCTCCACCACCTGGCCCAGCTGGCCTGCGATCTGCCCCGCCGCCGCGGTGAACATCACCTTGGGTTTCCGACCCGCGGCGAGCATCTCCCGAATCCGCGCCACATCCTCAGCAGACAAACCGTCCCCGGAGTTCGCAGCGGCCATACGACTCCTCCTTCACACCCGATCCGGCCGCCGCTCTTCCTACCAGGAGACCCCGACACCCCCACACCGACCCTCACCGCCATCAATCCCCACCACCGCGCGGGTCCCGCCGGCCGCCCGCGACACCCCGCCACCAGCCGCCCCTATCGGCGCGTTATCGCTGGTCGACGCGGTCTGCGGCTATGGTGAACGCATGGATGATCTCCGCCTAGCGCGTGCCGGGGCGCGGCGACCGCCGCTGCCGGCCCTGCTGCTGGCGGTGCTGGTCGTCCTGCTGTCAGCCGGCCCGGCTATCGGATGGGGCGCCGTGCGGCGACGCACGCGCTGCGCCGCGTCCCGCTGGGTCGCCACCTGGTTAGCGGATCGCGCTCCACCGCGGCTGGCGACCTCGCTAATTCCCATGCCGTGGTTCGCCTGACCAGTCGCAAAGGAGCATCCCATGTCGACGTCCTCAGTGCGGCGGATCGCCGCCCCCGGCAGGAGGTGGTGAGGCGTGCTCGCCGTGGGCGCCTACGCCCGCCGCGGCGTCCGCCACCCGCTCGCCATTGACCTCGGCACCTCCATGGTGCGGATCTGGGCTCCCGGCCTCGAGACCGTCGTCAACGAGCCCGCCGTCGTCGCCTTTGGACCCGTGCCCGACCAGCGCGCTGCCGGCCGCGCCGCTTTCGAGGTAGCCCGGCGCACCGGCGCCCCGCTCATCTGGCCGGTGCGAGACGGGGTCGTCGACAACCTCGCCGCCTGTGTCTACTTGCTGCGCACCCTCGTGGCGGCCACCGGACGCCCAGCCGACGACCCGTCACCGGTCGTGGTGGGTGTGCCCGCCACCGCCACCCTGCGCCAACTCCACCTGATCATGACAGCGGTTCACCACGCGACCGGCGGCCGGGTCAGCGCGGTGGAGGAGCCACTCGCCGCCGCCCTGGCGTGCTTTCCCCGCCTCGACGACGGCGACGACGTCGTCGCCGTCGATATCGGCCAGGGTCGCACGGAGGTCATTCAGATCGCCGACCGGGCGGTCGCCGCCGCGGAGCGGGTCGACGCCCGCGGGCGCGACCTGATACCCGCGATCGCCGAGACGGTGCGGCGCATAGCCCCCTGCGGCAGTCGGCGGCCTCGCCGGCTGCTCGTCACCGGTGGCGGCGCGACGCGACCCGGCGCGGCGACCTCGCTGGCTGCCCTCACGGGCCGCACGGTTACCGTGCCCGCCGAGGCCCGCTTAGCCACGCTGCGCGGGCTGAGCCTGCTGCTGTCCACCGCAGACAGCCACCCACAGTCGCTGACGTCCTGCCGCCGCACCGCCTGACCCGGCCCACGACGCGGGTGAGGAGGGTAGCGGCGGCGCACGGGGAGAGGGAGGATGCCGGCCCGGCGGGAGCGCGCGGCGGGCGGGCCGCTAGTCCAGGGGGTGTCGCTGCCTGTGGCCGCCACGGGAAGCTCGCCTGAGCGGATGGCTAAGTAAACCAGGTGCGCCCGGTTGTGTGCCTGGAAGCGTGCGGTCATGTTCGACAGGTGATACTTGACGGCGCTTTCACTCCGGTGGAGGCGCCGGGCGATTTGGCTGACGGTCAGCCCGTCGGCACGAGCTTCACGACGGACCGCTCACACTCGGTCAGCGTTTTCGGGCGGGTGGGGAAGTCCGCTGCAGGCGGACCATTGATATCGGCGAGGAGGAGTTTGTCGAGGAGGTAGCCGCCGATCACCGGACTGAGCCAGCGTGTCCGCCGATACACCGCCTCGACGGCACTGCGGAACTGGGAAGAACCATCCCTGACCGTGATGATCCCGGCGACGCCCCATTGGACGATCCTGCGTAAAGACCCGAGGTCAAAGACGACATCCGGGACGACGGCCAACACGGCGGTTCGGGTGGGCAGCCTTTCGGAGGAGACATCGAGCGCGTGGCGCCTGGCAGCATCCCGCCGTCCTCATCGGACTGCGGGAGCGGGTCACGAGCCTCGGCGGGACCCCGACCGTGGGGCCGCGTACGCGCGCCGATGGGCGTAAGGCGGGGTTCTGTCTGCAGGCCACGATTCCGGAGGCACGACAGTGACCAGCCCAGACCAACCGGTGCGCGTGGTGCTCGTCGACGACGAACCCCTTCTCCGGCAGAGCCTCGCGTTGATCATCGATGCGGAGCCTGACCTCACCGTCGCCGCCGAAGCTGGCGATGGGGTAGAGGCGGTAGCGGCGTGCACGGCCAACCGGCCTGACGTCGTGGTCATGGATGTGCGGATGCCGCGACTCGACGGCATCGAAGCCACACGATCCATATGCCGCCAGCCCGACCTGGCCCATACCCGGGTCTTGGTCTTAAGCATGTTCGACCTGCACGAATATGTCTTTCACGCGCTGCGCGCAGGTGCCAGCGGCTTCCTCCTCAAGGACAGGCGGCCGGAGGACTTGCTTGCGGCGATCCGGCGAACCCACAGCGGGGAAGCCCTCTTCGCGCCGTCGATCATGTCTCGGCTCATCGCGCACTACCTGTCGGGGCGGCACGCCGCGACGGTTCCCGCCCGAGCGCGCAACCAGCTCGATCAGCTCACTGCGCGCGAAATCGAGGTGCTCGCTCTCGTCGGGCAAGGATTGTCCAATGACGAAATCGCCGAGCGCCTGACGATCTCGGTGAAGACCGTCAAGTCCCACATCACCCACTTGTTGAGCAAACTCGCCGCCCGGTACCGCGCCCAGCTCGTCATCGCCGCGTACGAGAGCGGGCTCGTGACCCCCGGGTGTGCGGCTCAGCCCGAGCGGGACGACCGGCGGGGCATCCCGCCTCGCTAGCGGCCGCGTGCGCCCTGGGCCGCCGCTGTCGCCACGTGGCCGTCTCCGCCCTGCTGGCACGAAGCCTTTCGCCGCGGCCCGTGAGGCGAAGCCGTAAGTGTTCGATAAGAAACGTTATGTCAACTAAAGGTCGTGTCCGGCCTCCCCGCACCCCTGAGAGGGCGACTCCGGGGACGCCACGGGCTCGTCGGCGACCACCGGCAGACACCCCCGCGGCCGGCGCGGCGTGGCCGCCGGCGGAGCTGGCGATACCCGGACCCGCGAAGTTGGCTGGAAGTCATATCGCCGGCGCGCGGCGGCGCGGGCCGTGGTGTGGCGCGCGAGCCCGAGCTGAATCCCGCACGGCGTGACCTGCCGACACCTGACACAGGACACCCGCCCGCCGCGGCCACCGCTGCCATCCCACGAAATCGGTAAAACATGCATAATATGCCTTATGCAGGACAAAACAGACGAGCGACTTCTCCCCCTCATCGAGGCGTTCCTGGTCGCCCGCAGCACCCGCAAACCCTCCCCCCACACCCTCGCCGCCTACCGACGCGACCTGCTCGCCATCGCCCGCCTCCTCGCCGAAGACACCGGCACTCCCCTCCCCTCGCTCCCGATCAGCGCGGTGACCCCCCACGCGCTGCGCGCCGCCTTCGCGCGCTTCGCCGCTCCCCGCGCCGCCGCCTCCATCTACCGCGCCTGGTCCACCTGGAACAGCTTCTTCGCCTTCCTCGTCGCCGACGGCGTCGTCGCCGGCAACCCCATGCCCGCCGTCGACAAACCCCAACCGCCACCCGCCACCCCCAAACCCCTACGCGGCGACACCACCCCCGAAGAACTCCTCGAAGCGGTCGCCCGCGAAGACCGCCGCCAGCGCTACCCCTGGCCCGAACGCGACGTCGCCGTCCTCTCCCTCGCCCTATGCGCCGGGCTACGCCTCTCCGAGCTCCTCGCGCTCCGCGTCGACTCCATCGCCGGACGCCCCGGCGAACGCCGCATCACCGTCACCGGCAAGGGAAGCCGGTGCCGAACCATCCCCCTCTCCCCCGAGCTCGACGCCGTCCTCATCGCCTACCTCGACAGCCGCCGTCGCCGCTTCGGCGCACGCACCGTCCGCCCGGACTCCCCCCTGCTCGTCGACCGACACGGCGCCCCCTTGCGCCGCGGCGGACTCCAATACCTCGTCGCCTCCTGCTACCGGCGCGCCGGCATCACCGACCGCGTCCCGCGCGGCGCCCAACTCCACGCGCTGCGCCACACCTTCGCCACCCGCCTCGCTGAAGACGGCGCCAGCGCCGCGGAGATCATGCGTCTGCTGGGCCACGCGAGCCTCGCGACCAGCCAGAACTACATCGAGGTCACCGCTGACCAGCAGCGCGCGGCGATCCAGGCCAACCGCACCAATCGGATACTCGGTCGCCTGATCCCCCGGCCCGCGCCGGCGGTGTGAGCGAAGCGACAGCCTGACCGATCGGTCGGGCTCTGACCGATCGGTCAGGCACACTGGTGGGCGTGGCGCGGACGAACACCCGGGACGAGATCCTGGCCGCTGCCGCCCGGCGCTTCGCCGATGCGGGCTTCAAGGGCACGTCCCTGCAGGACATCGCCGACGACGTGGGCTGCTCCAAGGCGACCTTGCTCTACCACTTCGACAGCAAGGACGCCATCCTCGCCGCCCTCATCGCCCCCGCCGCCCGCGAACTGGCCGCGCTCAGCGACCGGATCGCCAGGCTCGACGCCGCCACCGCCCGCGACGTCGCGATCGACGGCTTCGCCGACCTGGTCGTCCGCTACCGGCGCGAAATCGCGTTGATCTTCGACGAGCTGATGCGGATGTTCCAACGCCCCGCCTTCGAGGGCATATGGCCACACGTCGAGCGTTTGATCGCGGCATGTGTCGGGCAATCGCCCGACCCAGACGATCAGATGCTGGCGCGAGCGACGTTAGCGGGTCTCGCCGCGGTCGTGCTCAACCGCACCGACAGGGACGACACCGCCCTACGGGAGTCCATCGTCCGGGTCGCGCGCCGGGCACTCCTCCCCCGGTGATCAGATCACCCACCAGACACCGATCAGGAAGCGACACATGGCAACACTGCTGTACCGACTAGGCCGCGCCTCCTACCGGCGCCGTGGGCTCGTCGTCGTGATCTGGCTTATCGCGCTGGGTCTGCTCGCCGCCGCAGCCTTGGCGTTCAAAGGCCCCACCTCCGGGGAGATCACGATTCCGGGCACGGAATCCCAGCGCGCGCTGGACATCCTCAAGCGCGACTTCCCGGAGGCCAGTGGCGCGACCGGCACGATCGTCGTGGTCGCGCCCGAAGGACGGCACATCATCCAGGACAAAGCCGCGATCGACGCACTGGTCCAGGAGGTCTCGCAGGTCCCCGGCGTCCTCGGTGCGGTCGACCCCTTCCGAGCGCAAGCGCTGTCCCCCGACGGCCGCTACGCGCTTATCCAGGTGCAGTTCGCCGACCGCCCGTACGCGATCACTGACGAGCAGCGCGCCGCGTACACCAAGACCGGGGCGGCGGCGCGGGCCGCGGGCCTGACGGTGGCGCACGGCGGTGAGGTGATGTCCAGCGTCCCCGAAGTCGGCAGCTCGGAGGCGATCGGGGTGCTGGTGGCGCTCGGCGTGCTGCTGGTGACCTTCGGCTCGCTGGTGGCCGCTGGAATGACGATGCTCAACGCGCTGATCGGTGTCGGGGCCGGTATGGCCGGCTTGTACGCGCTGAGCAGCGTGGTCGAGCTGACCAGCGTCACGCCGGTGTTGGCGCTGATGCTCGGTTTGGCGGTGGGCATCGACTATTCGCTGTTCATCACCTCTCGGCACCGGCAGAACCTCGCCGACGGGCTGGACCTCGAGGAGTCCGTGGGACGGGCGATCGGTACCGCCGGCTCGGCGGTGGTTTTCGCTGGCCTGACCGTGATCATCGCGCTGGCGGGTCTGTCGGTGGTGGGGATTCCCTTCCTGACGATCATGGGGTTGGCCGCGGCGGGCACGGTCGCGGTGGCTGTCCTCGTCGCAATCACCCTGTTGCCGGCGCTGCTCGGGTTCGCTGGTGACCGGGTGCGCTCGCGCAGGCAGCGCGCCGGTGGTGTGGTCGACAAGCAGCCGTGGTGTGGCCGGTGGGCGACGTGGATCGTGCGCTTGCGGGTGCCGGTGCTGCTGGCCGGTGTGGTTGGTCTGGGGGTGTTGTCGCTTCCCGCTGCGGACCTGCGGGTGGCGCTGCCGGACGCGAGCGTCGCGCCGAAGGACTCCCCGGAGCGGGTGGCGAATGACCTGATTCAGGCGGGTTTCGGTCCTGGGTTCACGGGCCGGCTCGTCCTCGTGGTGACGTCGGATTCCCCGCAGGCCACCGCGCAGAAGGTGTCGCAGGTGACCGCCGCGGTGCAGGGCACCGAGAATCTCGTGGCGGTCGCGCCGCCGAATCTCAGCCGTGACCAGCGCACCGCCTTGGTCAGCCTGATTCCGGCGACGGCGCCGATGGATGAGGCTACGGAGGAGCTGGTGCACGAGGTCCGCCGCCGGGTGGCGGGCATCGACGGGGTGTTGCTGACCGGGGCGACCGCGATCGGCATTGATGTCTCCGAGAAGCTGTCGGATGTGATGCCGATCTATCTCGCGATCGTGGTCGGCCTCTCCATCCTGCTCTTGATGATCGTGTTCCGGTCGGTGCTCGTGCCGATTAAGGCGGCGTTGGGCTTCCTGCTTACCGTCGGCGCGACGCTCGGCATCACCGTCTGGATTTTCCAGGAGGGCCACTGGGCTGACCTGGTGGCGCTGGATACGCCTGGTCCGCTGGTGAGTTTCCTGCCGATTCTCTTGATCGGAATCTTGTTCGGGTTGGCCATGGACTACGAGGTCTTCCTGGTGTCGCGGATGCGGGAGGACTTCGTGCACGGGCAGGGCCCGCGCGAGGCGACGATCAGCGGGATGGCCCACGGGGGTCGGGTGGTCACCGCCGCCGCTCTGATCATGACGTCGGTTTTCGCCGGCTTCGTCCGGATGGACAACCCGATCATCAAGTCGATGGGTTTCGCGTTGGCCCTTGGCGTGGCGATCGACGCCTTCGTGGTGCGCATGACGCTGGTGCCCGCGGCGATGTCGCTGCTGGGTCGTCCGGCTTGGTGGTTGCCGCGCTGGCTGAACCGGATCCTGCCGCACGTCGACATCGAAGGGGAACGGCTGCGGCACCACCTGGCGAGCGAGCAGCGGCAGCCGCAGGAGGCGGCGGTTTGAATCCTCGACGCCTCTGATCATTAGCCCTCTGACGGGGCCGGGCTGCAAGCGCCGGCCCCGTCAGCGTCAGGTGAGACCGGTCGGGACTGGGATGGCAGCGCGGTGCCGACCGGCTCGGGTGTTGGGGTCGGTCAGCAGGTGCCGGCGGCAGGGCGCGCGGCCGTGTCGGGTACGGCGGAGGCGGCGGGGCGGGGCGTGCAGCACGAGGAGCGGTCGGCCTTCTCGAGGGTGTCGGCTTCGCCTTTGACCACGTACACCTCCCAGGGCTCTCCGCCGGGGCCGGTGACCCAGACTTTGTCTTGTAGGGCGTAGCAGCAGGCGACGTCGTTCTCCTCCACGGTGGCCAGGCCGGCCTGCGTCAGGCGCTCGGCGGCGTCGCGGACCTGGGCCGTGTCCTCGACCTCCACCCCGAGGTGGTCGAGGCGGGTGGTGTCTTCGCTGGTGTGCTCGATGAGGACGAGCTTCAGTGGTGGCTCAGTGATGGCGAAGTTGGCGTAGCCGGGGCGGCGTTTGGCCGGTTCGGTGCGGAACAGCGTGGTGTAGAAGGCGATCGAGGACTCGAGGTCGGGCACACGGAGGGCAAGCTGGAGACGGGACATTGCTCTCTCTCCTGGGCCATGGCGATCCGTTGCTGTCGCTGATCGCTTCTCACCCGGCGGTGAGGTGTGCGTGTGCGAGTTGACCGGCGCCTTCGACCTCACCCCGCCGACGATCAGCCACCACCTGAAGGTGCTGAGACATGCCGGGCTCATTGAGTCCGAGCGGCGCGGCACCTGGGTGTACTACTGGATAAACCCGCACGTGCTGGCCCGTCTGTCGGTCATCCTCACACCGCGCGGCGCTCGAGGCGGTGTCGACTGAGCGGGTCGACGCCCACACGCTCCGCAGCGAGACCGTCCAGGCCGCCGACGTGAGACCAGCGACCCGTTGACCGACATCATCCGCGACCGCGCCGCCCTACCCACCGTGATCAGGTCGCGGTGCGGGTGTTGGCGTGTTCGCACCGCGACCGCCTCCGGATGGCGGAAGAATCCGGTCCCATGGATGCCGCCGCTGTCAGCCTGGTGCTTGCGGCCGCTGCGGCGGCCGGGTGGGTCGACGCGGTTGTCGGCGGCGGCGGGCTGGTGCTGCTGCCCACGCTGCTGGTCGCCGCACCCGGGATGCCGGTGGCGACCGCGCTCGGCACGAATAAGCTCGCCGCGATCGCGGGGACGAGCACCGCGGCGCTGACCTATGCGCGCCACAGCGTGGTCGACTGGCCGGTGGCGGCTCCGGCGGCGGGGTGCGCGCTGGTGGCCGCCGGTGTGGGCGCGGGGATCGCGGGCAGTGTGTCGGCGAGTGCCTACCGCCCGGTGGTGGTGGCTGTCTTGGTCGCCGTGGCGCTGTTCCTCACGCTGCGGCCCACGCTCGGCGTGGTGGCGTCCGAACAGAAGCGCACGCGGCCGCGGCTAGTGGCGGCCGTGGCGGTCGCCGGAGGCCTCATCGCCCTCTACGACGGAATGATCGGACCCGGTACGGGGACGTTCCTGATCCTCGCCTTCACCGGGCTCATCGGGGTGGACTTCGTGCGCGCCTCGGCGATGGCGAAAGTGGTCAACGCGGCCACGAATCTCGGCGCGTTGATCGTGTTCGCCGCGGGTGGCCACGTGTGGTGGGCGCTCGGTGTCGCCATGGCGGTGTGCAACGTCATCGGTGCGCGACTAGGTGCGCGGATGGCGATCCGTCGCGGAGCCCGTTTCGTGCGGCTGGTGTTGGTCGTGGTCGTGCTCGCCTTGATCAGCCGGCTTGTGGTTGATTAGTGGATTTATTAGCGGGTGGTGTGTCTTTGGTTGGTGGACGTCTGCCCTGTGTTGTGGGGTGTGGGCGGGAGCACGTCCTCTCAATCGTCCTAGGATGAAAATTGGCGGTTAGCGGCTTGAAGGTAACAGTCTCCTTGCCGAAAGACTGAGGCGATCTGGCCGCCACGCGGCTGCGTCTCGGCGAGAAGCGGTGTTCCTCGTCCCGTCCCTGCCGATCGGTGATCCCGGCGGCAGCGTCACAAGCGCCCGGCCGTCACGCTTCGCGGAGGAGTCGCGTACAGCGGGCGCGTAGCAACTGGGAACGCTCCCATACCATCGGCCGAACGGACGTCATCCAAAGGGACTAATCTTCGGCCCTCTCTCGTTGTGGTGCTCGATTGACAGGCGGCCCATTGGTAACGTGCATCACCGCGTGTGAGAAATACCACACCTCCTCCCAGTATTCGGAGACTCCGATGTTGTGCCAGCACGAACCCACCTGCCCGTCCGCAGAGGCGACGGACCGCGAAGCGGCCAAAGTGATCGCCCGGTTCCCCGAGCAGGGCTGGAGCTTGCTGTGCAACGGCGTGATCCTCTTCGAGGACACCGGCGAACTCCTGCCTGACGGCCGCTCGATCGCCCCGCATCGCGGCCCGGCCCGGCACGTGGTGCCGGCCTGACCTTGCCTCCCCCGGGCCCCGCGCCACCGCACCGGCCCATGACGTCTCGTGGGCCCACGGGGCCCGGGCAGGTCGCGGGGGCGGCAGGACCAACCCCCACAGGATCGTGCTCACCGACGAGACCACGGGACGTGGCACCTCCCGTTGCACCCGTCTACCTATAACTGTCAATAGTTTGAATAGATTTCCTAATCGGCCCGTTGCACATGTGTAGTAGAATGGTCTTCCATTGGTCGATGTGTAGCAGGTCGTGCCCGCATGAACGGTTCCATCCAGGTCAAGTCGGAATCTCTCCTCAACCATGCCGATACCCTGCGCGATTCGGCAGGAGAGCTGCAAACCAAGAAATTTGACCTGTTTGTCGTGGATGGCGTTAAGCCTCCGGCAAGCCACGACGACGTCGCATCAGCAATTCGGAAGTTTGCTTCCTTCGCACACGATCAATACCAGGACGCCGTTGCGCTCCTCGTGGCGCTGTCGACCCGCTTACAGCAAGCGGCAGGGAAATACGAAGCAACAGATAAGAGCGTCGAGCAGGCGATGCATACGATTATCACGAAATCGAGATTCCTACCCGCAGATCAACGAGTCGAGTGACGTGAACGATGGCGTACCGCGATGCCGCCGCGTACATCGAACAGATGAAGCCAGACCACGTCAGCACGGTCAGTGAGGAATGCCGGCACACGAAGCAAGCCATTAACGGCGTCGTCAAGACGCTGTTCGGCCTCGTCGGCCGCGTGACGTGGCACTCCGAAGCCGCCGATCTGTATCAGCAGCGGCTCAAGGAAACCATCGAGCTACTCGAAGGGCTCCACGACGGATTTGACAAAGCGGGGAAAGCGATCGGGGATTACGCGGAGGCGCAACGGCAAGCGCAATCCGCCTTCGCAGCAGGCGTCGCCGCGGAGAACAGGCTCGGGGAACTGATCGCCCCCATCGTCGCTACCCAATCGTGGCGGGTCCGCACCGCAGATGCCCTTCGCCAGTGGAACGACTTGCGCAGCAGCACGGGCTTCCTCGATCAGCTAGCCGAGTGGCCGGTCGCCGAGAAGATCGAGCAAGTACGGGCGGAGGCTGATCGACTCTGGAACGAAGCGACGAGCGCCTACGACGAGGCGATTCGCATCGAGTCCACCGCCCGGACCCGCGCCGTTGATGACCTGAACGCCGCCTACAAGCTCCTGCCTGACTTCCTCGCGGATTCCTCGCTGAGCGAAACGATCGTCACCAAGACGCCGGGACTTGTCGACACCGAGGGCAAATATCAGATCGGGCCGCCGACGCAACCCCACCTGGAATTTGACGACGACTTCCCCTACGACCCCAACGCCACGCCGACGGCCGAGGACTACGCGAAATTGGCGAAGTGGAAGGCGATACTTCGCGGCGCCCAAGTTCTCCGGCCGGATCTCGATGATGCCACTGAGCTTTATGCCCACTACCTCGAGGGCACGGGCACGCCGATGACAGTCGACTATGAGGAGGCCTATCGAGAGGATCCGGCTATCAGACGTACTGTTGACAAGGAAATCGAATTGGCCAAGCAGGAGGCGGAGCGCCTTATCCGAGAGACTGGTCAAACCGCTTTCCAGATGACGGGAGATCCACGGAGCAGTGAATATTATCCGGTCACCGAAAACTGGCAAAGGCGCTCGGCTCCCACTTTGTCTATGGCACCGCGGATGTCGTCGTGAACGGCGACAAGGTCACGATGAAGATCAAGATTCATGCGGAAGACATGTACAACTTCAACAAGGGTGCCGCGGATATCGCTACCGGAGCGCCGGATGACGAGAACGGACGGTTCTCCACCCTCGGGTGGGCGAAGGGATTTCGGACCCACGGGGTGGTGGAGCGGACGGTGACGTGGACCCTCGGCGAGGCATCTGACGCCGGAGTAACCTCCACCACCACACCTCAGCGCAACCCCAGGGGCGAAGACCGGATCGATGGACGTGAGGACGGCGTGGAATGACCGTGCCACGGCCAAATCTCCGACGTGTCGTGACTGTCGTCCTCGCGCTGGCACTCACCAGCTGTACCCCCTTTGCGTCCGGCGCTGCCCCGAGGGAAAGGACCACGACGATGAGCGCACCCGCGGTGCGCACCGACCTCGACCCCATCACCACGCGATTCCCGGCACTTGGGGAGATCGCCCAGGTCCGCTGGCTGGGCTCCTTGGCGGGAAACACCGGCGGTGACCTGCCCGGCCCCAGCGACGTACGCATCCAAGCGCTCGTCACGTTAACCGCGACCAGTCGCGAGGCGATCCTCAGCCGCTACCACTGGCAACCGGCACCGGCCGATTGGACGTCCAAGGTGAGCGACGACCTGCGCCCGTTCCTCCCCGCAGACGCGACGTGGCACCAGAGTGAGGAGTTCACCGCCGACATATGCCAGCACCGCTACAGCGGCTTGGTTGTCGTCGACACCACCAGCGGCACGGTCTATCTCGACGTCATTGGCCGGTGACCCCCGCGCCTGTCGGCGGTGACAGGCGCCGGGGATCGCGCACGCTCGCGAGGCCGTGCTATCCCGCCGACGTCGGCGGGGAGACGGCCGGCATCGCAGGCAGCGGCAACGGAAGCCCGGGCAGACCGTCGAGGCTGGTCGCGACGTGCTCCTTTCGCGCGAAGTACGCGCTGAGCGACTCGTCGGTCTCCCGGGCAAACCGGGCGCCGTGCAGGTCACGGTCACCGACGTATCGCATGATCGGCACGGCCCATCCGCAGGTGTCGCGAATGAGCTCCGCGTGCACCAGGATGATCGCCCGCAGGCCGTGGCGGGTGACGTCGATGTGGGGGAAATGCTGAATGAGGTCCGGCCAGCGCGGGTCGTCCCGGAAGATCGGTTCGCCGCGGCCATGGATCCGGACGATGGTCGGCGGTCCCTCGAACGCGCACCACATCAAGGTGATGCGGCCGTTTTCCCGCAGGTGCGCGATCGTCTCCGCGTTACTGCCGGCGAAATCGAGATACGCCACCGTGCGGTCGTCGATGACCGCGAACGACCCCCGCAGCCCCTTGGGCGACAGGTTGACTTTCCCCGAGGCAGACAACGGCGCGGTAGCCGTGAAAAAGATCGGCTGAGCTTCGATGAACGCGCGTAGCCGTCCATCGATCCGCTCGTACGTTTTCCCCATGCCCTCATTGGAGCACGGCCGTCGATAGAACGCCGACCGGAAATCCCGCCGATCAGAACAACGGGTGGGAGCGCGTGGTGCCGCTACCCCGCGCGGCGACGGGCCCGCCGCGCCGCCAGCTCGTCGCCGACGACGGCGACCTCCCGCTGCTCGGTCGTCGCTGGCCCGGCCGGCTCGGCCGGAAGGTGCGACAGCGAACCCTGGATCTCTTTGAACGCCCCGCCGATCGCGATACCGAACACGCCTTGCCCACCCTGAAGGAGGTCGACCACCTCCTCGGCGGACCGGCACTCGTAGACGGTCGTCCCATCGGAGATCAACGTAATGCCGGCCAAGTCTTCGACGCCCCGGGAGCGCAGCGTCTCGATCGCCTTGCGGATGTTCTGCAGCGACACGCCCGCGTCGAGCAACCGCTTGACGACCTTGAGTACCACAAGGTCGCGGAAGGAGTAGAGGCGCTGGGTGCCGGAACCGGACGCATCGCGGATACTGGGCACCACCAGCGATGTCCGCGCCCAGTAGTCCAGCTGGCGATAACTGATGCCGACCGCGTGGCAGGCGGTCACACCGCGGTAGCCGACATTGGCGGTGACGTCGTACGATGCTGCGGCCCCCGGTGACTCGGTGCCGCTTGGCTGCGGGTCGCCGTCCTGGGAATCACGGTGCTGCACACCAGGTTGCTCCGACGAATCCCGTTCCGGGTCTCGCGGCTCGTGCATGCGGCAACCTCCCCGCCAGTGCGGTGCCTCGCCCTCTTGAGACGTGCACCTCTCGATACGGCAACCCTATAGCGATTCACGAAGGGTGCCGGGGAAGTCGTGCCGCGACACGCCGCGAACACGCGAATACTTCGCGTGCGCGGCGGGGTCGCGGCCCCACCCCAGGCTAGCCCGCGAAGTCTTCCGGTTTGACGTGTTCGAGGAACTCCCGGAACTTTGCCACCTCGTCTTCTTGTTCGTCGGGAATGATGATGCCTGCCTCGGACAGCACGTGCTCCGCGCACCGGATCGGCGCCCCGACCCGCAGGGCCAGCGCGATCGAGTCGCTCGGTCGCGCCGAGACCCGGATGTTGTCCCCGATGAGGAGATCGGCGTAGAAGACGTTTTCTTTAAGCTCTGTGATCTCTACGGCACGCAGCGGGGACTTCAGGGCCTCCAGGATGTCGCGCATCAAGTCGTGGGTCAGTGGCCGGGCCGGCTTGACCCCCTGCTGCTGGTAGGCGATCGCCGTCGCCTCCACCGCGCCGATCCAGATAGGCAGATAACGGTCGCCATCCACCTCTCGAAGCAGCACGATCGGCTGGTTACTCGGCAGTTCTACCCGTACGCCGACCACGCTCAGCTCGCGCACCGCCGCCTCCGTGTCGTTGTCGTTGTCCCCAGCGCCCACATTGCCGGAATCATGCTCCCGAGCACCGCGGTTCTCTCTGAACGGTACACGGGTCGCCGGACGATCGTCCGGTGCGCGTCACCCGGTGCCCCGCTACCGAGCCCAATACCCAGCTCGGGCAGGGACAACCGCTCGGGGTGGCCCCGCGTTCCACCCGGCGACCCCTCCCTTACCGTTTGAGAATCTCGCGCAGCCCGGCGCGCAGCAACGCGCCGTGCAGCCGCTGGGACAGCTCCACCAGCTCGCGGCCCGTCTCCGCCGCCCGGGCGCGGCCCGCGGGATCGTTCTGCCGCACCAAAGGCGCCAGCAGCTGCGCGAAGAACCCCAGCTCGCGGTCGACCGCGGTGCGGAACGCCCGCAGGTGCCGCGGCTCCAGACCATACTGGGCCAGCCCTGCGACCGCCTGCGCGACAGCCAACGCGTCCGCGTCGTACAACCCCGGCGGCCGGGAGATGAGCAGCCCTATGCGTTCGAGCTCGCTGAGGGTGGACTCGGGGAGCCCGGAGCGCTCAGCGAGCTCCGCCCGGCTCAACCGCTCCTCACCGCCGGTGGTTTGCGGAGCGCTGCGCTGCGGCACCTCACCGGACGGGCCGACAGCCACCAGGGTGGGCCGATGCCGCCAGGGGGCCTCACCCTGGCTGTCCATGACCTTCAGCTGCTCGCGGATAACCCGCAGCGGCAGGTACTGGTCGCGCTGCGCGGTGAGCACATACCGGAGCCGCGCCACGTCCTCCCAGGTGTACTTGCGGTAGCCGGCCGGGGTCCGTTGCGGCTCGACCAGCCCTTCCGCTTCCAGGAAACGCAGCTTGGAGATCGTGATATCCGGGAAGTCGGCACGCAGGTGCGCCAGCACCTCGCCGATGCTCATCAGCGCCGGCCCCGCGCCCGCGGCGCGCGCCACCGCCGCTTGTTCGCTCACGCAACCACCTCGCTCCGCCCGGTGCCTATCCGGACAATAATGCCGGAAGGTCCGTCCATGTGTCGGCGTTATTACCGCCGACCGGGGTCTTCCCCAGGACGGGGACCGGAGATGAACACCAAGCGGAACTTGCCGATCTGGACCTCGTCCCCGTTGCTGAGGGTCGCGGATTCGACTCGCTCCCGGTTGACGTAGGTGCCGTTGAGGCTGCCGACGTCGCGGACGGTGAAGGTGCCTCCGACGCGGTGGAACTCGGCGTGGCGGCGCGAGACCGTCACGTCGTCCAAAAAGATGTCGCTGTCGGGGTGCCGCCCACTGGTGGTGACGTCATGGTCGAGGAGGAAACGCGCTCCGGCGTTCGGCCCCCGCCGCACCACCAGCAGGGCCACCCCCGGTGGCAGGGAGCTGGACACGCGGCTGGGCACCACGTCGGTGTCCGGCCCCTCCAGCACCTCGTCGAGGGAGCCGAGGTTCATCGTCGACGTGACGTCGAGTGGGGGGAACTCGTCGTCTGGGCGCGTCATGGGACCACCTCACGGATCTCGTCGGTCGGCGTCGGATTATCGGGTAACCGCCGGACCGGATCGGCCCAGCGGTCGGCTCCCCCGTGCCCGGAAAGGCATTTCCGCAACGCGCAATGTTGGCGTCTCGGTCGACTGGGCGAGCCTAGCCAGCGCCGAAATACAGGGTCAACAAGACTCGCGGGCGCGGCATGGGTAGGCAGGCGGAGACGTCGGTGAATCGCTGAGACATCCCCTGGACCACGTCGACAGCCGACGTGTGAGACGGCAGCGACGCCGAACCCACCCCGCAAATCGGCATCGAACTCCTTCACAGCCACCCGCGAGAATCTTTCGTCCCACCGTACCCGTCATCGGCGACGAATTCACGCCCACCGGTATCTCGCGGGCCCGCGGGATCTAGCAGGTACTCGGGAATCACTGCCGCCCTTCGTCGTCACCTCACCGGCACATTCACCTCACCGGCACACCTCCACCGGCGTACGCGCCGATCAGGATACCGGGCGCGCATGACGCAATTGCTTCGGTTGTGTAAGAGCTGTCACGTCGACCACGTCGTGCTCCTGAATGGTCACCTTCCCGCCGTCGCTGGTGACCGACTCCACCACCCCGCCGGGGATGTTGAGCGCGGTGCGCATCGTCTTCGGATCCCCGATAACCGTGATCGTGTAAGGGCTGGTCAGCCGGCGACCGGAGACCACGATCCCCCCGTCGGTATCGACGAAGTAGGTCGAGGCGACGATCCGCTCCGCGGTCCCGTCCCCGCCGGTGATTTGCATCGCCTCCGCGCCGGCGCCGCGCAGCTCCTGGACCGCGTCGAGAATCGTCGCGGCGCGGATCGGTGTCTGGTCGGAGGAAAACCGGACCGTCAACCCGGGGCCGCGGGCTGGCAGCGTCCCCGCGAGAATGCCCAACTCGTCGGCGCGGCGGCTGGCTTCCTCGAGCGCCGCTTGCCGCCCCTGCTCGCCGGAGGTGAGCTGACGCTTGCTCTCCTCCAGCTTGGCGATGTCCTCCCGCAGCCGGTCCTCGCGGGCATCCAGATCCGACAGAATCCGCACCAGATCCTCCTGGCGCGCAGCCGCCAGCGTCGGGTCCATCGAATTGTTCTTGACCTGGACGACGAGGGTGAAGCCGAGCAGCCCGACCAACGCCGCGATGATCATGTTGGCGGGGCTGAGCGTGCCCCAGCGGAAGGCGGGACGCTTGGCGGCGCGCGCCGCCGGCGGCTCGTTCGACTCCTGCGCAGCCGCCCCCGCGTTCTCCTCCTGCCGCGGCTCCTCCGTGCCCCGCGGCTCCTCCGCCCCGGATTCGTGGCCGGCTGATTCCTTGTGCTCGATCATCGTGGCCCCCCGGAAGCCTACGCGCGGAACAGGTGACGGCGGATCGCGGCCACGTTGCCGAAGATCCGCACTCCGAGGACGACCACCACCCCGGTGGACAGCTGACCGCCGACGCCAAGCTGGTCACCGACGTAGACGATGAGCGCAGCGACCAGCACATTGGAGATGAACGAGACGACGAACTGCTTGTCGTCGAACACCTTGTCGAGCTTGGCGCGAATACCCCCGAAGACCGCGTCCAACGCCGCGACCACGGCGATGGGCAGGTACGGCTGCAACGCGGGCGGCACCGTCGGGTCGAAGTACAGGCCGAGAATCATCCCGGCGATCAAAGCGACAACGGTGATCATCGGCTACCTTCCGATGGACTGGGTAACGGTCCCACGCGCGACGACGGAGCACTCGACGGCGACGACGAGGCCGTGGTCGATGTCGAGGTGGCGGGCTCCGGAGACGTGGACGGCACCGGTTGGGCGTACCGCAGCCGGGGTTCACCCGCGGCCGGCAAGACCAGGTTGCGTGCGCTGCGGACCGAGAACGTCAACCCGTGATCGGCGGCGACACGCCGCATGAGACGGGCGGCGGCGCTGGAGGTAAACCGCTGCTCCATCTCCTCCGGGCCGATCGCCACCACCTCGTACGGGCCGGCGATGGGACGGAAATCCACCACGATCGCGCGCCCGGCGGCGCGAATCGTCGACGTGGCGGTCAGGCGTTGACCGTTGATGGCGATCGCCTCCGCGCCGGCGTTCCACAGCGCGTTGGCGATGTCCTGCAAGTCCCGGTCGAGCACACGGCCGAGTTCGTCGACCTGCTCCTCACCGGTGACCGGGTCGACTTTCGTCGGCGCGTCCGCCAACTGGACCACCACCCCGTCGCCGCGGACCCGACCCACGCCGGTGACCGCCTCAAGCTGGCGCAGCCGAGTGGAGTCATAGCCGCTGAGCGTCAAATCCCGCTGTCGCCTGACTTCCTCACGCAGCGCGTCGACCTGCTCCTGCAGGGCGTCGGTGACGGCGTCCCGCTGTTTGATCTGTTGCACGAGGACACTGCGGGCCTGCTCCCGGCCGGGGGCTTGGGCGAGTGTCTGGCGGTAGGCGACCGCGAGGAGAAACCCGATCGCCAGCACCGTCACGACGGTGATCGAGCGGGGCAGGATCGCGCGCCATCCGGTCGGGGGTGGTTGCGTCGCCCGGCGGGCCGCCGCGGCGGCGTAGCCGGGCTCGAGGGGGTTGCGGAACAGGTCGGTGAGGAAATCCGCAGGATTCGGATGGCGCGGCGGCCGCCCGGCTGACTCACGGTTGCTCATGCGGTCCTCGCCTGGTTCACCCCGCGGACGAGCTGGATGGTTTGGGCCACGTAGAAGGCGCCCGCCACCCAGTACAGGGCCACACCCCACCAGGCCAGCCCCCACCCGATCGCGTGGGCGACCTCACCGGCAACCCCGCCGTGGGCCGCGAGAAGCAGCACGGGGAACGCGACCAGCAGGATGAACGTCGCGGTCTTGCCCACATAGTGCACCGGAAGCGGACCGTAGCCGTAGCGGCGCAGCACCAGCAGGCACACCCCGAGCATCACCTCACGCGCGACCAACGCGGCGGTCACGGGCCACGGCACCACCGCCTGGATCGTGAACGCAACAAGGGTCGCCAGGATGTACAGCCGGTCCGCGGTCGGATCGAGCAGCTCCCCCAGGCGGCTGACCTGCCGCAGCCGCCGGGCGGCGTAGCCGTCGAGCCAGTCGGTGGCGCCGCCGAGGGCGAGCACGACCAGCGCCGCGACATCCGCATGGGCGACCAGGAACAGGTACAGGAACAGCGGCACGCCCAGCAGCCGCACGAAGCTGATCACATTGGGAACCGTCCACATCCGGTCCCGCGTGGCGGCGGCGATGGTCTGGGCTGGCCGCGCGGACTCCCGCTGCGCAGACGGATACGGCACGCGTTCCCTCCCCGACCCTGGCCCGGTGCCCACCGGCGATCCCGGCCGGGCCCAAGCCACCGGTAGCTGGCGTCGCGCCACTATAACGCGCTGACCTGGGCGGGTCGGTACGTCGATCCCCGGTGGGTCGCCCCGCGCGCCCGAGAAAGGCCCGCCGACGGGGGAGCGTCGCCCGCGCGGGCCCGCCGTGGGCGCGCCCCGCCGGGGGCCTCAGCCAGCCTGGTCGTCGGGGAGACGGCGGCGCATGAAGTACTGCCAGTAGCCGAGCATCCGCTCGGCCCCCTCCACGCTCTTGATCGCCTCGTTGAGCCAGGGCACCCGGTCGCCGGTCCAATAGCCGTCGCTGATCATCCACCCGTCGGCGCCGAGCTGGTTGAGCACCTCCAGGCGCCGGCCGCGCAGCGGTTCACAGCGGTGCCCCGCCCGGTCCGCGATGACGGTCACGGTCGGCCCAGGCGGGGTGACCCCCTTGTCGGGTTTGCCGGCGGTGTGCACGAAGTACAGGTAGCCGTACTCCCACCTATCCATGCGCGTTCCCCCCGCCCTGTGATCCAGCCGGCGGGTGCAGGCCCGCGTACGGACGCAACCGGCGCCGCGGTGGGGTGAGAGCCGCTGGCGCCGGGTGGGCGGTGCCGTGAGCTACCGCCCCTGCTCCTCGTCGCGGTCCCGCTGCCCAATCGACGGCACGCCGCGCCGGTCGTGGGGGGCGCGGGCTCGGGGATCGTCGGTGGTGCGTGCCTGGGCAGCCAGGTCGGCCCAGTCCGGTGGGGAGGTCTCCAGGGGACGGTCCGCGGGGACGCCCGCCGGCTCGTGTTCGCGACGCTGCTGGTGTGCGCTCATCGCGCCTCCTTTCCTGCCGGCGGCTACCCGGTGGTACCGCGCGGCAAACCCGCCGGCTCGTTTCACCGCACCGGCCTCGGGTACCGCTGGCGTCACGGGCGCGGATGTGTCCGTGATCCGGCGAGCGCGAGGAGACCGCGATGGCACGCTACCGCGACCAGATCGTCGACTTGGCTATCCCGCTGGGCGACCCCGGGGACCTCGACGCCCTGCTGGCCCGCGTCGGTGACGCCCGCGTCGTGATGATCGGGGAGGCGAGCCACGGCACCCACGAGTTCTACCAGTGGCGGGCGGCGGTAACGCGCCGACTGATTGAGGAATGTGGTTTCTCGTTCGTCGCGGTCGAAGGTGACTGGCCAGACTGTGACCGCGTCGACGCCGCGGTCCGCCGCCGCACACCCGCCCCCGACGACCCGCGTCAGGTGTTGGGTCGCTTCCACCGCTGGCCGACGTGGCTGTGGGCCAACGAGGAGGTGGCGGACTTCTGCCGGTGGCTGCGCCACTACAACGCCACCCGGGACCCGCGGGAGCGGGTGGGCTTCCACGGGTTGGACGTGTACTCGCTGTGGGAGTCGCTGCGGGCGATCCTGGCGCACCTGCGCGAGCACGCCCCGGAGCAGGTGCCGGTGGCGCTGGAGGCGTACCGGTGCTTCGACCCGCACGGGGAGGACCCCCAGCAATACGCGGTGGCGACCCGGTTCGTCCCGGACGGCTGCGAGCAGGAAGTGGTGGACCTGCTCATCCAGCTCCGCGCGCGCGACGGCCAGTCGCTGACCGACCCCAGCGTCGACGGGGACCGGTGGGCACGGTTCGCTGCCTGGCAGAACGCGGAGGTCGTCGCCGGCGCGGAACGCTACTACCGGGCGATGGTGCGCGGCGGGCGGGAGTCGTGGAACATCCGCGACCGGCACATGGACGAGACGCTCCAGCGGCTGCTGGCCTACTACGGACCGCAGGCACGGGCGGTGGTCTGGGCACACAACACCCACGTCGGCGACGGTCGATGGGCCACCGACATGGCCGAGGCCGGAGAGGTCACCATCGGGCAGCTGGCCCGCCAACGGTACGGCGACGACCAAGTGGTGCTCGTGGGGTTCGGCACCCACCGCGGCACCGTGGTCGCCGGGGAGGCGTGGGGCGCACCAATGCGGCAGATGCCGGTGCCGCCGGCGCGGCGCGGGTCGCTGGAGGACGCGCTGCACGCTGTGGCTCCCGAACAGGCCCTGTTCGTCTTCCCCCCACAGGCGCCGCTGGAGCTGCTCACCGACGTGATCGACCACCGTGCGATCGGTGTGGTCTACCACCCGGAGCGGGAAGCCTGGGGCAACTACGTGCCCACGGTGCTGGGGCGCCGCTACGACGCGTTCATCTGGTGCGACCAGACCCGCGCGGTGCTGCCGCTGCCGACCAGCGGCGCTCGCCCCGAGGAGGCGCAAACCTACCCGGCCGGGGTGTAGGCGGCCACCGCCCCAGCGACCGAGTCAGCGACCGGAGAGGATCCACCATGGACAACGCAGCGACGGCGACGGCGACCGTCATCCCCACCGGCGACGCGCACCTACAGGCCGACACGGTGATCCCCACCCAGCCGGCCGGGGTGGTGGTCTTCGCGCACGGCAGCGGCAGCTCCCGGCACAGCCCCCGCAACCGGGCGGTGGCGCAGGTGCTCAACCGCACCGGCATGGCCACCGTCCTCGCTGACCTGCTCACCGCAGACGAGGAACGCCGCGACGCGGAATCCAGGCGGCTGCGGTTCGACATCACCCTGCTGGCGGAGCGGGTGTTGGGGATCGTGGACTGGCTGCGCACCGCCCCGGAGACCCGGACGCTGCCGATCGGGCTCTTCGGCGCCAGCACCGGCGCGGCGGCCGCGCTGGTCGCCGCGGCCGCCCGACCCGACGTGGTCCAGGCGGTGGTGTCCCGCGGGGGACGCCCCGACCTGGCCGGCGCGGCGCTGGGTGACGTGCAGGCCCCGACGCTGCTGCTCGTCGGCGAACGTGACGACGTGGTGCTGCAGCTCAACGCCGAAGCCCACGCGGCGATGCCGGGGGTCGCGCAGCTTCGGGTCATCCCCAACGCCGGACACCTGTTCGAGGAGCCTGGGGCGCTGGACCAGGTCGCAGGGCTCGCCGCGTCCTGGTTCGACACCTACCTGCGGGAAGCAGATCAGGCCACCCGCTGGCCCCCGTCGCCTGCGTGAAGCACCGCGAGCAGCGCCGCACCCAGCAGGTAGGCGGTCAACGCGAACGCCGGCATCCCCAGCGGCTCAGGCGCCTCCTGGCCCGCGCTGGTGTCCCCCACCAGGCCCACCACCGCCAGCGCGAACCCGACCACGGTCAGCGCGACCCGCGGCAGACCACGCGTCATCGACGTCGTCCACCGCTGCGGCAGCGACCGTGGCCAGTGCGGCCGCTGGCGCCCGCGCTGCTCCACGCGGCCGAACACCGCCACCAGCCCCACCAGCGCCACGGACACCAGCAGCAGCCACGGGATCCGCCAGGCGAACCACGCCGCCGACCCCACCGGCGGGGTGGGCAGCCAGCCGAGCAGCCCGAGCACCCCGGCGACGATGACCGCCGCGGTGACGTGCCACAAGAACACCGTCATGATCACCGCGTTGGTCGCGACCACCGCCTGCCAGGCGCGGCGGCTGCGGCGCAGCCAGCGATCCAGCGGCTGGTGCACCAGCAGCACCAGCCCGATCTGCGCGGCCGCCAACGCCAGCAGCGCCAGGGTCGGCGGGGACATGTTGTGCACCCGCTCCCCCGGCACGTCGACCATGCTCACCGGGTACGGCCCGACCGTGGTGGCCAACACCGCGGCCCCGAGACCACCGATGAACAACCCCACCGCCACCGCACGCCGCCGCGGCAGGCGTCCATCGCGCCACGCGTAACCCACCTGGTGGATCGCCAACCAGCCAATCAGCGTGTTGGCCCAGCCGAGCACCTGCGGGGCGTACCCGAACCGAGCCAGGTCACCCACGGCGACCAGCCCGACCGCCACCGCCGGCACCGCCCAGCCGAACCGCCGGTGCAGCCGATACGTCACCGGGGCCACCAGCACCACGACCAGGTAGACAGCGAGGAACCACAGCGGAATCGACGCCGACCACACCGCGGTGCGCACCATCTCCGGCGGCGCACCCCCCAGCCGCGCGATCCCCGCCCCTGCGGCGAGCACCACCAGCAGCGCCGTGGTGGGGCGCACCAGGCGGCGGCCCCGCTCGACGAGCCAGCCCACGGTATCCCCGCCGCGCGCCCAGCGGCCCGCCAGCGACGCCGCATTGGCGTACCCGCCGACGAGGAAGAACAGCGGCAACACCTGCACCAGCCAGGTCAGCGGATACGCCCACGGCAGCTCCGGCAAAGCGCTGCGGCCAGTGAGCTCGCCGTCGCTGTCGTACTCGACCACGCTCACCAGCCAGTGCCCCACCACCACCGCGGTGATCGCCAGTGCGCGCAGGAAGTCGACGACCCGCTCCCGCTGCGCCGGTGTCTGTTCGGCGAGCTGCCGCGCCCCGATCATGCGCTCAGGCTATTGCCCCACCCATCGACCAGGGGAGCCCACATCCGGGGGTCACCGCGGGCGTGAAGCCCTCCCACGCGGGTACCTCGGGCGACAGCGACGCGGGAGGTGGCGCGTGGAGCAGGTGATCGTCCTCACGGGAGCCTCCTCCGGAATCGGCCGGGAAACCGCGGCGCAGCTGGCCCGACGCGGGGCGCGGGTCGCGCTCGCCGCGCGGGGCCGGCACGCGCTGGAGGGGGTGGCCGCCGAAGTGGCGCGACTCGGCGGGGTGCCGCTAGTGGTGCCGACCGACGTCACCGACTACGCGCAGGTCACGGCGCTCGCCGAGGCCACCGCCGCCGAGTTCGGACGCATCGACGCGTGGATCAACAACGCGGGGGTGTGGGCGTTCGGCCCGGTGGACGCCCACGACGTGGCCACGATCCGCCGGGTGATCGACGTCAACCTGCTGGGCGCGGTGCACGGGATGAAGGCCGCCCTGCCGTACCTGAGCCGCACCGGCGGCACGATCGTCAACGTCTCGTCGATCACCGCGCGGCGTGGCTTCCCGCTGCAGGCCGCCGACAGCGCCGCCAAACACGGCGTGCGCGCCTTCGGGGAGGCGCTGCGACTGGAGCTGCGCCACCAGCGGGTACCGGTGCGGGTCGTCGACATCGTCCCCAGCACGGTCAACACCCCGCTGTTTCGGCACGGGCAGCGCACTCCCGGGGCCAACCCGCGACCGATCCCCCCGATCTACGAGCCCCGAGTGGTCGCCGCCGCGATCCTGGCGGCCCTGCGCCGCCCCGTCCGGGACGTCTACGTCGGCGGCCCGGCCCGGCTCGTGGACCTCGCGCAGCGGGTCAGCCCCGCCCTGCTGGACTGGGTGCTGCTCACAGCCAGCCGCCTCGCCCAGCGGCGCCCCAGGGAGGGGGCCGACCACCCGACGGCGGTCAACCTCTGGGGGCCCGAACCCGGCCCCGGCCAGGCCACGGGGGAGCTTCCCGTCACCACCAAGTCGGTCAGCGTGTACACCTCGCTCCTGGGGACACGCCCGGGCTGGGCCACCGCGGCCGCCGCGCTGCTGGTGGTGGGCGCCGCGGCGCTGTCCCGCCGCGCGCGGTGAACCGCGTTCGGGACCTGCGGGTCCGCCCGGATGTGCTGTATCTGGCCAGCGGGTGGAGCACGCTCGTGACCGACCCCCATGGCCGGATCGACGGGGGCACGCAGGGCTTCTACCGCTACCACACCCGGGTCCTCAGCCGGGAGCGGATCACCGTCGATGGCCGAGAACCGGTGCCGTTTAGCACCGGGAACGTGGGGAGCCGCGCCCAGCTGTCCTACGCGGCGCTCGGGGACTCCGAGCAGCTGCCTGTCGAGGCGTGCTACCTGCTGCGGGAACGCGTCCTCGGCGACGGGCTGCGGACCCGGCTGCGGGTGCTCAGCGCAGCCGCCCGGCCGCTGACGCTGACCCTGGGCATTGAGCTGGCGGCGGACTTCGCCGACGGCGCCGACGCCGAGCGGGGCCGCCCCGTGCCGCCAGCGGACGTCGCCTGCCAGTGGGACGCCAGGCGGCGGGAGTTGCGTCTGACGCAGCGGCACACCCCGTGGGACCGAGCGGTGGTCATCCGCGTGGAGGCCGGGCCGCCGGTGCGCTGCGACGGCCAGACGCTGATCGTCGAGCTGGCCGTGGCCCCGCGGGGAGAGGCCACGGTGGAGCTGGCAGTCGAACCGGTCTTCGACGGGCGGGTCCACCCCGCCCCACCGGCGGGCGACCAGGTCGCCGAGGTGCGTGCGGCGCTGGCAGCGGAATTCACCCGGCTGACCACCCCCAACCGCACCGTCGCCTCGGTGTGGCAGACCGCCATCGAGGACTTGGCGAGCCTGCCGCTGGGCGAGCCACCAGGGCCGGCCGCGCCGGCCGCCGGACTCCCGCTGTATCAGGGGATCTTCGGTCGGGACATGCTCACCGCCTCGTGGCAGGCGCTGCTCATCGGCCCGACGATGCTGCGGGACAGCCTGCGGCTCACCGCCGCCTGGCAAGGGCGGCGCATCGACGACTGGCGGGATGAGGAGCCCGGCAAAGGGCTGCACCAGGCGCGCTTCGGTCCCTCATCGCTGCGCGGCGACGACCCGCACGACGCCTACTACGGCGACTGGGCTACCGCACCGGACTTCCTGGTGATGCTCGGGCAGTATCTGGCGTGGACCGGCGACCGAGAGACCGTCCGGCGGCTGCTCCCCGCGGCCCGCCGCGCGCTGGAGTGGCTGGAGCGCTACGGCGACCTCAACGGCGACGGGTTCCTCGAGTACCGCTGCCGATCCGCCAAGGGTGAGAAGAACCAGGGGTGGAAGGACTCCCACACCGCGATCGTGGACACCGCTGGCCAGGTAGTGGACAACCCGGTCGCCCCCAGCGAGGTGCAGGCCTACTGGTACGCGGCGCTGCGCCACTCCGCTTTCGCGTTCGCCCTGTGCGGCGATCGGGCGTTCGCCGCCACCCTGGTCGCGCAGGCGGCGGCGCTGCGGCGACGCTTCCACCGGGCCTTCTGGCTGCCTGAGTGCGGTGGGTACGCGATGGCGCTGGGCCCGGACGGGCAGCCGGTGCGGTCGGCGAGCTCGAACGACGGGCATCTGCTCGCCGCCGGGATCGTTCCGGCCCGCCATGCCCCGGCGGTCGCCCGCCGGCTGCTGTCCCCGGCCCTGTTCAGTGGGTGGGGGGTGCGCACACTCGCCGCCGACCATCCCGCGTACGACCCGTTCAGCTACCACCGGGGCGCGGTGTGGCCGGTGGAGGCGGGCACGATCGCATTGGGGTTGGCGCGCTACGGCCGGTGGACGGAGCTGCTTCGAGTCGCGGAAGGCCTCTTCGCCGCGGCGGAGCTGTTCGAGGGGCATCGCCTGCCGGAGGTGCTCGGCGGGCTGCCTCGCGACCGGTTCCCCCACCCCGGGATCTACCCGGAGTCGTGCTCCCCGCAGGCGTGGTCCGCGAGCGCGCCGATCGCGGTGGTGCAGGCGTTGCTCGCGTTCCGGCCGATGGCGCCACTACACACCGTGTTGATCGATCCGCACCTGCCGGAGTGGCTGCCCGAGCTGACGCTCGAGGGGGTGCGGGTCGGGCGCGCGACGTTTGACCTGACGGTACGGCGGACTCGCGGCGGACGTGTCGCCGTTCGCGTCCGTGGGGACCCCATCACCGTGTTGCGTCGACCGACGCTACGCTCGTTGCGATGCCGGTGGCACGACGACAGTCAGTGATCGGACGATCCGTGCGTCGTGCGCCCCGGTCAGGCACACTCGTGCCATACCTCTTGTCGGGAGCGACCGATCTCCATCACGTTTGGAAAGCCATATGCCCGCCCAATCCAACCCTGGCGCCCGACGGGAATCGACGGCTGACACCACGACGCGCACGCGCCGCGCAGCCTCACGGACCCGCTGGGTTCCGGTTGACCAGCTCTCCCCCATGGCCCGTGCCCTGCTCAGCGACAACCTGGGCGGACGCGACGTGGTCCCCAAGCACGTCGCGGACCGTGTGACCCAGCAGGCGCAGGAGTGGATCGAGCAGGGGTTCACCGAGGAGACGGTGCGGGCCTGGAAGGACGCGGACCTCTCCCCCGCCGCCGCGGCGTACCTGGCGGAGCGCGGCGTGGAGCCGCGGGTGCTGGAGCTGCCGATGGGGATCGTCCCCAACGCGGCGCCGGTGCCGCTGCGGATCGCGATCGCGTCCGGGAGACTCTCCGTCGAACGCGCCTACGAGCTGCTGGTGTTGACCGGCGAACACGTTCCCAAGGACGCCACGAACCCGCAGGCCGGGTCCGGGAACGCGGTGCCGGGGGCGGCGGCCCCCTCGTCGGGCACCACGCCCGCTCCGCGTCGGGCGACTCGTCCCGTGGCCCCGGTGATTTTCTCTCACGCGGCGGACAGCTAGCTGGTTTCGCGCCGGTACGTCGGGCTGGCGTCGCGCTGCCGTTTTTCGTGGATGACGTGTGCTGAGTGGTGGGGTTCCCCCTTTTTGTCGTCTCCGCGCGGGTCACATCGCCTTAAACATCCTAGGAGGCTGGACTACTTCTGGGCACTTCCCGGGCAGGATCACGCCACACCATGGGCACGTACCGCAGTCCAGTGACCACCCTCTGTTATTGATCGATATTCTTCTCTACGATGCGTGGTGTCCGCACGACAGGGCGTGGACGACACCTCTCGCACCCCTCACGCGAAGGGACACTCCGGTGACGGACATCCCGCAGGTCTCCCCCGCCCGCCCGTACCCGTTCAGCCCACCGGTCCGGCTCGACCTCGACCCCACCTACGCCGAGCTGCGCCGCACCCAGCCGATGGTGCGTGTCCGACTCCCGTACGGCGAGGAAGCGTGGCTCGCCACCCGGTACGCCGACGTGCGCACGGTCCTCGGCGATCCCCGGTTCAGCCGCGCGGCCAGCGTCGGCCGAGATGAGCCGCGGATGACACCACACCGCGTCACCGGCGGAATCCTGTCCATGGATCCACCCGAGCACACCCGGATCCGCCGCCTCGTCGCCCGCGCGTTCACCGCCCGACGGGTCGAGCAGCTGCGCCCGCGGACCCGGCACATCGCCGACGAGCTGATCACCAGGATGATCGACAGCGGCCCACCCGCCGACCTCGTGACCGCCTTCGCCACCCCGCTGCCGATCACCGTGATCTGCGAGCTGCTCGGCGTCCCCACCGCGGACCACGACCGCTTCCACGTCTGGTCCGAGGCGATCGTGTCGACCACCTCGCTGCCGCCGGAGCGGATCCGGGAGTACCGCGACAATCTCCACGCCTACATCGCCGGTCTCGTCGCCGAACGCCGCACGGCACCCCGCGACGACCTCATCAGCGCGCTCATCCAGGCCCGTGACCAGCACAACCAGCTGTCGGAGACCGAGCTCGTCCAGCTGATCGCCGGTCTGCTGGCCGCCGGGCACGAAACCACCGTCACCCAGATCCCGAACTTCATCTACACGCTGCTCACCCACCCCGACGAACTCGCCCGGCTGCGGGCAGCGCCGCAGCTCATCCCCACCGCCGTCGAAGAGCTCATGCGCTGGGTGCCGCTGGGTGTGGGATCGACGTTCGCCCGCTACGCGCGGGAGGACGTCGACCTCGGTGGGGTGCGGATCCGCGCGGGAGACGCGGTCATCGCCTCGCTGTCCTCCGCCAACCGGGACGAGACGGTCTTCGACGACCCGGAGCGGCTCGACCTCACCCGCGAGGTCAACCCCCACGTCGGTTTCGGGCACGGCGTTCACCACTGTCTCGGCGCTCCGCTGGCCCGCATGGAGCTGCAGGTCGCGCTCGCCGCCCTCATCGACCGCCTGCCCGGGCTGCGACTCGCCGTTCCCGAATCCGAGCTGACGTGGAAGAGCGGTCTGTTGGTACGCGGACTACGGAGTTTGCCGGTGACATGGTGAGCGACTACTGGTACATCAGCGTCGACCCCTACCGGTGCGTCGGCACCGGGATCTGCGCGAGCGCGGCGCCACAGCATTTCGCGCTCGTCAACGATGTCTCCACGCCCCTCGCCGAGCGGGTGGCCCCCGACCAGGCGGTGTGCGACGCTGCGGAGTGCTGCCCCATGGAGGCGATCACGGTACGGGACCGTGACGGCCGGATCATCGCCCCGGAGCCGTAGCGGCGCGCCCGGCGCGCATTGAACTTTTCCGAAGCGCGCCGCGAACTATCAGGCGTGAGATCGTTCCTGTCGTCATCCGCGCGCCGCTTCCTGCTCGCCGCGCTGCTCGGTGCGCTCGGGGTTCTGATCAGCCCCGCCGCGCCGGCCCGCGCGCACGCCACGCTGGTCGCCAGTGACCCACCACAAGGGTCAGTGATCGGCTATTCGCCGGTCACTGTGACGCTCACGTTCAACGAGCCGGTCCGCGTCGTGGCGGGAAAAATTCAGGTCCTCGCCCCCAACGGCAAACGAATCGACATCGAGCCACCGACCGTCGTCGACCGGACGGTAACCATCCCCCTCCGCGTCCCGCCGCGTCCCTTGGGGACGTACCTGGTGAGCTACCGGGTGATCTCCGCGGACAGCCATCCCGTCTCCGGCACGGTCACCTTCTCCGTCGGGGCGCCTTCGAGCGTGCCCAGCGCCACCGAGGGTGGAGTCCATCCGGTGGTGCGCGTCGCGGTCCCGGCCGCGAAGTACCTCGGGTACGCCGGGCTCGCCCTCATCGTCGGACCGGCGATGTTCCTCAGCGCGCTGTGGCCCCGCCGGCTGAGCCGCACCCGCGCGGCCCGCGTGGTGCGCGCCGGGTTCGCGCTCGTCGCCCTGGCGACGGTGGGGAGCCTCTGGCTCCAGGCCCCGTACGTCAGCGGCGCGAGCCCAACCGACGTCACCGAAGACGAGCTGCGGGAGGTCGTGGGCAGCCCGTTTGGGGTTGTGCTGATCGCGAGGCTGGGGCTGCTCCTCGCGGCGTGGATCCTGCTGCGCCCGATCTTCAGGGCTCGGGGGGCGTACCGGATCAGCCGCCGTCGTGGAACGCTGCTCGTGCTCGTCGCGCTCGCCGGAGCCGCGACCTGGCCGCTCTCCGGTCACGCGCAGGCCTCCCCCATGAGCGCACTCATGATCCCGGCGGACATCCTGCACATCGGGGCGATGGCGCTGTGGGTCGGCGGGCTGGTGACGCTGGCGCTCCCGCTGCGGCCCGTCCACCCTCGGGTGTTCGCCCATCTCCTTCCGGCGTGGTCCCGCTGGGCGGCGCTGGCGGTCTGCTGGCTCGTCATCGCCGGGGTGCTCATGGCCCTCGTGGAGGTCGGGCCGGCGCGCGCCCTGGTGGAGACCGACTACGGGCGGCTCGTCCTCGCCAAGGTCGGGATTCTCGGGGTCCTGCTCGCGGCCGCGGCCATCGCCCGCCGCGCGGTCCTGCGCCGCGCCACCGCCACCGTCCGACGGGTGGTGCGGTGGGAACTGGTGGGCATGGCGGTGGTGCTCGCGGCCAGCGCGGTGGTGGTGCACACCACCCCGGGCCGGGTCGCGGTCATGGAGGCTCAGGAGGTGGTGCAGGACAGCTTCGCCCAGACGTTGCACAGCCCGCTGTACACGTTGCAGTTCGAGATCTATCCGGTGCAGCTCGGCGAGAACAACACCGTGCACGCGTACGCGTACACCCCGGACGGGCGTCCCTTGTCGGTCAAGGAGTGGTGGGTGACGACCCTCTTGCCGGAGCGGGACGTGGAACCGACCGGGGTGCCGCTGTTGGGGATCGAGCCGCACCACGCGGTGGGCGCGGTGGCGTTCCCGATCCCCGGGGAGTGGGAGCTGCGGTTCACGCTGCTGATCTCCGAGATCGACCAGGCGACCGTCTCCACCCGAGTGCGGGTGTCGTAGCGGTCAGGGCTCCCGCAGCCGCCACTGGGACGCGCCCCCCGCTCGGCGCCCGCGGGTGAGGAACCACGCCGCGGCGGCGAGCCCCACCCCGAAGGCGAGACCGGCGCCGAACAGCCCCCAGGTCGCGCGGGAGCCGGCGCCCTCCGACTCGTCGTCGACGGCGGCGAACGGCTCGACGGGGGATGCCGGCTCCGCCTGCAGGGTCACCACCGGGGCAGGGCGATCCGGGTCCCCTCCCCAGCGCACCACCGTGCCGTCGGAGTACGTCTGCACGACGGTGAACGCGATCCGCTCCGCGTCCGGCAACACCCCCACCGAGATCGGCAGCCGGACCACCGGCTCCGGTTCGGCGGGTGGCGACACCACCCGAATCCACGTGATCGTGTCGGTGACGTCCTGGATCATCCCGTGTTGACCGGGGATGGGGGTGGCGAGCCGACGCTCGGTGATCTTCGGTGCCCAGTCGGGAACGGACAGCGGATACACGTCCGCGGCCGGCGTCTGCTCCGGGAAGCGCACCTCGACCTTGGTGGTGTAGGCGCCCTGTCGCTCGTTCGGCACCTCAAAGGTGAGGTTGGCGCCGCTGCCGCGCACCGCGACGGACGGGGAGACGGTGACCTCGGCGTGGGCGGCCGAGGCGTGCCCGAACAGCCCGGCCGCCACGACGAGCGCGACGAGCGTTCCGGTTCGGGTCCGCCGCGAGCGCGCGGCGGGAGACCACCGTGCCGTGGGGGCACCGACTCGGGTGTGGTCGAAATTGAGCCTCACATCCCTGTATCTCGGAGCCGGGGCCGGGAAGGGTTCAAATCCGTCCCTGATCGCGTGCCGGTCATGCCGTGGCCAGGCCGCTGGCGACCGCCTGGGCCAGCGTCGTCGTCGGCCGGCCGATCAGCGCACGCAGGTGGCCGCTGTCGGTGGCGAGCTCCCCGCGGGCCACCCCGGCGTCCGAGTCCGCCAGCAGGGTCGCCTCCGCCTCCGACAGCCCGCCCGCGACGAGCGCGGCCCGGTACTCGTCGACCGACAGGTCGCGGTAGACGACGGTGGTGCCGCTTTGTCGGCTCACTTCGGCGGCGAGCTCGGCCATGGTGAACGCGCTGTCGCCACCTAACTCGTAGGTCGTGTGGGCGTGGCCGTCGCCGGTGAGGACGGCGGCGGCCGCCGCGGCGAAGTCCGCGCGGCTGGCGGCGGAGACGCGCCCCTCTCCGGCGGCGCCGAGGATGACGCCGTGGCGCAGCACCGGCGCGAGGGTGGCGGTGTAGTTCTCCAGGTACCAGCTGTTGCGCAGGAACACGTAGGGCAGACCGGAGGCGCGGATGAGCTCCTCGGTGGCCCGGTGTTCCTCGGCGAGGACCATGCCGCTGGTGTCGGCGTGCAGCAGGCTGGTGTAGGCGAGCAGCTCGACCCCGATCTGGCGGGCGGCTTCCACGACGGCGCGGTGCTGGAGGACACGCCGGCCGATCTGGTTAGAGGAGATCAGCAGGAGGCGGTGGGTGCCGGCGAAGGCGGCTGGGAGCGTCTCGGGACGGTCGTAGTCGGCGTGGCGGACCGTCACCCCCCGCGCGGCAAGGTCCGCCGCCTTCGCCGGGTCACGCACCGCGGCGACGATGCCGCTGGCGGGCACACCGCGGTCGAGGAGCGCGGTGACGACGCGTCGGCCGAGCTGGCCGGTCGCAGCGGTGACCGTGATCATGACCTGCCTCCCGAAACCGACGCGCCGTGCTCCCAGATCTACCAGCCGACGCGCAGGTCCGGGGCCAGATCGCGGCCAAACGGCGCGCCGCGGGAGGGTGGGCGCCCCCGGGTGGCCGATAGCCGGTCGGCGGTCAGGAGTCGACGAGCCGCAGCGCGAGCGCCGGGCACATGTTGATCGCCTTGCGGGCGCTGGACTTCAGCCACGGCGGCACCGGGGTCGACGGGAACGAGGGGTAGCCGTTGCTGTCGAGGGTGATGAGCTCGGGGAGCACGTGCGCGCACAGCCCGTGCCCGTCGCAGCGGGTCCAGTCGACCTGGAGCCGCGGTCCGCCGCCGGTGTCGAGCACCTTGGGGATGGGCAGGACGCCTTTGACGCGTTTGCCGCAGCCGTCTCCGGAGGTGTGCGCGGCGAGGTCCTCCGTGAAGACTTCCAACGCGGAGACGGCGAACCGGGAGGTGCCGTCCGGGTGGCTGCACGCGCCGCGTCCTTTCACCGCGCCGGCGGCGGCGCGCACGTCCTCGATGGTGGCGCCGCCTTTGGCGGCGAGGTCCACCACGCGGGCGAGGTCCGGCAGCCCCATCCGGCACGGTCCACATTGGCCGGCGGACTCGCCGGCGAGGTAGCGCACCACCCGGGCCGCCTCACCGAGTGGGCAGGTGTCGTCCCCGAGCGCCACCATGATCCCGGCGCCGAGGCTGCCGCCGAGGGCGGCGAGGCTCTTGCGGGAGACCTCGGCCCGCGCCACCGCGTCCGGGGTCATCCACCGGCCGTGGAAGCCTCCGGTGAGCAGGCCGGGCCCGATGGTGGCCTTGCACAGCCGCATCACCTCCGCGAGCGGGGTGCCGGTGGGGCACTCCACGACCGCGGGCCGGGCCACCGCCCCGCTGACGGTGAGCAGAACGGTGCCGGGCTCGTCGGCGGTGCCGACGGAGGCGTACTCGTACGGCCCGAGGCGGGCGGCGATGGCGATCTGGGCGAACGTCTCGGCGTTAGACAGCAGGGTCGGCAGGCCGTTCACGCCTTTGTCGCTGGCGCGCACCTTGACCCCGGGTGGGATGTGGGGATCGCCGTTGATGCCGTTGACCAGCGCTCCACCTTCGCCGGAGATGAACCGGTGGGGCACTTTGACCACGCTGGTCGGCACCGGCATGCGCCGCTCGCCGAGCGCCGCGGTCAGCGAGCCGATGCCGATGTCGTCGTCGGTCACCCCAATGATGATCTCTTCAGCGTCGATGGCGTACGCGGCGAGCGCGGCCCCGTCGAGGATCAGGTGGGGTGCGCGGGTCAGCAGCACCTTGTCTTTCCAGCTCGCTGGCTCCCCTTCGGTGGCGTTGACCACCACGACGGTGGGCTTGTCTTGCTTGGCGGAGGACTCCAGGACAGCGCGGAGTTTCCGGGCGAACGGAAAGCCCGCGCCGCCGCGCCCTTGCAGCGCGATCGCCTCGGTGAGCCGGACCAGGTCGCTGGCCGACAGGGGGGCGAGCGGGCCGTGCACCTCCTCGTGGGTCATGAGGTCGAGCCGGCCGTACTCCTCGATCCCAGCGGTCAGCCGCGGCACGCCGATCGAGAGGACCGGCGGCACCTGGTTCATCGGGCCTCACCTCGCAGCTGGCTCCAGTAGTCCAGGTCGTCGTCGCCCACGGCCCGGCGCCGGCCGCGCAGCGCGCGGCTGATCGACGCGGCTCCTTCGTCGCGGCGCCGCGCCCGGCGAGCGGCGAGGTCCACCAAGGTGGGGGTGTCGTCCGGCGGGAGGTAGTCGTCGTCGCGTCCCCCGAAGTCGGGCTCGGCGTCGTCACGGTCGTCGAGGTCGAACTCTCCGCGGCTGTGCCGGCCGCTGGGGCGCATCGCCACGGTCGGGCGCGCGCTCGCGCGCACGCGCCGCGGGCTCTCCAGCCGCTCGTCGTCCTCGTCGTACTCCGCTCGGGGGACCGGCGGGACGCGGTAGCGGCCGGGGCGCGGCGGGGTGCCGACCTCCCGCCGCCGGTAGTCGCCGGGGGACGCCCACGAGTCGGCGACGCGGGCGCGGGGACGGCCGGTGGCGAACCCGGTATCGGCGGGTTCGACGCGCACCTCGCCCTGGCGTCGACGCGTGGTCCGGGCGCCCGAGGAGTCCGCGCTGAGCGCGGCCGACTGTGCCCCGCTGGCGACCGATCCGAGAAACGGCTGGCGACGTCCATAGTTGAGGTAGAAGCGGACCAACAGTCCAACAGCGACGAACCCCACGCAGGCGAGGTAGCTGCCGATCACCCAGCCTTTGGCCGGACGTCCCGCGTTGAGGCCGTGCACCAGCGCGATCGGCCACGAGATGTAGCCGATGCTGTGCAGCGCCCGCCACACCCACGGCTTCCCGCCGAGGAAGAAGGAGCGGACCGCGCCGGTGACGAGCACACCGACCATGAGGATTGCCGCGAGGCTGCCGTAGCCGACGTAGAGGCTGCCGAAGAAGGGGATGAGGACGTCGAGCGCACCCACGCGCTTGAGGGAGATCTGCGTGAGGATGTGCAGGGCCAGGAAGGCGACGGCCAGTACGCCGGTGGTGCGGTGCGCGGCTTGCACGAGGACGCGGTGTGGTGGCTTGAGCACGATCCGGTCGGTGGCCACCAAACCCAGCATGATCGAGATGCTCAGGGAGACGAGCGCGAAGACCCCCGCGAAGAAGTCGACCACAAAGAAGATGTGGACGTAGGCGACTCGGCCGGCACGGGTGAGCATCGACACCGCCCACAACGCGACCAAGGCCGACGCGATGAGCACCACTAGGGACAATTTGGACGGACGTTGCCGTCCTCCCGTTGTCGTGGGCTTCGGAACCGCGAGCCGCTGGTTGAGCTTGATGCCAGCCATACTCTCCTCGATCTCCGCATCGGTGCCGCCTACGGGCTCACGTGGACGGTCACCCGTACACGGTTGCCCTGGTACGCGACGCACGCGCGGGTGGCCCGGAGGCTCCCACATCGGCGTCCCTCAGCAACTACGTATGGCTGGGCCGATCGGATGAAATCCGCGAAGAATTTTCTGTGGCCGCTGGAGAGAGAAGGAGGGCCCGCCGCCCGCGGGCGGCGGGCGGCGGGCCGCACTGGGTGGGCGCGCGCGTTATGAGGTGACCGCGCGCAGGGAGGATGGTTCGGTGGGCACTGCGGACCCCGCTGGCGCCAACTGACACGGCGCCAACGCCTCTAAGCCCGTAGGACGGGGGCCGTGCCGGCCGATCGCGATACTGATCCGCTCAATCGCCGCACGCCGCTTATCCGCCAACGGACCCAAAATCGCGTTGTTCACAAAGTTCGGACCACCCTGACCCCGACTCGACGCCAACCGCCGATTCGCCTCCGCGACCTGCTCATTCAACTGCGCCAAATTCCGCAGCACCTCCGCCTCCGCCGCCGCCGGCACCGCAGGCAACCGATCCGCCACCACCGGACACCGAATCACCTGGGCCGTGGCTCCGCCCGTGTCGGCGGCCGCGACGCCGAGACCCGCGGCGAGCAGCAGCGCGGCGCCACCGATCGTGCCGGCGAGCCGCCAGCGGCGCATCCCCGGCGCGTCGGGTTCACCGTGATTCGTGGCGCGGTACGCACGACGTGACACCCTGACAACCAACCCTTCGTCGCGACAGGGCCGGTCGGCGCGCCGCTCGCACACGCGACGACCGGTGGGCCGGGCGGCCCGCGTCCGGTGGCCGTCGCGAGCAAGACGGCCCCGGACGCCCGACGGCATCGAGACGCGGGCGTCGATCACCCGCTCGCCTTGTCCCTACGAGTGGACGCGGCGAATGGTTCAATCGCGGGTCGCGTGTGGGCGGTCAGACTGGCCACACGTACGGCATGGGTGGCACATCCCCGAAGATCGGTCGATAGTGGTCGGGGTTCTTGCGCACGAGCGCTGATCGGTGACTCAGGTGGAAGTCCTCTCGCCCGAGCCACGGCGGCACCGCGGTCAACCGGGCGAGCTCTTCTTGGGTGCGCACCTCGCGGCGTCCGCTGTGGGCCGCGAAGTCGGTGAGCAGGCTCTCCGCCACGGTGTCCCCGCAGCCGCGGGCGGTCCACTCTCGGCACATCTCCAGGCCGTAGCGGACGAGCGCCTCCTCGTACCCCGCCCACATCCGCACCGCGGGGTGGTTTCGCCAGCCGTACCGCGGCCAGGTGAGGGCGCGCAGCACCTGGAGCGTCTCCACCCGCTGTTTGCCGAGCCGCTGCTGGTCGAGCACCTCGGCGCTGGCGGCGAAATCCGGGTACGGCAGGAACGTCTGCACACCGTCGCGTACCCGCTCGCGCATCCGCTCACGCGAGCCCGTGACCGTTTCGCGGCGCGCGCCCCGGGTACGGCTGTGACGAGGTGACGACAGCGAGGAGGCGGCATGCGGGACCTGTTGGAGGTGCGCAGCTCCGCGTTCAGCGACCACGACTTGATGCCGGAGCGGATGTCCCGCGACGGCGGCAACGTCTCCCCGCCCTTGGAGTGGTCCGGCGTTCCCGACGAAGCCACTGAGCTGGTGCTGCTCGTCGAAGACCCCGACGCCGGCCGGGTTCCGGCGCTGCACTGGCTGGTCACCGGTATCGACCCGAGCAGTCGCGGCACCACCGAAGGCGAGGTGCCGCCCGGCGGGCGCGAGTGGCCCAACAGCTTCGGCGGCGTGGGCTGGGAGGGGCCGTGCCCGCCGTTCGGCGACGATCCCCACCGCTACTTCTTCCGGCTGTACGCGGTCGCCGAACCACTTCCGCTGCCGGAGCGTCCCACGGCCCCGGACGTGCACCGGGCGCTGCGGGACCGGCAGCTCGCCAGCGGGAACTTGGTGGGGACGTTCGCCCGCTGACCAGGACACCGGCCCCGAATGATCACCTCTTAGCGGGGTAACCCCGGCGGCATCAACCGAGGGGAGTTGGGATGCGCGGGCTTCGATTGACACCGATCGAGGAGCGGGTGTATCAGGCGGCCACCGGCCTGGAGGCGCGCGGCGAGGTGCCGTACCTGTCGGCGATCGCGCGCGAGAGTGGGCTGTCGGAGGAGGAGGTGCTCCACCCGCTGCACGAACTGACCGCCAAGAGCCTGCTGCGGCGGGAGGACAGCCCGCAGGGCAATGCCGACCTCGGCCCCCGCTGGTGCGCCAAGGAGCGGGCGTGACCGCGCAGGCGGAGGCGCCGCGGATGGACCGGCCGGACCCTCCACCGGGTGACGGGCTGTTTCGGGTTGAGACCAGCCCGAAGCGGATCCGCGCGTACCTCGGCAGTGACCTCGTTGCGGACACCACCCGGCCCCTGCTGGTCTGGGAGATCCCCTACTACCCGATGTACTACTTCCCGGCGGAGGACGTCCGTGCTCGGCTCGTCCCCACCGGGACGACCGAGCACGTAGCGGAGCGCGGTACCGCCGAGGTGCTCGACGTGGTCACCCCCCACGGGACGGCCCCGGCGGCGGCGCGCCGCTTCCCCGACTCGCCGGTGCCCGAGCTACGCGGGGCGGTGCGGCTGGAGTGGGGGGCGATGGACGAGTGGCTCGAGGAGGACGAGCCGATCTACGCCCACCCCAACAACCCCTACACCCGTATCGACATCCGCAAGAGCAGCCGGCATGTGCGGGTGGAGCTGGAGGGTGTGGTGTTGGCGGACTCCCGCTCGCCGCACATCCTGTTCGAGACCGGGCGTCCGCCCCGCTACTACCTGCCGCTGTCGCACGTGCGGATGGACCTGTTGCGCCCCTCCGGTCGACAGTCGCACTGCGCCTACAAGGGCACCGCGACGTACTGGTCGGTGGACGTCTACGACCGGTGCTACGAGGACATCGCCTGGATGTACCGCACCCCGCTCCCCGAATGCCAGAAGATCGCTGGCTTGATCTGCTTCGCGAACGAACAGGTCGACCTCATTGTCGACGGGGAGATTCAGGAGCGGCCGGGCACGTAGCTCCGGTGACGTCCCGGTGGGGCATCCGATCGGCGTGCCCCGAGCGACGACGGCTGGCGAGCGGAGCGGAGCCCGTCTCATCGACCGATAGGGATCTCAGAACTCTCGGTTATTCGGCGTCCTCGGATTCGGGTTCTGGCTCGATGTACTCGGTGACCCATGCGCTGAACACCGGCAGCCCGTGCCAGCCGGACGGCGCGATGGGGGCCCCGGGAACCCAGTTCTGGTCGATTGCGACCGCGACGACCGCGTAGGGGCCAGCGAACCGCAGCGTGGCCGTGCGGCGCACCCCGGAGCGCGACGACGCCGGTGCACCGACCGGGGCGAAGGCGAGCGCGCTGACCGCGCCGGCGGAGAACCCTTCCCGGCTGTACGTGGCGACCACCGACTGGGCGCCTTCCACCTTGGTGCCGGGGACGCTCTGGTCCAGCATCGCCACGAACGCGCGCGCCGCGTCGACGAACCCGAGCCGCTCGCTCTTGAGCAGGTCGTGGTGGGTGTGCGCGGTCCAGGCCGGCAGCAGGGCCTCGAATCTCTCCTCCCGCCCGTCGGGTTCGGAGGTCCACACGGGCTCTTCTGTGATGGACCACTGCGCGTGGTCGCCCAGGGGCAGGTCGAACAAGGAGCGGATCCGCAGTCGGTGCGGGCTGTTCGCCAACGCGTCGGCGATGCGATAGGCGGCGTCCATCACCTCGGTGTGCGCGACGCCGGGGGGCGCGGCCACCGAGACCACCATCAGCCCGTCGGCGGAGCGGGCGGCGTGCACCGCGACATCGCCCACGCTGGTGGTGGCGATGAACATCTGGTGCTTGGGCACCGCGCGCAGCACCTGGCTCACCGGCGGGTCGTCCGTCGGCCACAGCTCCCGGGCGTCGGCGAGCTCGAACGGCTCCGCCCAGGTAACCGTGGTCGCCAACACGGTGCTGAGCACGAGCCGCGTGTACTCCTGGATATCGACGGGGAACCGATCGATGAGGCCACGCGTCCGCTGACGCGCCCACTCGTCGGCTTGCCGTTTGGTGGGGATAGGTCCCCGCTCCGCGGATCGGGGCAGCCGGCGCTCCCACGCGGCGAGCGCGTCGTTGCGCCACTCGTCGTGGACCCAGGCGGCGGTGGCCAGCGCGAGCGCCGGATGCGGCGTGTCCAGCAGGTGCCGGGCAACCTCCTCCGCGGCGGAGGCGTTCATGCCCAGTGCTCGTTCTACTGTGGATCGCGCAAGACCGTTGGCTGAGTCGCCGATCAGCGCGAGGAGTAGCCACGCCCCCATCGGCGAGGCCACGTGGTGGCCAGAGCCGGCGGCATCGTGCATCGCGGTGGCGAACTGCCGAACCGCGCCAGGCACGAGGATCCTCTCCATCATGGCGGCCATTCTGTCAGCAATCTGCCGGCGCACCTGTCGGACTGTTGTCGATACGTTCCGCACCGACGCGGTCCCTGAATCCTCACGCCGCATGAGCTCGGCGTGACACGACCACCGAAGCCAGAGATTGACTTACGTCTCAGTCTCCGCATGCCACGACGCCCGAAAGCCAGCGCGCCGGACGTAGACGGTGCCGGATCGACGTCCATGAGCCGCGTAGGGTAAACGGCGTGTCGCGCGCGTATCTGGTGATCCTCGGCGACCGGGACGCCATCGCGTGGGTGCTGCGGGAGCAGCGGATGGCCTTCCCGGCGACCCCTCGCGCTGAAGTGGCGGCGCTCGCCGCGGGCGACCGCCTGTTCCTCTACGCCACCCGCGGCGCCTGGCGCAACCCGACCCGCGACCGTGGCCGGATCATCGGGACGGCGACCGCGCGCAGCGCGGCGCGGACGCTCGACACCCCGGTCGAGATCAACGGCCGTCGGTTCGTCTCCGGCTGCGAGCTGGAGATCGACGGCGTGGTGCCCTACCCCGGCGGGCTGGAACTCCAGCCGCTCGTGACGCAGCTCGCCGCTTTTCCGAAGCCGGAGGCGTGGAGCATCTACCTGCGGCGGGCGCTGCTGGCGCTGCCCGAGGAGGACGCGGCGCTGCTTGAGCGGCTGCTCGCGCCGATGCTCGAGGCGCGGACGAGCGCGCTGGCGAGCTACCCAGGGATGGAGCCGGCGTCGCCCGCGCTGAGCTGATCAGGGCCGCCCGGGCCGACTCAGCGCCTCGACCTGGGCTCGCAGCTCGACCACCGTCGGATGGGTCGGCCCATACCAGCGGCGGAGATCGTCAAGCAGCTCCGAGAGGGTACGCCGGGCGTCGTCGCGGTGGCCGAGAGCGCGCTGCAGCAGGCCGACTTGGCGCCGCAGTGTGATCATTTTGGGGTCGGTGGCGGGGCGCGCCGGTTGCTCCTCCCGCAGCAGCTTCTGCACCATCCGCAGCGCGACCTCCGGCTCACCGGTCAGCGCGTGGCAGCCGGCCTCGCGCATGCGGCAGTGCAGCGCCCGGTCAGGGTCGCGTCCCGCGAACCGCTCCGCGAGCTCGGCGTACACCGGGGTGGCGGCGTGGTAGTCACCCCCGTCGTATAGCGCGTCAGCGAGCTCAAGCCGGGCGTCGACCACGTCTTGGTGGGTGTCGCCGAGCGCACGGCGTGCCGTGGTGAGGGCGGTGGTGAGCACCTCGGCGGCTTGCCGATAGCGCGCCTCCTGGACGAGGCGTGCAGCGCGGCGGCGGGCATCGGTGAGCTGCTCTCGGCTGGCGGGATCCCTAGGACGCTCGTGCGGGGCGGCAGCGATCCGCGGCGGGGCGGGTGCGGCCACTCCGGAGGGCTCCCCCAGTGACGCACGGGTGAGGACCGTCGCATAGAGCCGGGTGGCGCACTCCCGGCGGTTGAGGTCGATGACTTCCGGCAGCGGTGCCAACTCCTCGACGAACGGCAGAAGCCGCTCGAAGACCCGGCGCGCGTGGGGCGGGCGCTGCCTCGGGTCTTTCTCCAGCAGGTCGAGGACCAGCCGCTCCAATTCCGCGGGCACCTCGGAACGTAGCCGCCGCAGCGGAGTCGGCGGCTGCTTGACCTGCTTGTCCATCACCGAGTACGAGGTGCGGCCGTCGAACACCGGGCTGCCGCTCAGCATCTCGTGGAGCGTGCAGCCCAACGCGTACAGGTCGCTCGCCGGGCTGGCGATCCCCGACTCGACCTGTTCCGGGGCCATGTAGGCGGGGGTGCCCAGCGGCTGCGCGGTCCGCGTGATCCGGGAGAAGTCGCGGAGCGTGGGGGCGGCGGCCAGCCCGAAATCGAGGACCTTGACCGCACCGTTCTTTTCGATCATCACGTTGGACGGTTTGAGGTCGCGGTGTACAAGGGACTTCTCGTGAGCCGCCACCAGCACCGCGCAGATCTGCGCGGCGATCGCGGCGGCCCAGCCAATGGGCAGCCGCCCGTGTTCCGCGAGGAGATCCGCGAGGCTGATCCCATGGACCCGCTGCATGACGAGGAACGGCCGGCCGTCGTCGTCCTCCCCCACGTCGTACACCGCGGGGACGCCGGGGTGTTCGAGGCGCGCGGTGATCCGTGATTCGCGACGAAACCGCCGCAGGTACTCCTCCCGCTCCTCGTCGCAGTCGGGAAGGCGGACGAACTTGACCGCGACCTGACGGTCGAGCTGCGTGTCCCACCCGAACCAGATCTCCCCCATGCCGCCCCGGCTGCGCGGCACCGGGTCCAGCTTGTACCGACCGCCCATGACTGTCCGCTCGGACACCGCGCCTCCCCTGCTTCGGTGGGGTGCGGTCGCCACGACCCCACTGTCGATGCTTTGGGACAAGACACGAATCGTAGTGCGGTCGATCACTCACCACATGCCACGACCGCGGCGCCTTTCGATGCCGGACTTATCTCCCACTGCCTAAGAGCGCGAGCACCCCTTTGGCTTGGAGCTCCGCGATGTGTTCGGCGGCCCGGCTGGGCGCGGTGCCTCCTCGGATCAGCACACCGGCTTCGATGTTGTGGGCGACGCCGGATTGGGTGAGGTTAGCGCTGGAGACTAGCAACACGTGGCGGTCGGCCACCGCGATTTTCGCGTGCATCTTGGCACTGTCCCCGGGGCGCTGTTCCTTCGGCCAGTGCCACAACCGGACGCCGGGGATACCAGCGAACGCTTCCGCCGGTTCCGCCCCGTCGAGCGCTCCCCCAGCGCCGTCGAGGGTCTCCACTACGACGTCGACGCTCACGCCCCGGGCGATCGCCTCCGTCAACGCCTGGCGCAGCGGACGGTAGGGCCGAGCCGAGTAGGTGACGAGCAGCAGCTCGTGCCGCGCACCCCGGACCAGGTCGGTGAGGACTTGGGCGCTGGCCCGCACCGGGACCCGGTGGGTGCTGGGGCCACTCCACACCGACTCCACGCGCACCATCGCCGAGCGCTGGGCGTACCCGGCGGCGACGCCTCGCAGGTACGCTGCCGCCGCTGCCCGGCTCAGCCCCGCTTCCCGGTAGGCCGCGAGGACCTCTCGGGCCACCTCGGCGAAGCCGGGCACCGGCACCGCGTGCGCGGCGATCTCATCGGGCACCCCGGATGCGATCGAGGCGGCGAGCGCGCGCAGGCGAGCCGCCCCGATACGGGCGACCGCCGCGCTGGCCACCGCCTCGAACCGCGATTCCGTCATGGCACCTGGGAGAAGGTCATGGCACCTGGGAGAAGAGAGCCAGATCGGGGTCGCCGACCGGCACGACGAATCGCCGGTCGAGGAACCGGTTGCCCCGTTCACAGCTCGTCTCGGAGACAAATAGGCAGACGTGGCAGGCCGCGCCGTGCAGGAAGTCGTCCGGATGCCGCGGCAGCCGCTCCGCGCACAACGGATCCGAAGAGCAGTGGTGGGCTTCGCTGAGCGCGCGACGAGTGAGTCGGATCAGCGCCTCCGGTTCGGCGAGCGACACGAGCCCGCCGAGGGTGCCTTCGGCGTCGGGCACCGCCGTGTAAATGAGGATCCCCGCCCGGTCGGGGTCATCGGGGGTGCTGGTGTAGATCCGCTCGGCGATGCTCGCCGCGCTGTAGCCACACTCCAGGGCGATGGTGCGAATGAGCAGGTGGGACAGGGTGTGCAGGGCGTAGTAGCGGATCCCTGGCCAGCCCCGCATGTCGTCGAACTCCCCGGGGATCCGCCCGGAGTAGCGGTTGCGCCGATACCGCGCGTACGCCTCTTGGTGAGCCGTCACCTCACGGCGGTCGCTCACCCGCTCCTCCCACTCCCGCAGCAGATCAGGCGGGATACGGAGGAAGATCCCCTCGCCGCGGACTTCGGTGGCGGGCACCCACGTCGGTTGCTCGCGGGAAATCGGTGCGCGATGGACGAGGTTCGGGTCCTCGGGATCAGGCGCGTCGAGCCGCGTGAAGCCGATGAGCGCCCGCACGAGCCGCAGCCGCTCCACCTGGATGACGTCGGCGTAGACATCCTTGAGCTCGGTCGGCACGCCCGCCGGGTCGCGGCGCAACGCGAAGTCGGTGGTCGGCTCCGGCAGGCGAGACGCCGAAAACACCTCCCACTCGGGAGTGAGGAGATCCGGATAGCCGGGGGTGGTCTCCTCGCCGCCGTGGTGTCGTTGCCGTTGGATGGCCGCGAAGATCTCCTCGTCCGACCAGCCCTCGAATTCCCGCTGCATGTCGTCGGCGAAGGCGCGGACGATCGCCAGGTCCTCGACCCGCCTCACTATCTGGAACTTTGCCCAGTAGTTCTGCACCTTGAGCTGGAGCTCACGGGACCTGGTCCGCGGCACCGCCAGCACCGACAGGGTTTGCGGGAACCACTGATTGGAAGCGCCGAGAACGAGCAGCGTGGTCGGCTCTGAGCAGCCATCCGGATCGACGTCGTCGAGATGCGGACGTCGGCCACGGCAGCGGGGCAGGTGCTGTGCGCCCTGCTCACCGATCACCTGGCGCAAGTTGCGACGCTCGCCACAGGCGACGCACCGAATCTCGACGTTGGCGCCGAGGTTGCCGCCCCGGTCCTCCATGCGGAGCGTGGGGTGGCTGGCTGAGGGGCAGGCGCCGCCGTGGTGGACGAAGAGGTCGTAGGGGAAGTCATCGAGGTGTCCCTTGGGACAGGCGAGGACGAAGCGGGCTGGAACAGCCAGCGGCTTTCTCCGGCTTCGATGACCCTGGGCGTGGACGATCCTCGCCTCATGGGGCTTGCGAGGATGACTGTTCTCGATGTCGAAGACGTGGCCGTCCAGGGGGCCGAGGTGGTGGCAGGAGGTGCACCGGAACCAGGTCGGGAAGGGCATGACCGGCACCCCGACCCGCGCGGCCGGTCCGGTCGGGTCTTGGTCGATGCCGGGGAGCCACGGCGCCCGCCGCAGCTGCGCGACCTCCTTGAGCCCCATCCGACGTACGGACGCCAGGAGCCGGGGCTCGTCGATGGGCTGCCACTCGGGGATGCTGGAGTAGTCCCAGTGGTCGAGGCCCCGGACGAGGACGGTGAAGTTCGGCAAATCGACGAGCGCGCCGATCCCAGCGGTGTACATGAGATGGCTGGGTCGCAGCGCGCCGACCCGACGGAAATAAGTCGTCGTCGGCGTCGTCATCAGTCCCTCCCCACCAGCGTCGTTTCGCCGAGCTCATCACCGTCGGGCAGGTCCTCGTCGCCGGCCTCGCTCGCCGCTGAGCCGTCAGGGACGTCGAATGACCACGAGGGCAGGCCATCCAGCACTCTGGTGATCTCGTCTCTACTCGGCAGAAGAAGGTTGATGTCGTTCTCGGTCTCCCGCATGGACTGCCCGACGGTCAACGCCGACCACTCACCGCTGCCCGGACGCTCCAGCAGGTTGATAAGCCGTTCGGTCCTGGAGGTGGCGTGGTCGTAGCTGAGGCGGCCCAATCGGCTCCGCCGCTTCTCTTCCCACTTGTCCCGGATAGCTGCGATCTTTTCCTCGAGGTAGTCACGGCCTCGCTCACCGCTGATCGTCTCAGCGCGCCGGAGCAACCGATCGGTCATCCACCGCACCCTCGTGTCGCTGAAGTTCACGCTGTAGGCGTCGGTGTTGCGGGAGTGCTCCTCTGTGGAGTGCCGCACCGCCGCGACGAACATCGCCGCGGTGCCCCGGTCCAGCGCCCGACGGGTGTATGGGGTGACCGACAGCGCCTCGACCTGCCGGTAGAAGGTGGCGTGGTAGTACTCAAAGTCCTCGAAATGGGCAAGGTCGCGGGGCCGGGTCCAGTTGTAGAGGGTGACGACGAGACCGGGTCGACGCGGGTCACGGCCGACGCGGGAAGACGCCTGGATGTACTCGGCGGTGTTCTTGGGCTGGCCGACGACCATCATCAACCCGAACCGGGAGACGTCGACCCCGACTTGCAGCATCGAGGTGGCGAGGACAGCGTCCACCGGCACACGTTGGTTCTGCTCCCGGGCCCGCAGCTGCTGGATGCGGGGATGCGGATCCGACGAGGCGGCCCGAGCCTTCGATGGGCTTCTCGCCTTGAGCTGCCGGATGTGCTCGGCGAACGCCCGCCGCCGCGCCGTCGTGTCGAGGTCGGGGTCGAAGCCGACCTCCAGCGCCTTGAGCACCTCGCTGATGTCCGCTGAGGAGATCCGAGAGGTCAGCTCCTGGATGGTGAGCATCTGGCTGGGGAGGACCAGCCGGTTGGACATGTCCTTGAGGCGCCCGTGGGTACGCACCCGGTTGGCCACGTCGTCGTCGAGGTACCGGCGCATGCCCGCCAGCTCGCGCGTGGTGTTGAAGTAGCCGACCAGAGTCATGTACGGGTCGGCGGGCTTCCCGTACTTATCGAAGAGGGTTTGTCCGGCGAGGAGCAGGATCTCCGTAAGCCGGATCTCGGCGGCTTTGAGCCGCACCCCATGCGCACACACCCCGAGGTAGCGCCGGCCCGGGTTGACCGAATCCACTGGCACCTGGCGGCTGAAGAACGTGTCGGCGACGTCGAGGACCGGCGGCGGGAACATCGCAAGCTTGCGGCCGAATACCCCGAGCACCTGCTCACGTGCCCGTCTGGTCGTCGCGGTCGATGCGACAATCTTCGGCCCGGTCTCGGTGCCGTCCGGAGTCCGCCACGTGCACAACTGGTCGACGGCGGCTTCGAACAGACCGACGACGGTGCCGAGCGCGCCGGTGATGAGGTGCAGCTCGTCCTGGATGATCAAGTCGGGCGGCCGGAGCCGGATCACTGGCTGGCTGATCACCGCCTCCAACCGACCCTTCTTGTGGTGTCGCTCAGTGCACCCGGTCTTGACATCGAGGTCGTCGTGGCGGTAGCCGTGCCGCGGGCAGCGCTGCCGCACCCGTCCAAAGAGGATGCCGGCGTAGCCCCGCCATGGGAGCTGGGCGAGTTTGTCGACGGTGGCGATGACCAGACTAGGCGCGAGCCGGTAGATCTCCTCGTCCACGGTGAGGATCGGCAGGCCCTCGGCGGATTGGGTCTTCGAGAACGGGCAGGCGTCCGATCCTTCCACGTTGGGGCACCACAGGTGGATGCGGCGGGTGTCCGGGTTGGGCTCGAGGTCCTGGTGTCCGCGCAGCGGGGTACCACACCACGGGCAGGTGAGGATGTGCAAGACGGTGGTGCGTTCGCCGTCACCGCGTTCCCGCGCGTCAGCGATTTGCTTCTCGGCGTCGTCGTACCAGTTCGGTGACACCCCGCTGCCAACCCACAGGCCGATGCGGAACGGCTCCCGGCCCCAGGTGGCTTCGTCCTTGCGACGTAGCACTTCGGCGGCGCAGATAAGCGCGGCGGCCCGTTGGAACTGCTGGGCGGTGAGCAGCCGCAGTGTGTACCGCATGAGGACGGCGACACCGGCCTCGCCGCTGCGGGCGTCCTCACCAGTGCCGATCACGCCTTGCAGCCGCCGAATCGCCAACGTGTAGGCGATCAACCCGAGGTACGCCTCGGTCTTACCACCACCGGTTGGGAAGAACAGCAGGTCCACCACGCCCTTGGTGGGGTCGGGGGATCGTTCGGGGTGTGCCGGATCGGTGAGGGCGGGCAGGTTGAGCAGGATGAAGGCGAGCTGGAACGGCCGCCACGAGGCGGCTTTCGCACCCATCTTCTTGACCTGCCGGTGTGCATCGGAGTAGCTCAGGCCTTCCTGGTCGCGCAGGCGGCCGATCTCGGTGTGCTGACGTTGCAGCGCCATGGCCCGGTTGGCGAACTGAAACGCGGCGAGCGCTTCCGCGTGCCGCGGCGCGTCGGGGTTGGTGAGCAACTCGATGCCGGCGCCGATACGGTGGCCGATCTCCTGTGCGGTGCGGACAGCGGATTGGGCGACTTCGCGCAGGTGGCTCGGCAGGTCCGCAATCTTGTTTTCCTGCTCGGCGAGCCAGGCGAGGTATCCGGCGGCGAGCGGTGCGAGGCCGGCGCGCAACTGGGCGACGTCCGCGGCGGCGAGGGCGTCCATGGACAGCTCAACCCCCTCCAGCCGCGGGTTGTCATCGAGGGGCGCGACCGTCGCCGGCACGTCGTAGGTGGGCAGCCAGGTGGTTTCGAGCTTGGAGGCGCGGCGTTCCCCCTTGCGCACCTCCGCATGGACGGCGACGTTGCGGCCGGCGGCGAACCGCAGGTGGGCCCGGTAGAGCAGCCGCAGGTGGGCATCTTCGAGGTCGTCGTTGACGACGGCGGAGGACGCGTCCAGAGGATCGTCGATGGGCAAAAAGATGGCGGCGGCGCCGTCGAGGGCGGTCACGGTGAGCCGGGTCTGGAACAGCCAGGCGGTGTCGACGTTCGTTTCCGGTTCCTCTTGAGCGTTGACGAGGGCAATCTCGACGACGCGGCGACCGTCGCGCTTCCGCACCTCCACGGCGAGGTGGACACCAGGCTCCGCGGGGTTATCCACGGTCAGCGGGACGCGGAACGATGGCTCACCGTCAAGCCGGATCTCCTTCTGGTAGGAGACAGGTTGCCGCTTCCAGATGGAGCGTGTGCGGCCGTCGTCGGTGGTGATGGGATGTTTGCGGTACTGCCCCCATTCGGCGGTGACGACGAGCACGTCGACGTCGGACGGGACGGAGAACGACAGCCCCATGGAGGAGGCCCACATGCGGCCGAGACTCTGTGGCGTGAGGATCTCCGGGAGCTCGCTGTCGGCAGGGTGACCTTCCGCGATCGCGTCGACGTCCACAGTCGACGGCGCGGTGGTCGCCCTCGGGTTGGGTTTGGGGCCGAGCATCCCGACGAGGTATCGCTCCCGCGGCCCCATCGCGCGCGGCGGCAATTCCTCCTCCGCGCCGCCCCATGGTCCGAGCAGGTCTCGCCGGATGTAGTCGACCAGCTCGTCGCGTACCTGGTAGGAAGTGGCGTCCTCGAAGTGCTGAGGCGCGTCGAGCGGGTCACCCGAATCCAATTGCCCTCCCTGATCAACCGTCACCGCGACCTCCTCGTTGGTGGGCAGTGGTATTAGGACGACTCGTCACCTGGACCGACAACCGAAGCGAGACGACGGCCACTTGATCATGTAGCCACGTGTCGGATGAGTTCAATAAGCCCCACGAGGCCGGCGACGGCGGGAATGGCCACCGTCAAGCAGCCGCTCGACGCCGGCCGAGCTGGGGTTTTGCCGAGCGACGCACTCGTAATGCGTAGATCCCAGTCGGCGGTACGGGTGACAAACGTGTCGTGGTATTGGCCAGGCGTCAGCGGGCGCGACCGCCAGTAGGAGTGCCACTCCGGGCGGGTGGGCCGTGTCGCCTCACGTTCCACGGCCAAGGCATCGGCGATCTGGGCCCCGACGGGGTCACTGAAGAGTCGCTGCGGCCCTTTGGCGATTTCCTCGTCCAGGATCTTGCGGGCCTGCTCCGGGGACAGCACGTCGACGCCGGCGGCGTGTGCCTTGGCGATGCGGGGGTCGTCGGCGGCAGCGCCATCCGCGATGACAAGCCGCACCGTCTTGGTGAGGTTGACGGCGATTTTCGCGCCGTGCTCGACGGCGTAATCGACCACCTCGCTCAGGTGCGGTGACTCGCCGACCGGCAGGATGCGCCAGCCTTTGAGCGGGCCGTTGGTTCTGGCGCGGGTGGCCGCGGCGGCGGCCTCCAGGTCGCTGATGAGGTGGGTGGCGGCGAGTTCTTTCGCGGCGCGTTGCAGCTCCCGCAGCTCCCGGGCGGTGACGGTGCCGTCGGCTTCCGCACGGGCGCGTGCTTCGGCGAGGAACTCTTCGTGCACCTGGCGGGCGGTGGTTTGGGTGAGGCCGGCCCGGGCGGCGAGCACGGCGAGCTGCCTCGCCTCCTCTCCGACGATGCGCCCGTCAGAGAGGGCGTGAGCGAGCAGCGCCCGGTAGTCCCGCACGCCCTCAGGGCGAGGCGCGGGCGGGTGGGCCATGGCGGGCAGCCGCGCGGTGAGCGTGGCGAGCCAGCCGTCGGTGCCCTTGCGCAGCGAGGCGGCGCGGGGGGCGATGAATCCCGTGCGGGGCAGGGTGATGGCGATGGGCTTTGGCTTAAACCCGGCCCAATACAGCCGCTGGGGTGCCTCGGTGAGGAGCTTGGCCAGGATGGCGGCGGTCGCGCGGGCGTCGCCGAGCGCGGAGTGGGCCGCGGCGGGCCACTCACCGGTGATGAGGTTGGCGAGGGTCTCGAGCCGGTAGCCGTAATAGTCGAGGTGGGTGCGGGTTTCGACGAGCGTGCAGAGGCCGGGGATGCGGCGCAGCCGGACGCCGAGCCGCGTGAACTCGGCGGAGAGGAATTCTTCTTCGTAATCCAGGTTGTGACTGACGACGATGGCGCCGCTCAGGTAGGCGAGTACGTCGCCAGCGATCTGGTCGAACGTGGGGGCATAGCGGGCGTCGGCGTCGGTGATCCCGTGGTACTCGTCGTTGGTGATCGGCACCTCCGGGTTGACCATTGTGGAGTATTCGTCGAGGACGAGCCCGTCGCCGCGCATCCGCACGATCCCCACCTCGCAGATGCGGGCGCCCCGCTGGGGTTCGAGGCCGGTGGTTTCGAGGTCGAGGACGGCGAAGGTCAACTCGCGCGGGTCGAGACCGAGGCGGCGGCTGAGGTGGCCACGGGCGAACACAGCAGCGTCCTTCGGGGGTTGAGGGTTAGAACAGGGATCCTTGCGCGCTGGTCTTCCCACCGCGCTTCTTGGTGTTCTTGTCGTGCAGTCCGGCGGCGACTTCGGCGGCATAGCGCTCGTGGTTGAGCTCCAACAGCCGGTCGAGGATCTCCTGCTTAACGGCAGGGCCGACGGTGTAGCGGATGTAGGCGCCGGCCTTGTGGAAGCCGTGGTCGAGGCCCTGTTCCACGAGGTCGTCCCAGCCGTAGGCACGGCAGACTGCCTCGTCGATCGCGCGGTGGATGCGCCGCAGCTCCACAATGTCCTCGTCCTGGCAGGCCGGGTCGAAGACGAGGTTGTAGGTGGCGGTGAGCCCTGCCTGCCGGCTGAGCATCACGTGCCGCCGGTACGTGTCGAGCCGATCCCCCCACTCCCGCATCTCCGGCGTCAGCTTGGGCAAGGGAAAGGTCTCGAACACGTCAGACGGGGAGTAATTGATATCTGTCTTCATAGTTGAGGACTTGCTGAGAG
>DATCMA010000031.1:0-23047 GCA_036563645.1 Micromonospora sp.
CCCTTCACCGGCGAAGCCATCGAACGAGACGCCAACGGCAACGTCCTCGCCATCGTCACCTACCGCGACGGCTGGAGGGACGGCCCCGAGATCCACTACTACCCCAACGGACAACTCAAAGCAGAAAGGATCTACAACGACGAGGGAAGACTCGTCGATGTCCACCGCTACGCACCCGACGGCACACGCATCGAGTAGCCCTGACCCCAGCCCCAAGCAGCGCCGGCGCTGCGCCCTCCAAGCGGGCCGTCCTGTGCGCGCCGACACAGACGCACCTCTGGCGGTGACACCGTGGGCCTCGACGAGGACGCCTACCCCCGGATGACCGCCACGCAGATCGCACGCCTCGTCAACCATGGCGACATCAGCGCCCGGGAGGTGGTGGACGCGGCGCTGCGCCGACATGCCCGGGTCGACGGCGCGGTACGTGCCTTCCGGGAGATCTGGCCACAACGCGCGCGAGAAGCGGCGGACGCGGTGCAGCGCGCGCTCGCGGCCGGCGTGTCCCTGCCGCTCGCTGGGGTGCCCATCGGGCTCAAGGCGTGGGACGGCGTGGACTCGCCGCAGGCCCGCCGCCTCATCGCCGCGGGCTGCGTGCCCCTGGGCCTCACCTCCGTGCCCGGCCGCGGCACCCCCTGGCAGACCTGGGGGGAGACTCTCCACGGCCCCACCACCAATCCGTGGCGTGCGGACCGCAGCCCTGGGGGTTCGTCCGCCGGTTCCGCCGCGGCCGTCGCGTCCGGCGTCGTACCACTCGCCACAGGCACCGACGGTGCGGGGTCAATCCGTATCCCCGCCGCCTGGTGCGGCGTCGTCGGGGTGAAGCCCACCGCCGGGGCGATACCCGGCGATCGCCCAGGCGGGCTGCGTGTCTCCGGTCCCCTCGCGCGCTGCGTGCGTGACGCGGCCGTCTACCTCGACACGGTCCTCGGCACGACCACCTTGGCCACCGCTGTCGGCACCCCGATCACCGAGCCGATTCGGGCCGCCTGGTCCACTGACCTTGGATTCGCTGATGTCGATCCCGAGGTAGCCACGATCGCCCATGCGGCGGCGCGCCAGCTCGCCGCGAGTGCCGTGGTGGCCCTATCTCCCGCGCGGCTCACGCTGCGCGACCCGGCACCGGCATGGCCCGTGCTCCGCGCTGTCGAACGTGGACAGACATCGGCGAACGCGGCCAGCGCGCGCGGCACCGCACTCCCCGATCCTCAGCAACGCGCCGCCGCGGAAGCGCTGCGCCGCGATAACGACCGCCGCCTGCACGCCTTCTTCGCCACCGTCGACGTGCTCATAACCCCGACCACGCCGACCCGTCCGCATGGGCACGACGGCCCAGGGGACGCGATGAGCGTCGCCCTCACCTGGGCGTTCAACGTCAGTGGTCACCCCGCGGTGTCGGTCCCGGTCGGACACACCGCGGATGGGCTACCAGTCGGGGTGCAGCTCGTGGGACGGCACGGGTCGGAGCCGTTGCTGCTGCGGCTGGCCGCCACGCTGGAGCGCGTCACCGGCTGAGCTATTCGACATCCTCGTCATCCCAGAACGCGTCGGACACGTCCTCGCCCGCCTCAGCGTCCTCGGGCGACACGTCCGCCTCGTCCGACAGCAGAGCCTGGCGACGCGCCTTCTTCGCCGCCAGCCGCTCGGCCGCCGTCGCCCGCTTCGGCTTCTCCTCCAGCCGGTAGTCCGTCCCCCGCGCCCCAGGCACGAAGTCCACGCCGTCGTACTGGGTGGGCTGCCACTCGAACTCTCGGTTGCCGATACGCACCAGGCTGCCTGGCGTGGCGCCCGCCTTGGCGAGCGCCTCCTCCACGCCGAGCCGGGCGAGCCGGTCGGCGAGGAACCCCACCGCTTCGTCGTTGTCGAAGTTGGTTTGTTTCACCCACCGCTCGGGACGGGCGCCACGGACGACGAAGACACCGTCCTCAACGTCGATCGTGAAGCCGGTGTCGTCGACAGCGGGCGGCCGGATGATGATGCGGGGCGGCTCGGCGACCGGTCGGGTCGCGCGGTGCGCCTCCACGAGTTCGGCGAGGGCGTAGATGAGCTCCCGGAGGCCTTCCCGCGTCACAGTGCTGATTTCGAAGACCCGCAGCCCGCGCGCCTCCAGGTCTGGGCGGACCAGCTCCGCCATGGCGCGCGCGTCCGGAATATCGATCTTGTTGAGGGCGACGATACGGGGCCGGTCCGCCAACCCGCCGTACGCGGCGAGCTCCGCCTCGATCGCGTCGAAATCGGCGATTGGGTCACGCTCGACCTCCAACGCCGCGCAGTCGATGACGTGGACGAGCACCGCGCAGCGTTCGATGTGGCGGAGGAAGTCGAGTCCCAGCCCTTTCCCCGACGCCGCGCCGGGAATCAGACCAGGGACGTCGGCAACGGTGAAGGTGTGGTCATCCTGCCGCACCACTCCGAGGTTCGGGACGAGGGTGGTGAACGGATAGTCAGCGATCTTGGGTTTGGCCGCGGAGATGACCGAGATCAGCGACGACTTTCCGGCGGAGGGGAAACCCACCAGGCCGACGTCCGCCACACTCTTGAGCTCAAGGACGACGTCAATCCGCTCACCCGGCTCGCCCAGCTCAGCGAAACCGGGTGCCTTCCGCCGCGCGTTCGCCAGCGCCGCGTTGCCGCGCCCGCCCCGGCCACCACGGGCGATCTCAACCTTGGTGCCGGCGCCGACGAGGTCAGCGATGACCTTGCCGTCCAAGGTTTGGACGACCGTGCCGTTTGGCACCCGGAGGATCGTGTCCCGCCCGTTAGCGCCGTCGCGGTTGCCGCCCGCCCCGTTCTTGCCGTTCTCCGCCTTGATGTGCGGGCGGAAATGGAAGTCGAGCAGCGTATGCACTTGGGGGTCGACGACCAGCGAGATGCTCCCGCCATGCCCGCCGTTGCCCCCGTCCGGGCCGCCCAGCGGCTTGAACTTCTCCCGACGGATTGAGACGCAGCCGTGCCCACCGTCACCGGCCTGCAGGTGCAGGACAACCCGGTCCACGAACATGGTCACGACACCATCCTCCCAAGTCCTCCTGTCGGGCACGACCGGGCCACGGCAATCCCGTGACCGGTGGGCGACCCCCGCTCACCCGGAGGAACGGATGACACGACGAAACGGGCCGTGAACCACGTCCACGGCCCGTTTCGATACACGAAGCCTACTGCGGTGGCGATACGCCTACTGCTGCACCGGCACGATGTTGACGACCTTACGGCCCCGCTTGGTGCCGAACTGCACCGCCCCAGCGGCGAGGGCGAACAGCGTGTCGTCACGGCCCCGGCCGACCAGGTTACCCGGGTGGAACTTGGTGCCGCGCTGCCGCACGAGAATCTCGCCAGCGTTGACGATCTGGCCGCCAAACCGCTTCACACCGAGCCGTTTCGACTCGGAGTCGCGGCCGTTCCGTGAGCTGGACGCACCCTTTTTGTGAGCCATGGCGAGCGCCTACTTCCCAGTCGAAATCCCGGTCACCTTCACCCGGGTCAAGGGCTGACGGTGCCCTTGGCGCTTGTGGTAACCGGTCTTGGGCTTGAACTTGTGAATCCTAATCTTCGGCCCCTTGACGTGCTCGGCGATCTCGCCGGACACCGAGACCTTGGCCAGCTGTGCCGCGTCGGTCACCACCTTGTCACCGTCAACAAGGAGCACCGCAGGCAGAGTCACCGGATCGCCGGGCGCACCGGCCAGCTTCTCAACCTCGATCACGTCGCCTTCGGCAACCTTGTACTGTTTGCCGCCGGTCTTGACGATCGCGTACATGGGGACGCGGACTCCTGTCGTCTATCTGGTGACGGATGGTGTTCGCAACGGCTCGCGCCGCTGAGGCTACAGCGACGGGCACACGTCATCATGGCGCATCTGCGCCATCCGAAAGAGTACGCCATACCGGCCCCGCCGCCAAAATCGGGGTCGGGTGAAACGAGGCGCCGGTCACCCCGGAGCGCTCCCGGCGCCCTCGGCGCACAGGTGGGCCCCTTCTGCTGGGCGCCAGCGGAAGGGGCCCCGGTCAACAACCGGGCACGGCAAGGAGGAAGCGCGCCCGGCGGGCCAGAGAGCGTGGGCGGGTAGCGCGGGGGTTTCCACTGCCACCCGTCCGGTCAACCCTCCGTCACGGCCCTAGTTGACCTTGATACGGACAGCCTAGCCGGATCGACAGCGCCATGCGCGTCGAACGGGCGACTCTCGTCGCCCGTTCGACGTTTACCCGCCTATAACCAGGAAAATCTGTCAGATTCGCCCGCCCCCGGCGGACCTCCTCCGGCTACGCACGCCGCCGCGCACCGCCGCGGCGGCGCCCTCCGGCGCCCGCCTCGAGCGGTTCCGCACCGGCCGTCTCGCCCGGGAGAGCCGCATCGGGGTCATCCGGCCCGGCCAGCCGCATGGGGGTCACTGCCCCGTTGCTGCTCTTCTCCGGCTCGCCGTACCGCGACGGGTCGTAGTCCACCATCCCGGACTCGCCGGCCCCCGCCGGTTCGGTAACCGTCGGAGCCGTGCTCGCCCCACTAGCCGGCGCGGCCCCGTTCGCGGACGCGGCGCCGTTCGCCAAGGCCGGATCGGTCGTGACCTGGGGAGCGGCGTCGGTGGTGACGGGTTCGGCGGCCTTCCGCGCCCGGCGGCGCGCACTCGCCGACGACCCGGTGGAGGACACTGACTTGGACTTGTCGGCCGCGCTCGCCTTCGGCTTCTCAGGCTCGGGATCCAGCTTGATGATCACTCCCCGGCCCTTGCAGCACTCGCACGGCTCGCTGAAGGCCTCCAGTAGCCCTCCGCCGATCCGCTTGCGGGTCATCTGCACCAGGCCCAGCGACGTGATCTCGGTGACCTGGTGCTTCGTCCGGTCGCGGCCCAGGCATTCCGTGAGCCGGCGCAGCACGAGCTCACGGTTGGACTCGAGCACCATGTCGATGAAGTCGACGACGATGATCCCACCGAGGTCCCGCAGCCGGAGCTGACGAACGATCTCCTCCGCCGCCTCGAGGTTGTTGCGGGTGACCGTCTCCTCGAGGTTGCCGCCCGTCCCGGTGTACTTCCCGGTGTTGACGTCGATGACGGTCATCGCCTCGGTGCGGTCGATGACGATGTACCCGCCCGAGGGGAGATACACCTTCCGGTCGAGAGCCTTGAGGATCTGCTCGTCGATGCGGTGCTCGGCGAAGACGTCCGTGACACCGGTGTGCCGGCGCAGCCGCGGCAGCAGGTCCGGCGAGACGTGGCTCAGGTACGACTCGACCATTTCGTACGCCTCGTCGCCCTGAATCACCAGCTCGCGGAAGTCCTCGTTGAAGAGGTCGCGCACCACCCGAATGACCAGGTCCGGCTCCTCGTAGAGGAGCATCGGCGCGGTGCCCGTGGCCGCCTTGGCCTGGATGTCCTCCCACTGCGCCTGCAACCGCTTGATGTCCCGGGCCAGCTCCTCCTCGGTTGCACCCTCCGCCGCCGTCCGGACAATCACGCCGGCGCCGTCGGGCACGAGCCGCTTGAGGATCTCGCGTAGCCGCTTGCGCTCGTTCTCCGGCAGCTTGCGGCTGATCCCCGAGGCGTTGCCGTTGGGCACGTAGACGAGGTGCCGCCCAGAGAGCGCGATGTGGCTGGTCAGCCGCGCGCCCTTGTGGCCGACCGGGTCCTTGGTGACTTGCACCAGGACGGAGTCCCCGGAGCGGAGGGCCTGCTCGATCGACCGCGCACGCCCCTCCAGACCGGTGGCTTCCCAGTTGACCTCGCCCGCATACAGCACCGCGTTCCGGCCGCGGCCGACGTCGACGAAGGCCGCCTCCATGCTCGGCAGGACGTTCTGCACCTTGCCGAGGTAGACGTTGCCGGCCATCGTCGTCTGGGAGGCGCGGGCCACGTAGTGCTCGACGAGCACGCCGTCTTCGAGCACGGCGATTTGCGTGCGGTCACCGCGCTGGCGGATCACCATCACGCGATCCACCGCCTCGCGCCGGGCGAGGAACTCCGATTCCGTCAAGATCGGCGGACGCGTCCGACGCTGGTCCCGCCCGTCGCGGCGGCGCTGCCGCTTGGCCTCCAGCCGAGTCGACCCCGACACGCTTTGGATCTCGTCGACAATCCGCGGCTCGCGGACCTTGACCACGGTCGGGACGCCGTCCTCGATCACCGTGGTGTCCGACGCTTCCCCGCTCCGGCGCCGGCGCCGGCGACGACGACGCGTGATCGTCGGCTCTCCGTTGACCGCCGCGGCCTCGGCCGTCTCGGCTGGCTCAGCTTGATCCGCCTCGCTGGACGTGGACTCGGCGCTGGGCTCACCCTGCTCCGGCCGAGTGGCCTGCTCCTCAGGCGAGCCCTGCTCGTCGCGCGGCGCCTGCTCGTCGCGGTCGTGCCCGGCGGTGTCCTCGGCCGGCTCGGCCTGCTCACCGTGCTCGGTGTGCTCCGCGGCGGGAGCCTCCTCCACACTGCCTTTGCCGCGCCCCCGTCCACGCCGGCCCCGACGACGGCGACGCCGACCGCTGGACTCGGTGGACTGCTCGTCCCCCGCAGCCGCGTCGGCGGTCTCGGCCGCGCCGGCCGCCGCGGTGGCGTCCGCCGCCGCGATCTCCCCAGCGGCCGCCTCCGCCGCCGTCTCCACTGGCTCCACCGCGCGCCGACGCCGGCGGCGGCGTCCGCTCTCGACGTGCTCGCCCGCACCGGTGTCCACGGCGACGGTGTCAGCGTCATCGACGAGCGCGGCACCGGTCGGCTCGGGAACCGACGCGGCGGCGCGCCGCCGTGCCTCAGCCGCGGCTTCGAGGTCCGGTGCCATGAAGAGCACCGCGGGCGGGGTCATGACCCGCCGCACCGGCGCGCTTCCCCCCGCTGCTCCCGGGGTGGTCGCTGGCCCGGCGGTCGGCGATGCGCCACCCACGGGGTCCGTGCTCGTCACCGGTGCGTGCATCGCGACCGGCGCCACGGGTTTATCCGCGGGGCCGGATCGCTCCGGCTCGGCGGTCGCCCTATGTGACGACGCGGCAGTCGTGGAGACCGCCGCTTCCGCAGTGTCGCGTTCTCGCGATATGTCGTTGTGTCCGTCGGACGCTGGCCCTGTCGCCAGCGCCGCACTCATCCCCGCCGCGTCCCCGTCACTGGGGGATCCGCCCTCGGCGCCCGAATCAGCTCCGGGTCCCCCGCTGGCCATCGGGCGACGGGCGGCACGGGCACGGCGGGCAGACGCTGTGGTCCCGGCGGTGTCGCCGACCGGCTCAGTCCCGGTACGGTCACCGTCCTCTGGCTCGTGATCGAGCATGAACTTCTCCAGTTCTGGCTACCCCGGGCGCGTGAGCGCTGCCACTCAGGGTTGCCGCAAAAGACATTCCCGGCGGCGATTCCAAGCAGCCGGCCGGATCCTCGATGCCGACCGGGCTCGGACAAGGCCGCCGAAGCCTGGCTCACTACGCGCTCGCCGAATGGCGGCTAGCGGTCTCCGATGGCTGCCCATGCCGATCCGCCTCCAACGGATCGACGATCTCCCCCTGCGCGGTCAGCGCGCCCTGTGCCAGCCGAGTTGCCCGCGGTGGCACAGGCACGTGCAAGTCGGCCACCACACGCAGGCCGGAGAGGACGTCATCGGGTCGAACGGTCGGAGTGACCTGCCGAACGACTAGGTCGAGTATCGCACACGGTACGGCTGAGACCTTGGAAGGCGGCTCATCCGCGGACGCCTCGACCTCACCGTCCCGCTCCAGCGCGCCGTCCCGCACCTCGATTCGGACAATCGAGGCACGCGCGTCGATACTACGCCGCCCTTGCTTGGTGAGCCGCTCGACCAGCACCTCGGAGGCGTTCTCGAACGCCTGAACAGCGCGCCGCAGCGCGTCCGGCTCGACTCCGGGCAGCTCCACGCGCCAGTGCGAGGCCTCGATCCGCTCCGCCAAATTGCCCCCGGTCGCCTCGACCGCGTCCAGCACCGCGAAACCCGGCGAGAGCGCCGCGTTCAACGCCTCCCGCAACTCCGTCGGGTCGACCCGCTCCCGCAACCCGATCTCCAGGTACTCGGCCTCACTCGCCACGCCCGTCGGCGCGGTTGTGGCGAACGAGACCTTCGGGTGCGGCGTGAACCCCTGCGAATAGGCGACGGGCACACCGGCGCGCCGCATCGCGCGTTCGAACGCCCGCGCGAAGTCGCGATGGGAGGTGAACCGGAGCGGCCCGCGTTTGGCGTACCGGATTCGGATGCGCTGCACGACGGGGGCCTGGCCGCCGTCGGGCTGTGGCTTCCTGCTGATCGTGGTGCTCCTCACAGACTGAGTTCGGTAACCCCTGGTCCCCGCGACCGACGGAGGCGGTCGCCTCGCGCGGTCGACGTCCCCGGCCCGGGTGCCGAGACCCGACTCGGGGACTCAGGAACGAGCGGGGGTGCGAAGTCCGGACTTCACAGGCGTCAGTGGCAAGAGCTTCCGGCCCGTCGGGCCGATCTGGATCTCCGTGCCCATCGAGGGGCACACCCCGCAGTCAAAGCAGGGGGTCCAGCGGCAGTCATCCTGCTCGTACCCGGCGAGCGCGTTCTGCCAGTCCTGCCAGAGCCAATCCTTGTCGAGCCCAGCGTCGAGGTGATCCCACGGCAGCACCTCCAGCTGATCGCGCTCCCGCGTGGTGTACCAGTCGAGGTCCACCCCGTAGCGGGGCAGCACCTCGGCTGCGGCGTCCACCCAACGCTGGAAGGAGAAGTGCTCGCTCCAGCCGTCGAACCGGCCGCCCATCTCCCACACGCGCCGGATCACGGCCCCGACCCGCCGGTCGCCCCGGGACAGCAGGCCTTCGATCAGCGACGGCTCACCGTCGTGGTAGCGGTAGCCGATCGCCCGCCCCAGCGAGCGGTCGGAGTTGATCGCGTCCTTGAGCAGCTTGAGCCGATGGTCGATGACCTCCGGCCGCTCCATCGCGGCCCACTGGAACGGGGTGTGCGGCTTCGGGACGAACGCGCCGATGGAGACGGTGCAGCGGATGTCCTTCGACCCGGTGGCCTCCCGCCCAGCCTTGATCACTTCATGCGCGAGGCGGGCGATCTGGAGCACGTCCTCGTCGGTCTCCGTGGGCAGGCCGCACATGAAGTAGAGCTTCACGTGCCGCCATCCGTGGGTGTAGGCGGTGACCACGGTGCGGATCAGATCCTCCTCCGTGACCATCTTGTTGATCACTTTCCGGATTCGCTCCGATCCGCCCTCGGGTGCGAAGGTCAGCCCGGTGCGCCGCCCATTGCGCGACAGCTCCTCGGCCAGCTCGATGTTGAACGCGTCCACCCGCGTCGACGGCAACGAGAGCGAGACGTTGGTGCCCTCGTACCGGTCGGCGAGCCCGGAGCAGATGTCGCGGATCTCGGAGTGGTCCGCCGAGGACAACGACAGAAGCCCCACCTCGGAGAAGCCGGAGAACTCGATGCCCTGGCGCACCATCTCGCCGATGGTCGTGATCGACCGCTCGCGCACCGGCCGGGTGATCATGCCGGCCTGGCAGAACCGGCACCCGCGCGTGCAGCCGCGGAAGATCTCCACCGCGTACCGCTCGTGCACGGTCTCGGCGAGCGGCACCAGCGGCTTCTTCGGGTACGGCCACGCGTCGAGGTCCATCGTCGTGCGCTTGTGGACCCGATACGGCACGTCGGGCCGATTGGGCACCACCCGCTGGATCTTGCCGTCAGGGAGGTACTCGACGTCGTAGAAGCGAGGGACGTAGACGCCCTCGAGCTGGGCGAGCCGCAGCAGCAGCTCCTCCCGGCCGCCGGGACGGCCCTCCTCCTTCCACTCCCGAACCACCGCGGTGATCTCAAGGACCACTTCCTCACCGTCCCCGAGCACCGCCGCGTCGATGAAGTCGGCGATCGGCTCGGGGTTGAACGCGGCGTGCCCGCCGGCGATCACGATCGGGTCGTCGTCCCCCCGCGCGATCGCGTCGAGCGGAATACCCGCGAGGTCGAGCGCGGTGAGCAGGTTGGTGTAGCCCAGCTCCGTCGCGAAGGAGACGCCGAGCAGGTCAAACGCCCGCACGGGGCGATGCGCCTCGAGCGTGAACTGGGGCACCCCCTCCGCCCGCATGAGCCGCTCCAGATCCGGCCAGACAGCGTAGGTCCGCTCAGCGAGCACGTCCGGCTGCTCGTTGAGCAGCTCGTAGAGGATCTGAATGCCCTGATTGGGCAGGCCGACCTCGTAGGCGTCGGGGTACATCAACGCCCATCGCACGGTCGTCGCGTCCCAGTCCTTGACCACTGCACCCAGCTCGCCGCCCACGTATTGAATGGGCTTGCTGACCTGAGGCAGCAGCCGCTCAAGCTGGGGCCAGACTGACGCCACGCTCATGAGACCTTGAGACCTCCGCAACTTCCCGTGCTCACGAGGACCAACAGTCCAGAGTACGCGCCCGCTTCCCCCTTGTGTCGGGGTGGCGCTTGAAACCTCGCACACCAGTACTAGGGTCGATCCGGTCGCGAGAGGAGAACATCAACATGCCACAGCCGCACTCGGCTGACGAGCGCCCTTCGGCGGAGCAGCCCACCCCGTCGGGACGACCGGACGACACGTCCCCCGGTACCGATAAGACGATCGCTCCGCTCTCCACCGAGACACCGACGGCCTCGGCTGGTGCCACCCCCGCCGATGCGCCCGGGGCGCCGCCCGAGGGCAATCGCCACCCCGCGCCTGAGGAGCGGCCACCCGTCGACCCGTGGGCGCTCGTCGACCCGATCCCCGTACCCACACCAACCGATCCGCCCACGATCCCGCTTCCCCAGACGGACCCCACGCCGACGACACCCGCGCCGGTGACTCCCTCGTCGGAGTCGGAGCTCCCACCGACGCGGTCCCTCCAGTCCGATTTGCCCCCGACCCGGGTGTTGGAGCACGACACCCCTACCCCTCCGACGCGGACATATCCCGCGCCGTCGCCCGCGCCACCTCCGCCGCCGGCACCACCCCACCCGGCGCCGACCCCGGTCGTCCCCCCGCAGCCGTACTCCGCGGCGCCATCGCCCGGGCCATCGGTGCCGCCGCAGCCCACGGTCACGCCGCCGCCGGCTCCCCCGGCACCGCCGATCGCGTCGACACCATCGGTGCCTCCGCCGCCTCCCGTGTCCTCCACACCACCGGTGTCCTCGGCTCCGCCGAGCTATCCGCCGTACTACCCACCCCCCGTCCAGCAGCCCCCCGCGCCGCCACCGAGCTGGTCGCCTCCGCCGCGCCGCCGGCGACGCTGGCCGCTGATGCTGGCGCTGCTCGCCGCGTTCGCCTTCGTGTGCTGCTGTGCCTGCCCGGGGTACCTGGCGAAACCGATTTGGGAGCAGTACCCGGCGGACGTGGTGATACCGGAGACCGTCGCCGACCTCACGCTGTACAAGAACTCCACCAATGACCAACTCGTCGAACAGCTTCAGCGGGAGCTGCGCGCCGAGCATCAGTTCGTCGACGAAACCTTCGCCGCGGTCTACCGGGATCGGCTCGGCAAACGCGTGGTGATCTTTGGGACGATCGGATTGCGGCTGACACCCGAGAGCGACCTCGAGGACGAGATGTCCCGGCTCAGGTCCCGGTACGCCCTCGCCACGCCGCAGTCGCTCGACACCGACGTCCGCGGCTACTACCAACAGTGCGCCGTGGGCGTCGCCAACGGCACCAATGTGGTGGTCTGCGGTTGGGCCGACCACGGCAGCCTCGGCATCGCCCTCTTCAACCGCCGCTCGCTCCCCGAGAGCGCCGCGCTGCTCGCCGAGTTCCGCGACGCGATGATCATCCGCAAGTAAGCCGGGCTACCGGGTCGGCGGTCACCCTGGGCAGGGCAGGGCCGCGCGCGCGGCGGTGCGCGGCCCTACCAGGTCCGCCGTGGCGAGTACTCGTCGACGTACTCCTGGCCGGTGAGCTTCTGGATCTCGGCCATCAGCTCGTTCGTCATCTCCCGCAGCCCGGCGCGGTCAGCGGTACGCCCGCGGAAATCCATCGGTTGGCCGAACCGGATTGTGATCGCGCCGGGCTTCAGCCGCGGCACGCGCGCCCCGATCGGCTGCACCTTGTCGGTGCCGAGGATGCCGACCGGCACCACGGGCACCCCGGCGGCCAAGGCGAGCCGGACGACGCCGGTCCGCCCTCGGTAGAGCCGACCATCCGGCGATCGGGTGCCTTCGGGGAAGATCGCGACAATTCCCCCGTTCTGCAGCACCGGGATCGCGCTCTCAAAGGCGCTCAGGGCGGCGCGTCCACCGGAACGCTCCACCCGAATCGCGCCGAGCTGAGTGACCACCGTCCGGGTCAGCCAGCCCTTGAATCCCTTGCCGGTGAAGTACTCCGCCTTCGCCCAGAACGAGATCTGCCGAGGCAGCACCGCCCCGAGGAAGATTTCGTCAGCCACCGACAGGTGGTTCCCGGCGAGGATCACGCCGCCCGTGGTCGGAACGTTCTCCCGCCCTTCAACCTTGGGCCGCCAACCGGCCAGCAGGACGGTCCCTAGGGTGATCTTGCCGATCCGATAGAGCAGCTGCACAAGTCCTCCGACGACGGATGGGGGATGATGGGCGGATGTCACCGTAGCGGACATCCGCCCATCAAGGTCATCAGGCGCGGGTCACCGTGACGTACACCCGCTCACCGTCGCCGACTTCACCCTCGAAGCCCTCGGCCGGACCGTCGAAGGAAATCGACTCCGCCAGCACCTCACGCGCCACGAAATCTTCGTGCGCGCGGACCGCCGCGACCACCTCGGGACCGGCGGACAGCGCCACCGTGATCCGGTCCGAGATGTGGAAGTCCGCCGCGCGGCGCGCCTGCTGCACCACGCGCACCACATCCCGAGCCAAACCCTCCGCGACCAGCTCCGGCGTCACGGCCGTGTCCAACACGACGACACCCGCGTTGTCGGGCAGCGGCGCGGTGTGCTCCGCGTCGGCGGCGACCATCCGCAACTCGTACTCGCCCTCGCGCAGCGTCACCCCGGCGGCGACCGGCGCGCCGTCCACGAGCGACCACTCGCCCGCCTTCACCGCCTTGATGACCGCCTGGACCTGGCCGCCGATCCTCGGGCCGAGCACCCGCGGCACCACGGTGAGAACCTGCTTGGAGTAGCGGGAGATGTCGTCGGTGAATTCCACCGACTTGACGTTGACCTCGTCGGCGATGAGGTCGGCGAACGGCCGCAGCCGCTCGACATCCGCGGTGGCGATGGTCAGCGCGGGCAGCGGCAGGCGGACCCGCAGCCCCTTCGTCTTGCGCAGGGACAGCGCCGCGGAGCAGACGTCGCGGACCGCGTCCATCGCCGCCACCAGCTCGGCATCGGCGGGGAAGTCCTCGGCGTTGGGCCAGTCCGTCAGGTGCACCGACCGCTCACCGGTTAGCCCACGCCAAATCTCCTCCGTGGTCAGCGGCAGCAGCGGCGCGACCGCCCGGCACAGCGCCTCGAGGACGGTGTACAGCGTGTCGAACGCGTCGCGGTCGCCGTTCCAGAACCGGTCGCGCGACCGCCGGATGTACCAGTTGGTGAGCGCGTCGAGGTACGTGCGCACCGTGCCGCAGGCGCCGGAGATGTCGTAGGCGTCCATCTGCTCGGTCAGCCGCGCGATGAGCTCATTGGTCTTCGCGAGCACGTACCGGTCGAGCAGGTGAGGGCTGTCGGTGCGCCGCCGCGCCTCGTACCCCTCGGCGTTGGCGTAGAGCGAGAAGAAGTACCAGACGTTCCACAGTGGAAGCAGGACCTGCCGGACCGCGTCGCGGATCGCCTCCTCCGTCACCGGCATGTCCCCGCCGCGCAACACCGGCGACGACATGAGCATCCACCGCATCGCGTCCGAGCCATACGTGTCGAAGACCTCGTACACGTCCGGGTAGTTGCGGAGGCTCTTCGACATCTTCCGGCCGTCGGCGCCGAGCAGGATGCCGTGGCTGACGCAGGTCCGGAACGCCGGGCGGTCGAACAGCGCGGTGGCCAACACGTGCATGGTGTAGAACCAGCCGCGGGTCTGTCCGATGTACTCGACGATGAAGTCGCCCGGGTAGTGGTGCTCGAACCATTCCCGGTTCTCGAACGGGTAGTGCACCTGGGCGAACGGCATCGAGCCCGACTCGAACCAGCAGTCGAGCACCTCCGGCACCCGGCGCATCATCGACTTGCCCGTCGGGTCGTCCGGGTTCGGACGGACGAGCTCGTCGATCATCGGCCGGTGCAGGTCCGTCACCCGCACCCCGAAGTCGCGCTCGAGCTCCGCGATCGACCCGTAGACATCGATGCGGGGGTAGGCCGGGTTGTCCGACTTCCACACGGGGATCGGCGAGCCCCAGAAGCGGTTACGGCTGATCGCCCAGTCCCGCGCGTTGGCCAACCACTTGCCGAAGGAGCCGTCCTTGACGTGCCCGGGAATCCAGTTGATCTGCTGGTTGAGCTCGACCATCCGGTCGCGGAACTTCGTCACCGCGACGAACCACGACGAGACCGCCTTGTACACCAGCGGGGTGTCGCAGCGCCAGCAGTGCGGGTAGGAGTGCGTGTAGGTGTCGTGCCGCAGCAGGACGCCGCGCTCCTTCAGCTCGCGGATCACCGACTTGTTGGCGTCGAAGACCTGCACCCCCTCGTAGGGCGGGACGAGGGAGGTGAACCGGGTGCGGTCGTCGACGGTGACGATCGTCGGGATCCCCGCCGCGTTACAGGCGTTCTGGTCGTCCTCACCGAAGGCGGGGGCCAGGTGCACGACCCCGGTACCGTCCTCAGTGGTGACGAAATCCGCGCCGAGCACCTGGTAGGCGTTCGGGCCCGCCTGCTCGACGAGGAAGTCGTACAGCGGGGTGTAGCGCCGGCCCACGAGGTCAGCGCCGCGGACCGTCGCGACCTGCGTGAACCCCTCCAACTCCTTGGCGTACGCCGCGAGCCGCGCCGCGCCGATGACGTACCGCTCGCCGTCGCGTTCGAGCACGGCGTACTCGATGTCCGGCCCCACCGCGAGCGCCAAGTTCGACGGCAGCGTCCACGGGGTCGTCGTCCAGACACCGATCTTGACAGGGCCGCGGATCGGCTCCGGGGCGGTGGCGTCCGGCGTGAGCTGGAACCACACGGTGATCGCCGGATCCTGCCGATCGCGGTAGACGTCGTCCATCCGCGTCTCGGTGTTCGACAGCGGCGTCTCGCAGCGCCAGCAGTACGCCAGCACCCGGAAGCCTTCGTAGATCAGACCCTTGTCGTAGAGGGTCTTGAACGCCCACATGACGCTCTCCATGTAGTTGAGGTCGAGCGTCTTGTAGTCGTTCTCGAAGTCCACCCAGCGGGCCTGGCGGGTGACGTAGCGCTGCCATTCGTTGGTGTACGTCAGCACCGAGCTGCGGCACACCTCGTTGAAGCGCGCCACCCCGAGGTCGAGGATCTCGGCCTTGCTCGAGATGTTGAGCTGCCGCTCCGCTTCGACCTCAGCCGGCAGGCCGTGGCAGTCCCACCCGAACCGGCGCTCTACCCGACGGCCGCGCATCGTCTGGTACCGCGGCACGACGTCCTTGACGTAACCGGTGAAGAGGTGACCGTAGTGCGGCAGGCCGTTGGCGAACGGCGGACCGTCGTAGAAGACGTACTCGTTCGCGCCGTTAGGTCCCGGATCGCGGTTTTCGACGCTGGCTTCGAAGGTCTTGTCGGCGGCCCAGTAGTCGAGCACCCGACGCTCGATCTCCGGAAGGTTGGGGCTCGCGGGCACGCCGGCGCCCTCCGGCGCGTTCTTCGGGTACACCATCGCGGTCGCTCTCCTCGCTGCGCGATACTCCGGCCCGACGCGCGCACGCGACGGCCCGGAGCCGTCAAGCTCACGATTTGTGTGTGCGAGGACGAGCCCACGGAGCGTGCTGCTGACGCCCGAGGACCCGCGGTACCACCCCGCTTGACGGTCGCGATCGACCGCCCGCTCATTAGCCGGCTGTGACGGGCCGGACCCGTCCGGTTCTACTAGGGCGGCACCCCCGACGGCATGCCACATCCGTCACCGCCGGGCGGCGCGGCCTGTTCTTCCGGAGGCTCGCCGGTGATTGCCGGGTCGTCGCCTGTTCCCCACAGGTTACCTGACAGACATCGCACGTGATGTTGCCCCGCCGGCGCGCCGACACCGCCCCGCGGCGTACCCGAAGCCACTCACCACCACGGCACCGCGCCCGGACGCGACACGCCACCGCCGCATGGCGGCGGCACCACGCGGCGGTGAAGCAGCGACGTCAGGCCAGCTCGGGGAACCACAGCGCGATCTCGCGGGCCGCGCTCTCCGGCGAGTCGGACGCGTGCACGAGGTTCTCCCGGTTGGACAGGGCGAGGTCGCCGCGAATGGTGCCCGGGGCGGCTTTCCGACCGTCGGTCGCTCCGATCATGCCGCGCACCACGTCAATCGCGGAGTCCCCGGAGAGAATCAGCGCGACCAGCGGACCACTGGTCATGAATTCCTTCAGCGGCGGATAGAACGGCTTGGTGACGTGCTCGGCGTAGTGCGCGTCGGCTAGCTCCGCGTCCATGGTGCGCAGCACCATCGCCTCGATCGTCAATCCCTTCCGCTCAAACCGGCTGAGGATCTCCCCAACCAGGCCACGGCGGACCGCGTCGGGCTTAATCAGAACGAGCGTGCGCTCGACCGAAACGCTGCTGGACACGGCTGCTCCTATTGGGTAATCGGTCCCCAGCGACAGGACCGGATAACCGGTGAATTGGCGGGTGTCAGCCTAGCGGTGCCGCCGTCGGCCGCCGTCCGCGGCACGCCATGCCCTCCGATTGGCCTTCCCTGAGCGCGTACCGCCCACCTAGCCTGACGGTTGAGACCAGGGAGGTCCACTGTGGCGAACGGACGCCAACCGGTAGGAATTGGCCGGAAGATCCTCGCCGCGGTCGTCGGGACCGTGGCCACGTTCATCACGCTCTTTGGCCTCGGCATGTCCAGCGGGTCGATCGTCGTGCTCGGCGTGGTGCTCCTCGCCCTGGCGATCGGCTTGGTCGCGTTCCCCGGGCTTGGCAGCGGGGCACGAGTGTGGGTCGCCGGCACCGCCTATGTCCGCAGTGTCTCCGATCCCCCCGCCTCCGCCGAGTACGGCCGCTGCGAGATGCACGTCCTCGTCGACGCGCCTGGTCTCCCCCCACAATCGATCAAGATTCGTGACCCTCGGGTGCCGGTCGCCAAGTGGCCGGAGCCGGGAGCCACCTTGCCGATCACCGTCGCGCTCGACGACCCCCGGCATATCCGGGTCATGTGGGAGGAGGTGCTCACCCATGCCGAGGCGGCCACCCAGCCCGACCCGCACACACCCCCTCCCCGGGAGGACCCCCTCGACGATCTCCTCATCGACGAGCCACCGTGGGCCCGTCGCGCCCCCGAGGACGACCTCCCGCCGACCCCTCCGGCGGACCCCGCCCCCACCGGCCACGCCGACCCACCCGATCGGCCGGCGGACGAGCCCACCCAACCGGTGGTCCTCCACCACCCTCCCGGCGGCCCGATCGTGTTGGAGGGGACGGTGGTCGACACGCCGCCGGTCACCATCCCCCTGCCGCGTCAGGGGGAACCCTCCACCGGCTCCGGTGCCACGCCGGACGATCCCGGCCACGCTGAGCGCGCTGTGGCGACGGCGATTGAGGAAGACACCCGGACGCTCGTCGTCGACGCGCCAGCGCCACCGACTCCCCACGAGTCCGCGACACCCGATCGCGGCGGCACGTCCAACGGCAGCACCCCGGCCATCAACGGCGTCGGAATCACCATGCTCGTCGCGGATCTCGAACGCTCCCTCGCCTTCTACCGCGACGTCCTCGGTTTCACGGAGATCGACAGCGGGGACGGCAACGCGGTCCTCGCCTCGGGTGGCGTCCGCGTGGTCCTGCGGGCGATTCGCGATATCGCGCCGATCAACCGCCGCCTGGTCCACCTCAACCTCGAAGTGGACAACCTCGAGGCGGCGTACGCGGAACTCCACGAGAAGGGGGTGCGCTTCACCTACGCGCCACGCGTGGTCAACCGCGGGGAACGGCTAGAGCTGTGGGCAGCGGCGTTCCGCGACCCCGACGGGCACGGCATCGCGATCACGCAGTGGCGGGAGCTCGCCGGTAGTCAGGCCTAATCACCAGCAGACGGGGCACAGGCGGGCGTCACCCCAGGACGACCCGCCGGACGTGCCACACGTACGCCCACACCAGCGAGAAGATCACTCCGATCGCCCCGAGTGACCAGTGCAGCAGCCCTGCTACCACGAGGAGCGCCTGCACCCCGGTGGCCGCGTGCCATGCCCACCGCCGGCCCATCAACCCCGCGAGGACGGCGGTGACGACCGCCAGCCCGACCACCACGGCGATCGTCACACCGGAGACGTCGAGCACCGTCAGCGGCGCGATGGTCATGAGCAACACCAGCGTCTCCAACGCGAGCGTGCCCGCGCCGAGGCCGCGCATCGCCCGCGCCGGATTCCGCAGCCCCGAGGGCCGGTCGTGTGAGTCGCTCACTTCTTCTTCAACAGGCGGCGGGCGTCGCCCGCGGTCACGACGGAGCCGGTGATCAACACGCCGACCCCGCTCCACTCCCCGTCGACCTCGGACTCCGCCAGCGCCACCGCCTCCGCGATCGCGTCCGGCATCGATCCGATCACCGTCACTCGGTCCTCACCGAACACCTCGCGAGCCAGTGCCCCGAGCTCCCGCGCCGGCATCGCCCGCGGCGAACTGTTGGTCGTCACCACCACGGCGTCGAGCACCGGCTCAAGCTGCTCCAGCATCGTGGCCGCGTCCTTGTCGGCGAGGACCGCCACCACCCCGACCAGCCGAGTGAAGGCGAACTCCTCCTCCAAGGTCTTGACCGTGGCGGCCATGCCGTGCGGGTTGTGCGCACAGTCGAGCAGAATCGTCGGCGCGGTCCGAATCCGCTCCAGGCGCCCCGGTGAGGTCACCGCGGCGAAGCCCTCGCGGACGATGTCCACATCCAGCGGCCGATCGGGACTCGCGCCGAGGAAGGTCTCGACCGCGGCGAACGCGACCGCCGCGTTCTGAGCCTGGTGGGCCCCGTGCAACGGGAGGAACACCTCGTCGTAGACACCGCTGAGGCCCTGCAGGGTCAGCAGCTGGCCCCCGACCGCGAGGTCACGGCGGAGCACGCCGAAGTCCTTGCCTTCGCGCAGGAGGGTCGCCCCCTTCTCCGCGCAGCGCTCCAGGATGGGCCGGAGGGCTTCCTCGGGCTGCTCCGCCAGGATCACCGTGGCGCCGTCGTGGATGATTCCCGCCTTGGCGAACGCAATCTCCTCAATCCGATCCCCGAGCCATTCCATGTGGTCGAGCCCGATCGGGGTGAGGACACAGACGCCCGCCTCGAGCACATTGGTCGAGTCCTCCGCGCCACCCAGCCCGACCTCGACGATCGCGACATCGACGGGCGCGTCAGCGAACGTCGCGAACGCCAACGCCGTCGTCATGTCGAAATAGGTCAGGGACTCCTTCGCGTCCTTGTCGATGAGCTCGACCAACGGAGCGATCTCCCGGTACGTGGCCACGAACCGCTTCTCGCTGACCGGCTCACCGTTGACGCTGATCCGCTCCCGCACCGTCTCCAGGTGCGGGCTGGTGTAGCGCCCGGTGCTCAGCCCAAACGCCTGCAGCAAGGAGTCGATGATCCGGGCGGTCGACGTCTTGCCGTTGGTCCCCGTGATGTGGATCGACGGGTACGCCCGGTGCGGACTGCCCAGCGTGTCGAGGAGCTGCTGAATCCGCCCGAGATCGAAGACCATCCGGGTGAAACCGCGGCTTAACAGCTCCGCCTCGACCTCAGCGAAGCCACTGTCACGCGCCACGCTGGTTCGACCTCTCTCCTCTTCCACGACTCGCCGCCGTGCGGCGCGGAGTCCGTCCGCGCCGCACGGCCCTCGCCACACTCCTGTTGGCAACGGCCACCGTCAGGTCCACGGCGGTCACGCTGGCAGCGCCTCCAACGCAGCGGTGATCCGCGCCAGGTCCTCTTCAGCCACCTGCAGCCGCGTCCTGACCTTGTCGACCACGTGGGCCGGTGCCTTGTCCAGGAACGCCGGGTTGTCGAGCTTGGCTCGGCACTGCGCGATCTCCCGCTCCGCCGCCGCCCGGTCCTTCATCAACCGAGCGCGCTCGGCGGCCACGTCAATCGAGCCGCGGGTGTCCAACTCAATGGTGACACCACCCGCGACCGCCACCCGCGCCGACGCTGCGAAGGCGTCTCCCGGAGCGTCGAGGCGCGCCAGCGTCCGGATCAGCTTCTCGTGCGCCGCGAGCCCCGCCTCCGCGAGCCCGGACAGGCGGGCGGGCACCCGCTGCCCCGGCTTCAGCCCTTGATCCGCGCGGAACCGCCGGACCTCGGTCACCACCCGCTGCAGCTTGCCGATCTCCGCCTCGGCGGCCTCGTCGCGCCGGGACGCGTCGGCGACCGGCCACGAGGCGATCACCACCGATTCCCCGCCGGTCAACGCCGTCCACAGTTCATCGGTGACGAACGGGATCACCGGGTGCAGCAGGCGCAGGAGCTGGTCGAGCACGTGCCCGAGGACCCGACGCGTGGCGTCGGCCCGCGGTCCACCCTCGGCCAGGATCGGCTTGACGAGTTCGACGTACCAGTCGCAGACGTCGTCCCAGGCGAAGTGGTACAGCACGTCGCAGACCTTGGCGAACTCGTACGTCTCGAAGTACTCGTCCGCCTCCGCGATGACCTGCTGCAACCGCGAGAGGATCCACCGGTCGACAGTGGATAGCTGCTCCGCTGGCGGAAGCTCCCCAGCGACCGTCGCGCCGTTCATCAGCGCGAACCGCGTCGCGTTCCAGAGCTTGTTGCAGAAGTTCCGCGACCCCTGGCACCACTCCTCGCTCACCGGCACGTCGGCGCCCGGGTTCGCGCCACGGGCGAGCGTGAAGCGGGTCGCGTCGGCACCGAAGCGGTTGATCCAATCCAGGGGATCGACCACGTTGCCGAACGACTTCGACATCTTCTTGCCGTACTGGTCGCGCACCATGCCGTGCAGCGCCACGACATGGAACGGCTGCCGCCCGTTCATGGCGTACAAGCCGAACATCATCATCCGCGCGACCCAGAAGAAGAGGATGTCGTAGCCGGTGACCAGGACGCTGGTCGGGTAGAACTTCGCCAAGTCGGGGGTGTCGTCGGGCCAGCCGAGCGTGGAGAACGGCCAGAGCGCGCTGGAGAACCAGGTGTCGAGCACGTCCTCGTCCTGGTGCCAGCCCTCGCCGGTGGGCGGCTCCTCGTCGGGGCCGACACACACCACCTGGCCATCGGGTCCGTACCAGACGGGAATCCGGTGGCCCCACCACAGCTGGCGCGAGATGCACCAGTCGTGCATGTTGTCGACCCAGTCGAAGTAGCGCTTGGCCATCTCGGGCGGCTCGATGCGCACCCGGCCGTCGCGCACCGCGTCTCCGGCCGCTTTCGCCAGCGGCCCCGTCTTGACAAACCACTGGAGGGACAGCCGCGGCTCGACCGTCGTGTTACACCGCGAGCAGTGGCCCACCGCGTGCACGTACGGGCGCTTCTCCGCCACGATGCGCCCCTCCTTACGGAGCGCCTCGACCACCGCCCGCCGCGCTTCGAATCGATCGAGCCCTTGGAATGGGCCGGGGGCAGAGATCACGCCCCGCTCGTCCATGATGACCAGGCTCGGCAGCCCGTGCCGCTGACCGATCTCGAAGTCGTTGGGGTCGTGGGCCGGGGTCACCTTGACCGCGCCCGTGCCGAACTCGGGGTCGACGTGCGCGTCGGCGACGATCGGGATCCGGCGTCCTGTCAGCGGCAGCTCGACCTCCGTACCGACGAGGTGCCGGTAGCGCTCGTCGTCCGGGTGCACCGCCACCGCGGTGTCACCGAGCATGGTCTCCGCCCGCGTCGTGGCGACCACGATGGAGTTCGGGCCATCGCCGTAGCGGATGGAGACCAGTTCGCCCTCGTCGTCCGAGTGTTCGACCTCGATGTCCGAGAGCGCCGTGAGGCAGCGCGGACACCAGTTGATGATGCGCTCCGCACGGTAGATCAGGCCGTCGTCGTACAGCCGCTTGAATATCGTGTGGACGGCCCGCGACAGCCCTTCGTCCATCGTGAAGCGCTCGCGGCTCCAGTCCACCGAGTCGCCGAGACGACGCATCTGGCTGAGGATGGCCCCACCGGACTCGGCCTTCCACTGCCAAACCCGCTCGACGAACTTCTCCCGGCCAAGGTCGTGCCGGGAGAGACCCTGTGCCGCGAGCTGCCGCTCTACCACGTTCTGCGTGGCGATGCCAGCGTGGTCCGTCCCCGGAAGCCAGAGCGTCTCGTAGCCCTGCATCCGCTTACGCCGGACCAGGATGTCCTGGATCGTGTGGTCAAGGGCATGCCCGACATGCAGCGACCCGGTGACGTTCGGCGGCGGGATGACGATCGAAAACGCCGGCTTATCGCTGGACGCGTCGGCTCGGAAATAACCCGCCGATACCCACTGCTCGTACCGTCGCTGCTCAACCTCACCAGGCTGGTACTGAGCCGGGAGGGTCGGGGGTGCGTCGCTGCGGGTCTGCGGTGTATCGGTCACTCGTCGAGTCTACGGAGCGGCCTGAAGAAGCTCCCATCGCCCACCGCGTTTCCATGTCGGATCGAGATCTTCGAGGCGGCTGAGTACGCGGCGGATGAGCTGAGCGTAACCGGGCGGCCGCGCGGGCGGCCGAGGCCGGGTGGGCATGCCCGGGGTGATGCGGTGCCGGTTCGCGGGAAATCCCGCGGCCTAATCCCCCACGGCTGGGCCGGATGAGTGGGAACGTGACCGGCGATCCCCGCCGTCAAGGCCCCTCGGAAAGCCAAGCGAAAATGGATACTTACATCATTAGCCATCAATATGAAATCCCCAATAATTGGGGTGGAAAACCCATTCCCAGAGTCCAGTCCAGCTGGTCGCGCTCGACCCAGAATCGCAGCGGCGGTGACGCGGAGAAGCGGGAGATTTTCCCGCGGACAAATTGAAACGGGGCCCCGTTTTGTTGGGGCCCCGTTGGGGTTTGTGTGGTGTCCGGCGGTGTCCTACTCTCCCACACCCTGGCGGGTGCAGTACCATCGGCGCTGGAGGGCTTAGCTTCCGGGTTCGGGATGTGTCCGGGCGTTTC
>DATCMA010000043.1:0-40569 GCA_036563645.1 Micromonospora sp.
CTGACCTGGGGCGGAGAATTCATCCACTCAGCCCCCTGGTCCGTCGCCGACCAAGGCGTCCGCAACGTCTCCCACGGCTGCGTCAACCTCTCCCCCGACAACGCCCGCTGGCTCTTCAACCAAACCAAGATCGGCGACCCCGTGACGGTGAAGGGCACGGAGGTCAAGCTGAAGCACGGCAACGGGTGGACCGACTGGAACCTGAGCTGGGAGGAGTACGTCAAGGGCAGCGCGCTGCCGTACCAGCCGTCGCAGTCCCGCTCGACCGCCTAGCGCGTGACGACCCTTGAAGACGCGTCAGGCCCCCGGTCTCCCGGGGGCCTGAATGCTGTGGAGGAGATCCACTACCGGGGTGACTGAAGGGACTTGAACCCTCGACACCCGGGACCACAACCCGGTGCTCTACCAACTGAGCTACAGTCACCATGCGCGTCAGCCGCGGGAGTCATCCCGCATGCCGCGCCGCCCAATGATAGCCACAACGACGCCACCGGCGTCGACCGGGTCCCCTCACGGCCGCGGCGAACCCGCTCACAGCTCCGCCGCGATCGCCTTCGCGCTCTCCACGTCCGGCCCCGGCAAGGGCACGAAGATCGTCCTCCGGTAGTACTCCAGCTCGCGGATGCTCTCCCGGATGTCCGCCAGGGCGCGGTGGGTAAGCCCTTTCTGGGGTTGCCCGAAGTACACCCGGGGGTACCACCGCCGACACAGCTCCTTGATCGACGAGACGTCGATCATCCGGTAGTGCAGGTACGCGTCGAGCCGCGGCATGTCCCGGGCGATGAACCCCCGGTCGGTGGCGATGGAGTTGCCGCACAGCGGCGCGGTGCGGGCCTCCTTCACCAGGCTCGTCACGTAGTCCATCACGATGTCTTCGGCCTCGGCGAGCGTCACCGTCGAGCGCCGGACCTCCTCGGTGAGACCGGACTTCTCGTGCATCGCCCGGACGACCTCGGGCATGCCGGCGAGGACCTCCTCATCGGCGTGGATCACCACGTCCACGCCATCCCCGAGGACGTTGAGGTCCGCGTCGGTCACCAAGGCGGCGATCTCGATCAGCGCGTCTTTGCCTAGATCGAGGCCCGTCATCTCACAATCGATCCAGACAAGAAGATCAGCCACGGGCCCAGCCTACGCGCCACGGCGCGGGAGACAGGTCAACGGTGCGGTGACACGGTCCGGTTAGGGTTGCGGCGTGCCCGTCGAGTCCGCGGGTTCGGTGAGGCCCGCCCCGCCGCCGACGCGTCGTCGGTCGTCGGCGACGCCTGGGTTTGTCGCCGTCACGCTCCTCGCCACCCTCGCCTGCGTCGTCGCCTATCGCTACAGCAGCCACCACGACTTCTTCGATCTCAAGATCTACGTGCGGGCGCTGCGCTGGTGGGCCGCGGGCAATCCGCTGTATGACTACGTCCAGCCGGACCGGGTGCAGGGGGCGCTCTACTTCACGTATCCGCCGTTCGCCGCGCTGCTCCTCCGCCCATTCACGCCGCTGCCGCTCGGCGTGACGGCCGCGCTCTTCACGGTGGTGACCCTGGTCGCGGTCGTGGTGACGACGTGGTGGCTCGTCACGCCGCTGGCCAGGGCGCGCGGCGTGTCGCGCTGGTGGCTGGCCGCGGCGTGCGTGCCGCTCGTACTGCTGATCGAGCCGCTTCGTGAGACGATCACGTTCGGCCAGATCAACATGCTGCTGGTGGTGCTGGTCCTGGCCGACCTGTTGCGCGCCGTTCCCCGGGGCTCCCGCTGGGCAGGCGTGGGGGTCGGCCTCGCCACCGCGATCAAGCTGTTCCCCGGCATCTTCCTCGTGTATCTGCTGCTCAGCCGCCGGTGGCGGGCGGCGGTGACCGGGGGGGCGACCGCCGCGGCGGCCACGGTGGTCGCGGCGGCGGTGGCGCCGCGCGACTCATGGCGGTTCTGGACGGACGCGCTGTGGGCGACCGAGCGGGTTGGCCGCACCGACTACACCGGCAACCAGTCGTTGTTGGGGTTGGTAAGCCGTCTGGTTGCCCCGCAGCCGCCGCAACGGCTCCTCTGGGTGGTGGTGGCCGCCGCCGTCGCCGCGTACGGGCTGTGGCGGGCGATGCGGGCGGCGCGGGCCGGTGACGAGGTGGCGGGGCTGGCGCTGACCGGATTGGTCGGCGCGCTCGTGAGTCCCATCACGTGGACGCACCACGTCTACTGGTTCGTGCCGGCGCTGGTCGTCGTCGTCGACGCGGCGCTCACCGCGACGAACCGGCACCGCCGCGGAGGGCTGCTCGCCTTCGGCGCCCTGGTTTACGCCGCGCTCGCGTACGGCGTGGTGTCGTTCTACGACTGGGGGGCGGCGGCGGTACCGACCGATTCGGTGGGCGAGTTCGTGGCGCGAAACGCCTACGTGCTGCTCGCCCTGGCGACGCTGGTCGTCCTCCCGATTCGTCTCCCGCGACAAGAGACCTTCGCCGAGAAACTCCCGTACGCGCGGGAAACGTGACAAACCCAGCCACGGGGCCGCGGGCGCGTGCCTCGCGAGGCGCGGGCGCGACAGGCCCTATCGGCCGATCATGACTCGCTTCGGGGGAATGGTCGGCGGTGGGACGACCACCGGAAGCTCGTCGGGCAGCGGTAGCCCGCCAGCGGTCTTCCGGGCCCGGGTCGCCGCCGCGCGCGGGCTCGCCCCGGACGTGGAGCCCTGCCCCGCTGCGTCCGCGGCGCCGTCGGTCGGCTCGGGGTCCGCGGCCCCGGTCAACGTCACGGTGACCGGCGGCGGCGAGGAGCGAAGGACGTCGGCCACCTCCTGGGCCAGCGACCGCGAGGGTGGGGGTGTGTCGGCCAAGGTCCGCGGTCGGTCGGTGGTCGGTGGCCAGTCCGGCGGCGGGTTGTCGCCAGCCGCGCGTCTGTCCGGCTCCGGCGCGTCGGCCGCCGGCGCATCCTGCTCCAGTGGCGTGACGGGACGGACACCGAGGTGAGCGGCGAGCGCCGCAGCATGGGCCGGCTCGACGACGAAGACGACGGTGCGACTGGCCGTGGCGAGGACGACGCCTCCCGCGGCGATCGCGAGGGTGCCAAGGGTGAGCAAGGTGAGCGCGAGGGCGGGATGCCCCGCCAGGAGGCCCGCCCCGGCCTCCCGCCGTGGGGCGAGCCAGACCGCGCCGCCCGTGACGAGCGCGGGCATCCCGAGTGTCACCAACAGCACGCCGACGATCACACGAACGATCCGCATCCGCTCTCCCTAGATCATCGTCGGTGCGACGATACCGAGGGTGACGTCGCATGTGCGGGATGCGACAGACGGGCGCGTCGACGTGCCGCGAGGGCTGGCCTCCACCGGTGGGCCAGCCCTCGTCAGCATCGAGTAGGGCTGATCAGCACCGGTTAGGACGCTGAGCTTCCGGTGGGCTTGCGGCCCCGCACGAAGGCCAACGCGCCGAGCACCAGTCCGGCAAGCCCGGCGACGAGACCGGCGACGCCGAGCCCGCGCGCGACGCCGTCGCTCTTCTCGGAGATCGCGACGGCCTCGGTGCCGGCGGTCGGCGACGGGGCGGGCGACTCGGTGGCCGCGACCAGCGTGAGCACCGGCGCCGGGTGCTCCGGCTCCTCCCCACCGTCAGCGGGCGGCTCCTCGATCCACCGGGAGACCTTGCCGTCCGAGTAGGTTTGCAGCGCCTTGAAGATCATCCGGTCCGCCTGCGGTAACGGCCCCATCGAGACGGGGAACTCCTGGAACTCCCCAGGCTTGATGCCCCCGCCCTTCTCCGCCGTCCACGTGATCTTCGAGATCACTTCGGTGACCTGGCTGCCGTGCACCTCGAGCGGCTGGTCGATCTTCCGCTTCTCCGTCGTCACCGTCCATCCCGGCACCGGCATCGTCGAGACCGACGCCACCGGGGCGTCCTCCGGCAGGAAGACCTCGACCTTGATGGTCGACGCGGTGTCGCTCTCGTTCGGCACGCGGAACGCGAGCCGGCCGTAGCCGCCCTGCGTCGCTTCCCGCGGGTTGACGGTGACGTGCGCGGAGGCCGGCGCGGCGACACCGAGGACGCCGATGAGGACCGCCCCGACGGCGAGGGCAGCGGTCGCAGCGGAACGTCGATGACGAATCATCTGACCTCTCTCTCATGTGATGGGCACGGTGACGGTCACCGTGGCCTGGTCGATGTCGGAGACGCGGAGGGTGAAGCGGAATTCCCAATCCCCCGCGGTCGGCATGCTGACCTCACCGGTGACGTGGCTGTCGGTGAGGGACAGCAGCGGAACGTCGATGGGTTCCACCCCCTTGGCCGGCAGCGCCGCGGTGACCTTCCACTCGACGACGCGCTGTGGCTGGCCGTCGGGGGTGAACGCGTACAGGTGGAGGGAGTTGTTGCCGCGTCGAGCCGGGTACAGCTCAACCTGGAGTGAGTAGAGCCGGCTGGTCAGCCGCGTGGAGAAGTAGTCAGCGGTTGCTTGGTCGATGACGGCGGTGCGCGCCGGTGTGGTCTGCACCAGCGTCGAGGTGACCGCGAGCACCAGCGCGGTGATCGCCAGTTCTCCCCAGACCGCCCGACGCAGCCGGCCCGGCCGCTGCGCGGCGAGTCCTTTGTAGACAAGGTGTCGGGAGTACGCGGCCACCAGGAGAACCACGGCGACGAGCCCCACTTTGACGAGGAGGAGCCGCCCGTAGGTGGTCGAGACCAACGCGGTGAGCGAACCGACCTCGAGGAGCCCTTGCACGACCCCGGCGAGCACCAACCCCGCGACGGCGAGCGTCGCCCAGCGGGACCAGATGGGCAGGATCGCGCCGAGCTCGGTGTCGTTCGCCCAGCGCAGGAGGAACAGCACGAGCATGAGCAGTCCGCCGAGCCAGACCGCCATACTCACCAGGTGGATGGTGTCCGCCACCACGGAGATCGGTGGCACCGGGGAGGCCGCCGGGTGCCCGCCCAGCGGCCAGGTGACGAACCCGACGAGCGCGAGGAGCACGAGGATCACTCGATCGGCGCGCCCGCCGGCGCCGGTGACGATCGGGCGGATCAGCAGGGTCGCCGCGAGCAAGACACCGAGCCGGGTCAGCTGCGCCGCGCCGAATGGGCTACCGAGCACGGCCATGAGCCCATCGGTGTCGACATCGAACAGTCCGCCACCGGCGGTGTAGGGCACCTGGAGCCACAACCCGCCCAGAGTCGAGACGGCGACCAGCCCCGCGCCAGCCCAGATCAGCCGGCCCGGAACCGTCCGGGACAGCCGCCGCGGCCAGAGCAGGGTGAGCACCATCACCGGGCCGACCAGCAGGACCAGGCCGGCGTATCCGAGGAACTTCGCCACGACGACGGCCGTGGCGACCACGGAGTCCACGCGGGATTCGGCGGCGGAATCATCCGGCGGGCTCGTGCGCTCCCCGACGGAATAGGTGAATCCGCCCGCGACCGGGTGGCTGTCGGCGGAGATGACGCGGTAGCTCACCAGGTAGGTGCCGCGGGGAACGTTCTGGTCAACGGGGATGGTGACCAGCGGACCGTTGAACGTCGGCTTACCTCGGTCAATGCGCCGGCCATCCGGGCCGATGACCCGGATGCGGCCCGGCACCTCGCGGACCGGCTCGGAGAAGGTGAGCACGATCTGGGCTGGAGCGGCCGGCACCACCGTGTCGGCGGTCGGGCTGCTGCTGACCAGGATGGCGTGCGCACGGGCCGGCGTGGCCAGGGTGAACGATGCGGCGAGCAGGACCAGCAGCAGGCTGATCCCCAGTGCCGATCGGAGCGCCAACCGCTTGAGCACAGTCATACCGGATATGCTCGCCGATCTCCATCAATCGAGGAAAGTCAATCCTATGGGGGTCCTCAGCCAGCGCGTCCCCTGACCAGCGCGGTCGCCACCGGACTCGCGGTCTTCCGGTCGATGCGACCGAGGGCCCACACCAACACCGCCTGCGCGACGGTCACGAGGTGCCCCAGCTCCTGGACCACCGTCGCGGCGGAGTTCACGATGTCCAGCACGCTGGTGAGCGCGAGGCACGTGGCGAGCACGAACCCGACCGGCACGAACGCCTGCGCGCGCTCCGGCCGGTAGGCGGCGAGCAGGAATCCCACCGCCAGCGCCGCGTCGAACGAGGCCATCTCGCGGCTGGTGTGCGGGTCCAGGACGCTGAGGGTGCCGACGAGGACCGGCACCGCGAGGACGAGCTGGGCGATCGCGGCTCCCGCCAGCGCGATCCGCAGGATCTGCCGCCGCGACCGCTGAGCCGCGGCCGCCTGTCGGCGCCGCGCGGCGTCGCCCAATTCGGCGGCGACCGCGGCGAGCACCTGCTCCGTCAGGTCCGGCACCTGCGCCGGCTGCACCCGCACCGCACGGGTAATCGCCTCCGCCTGGGTTTGCCACGCGCGGCAATCCGCGCACTCGCGCAGGTGCGCGTCCAACCGTGCCGCCGGCATCTGCGGATCTTCGCCATCCATCCGCGCCGAGAGCGCCACCCGAATCTCCTCGCACGTCATGTCGAGGTAGTCGGTGCCTGCGCACGAAAAGTTCCCGACACGTCCCCCGAATGATGGCCGTGCGGCCCGGAGCACGGACAGGGACACACCAGTCGATGTGTTCCCCGTAGGCTGGCGTCTGTGATTCCGCGTCACGCACGGGCACCGTCGCCCGACCCCGACGAGCCGCCGCAGGTGGCGTCGGCCACGCAGTGGGCCCTCGCCGCCCGCGACGGCGATCCGGTCGCCGAAGCGGCGTTCGTCCGCGCGACGCAGGCGGAGGTGTGGCGGTTCGTGGCGGCGCTCGTCGGCACCGACAGCGCCGACGATCTGACCCAAGAGACCTACCTGCGGGCGTTCCGCGCGTTGCCGTCGTTCGCCGGCCGCTCCAGCGCCCGCACGTGGCTGCTGCGCATCGCCCGGCGCGCCTGCGCCGACCACATCCGGGCGACGGCCCGCCGGCGACGCCTCGACGAGCGGCTCGCCGCACAGGCCCAGCTCGTGTCCGCCCACCCCGACCCCGGGATCCACCTTGGCGCGGCGGACCTCATTCGCCGCCTGCCCGAGGAGCGACGCTGCGCGTTCGTCCTCACCCAGGTGCTCGGGCTGTCCTACCACGAGGCAGCGGAGGTCGAGGGGGTGCCGGTCGGGACGATTCGCTCCCGGGTGGCCCGGGCCCGGGCTGATCTCGTCGCCGCACTCGCCCAGGCCCGCGCGGTTTGACGCGAATCACTTTTTGTCGCCGGGAACCACAGCCGGTCGGCCAACGACTAACTGTCGTGGCTACGTCCCCCCTTCACGCCCGATGGCTGGCGGTCCGCCCGTGGGTGGGCACCGCGGCCCGCGTCGGACTCGCCCTCGTCTGGCTGTACGCGGGCGCGTCGAAGGTCGGTGACCTCGCCGCCGCCGGCCGGGCCGTTCACGCCTACCAGGTGATGCCCTACGAGCTGTCCCAGGTGGTCGGGGCGGCGCTGCCGTTCGTGGAGATCACGCTCGGGCTGCTCCTCCTCGTCGGTGTCGCGACGCGCCTCGCCGCGGGGGTCTCCGCCGCCCTCCTAGTGATCTTCATCGCCGGCATCGCCTCCGCCTGGATCCGTGGGCTCGCGATCGACTGTGGGTGCTTCGGCAGCGGCGGGGAACTCGCCGCGGGCGAGACGCCGAGCTACGCGGTCGATATCGCACGGGACGTCGGCTTCCTCCTACTCGCCGGGTTCCTGCTGCTCTGGCCGCGTACCCGGTGGTCGGTGGACTCCGTTGTCAACGGCGGTGAGGAGAGCGATGGGTAAAGATCGAGATAAGCGACAGCAGGCGAAACGCGCGGTGCGCGCCTTGCGCGCGCAGGAACAGCGCCGACAGCGAGCACTGTGGACATCGATCCTCGCGGCGCTCCTCCTCGTCATCGCCGGCATGATCGGCTACGGGATCTACCTCACCCAGCGCCCTCCCGCCGAGGCGGCTCCCCCGCCGGGCGCCACCGCCGACGGAGTCGGCATCCCGGTGGGCAGCGGCCCGGTCACCATCGACGTCTACGCGGATTTCCTCTGCCCCATCTGCCGCCAGTTCGAGGAGAACGCCGGAGAGACCCTCGACAAGCTAGTGGCGGAGAACAAGGCCACCGTGGTCTACCACCCGGTCGCCTTCTTGGATCGCTACTCCACGACGCAGTACTCGACCCGCTCCGCGGCCGCCTCGGGATGCGCCGCCGAGGCGGGCAAGTTCCGCGAGTACGCCGCCGCGCTCTTCGAGCGCCAACCGCCCGAGGGCGGCCCAGGGTTGAGCAACGACGAGCTCATCGCCATCGGCACCGAGCTGGGCTTCGGCGATACTTTCAGTAAGTGCGTCAGCAGCGGAAAGTACCGGTCATGGACGGCGCGCGTGACCGACGAGGCGACCCGGCGGGGCGTGGTTGGCACTCCGACGGTCTTCGTCAACGGCCAACCCGTCAGCGCCGATCCCCAGGCGATCACCGCCGCGGTCAACGCGGCCCAGTAGCCCGTCACCGCGTCGGGTTCCGTCGCCGCGGCGCGCTCCGCTACCTCGCCGCGGCGACGGCCGGTGTCCTGATCGCGGTCAGCGGAGCCGCCCCAGCCGCCGCGCACGCCGGGGAGGCGCCCCAGGGCGCCGAGTACCGGGTCACGATCACCGCCATCACCCCGCCGGTGCCCGGGTTGACCGCGCGGACGATCGAAGCGGGCACGCAGATCGAGCTCACCAACCGCACTGGCCGCCCGATCACCGTCCTCGGCTACTCGGGCGAGCCCTACCTCGACCTGCGCCCCGACGGGGTGTATCGCAACACGCGCTCCCCGGCGACCTACCTCAACCAGACCCTCGCCGGGGACACCCCCGTCCCGCCGGACGCCGGCCCGTTCCAGCCGCCGTCCTGGGAGCGCATCTCCACCGGGACCGTCGCGAACTGGCACGACCACCGCGTGCACGGGCAGGCGGCGCCCTCGCCGGCGCCGCTCCAGGGCGACCCCACCCGATCCACGGTCCGCACCTGGGTCATCCCGCTGCGAGACGGCACCACCCACGTCGAGATCCGCGGCACGCTCGACTGGCCGCCCGCCCCCGACGCCGGGCTCTGGTGGATGGGCAGCCTGCTCCTCACGCTCCTCATCGCCGCGCTCGGACTGCTCAACCCCGAGCACCGGCTCGGCCGCGCGGCCACGGTGGGGCTCGCCGTCGCGGGGGCCACCGGCGCCGCGTGCGCCGTGCTGTACTCCGTCGGCCGCACGCTCGACAGCGGCGCCTCGTCCGCCGGCGCGCTGCTCAGTGGGCTGCTCACCGGTGAGGTGTGGCCGGTCGCCACCGCGCTGGGCGCGCTCGCCGCCGCGGGGTACGCGCTGGCCCAGCGCCCCGCGGCTGACTTCGCGCTCGCCTTGGCCGGCGCGTGCCTGGGCATCTTCGGCGGCGCGGCGAACGGGGGCGTCTTCTTCCGCAGCGTCGCCCCGGTCCCCTGGTCCTCGACGCTGGCGCGCCTCGTGGTCGCTGGGGCGATCGCGGCGGGCGCGGGTATCGCGCTCGCCGGGGCGTTCCGCATGCACGCCGCGGCCCGGGCCACGACCCAGACCCCTGCGGCCGAGGCGGACCGCTGGCGCACAGTGGAACCGGTGTGACCCGCCGCGCGTCCCTCACCACCCCGCCGCGCGGGGGCCGTAGGGTGGGCTCATGACGGATATCCGGCTCTCTCCGGGTGATGTCGCGCCGGACTTCACCCTGCCGACCGACACCGGCGACACGCTCGCACTGGCGGACCTGCGCGGGCGCAAGGTCATCCTGTACGCCTATCCCGCGGCGATGACCCCCGGCTGCACCAAGCAGGCCTGCGATTTCCGCGACTCGCTCGCCTCACTCCAGGCCGCCGGCTACGAGGTGGTCGGCATCTCCCCGGACAAGCCGGAGAAGCTGGCCCGCTTCCGGGAGCGGGACGGGCTCACGTTCCCCTTGGTCTCTGACGTCGACCGGGCGGTGCTGACCGCGTACGGCGCGTACGGTCCCCGGCAGCTCTACGGGAAGACCGTCGTCGGGGTGATCCGGTCGACCTTCGTCATCGACGAGGAAGGCACGATCGTCAAGGCGATGTACAACGTCAAGGCGACCGGCCACGTGGCGAAGCTGCGCCGAGAGCTCGGCCTCGACTGATATCGACGCTGGTACGCCTCGCCCGGGGAGCCTCCGCAGGCTCTACACTCAGGGAGGCCGACATGTTGTTCGGCGAAGCGGAAGTGGCGGAATTGGTAGACGCGCGGGATTTAGGTTCCCGTGCCTTCGGGCGTAGGGGTTCAAGTCCCCTCTTCCGCACCATCCGCCAGTGGTGCCCACGCGAGACGGCGCGGCGACGGCCCGCCTAGTCGCACCGATTCCCCGCAGCGTGAGGAGTCTCCGCCGGTTCTTCCCGCGCCGCCTGGGCCGCCTGGGCCGCGCTCGTGACCGACGGCGATGAGTGCGCGGTCGGGGAGGTCGCAACCGGTGACGGGAGGGGCGAGCGCGGGCTGGCCGACGGGGTGGCGGTGGCCGACGCCGTCGCGGTGCCGTACAACCGGGTGGTCGTCTTCTGCACCGTGCCGGGCAGCAGCCGAATCCCCGTGACGACCGCTCGGTTGCCGTACACGTCGGTCACGGTGAACGTGTACGGGCCTGGGCCGAGCCCGTCCTCGGCGAGCCAGTAGTTGTAGTCCGTACGGGTCAGCCGCCGCAGGTTCGACCCCGAGCCGGCCTCGACCGAGGCGAGCGGGTTGCCGTGTCCGCCGACTTGCACCCCGAGCCACCACTGCGACGAACCCTCCTTAATGCGGAACGTCAACGGCCCGGCCTGCGGCGGGTTCACCACGGCGCGATAGGTGATGGGCACGACGCCTTGGACGGGGTCGGCGATCCGCGCGAACGCCTCCGCGGACAGGTCCAGGTGGCCGCGTTCGCATCCCGGGCACTGGTCGATGACGAGCACCCGGACTGTCCCCTTTGGACCTGTCACGTCGAGGTAGCTGCCGCACGCCGCCCCGCGCGCGTACTCGGTCGGGCCGAGGGCGACGTACATCCGGTTGGCCGGCGCGCTGACAAACGAGCAGTTCCCCCCAGACCCCTGCGCGTCGTAGTAGGTCGCCTTCCCGCGGTGCACCGTCCCTCCGGTCGGCGGCGCGGCGACCGGTCGAGCGCCGACCGCGACGCCGCGGCCTGAGGTCATCGAGGCCACGGCGGCACAGGCCGGTGCCGCGGCCGAGTGCAGCGCGAGCGCGACGCCAAGGAGGCTCGCCACGGCGGCGGCCCCGCCGGCGGCGATCCACCGAACGCGCCGGCGCCGGGAGATCCTGTCGGTCATCCCGCGATGCTCCCCAGTCGGACGAGCGCGACTCAAGACATCTAAGGAAAATCTCAGGCTCGCGCGACGAACGTCACCACGCCAGCCCGATCCCGTCGCCGGGGAACCAGTGCCGCGCGGGGGTCTCCCGGAAGGCGAGGAAGCGGCGCCCGGTCCGCTCGGCGTGCTCGGCGAGCACGTTCGTCGCGGTGACGTTATCGGTGATCAACACCGCGTTGGGGGCGAGCTTCGGCTCGATCGCCTCGAACTCCCGCCGCTCGTGTCTCGGGCTGTGGTCGCTGTCGTGAAGGAAGAGATCGACCGGCTGGTCCAGCGACTGGATCACCGAGATCGAGTCACCGATCACGAGCGTGACTACGTCGCTCCAGGGCTTCGCTTTGACCAGATAGCCCGCCTCGGGATTGATGTCGATCGAGGTCAGCCGACCCGGGCTCCCCTCCGCGGCGTTGCGCAACAGCGCGGAGGCGAGCACCACGCTGCCTAGTCCTTTGTCGACACCCGTCTCCACGATGTGGGTCGGCCGCTTCGCGCGCACAATCGCGTACCACCCGATGCGGCGGGCGTACCGGACGTGCCGATCCGCCAGACCCCGCCGCGCCGCGGTCGCCGTGGTCTGCTCGATGTGACGACGCAGCTCGACGTCGGACTCGAGCTCCTCGAAGTACGCCCGGGCCTGCTTGACGGGGATGTCGCAGGTGACGCTGACGAACCAGGCGAGGTGCTCCCGGCTCAGCCGCGTCAGGTCGTACGTGTAGTTGTGGTGCTCCCGCGAGGTGAACAACCAGCGGATGGAGGTGCCCAGCACGCGCGCGTCGTACTTCGCGACCCGGGCGAAGCGCTTAGGGAAAGCGGCCACGGGCGCAAGAGGGGTACGAGCGATCATGCGCCGCAACTTGGTCGCATTCACGCGCAGCTTTCTATCACGAACGGCGGGAAAAGGGGTCTCCCTTATCGATGTCCGCCGCGGGCGAACCCTTCACCCCTGGGCGACCGTCTCCGCGATGATCGCGGCGAGGGCACGGAACGCCTTGCCCCGGTGACTGATGGCGTCCTTCTCCTCCGGCGACAGCTCGGCGTTCGTCCGGGTCTCCCCATCGGCGACGAAGATCGGGTCGTACCCGAATCCGCCGGTGCCGCGCGGCTCCCGCAGCAGCCGCCCGGTTTGCCGGCCCTCCACCACGTACTCCCGCTCGCCGGAGCCGAGGCCCTCCGGCAGCACGAGCGCCGCCGCGCAGACGAACGCCGCCCCGCGATGCTCATCGGGGACGTCGGCGATTTGGTTGAGCACCAGCTCGAGGTTGGCCCGGTCGTCCCCGTGCCGGCCCGCCCATCGGGCGCTGAACACGCCGGGCATGCCGTTGAGCGCGTCCACCGCCAGCCCGGAGTCGTCCGCCACGGTCGGCAACCCGGTGTGGCGGCACCCCTCCCGAGCCTTGATCAGGGCGTTCTCGGCGAAGGTCAGCCCGGTCTCGGGCGCCTCCGGGTACTCCGGCACATCGCCGAGCCCAACCAACTCCACCCGATGGTCGCCGAGGGCCGCGTCGAGGATGCGCTGCACCTCGGCCAGCTTCTTGGCGTTGCGGGTGGCGAGCAACAGCCGCCGCGCGCCACCCCCGCTCGAGTCAGTCGCCCTCACTTGGCCAACACCGCCCGCTGGGTCTCCGTGAGCCGGGCGCACCCGGCGGTCGCGAGGTCCAGCAACGCGTCGAGCTGGTCACGGACGAAGACGTTGGACTCGCCGGTCCCCTGCACCTCGACGAACGCCCCCTCCCCGGTGCAGACCACGTTCATGTCCACTTCGGCGACGACATCCTCCTCGTAGTTCAAGTCCAGCCGAGGCTCGCCCTCCACCACTCCGACGCTCACCGCGGCCACCGAGCGGGGCAGGGCGTCGGCCGGCGTCCCGGTGAGCAGCTCCCGCTCCGCCATCCAGGTGATGGCGTCGTGCAGCGCGACGTAGGCGCCGGTGATCGCCGCGGTCCGAGTGCCCCCGTCGGCCTGCAGGACGTCGCAGTCGAGGATGATCGTGTACTCACCGAGCGCCGTGAAGTCGACGCAAGCCCGCAGACTCCGCCCAATCAACCGAGAGATCTCCTGGGTCCGCCCTCCGATGCGCCCTTTGACGCTCTCGCGCTCGCCACGGGTGGTCGTCGCGCGGGGCAACATCGCGTACTCAGCGGTGACCCACCCGAGTCCGGAGCCCTTACGCCAGCGCGGCACGCCTTCGACCACGCTCGCGGTGCACAGCACGCGGGTCTCTCCGAACGTCACGAGCACGGAGCCTTCGGGGTGCTTGCTCCACTGCCGGGTCAACGTGACCGGCCGAAGTTCGTCGGGCTGTCGCCCATCGGGTCGCGTCATGCCGGAAGCCTATGTGACCCGCTCAGGACATCCGTCACGCAGGTGCCTGAAGCGTCGTATAACCGTCACTCCCGCCGCGGACCCCTCAGATCGTGTAGCGGGCCCCAGGGCGGACCACCTCGACGGGGCCGGCGAACGCCGTGGCCGCGGCCGCGTGGGTCTCCGCTTCGCTGCCCCACGCGGTGACGAGGTGGGTGAGCAGCAGACGCCCCACGCTCGCCTTCGTCGCGATCTCTCCCGCTTCCCGCCCGGTGAGGTGCAAGCCGGGCGGGTTCGGCACCCCGTCGAGGTAGCTGGCTTCACAGAGGAACACGTCCGCGCCCTGCGCCAACCGCAGCAGCGCGTCGCAGGGGGCGGTGTCGGAGGAGTAGACCAAGACCCGCCCTTGGTGCTCCAGGCGCACGCCGTAGGTCTCGATGGGATGGTTCACCCGGTCCACGGTCACGCTGAATGGCCCGATGGTGAAGGTGCCCGGGCGAAGGGTGTGGAAGGTGTAGACGTCGTCGACAGGTCCTTCGTCCGCGCTGTAGGCGCTGGCGATCCGCTCCGCCGCACCCGCCGGGGCGTAGACCGGCAGTGGGGGGAATGGTCCGTCCGGGGCGTAACGGCGGACCACCACGTAGCTACACGCGTCGAGGATGTGGTCGCAGTGCAGGTGGGTGAGCAGGATCGCGTCGATCACGTGCAGCCCGGCGTAGCGCTGGAGGGCCGACAGTGACCCGTTGCCGAAATCCAACAGCAGGCGGAACCCCTCCGCTTCGACGAGGTACGCGGAGCACGCGGACTCCGGACCGGGAAAACTCCCGGCACAACCGAGGATCGTCAACCGCATCTGACTGTCCCAAGGGTGGTGCGGCGAGCAGACAGCGACAGCCCACCAAGTGGAGCGTTGAAGATCCGTACCGGCGAGTCAGTCACGGTGGGCAGCCTACGCTCGGATCGTCCTGTGAAAGAAAGGTCTGATCGGACTTGTCGTCAACGTGACAGCGATCCTGTTCACTCCGGACGACACGCCATTACCCAACGCAATCGGCGTTACGCGTCGGGACACCGCGCCGTTGCACAGCGTGAAGGCTCGCCGTCGGCGGGCGGGACGCGGAGGCAGGACGGTGAGGCATGTCCACGTCAGGCGACGGCGCTCCTCCCCGTACCGGCGCCGAATCGGCTGATCAGTCGACGAATATCTCCCCGCCTTCGGCGACGCCCCGCCCAGCGCGGGAAGCCGCGGCGGAGCGCCCCGACACAGCCGGAGGTCCGACGGCCGAGAGGGGCACGTCGGCTACCGCCGATTCCGGGCGCCAGGCGGAGGCACAGGAGGCCCCACAGGAGGGCGAGGCTCAACCGGACGACGCGCACGACGCGCACGGGAAACCACCGCCGTGGCCGGTGCCCGGGCCTCGCGTGGCGACCGACCGCGCCACCCCACCGCGCATCGACGAACCCGCGGTGTTACCGATTCCCCGGTCGCCCGCCGAGAACGGATATCCCGGAGCGGCGGAGCGGGACCCGGCGCCGGAGGACACCGTGCCGCTGCCCCCGGTCTCCGCGTCCGCGCTCCCCCACGACGACGAGCACTCCTCCGGCACGTGGCCCAAGGCGCCGATACCGGAGGATCGTCCACTGTGGGCGCCACGACGGCCACTCGAGCCGCCCGTCGACCAGTGTCCGCCGATAGCGGAGGCGCCAGACCACCGCCGTCGCGTCGCCACCTTCTTCCGGCTCCCGACCCCGACCGACCCGGCCCCGGCCTCCACACGCCTGCTGGTCATGTGCGCGTGGGCGACCGCCCTCGGAGGCCTCGGGCTCGCGGTCGCGCTGCGCGGCCTGCTGCGGATCATCGCCGGGACCGCCCCAGGCTGGTACGAGCCCGTCCTCATCGGCGTCGTCCTCAGCGGCATGGCCCTGACCGTCGGCGGGTTCACCTCGATGCAGCGACGCTGGCTGCCGTGGGCCATGCTGGGCGCGGCCACCGCCTGCCTCGCGGTCGCCTTCGCGCTGACCTTCTAGGCCCGCTAGGCCCGCCCCACCCGGGCGCCGTCGCGCCGAGGCGCGCGTCCCACGCTCCGGCGCCCAGCCGAGGCCACCGCGATCGATTGACCCAGCCGCTGGACCGCTGTCGGCCAACGGGCCGGCCGAGCCGCGCGCCGATCAGCCGCACTCACGCCCAGAGCTGGCCCTCCAGCGCCTCCTCCGCCTCGGCCAGCGTGCCGGTGTAGGCGCCGGTGGACAGGTACTTCCACCCGGCGTCGGCGACCAGGAACACGACGTCGGCCCGTTGACCGGCCTTGACCGCCTCGTGCGCCACGGCGAGCGCCGCGTGCAGCACCGCCCCGGTGGAGATCCCGACGAAGAGCCCTTCGACTTCGAGGAGCTGGCGGGTACGCAGCACCGCGTCCCGCGTCCCCACGGAGAACCGCCGGGTCAGCACGCTGGGGTCGTACAGCTCGGGGACATACCCCTCGTCGAGGTTGCGCAGGCCGTAGACCAGCTCGCCGTAGCGGGGCTCCGCGGCGACGATCTGGATCCCCTCAACCTTCTCGCGCAGGTAGCGACCCGTTCCCATGAGGGTGCCCGTGGTGCCGAGCCCTGCCACGAAGTGCGTGATGGTGGGCAGGTCACGGAGGATCTCCGGGCCGGTGGTCTCGTAGTGAGCGCGCGCGTTGGCCTCGTTGCCGTACTGGTAGAGCATCACCCAGTCGGGGTGCTCGGCCGCGATCTGCTTAGCGGTCGCCACGGCCTGGTTTGAGCCGCCGGCCGCCGGGGAAAAGATGATCTCCGCGCCGTACATGCGCAGGAGCTGCACGCGCTCCTTCGAGACGTTCTCCGGCATCACGCAGACGAGCCGGTAGCCCCGACGCTTGGCCACCATCGCCAGCGAGATGCCGGTGTTGCCGCTCGTCGGCTCCAGGATCGTGTCCCCCGGGCGCAGCTTGCCGGCCTCCTCGGCCGCCCGCACCATGTACAGCGCCGCCCGGTCCTTCACCGAGCCGGTCGGGTTACGGTCCTCCAGCTTCGCCCACAGCCGCACCGGTGGAGCGCCCTCGGGGACCGGCGGCGACAGGCGGGGCAGGCCCACCAGCGGGGTGTCGCCGCACGCCTCGAGCAAACTCTCGTACCGCGCCATACCGGTCCGCTCAGCGGATGACGACCAGCGCGCTCAGCGCTTCGGACGGGGAGGGCGCGCCGCCAGCGACGGCCGGCAGGATCGTCACCGAGTCGCCGTCGGAGAGCTTGGCGTTCAACGAGCCGAGGAACCGGACGTCCTCGTCATTGATGTAGACGTTGACGAAGCGGTGCAGGGCGCCGTCCTCGGTGACGAGCCGCGCGCGCAGCCCCGAGTACCTGCTGTCCAGGTCGGAGATCAACTCGCCGAGGGTCTCCCCCTTGCCTTCGACGACTTTCGCGCCGCCGGTGTAGCTACGCAGGATGGTGGGAATGCGGACCTCGATAGCCATGACCAAACTCCTCAGAAACCACGGTGTGCGGGAAGACGGATCGCGATGCCCTGCCCGGGTCAGCGACCGGTCGAACACTCATAGTCAACCGGTGCCGGGTTCTGCCCGAACCTGTACGACTGCACCGCGTGTGCTTCGCCACTCGCATCGATGACGTAGACCGGCTCCTCGGTCACTTCGCCATCCACGATGCGGTACGAACGAATTTCCTCCCGCTCCGGGTCACGGGTTGAGACCAGCAGGTAGTGCGCGCCCGGCTCGCCCGCGAAGGCGATGTCGGTGCGGGACGGGTACGCCTCGGTCGCGGTGTGCGAGTGGTAGATGACGATGGGCTCCTCGCCGCGCTCCTCCATCTCCCGCCACACCCGCAGCTGCTCCTTCGAGTCGAATTCGTAGAACGTCATCGACCGCGCGGCGTTCTGCATCGGGATGTGCCGGGTTGGCGTATCACTGCCGGCCGGACCCGCGACGACACCACACGCTTCGTCTGGGTGATCTCGACGGGCGTGAGCGACGATCGCGTCCAGGATCGACCGGTCAATTCTCAACACGGTGCTCAGCCTACCGTTCCGCTCGGGCAGATCGCGGTGGCCACTGTCACGTCCCCGTGGCACCCGACCGCTCCGCCGTCAACGCCTCAAGAAGAGATTCTTGCAAGTAGCCCAGGTAAGCGTAGACGGAGAGCTGAAAGGCTCGGGCCGACGTGGGTTCGCGCCGCATGGCCTCCTCGATCTCTTTGCCGAGGTCCGTTTCGGCGGTGATGTCCAAGCGTATGGCCATCGCGAGCCGGGCGTCGGTCAGCGCGCGCAGCCACGCCTCGGCCGCCTCGTCGTCGAGCTGCACCTCGGCGCCGCCGCTCTCCGGCAACGCGGCGAGGATCGCCCCCGCTTGATCGATCTTCTTGGTCTTGAGTTCGGTCTCCGTATACCGCCGGAACTCGGCGGAGCCCGCCGGGTCGGACGGGTAGACGGTGGGAAAGAGCCGCCCGACAACCGGGTCCCTCCGGTCGAAGCCCTCCGTGAGGAGACCCACCACCTCCGAGGCGACTTTGCGCAACACCTGCACCTCGTCGGGGGCAAAGCTCGCGACACAGAGGTCACCCTGTCGGCGGAAAACCGTCACCGCCTCACTCCCACCGTCATGCCCGTTCGACCGTCGCCCACAGGCCGTACGCGTGCAACCGGGACGCGTCGAGCTCCATGCGCTCGCGCGCACCGCTGGAGACGACCGCGCGCCCCTTGGTGTGCACGTCCAACATGAGCTGTTCGGCCTTTTCGTGGCTGTAGCCGAAGAGCTTCTGGAACACCCAGGTCACGTAGGACATCAGGTTGACAGGGTCATCCCACACGACTGTCACCCATGGCCGGTCCGCCTCCGGCGCGTTGTCGGTGCCTGGCGTTTCGACCGGCGCAACCTGTGGAGCCGCCATGTGCACAATCGTGCCACTTCCGCTCGCCGCGGTGGGGCACCGGATGCCGTACCGGCGGTCACGCCTCGCCCGATCCGTCGATCCCGCCGCGGAGGCTCTGGCCCCGCGGCTCCCCCGGGGAGCGCGTGCGGGTAATCGATGGGGCCAGCATCGGGAACACGCGCCAGAAACGGACATGTTGCCCTGGCTAGGGTAGGAATGTGAGTCAGTTTCGCCCCGCACTCCTGACCGATCGCTATGAGTTGACGATGGTCAGCGCCGCGCTCAAGGATGGCACGGCCAACCGCCAGTGCGTCTTTGAGGTGTTCGCCCGGCGCTTGCCCGCCGGCCGGCGGTACGGGGTCGTCGCAGGCACCGGTCGATTGATCGAGGCGCTCAGCGAGTTCCGCTTCGACCAAGCCGAGGTGGAGTACCTGCTCGAGGCCGGCGTGGTGGACAAGCCCACGGCCGACTGGCTCGCCCGCTACCGATTCACCGGGGATATCTACGGGTACGCCGAGGGGGAGCTCTACTTCCCTGGCTCCCCGATCCTCACCGTCAGCGGCACCTTCGCCGAGTGCGTCCTGCTCGAGACGTTCATCCTGTCGGTGCTCAACCACGACTGCGCGGTCGCCGCCGCGGCCGCCCGGATGGTCACCGCCGCCCGCGGCCGGCCCATCATCGAGATGGGCTCCCGTCGGACCCACGAGGAGGCCGCGGTGGCCGCAGCCCGGGCCGCCTACCTCGCCGGGTTCGCCTCCACCTCGAATCTGGAGGCCGGTCGGCGCTACGGCATCCCGACCGCGGGTACCGCGGCGCACGCTTTCACTCTCGTCCACGACGACGAACCCGCCGCGTTCGCTTCACAGATCACCGCGCTCGGCAAGGACACCACCCTGCTGGTCGACACCTTCGACATCAGCCAGGGCATCCGGAACGCGATCGCGATCGCCGGCCCCGAACTGCGCGCCATCCGCATCGACTCCGGTGATCTCGCCGTGCTCGCCCAGCAGTCGCGGGAGCTGCTCGACTCGCTCGGCGCCACCGAAACAAAGATCATCGTTTCCGGGGATCTCGACGAGTACGCCATCGCCGCGCTCGCCGCAGAGCCGGTCGACATGTACGGAGCGGGCACGGCGGTGGTGACCGGTTCCGGCGCGCCGACCGCCGGGCTGGTCTACAAGCTCGTCGAGGTCGACGGGCAGCCGGTGGTCAAGCGGTCCGAGAACAAGGCCACCGTGGGTGGCCGCAAGACGGCGATCCGGCGCCACAAGCCGACTGGCACCGCCATCGAGGAGGTCGTGGCGACGCGAGGCACCCCGGAGCGGCGCCACGGCGACCGTCCACTTCAACGGCCGTACATGATCAAGGGTGAACCGGTGGAGCTGCCGACGCTCCAGGAGTCCCGCGAGCACCTGCGCCAATGCTTGATCTCGATCCCCTGGGAAGGGCTCAAGCTCTCCGCCGGCGACCCCGCCATCCCCGTGATCATCGGCCCGGCGCAGTAGCGCCACCGCGCGCGGAGCGGCGTGACACAACCTGGGAAGGAGTCGAGGTGAGCCGAGCGTTGATCATCGTTGATGTCCAGAATGACTTCTGCGAGGGCGGGTCGCTCGCCGTGGCCGGCGGGGCGAAAGTGGCCTCCGCGATTTCCCACGCGCTGCGCACGGACGAGCGGCGCTGGGACCACGTCGTGGCCACGAAGGACTACCACGTCGACCCGGGGACGCACTTTGGGAATCCCCCGGACTTTCGCACCTCCTGGCCCGCGCACTGCGTCGTCGGCACGCCCGGCGCTGACTTCCACCCCAACCTCGTGACGGACCGCATCGAGGCGGTCTTCCACAAGGGTGAGTACAGCGCGGCGTACTCGGGCTTCGAAGGCCGCACCGAGGAGGGCGTGAGCCTGGCCGACTGGCTCCGCCAGCACGACGTGGACGCGGTTGACATCGTCGGCATCGCCACCGACCACTGCGTGCGCGCCACGGCGATCGACGCGGCCCGGGAAGGCTTCGCCACCACGGTGCTGCTCGAGTTGACCGCCGGGGTCAGCCGCGGCACGACGCTCGCCGCCCTCGATCAGATGCGGGCCGCGGGGGTGACCCTCACCGGACAACCGGTCGTCGAGGCGGCCTGACCGCCGCCGGCGCGGACACGGGCGGCCACGGTCGGCCGGCCCCGCACGCCGGTCCCTGAGACGACAACCGCCCCCTGACCGGATTGGCCAGGGGGCGGTCGCGCGTCGACGACGACCTTCTACTTGGCGTCCCCGCCGCTGTCCGCCTGCGCGGTCAACACCTTCGCGCCACCGTTAGCCGAGGCAGGCAGCGGGTGCAGGTTGGTGGCGAGCTCCGGGAACTTCTCGTCGAACGCCGGCCGCTCGGAGCGGATCCGCGGCATCCGGTCGAAGTTCCGCAGCGGAGGCGGGCAGCTCGTGGACCACTCCAGCGAGTTGCCGTACCCCCACGGGTCGTTGACCTCGACAACCGGGCCGGCCTTGTAGGACTTCCAGACGTTGTAGAAGAACGGCAGCGTGGACACGCCGGTGATGAAGGCGCCGATCGTAGAGATCATGTTCAACGTGGTGAACCCGTCGGTCGCCAGGTAGTCGGCGTACCGGCGCGGGAAGCCGGCGGTGCCCAGCCAGTGCTGCACGAGGAACGTCATGTGGAAGCCGACGAGCGTCAGCCAGAAGTGCAGCTTCGCCAGCCGCTCGTCGAGCATCCGCCCGGTCATCTTCGGGAACCAGAAGTAGATCCCGGCGAACGCGGCGAACACCACCGTGCCGAAGAGCACGTAGTGGAAGTGCGCCACCACGAAGTACGAGTCCGAGGTGTGGTAGTCCAGCGGCGGGCTAGCGAGCAGCACACCGGAGAGACCACCGAGGAGGAAGTTCAGCAGGAACCCGATGGAGAACAGCATCGGGGACTCGAAGCTGAGCTGCCCGCGCCACATGGTGCCGATCCAGTTGAAGAACTTCATACCGGTCGGCACGGCGATGAGGAAGCTCAGGAAGCTGAAGAAGGGCAGCAGCACCTGGCCGGTGACGAACATGTGGTGCGCCCACACGCTCATCGACAGACCGGCGATCGTGAGGGTCGCGGCGACCAGGCCCTTGTACCCGAAGATCGGCTTCCGGGAGAAGACCGGAATGATCTCGCTGACGATGCCGAAGAACGGCAGGGCGATGATGTAGACCTCGGGGTGGCCGAAGAACCAGAACAGGTGCTGGTAGAGCATCGGCCCGTTGGTCTCCGGGTCAAAGACGTGGGAACCGAGCAGTCGGTCCGAGGTCAGCGCCAGCAGCGCGGCAGCCAGCAGCGGGAAGGTCATGAGCACCAGCAACCCGGTGACGAGCATGTTCCAGGTGAAGATCGGCATCCGGAACATGGTCATGCCGGGCGCACGCAGGGTCAGGATCGTGGTGATCAGGTTGACCGACCCGAGGATGGATCCGAGACCCGAGACGGTGAGACCCATCAGCCACAGGTTGGCGCCTGGGCCGGGCGAGTGCTCAATGTTGCTGAGCGGCACGTAGGCGAACCACCCGAAGTCCGCCGCACCAGCCGGGGTCAGGAAACCGGCCGTGGTGAGCGTCGCGCCGAAGAGGAAGAGCCAGAACGCGAAGCTGTTCAACCGCGGGAACGCCACGTCGGGCGCACCGATCTGCAGCGGCACGAGGTAGTTCGCGAAGCCGAAGACCACCGGCATCGCGAAGAACAGCAGCATGATCGTGCCGTGCATCGTGAAGAGCTGGTTGAACTGCTCCGGCGACAGGAATTGCAGCCCCGGCCAGCCCAGCTCGGCGCGCATGAGCAGCGCCATGACGCCGCCAATCACGAAGAACACGAAGCCGCTGACCATGTACATGATCCCGATCTGCTTCGCGTCCGTCGTTCGCAGCAGCCGCGCTAAGGCCGAGCCCCTCACCGGCTGCCTGACCGGCCAGGGCCGGGTCACAATCGGTTTCGGTGCAACGGTGGTCACGAGTGGCCTCCGGTTCTCGCTCATCCCACTCGGCGCGCGGTGATCTGCGTGATCTGCGGCCGTACCTCGCAGGCGAGAATAGTCCCCGTTACCACGGGCTTTGGCATCGGGGCGCCGAGTGCGCCGTGCCTCACCGGAAATCCGTCCCCGCGCGCACCGTTTTCGCACCCGATGATCCCCCGAATCGGTGAGCTCACCACCGCACCACCGAGCGGGCGCCGGTGAACGGCACGGTACGGGCTAGCGACGCACTCGGGCACCCGCGCCCCGCACGAGCGCCTCGACCTCGCGCAGGCTCACCATCGACGTGTCCCCCGGCGTGGTCATCGCGAGGGCACCGTGTGCCGCCCCGTACTCCACCGCGAGGGCGAGGTCGCCCTTCTCCATCAACCCGTAGATGAGTCCGGAGGCGAAGCTGTCCCCACCGCCGACGCGGTCGTAAATCTCGAGCCCAGGCCGGTGGGTCGCCTCGACGAAGCGACCCTCGCCCCAGGCGATCGCGCCCCAGTCGTTGATCGTCGCGGTGCGTACGGTGCGCAGCGTCGTCGCGACCACCTTGACGTTCGGATAGGCGCGGGTGACCTCCTCGATCATCTGCCGGAAGTTGGCGGCATCGAGATTCGCGTAGGTCTCGTCGGTGTTCGGGACCGTGAAGCCGAGCGCCGCGGTGAAGTCCTCCTCGTTGCCGATCATGACGTCGACGTACGGGGCGAGCCGCCGGTTGACCTCCTGCGCCCGGGCCTTGCCCCCGAAGGCCTCCCACAGGCTCGGCCGGTAGTTCAAGTCGTACGAGATGACGGTGCCGTGTCGACGGGCGGCCACCATCGCCGCCTCGATGGTCGCCGGTGTGATCTCCGACAGCCCGGCGTAGATGCCGCCGGTGTGGAACCACCGGACGCCCAGCTCTCCGAACAGGTAATCCCAGTCGACGTCCTCGGGGCGCAGCTGGCTCGCCGCGCTGTGCCCCCGGTCGGAGGTGCCGACGGCGCCGCGCACGCCGAAACCCCGTTCGGTGAAGTTGAGCCCGTTGCGGACCTTTCGCCCCACGCCGTCGTACGGCATCCAGGTGATGAACGACGTGTCCACCCCACCCTGGAGCACGAGGTCCTCCAGCAGTCGGCCCACCTCGTTGTCGGCGAAGGCGGTCACGATCGCGGTGCGCAGGCCGAAGCAGCGGCGCAGCCCGCGGGCGACGTTGTACTCTCCCCCGCCCTCCCAGACGCGAAAGCTGCGCGCGGTGCGGACGCGACCGTCTCCGGGATCCAGGCGGAGCATGACCTCGCCGAGCGCGACAAGGTCGTAGCGGCACTCGGTGGCGGGTCGGATATTGAGCACGTCACGCCTCCCCAGCGGGTCGGGCGGCGGCGACCGCCGCCGCCGCAAGCTCAGTGATTTCGTCCCATTGACGGGCGGCGACCAGGTGCGGGGCGACCATCCACGTGCCACCGACGGCGAGGACGGCCGGCAGGGCGAGGTAGTCCGCGAGGTTGTCGGCGTTCACCCCGCCCGTCGGGATGAAGCGCACCGATCGGAACGGCGCGGACAACGCCTTGATCATCGCGGGGCCACCGAGCTGCTCGGCGGGGAAAAACTTGACGATCTCCACACCCGCCTCCAGCGCCATCTGGATCTCGGTGGCGGTCGCGACCCCAGGGAAGACCGGCACCCCGAGCTCCTGGCAGCGCCGGACGACGGCAGGGCCGAAGCCGGGGGTCACGACGAAGCGCGCGCCGGAGTCGACCGCGCGGTCGACCTGATCCGGGGCGAGCACGGTGCCCGCGCCGACGATCAGCTCAGGGTCCTGGGAGATAGCGCGGATGGCGTCCGGCGCGGCGGCCGTACGGAAGGTCACCTCGATGCAGCGCAGCCCGCCTGCACGCAGGGCAGAGCTGAGCGGTACGGCGTCCTGGGCGTCGTCCAGAACGACGACCGGAAGGATCCGGGACTCCGCGAGGACACCGATGAGGTGTTCAGCACTGTGAACAGAGGTCACATATCTGACCCTATCGATGCGATGAAAGGTGTCAATCCATGGGCTCGCTAAGGTGGCGGGCATGACGGTGAACGAGGGGTTCCAGCCGGTGAAATCCGCCGGTCGTGCGCTGGACGTCCTGGAGGCGCTGGCGGAGTCCCCCGGCCGTCGCTCCCTTGTGGAGTTATCCCGTGACCTGGGCATTCCGAAGAGCAGCCTGCACGGCATCCTGCGCACCCTGGCCTACCGCGGGTGGGTGGAGACCGACGAGACCGGCACCCGGTTCGGCCTCGGCATTCGAGCCCTCCACGTCGGAGCCGCTTACTTGACCGCTGATGACGTGGTCGGGTTGGTCTCCGGGGCCCTCGACGAGCTGGCTCGCCGTTTCGGAGAGACAGTCCATCTCGGACGACTTGACGGTGCGTACGTGGTGTACCTCGCCAAGCGGGAATCGGTGCACCCGCTGCGCCTCTACAGCGCGGTCGGCCGACGGCTGCCGGCGCACGCCACCGCACTCGGCAAGGTCCTCTTAGCCCAGCGCAACGACGCCGAGGATCTGGTGACGTGGCCGTTGCCGGCGTTGACCCCGCACACCATCACCGATCGCGACCGGTTCCGCGCGGAGCTCGCCATCGTGCGGGAACGGGGATACGCGGTGGACCGGGAGGAGAGCACCGAGGGCATCGTCTGTTTCGCCGTCGCGCTACCCCTGCGCACCCCGCCCACGGACGCGATCAGCATGTCGGTGCCCGTAGCGCGGCTCGCGCCGGAGCGCGAGCCCGAGCTGGTGGCCGCGTTGCGCCAGGCGGCGGAGCGCGTGGGCGCGGCCCGCGGGCTAGTCAGCAACGCCTGAGACGCCCGGCGCGCCAGGCGACTAACCGACGGCTCTTTTCATGATTGTCAATGTTGACATAGCGTTGACGCGAGCGCTCCCTATCGACGATTCCCGATTGGAGGTCTACGTCCAAGGAGCATCATGCGTCGCGTGACACGCGCCTTTGCCGCGCTCAACCTCGCTGCGGCCGGCACGGTCGTGGCATTCGTCGCGGCGACTCCGGCGCAAGCGGACACCCTCATCTGTGAGCAGTACGGCACCACGACCATCCAAGGCCGCTACATCGTCCAGAACAACCGGTGGGGCAGCAACGCGGAGCAGTGCATCAACGTCACAGACACCGGCTTCACCATAGTCCGGCAGGCCGGTAGCGCCCCCACCAACGGCGCCCCGCTGTCGTACCCATCGGTGTTCTACGGCTGCCACTACACCAACTGCTCGCCCGGCACCAACCTGCCGATGCAGGTCAGCCAGATCAGCAGCGCGACGAGCAGCATCAGCTACACCTACACGAGCGGCACCTACAACGCGTCGTACGACATCTGGCTGGACCCCACGCCCAAGCGCGACGGGGTCAACCAGATGGAGATCATGATCTGGTTCAACCGGCAGGGCTCGATCCAGCCGATCGGCTCGCAGACCGGCACCGCCACCATCGCGGGACGGACGTGGGAGGTGTGGACCGGGAGCAACGGCGCCAACAACGTCATCTCCTACGTCTCGCCGTCGCCGATTTCGAGCTGGAGCTTCAGCGTCCTGGACTTCATCCACGACGTCCGCAACCGGGGCATGATCACCGACTCGTGGTACCTGACCAGCATCCAGGCGGGTTTTGAGCCCTGGAACGGCGGCGTGGGCCTCGCGGTGAACTCCTTCTCCGCGACGGTCAACGGCGGCGGCAACCCCGGTGGGGGCAACGGTGGCGGCGGCAACCCCGGTGGGGGCAACGGTGGCGGCGGCAACCCCGGCGGAGGCGGCGGTGGCGCCACGAGCTGCCGGGTGACCTACACCCCGGACAGCTGGCCCGGCGGCTTCACCGCCAACGTCACAATCACCAACACCGGATCGAGCACGATCGACGGCTGGACACTGACCTACACCCTTCCGGCCGGGCAGACCATCAACCAGACCTGGAACGCGACCATCACGCAGAACGGGTCGCAGGTCACGGCCCGAAACGTGTCGTACAACGGCACGCTCGCCCCGGGCGCCAGCACCACCTTCGGCTACCTGGGCAGCTACACCGGCAGCTACGCCTCGCCGACGTCGTTCTCGCTCAACGGCACGACGTGTAGCAGCTAAGCGTGTAGCGGCTAAGGCTGAACCACCAGCCACGACGGATCGAACGGGACAGCAGCGGACCCGCCCGTCGACCACGGGCGGGTCCTTCCGTCCCCGGCTCGGCGCGCCGTGGTGACCGGATGGAGGAACCCGCCGTCTCTCCCGCGGGCGTCGAAGCCAACCCGCCGAACCCGGGACGCCGCCCTGCTGCCGCGCGTGTCAGTGGGGCGAGGCGCTCGCGATCCCCGTCAAGCCCGACAGCTCCTGCTGGGCGTCGGCGAAGACCAGGCGGCTGAAGTCGTGCTCGTGCAGCTCGCGCGGCACGCCGGGTGGCAGCACGGGCGCCAACGCGCGGAACACCGCGCGCACGCGCTCCCCGCGGTACTCCTCCGGCGCCGGCGTCGCGCGCAGCAACACCGCGCCATACGGCAGCGGAATCACCTCGGCGAACGCCCCGGTAGCGCGCAGCCCTTCCGGACCGCCCAGGCGGTGCGCCAACTCCCGAGGGCAGACGGTCACCCATTCGTACCCGCGCAGCATGTGCCGGCTCGCGTCGGCTGACTCCTCGGGAGAACGACGCAGGGCCGCGTCGAGCAGCGTGCCGGAGGTGGGACCCGCCGCGCTGCGCAGGATCTCTCCGTAGGCGAGGTCCACACGCGACGCGATCCGCTGGGTGAGCTCAATCAAGGCGGCGAGTACCCGCGGGATCAGTGGGGACCGCTCGGCGAACCCCACGGACGCCTGGAGCCGGAGGTGTCGCCGCCCACCGAAGCGGACCACGTACAGGTCGAGCTCGGCCGCGCCGGGAGCCACGTCGTACCAGTGGGCGGAGAGCTGGCCGAGACGCAGCGACGCACCCTCGGCCCAGTCGCGCGGCCGACGCCGCTGGCCCCGCATTCCGTTCGCGGCTTCCTCAAAGGCGGTGACGGAGGCCTTCGGCGCGGGCGCGCCCGGCGGTTGGACGAAGGGGAGGAGGGCGGCGCACGCCTCGTCGTACCACGCGTGGAGTAACGCGGTGGGATCCGGGAGGTGCTCGGCGGCGTCGGTATAGAGCACCAGGGTGGCCAGGTCGGGATCAGGCTCCGCGACCCCCATCCAGGACGGCATGGTGAAGCCACCGTTGGTGTTGTGCTCGCTCATCACCTTTCCCTTTCACAACGCCTCTAACACGGTAGCGGCTCCGCCCCACAAAAACATCGATACACGCCCAGGTAACAGATGTAAATTCTGCGTAACACATGTCGCTTTTCACAAAGCGTACGACGATCACGACGCTATGCGGTATAAACAGCCATCAATCGATGAACAGCAAGCAGAACGCACATACTCAGGCACAAACAGTAGGCAAACGAGCGGGCACGTGGACGATCCGCGGTGTCCAGGTCGCGCAGAGGTGACCATAATCGGACAGCAATATCGCCATTACTCGACAGTGGATAGTGAGGGCTGACTCGCCGAGCTGAGCCTCTGCGACGGACGCCCGTCGCTGGTCGCGATACCGTCACCACATCGATCCGCGAGGCGGGACATCGACTGTTCACTTCGACTTTCCCTTCCGGCTCACACCGCTTCACCACACGGCAATCACGCTCCGGATCTCACCTGATCACCCGGGTTCATCACTATGACGGCGAGTGGCCGGACGTGTACCCAACAATGCGCGTGGGCCAGCGCACATAGTCGAACTCATCCGTCACGTCATCCGTATCTCATTGCGAAGTGGTGAATGCCATCACCAGCGCCAGAGGGAGTTACAACCGATCGTGATCCCATCGATGCGAGCCGCACCCCCTACCCGCTCACCAAAGGGCCGATCACATGTCCACAACAAATTGATGTTCTTCCCTTTACTGTCCGCGATCTCCAGGCGAAGGTCACTCTGCCGCAGGAGGAGGCGAGCTGGACCATACGGCCCGGAATCGGTCATTCTTGAGCGGGTGCATGGGGGGGAAAGGGAATCCCACGATGCGTGACCTCGATGAGGCGCTCGCCCGACTCGCCCGCCGAGACAAACTCCAGAAGCGTTACGCCAGCGGCGAGTGTGATCGGGCACGGAACGCTGTCGACGATGTGATCGAGACGCTGCGACGGCTCGTGGAACGGCACCACAATCTGTCGGTCGTGGCGCGCCTGGACACCGATGACGCGAGCACGGAGATTCGCGTCGAGCGCGAAGCGGGGACCATCCGCGTCGACCGCAAGGAAGTCCTCTCCGGCGCCGTGCTGCCTCCCGTCAACCAGCGCCGGTCCACGGCCGACGATCCACTCTTCGGCCCACCGCCGTCGTTCGACGCCCTCGGCGAGAGCGAGACGTATCTGTCCGGCCGCTCCGACGACGCCGACCTCACGGCCGACATGGCGTACTCGCCCACCGACGTAGACACCGATCCCGCGCCGCGCAGCGAACCGACGGTCATCGACATCCCCATCAACCTGTCCGACAGCAGCCCGTTGCTGGACGACGGCCCGGTCGCGGGTCAGCCCTTCGGCGGACAAACGTCCATACCCGACGCATACGACGCGGGATCGTCCTTTGTCCACGGAGATAGACCGTTCCTCGCGGATAGCTTCAGTCCGTCCTTTCCGTCCAGCAGCCCTCCAGAGTGGCCACCGCGCACCGAAGCGACGCGAAACAGCGCGGAAGCGCGGCTCCTGGACCTCATCCGCCGCGACCCCTCACTTCTTGAAGGAACGTCCGATCGCTGACAGGGCAGGGCAGAGGTCAACCGGCGAGCACGTTTCGGGCATACCCGCGTATCGAACGCGACATCGCAGCCGGCAGGTGAGTCGGTGGCGCACGAGTCGCAACAGGTTGCGAGAGCACCCGCCACAGACTCGACACGCCGGATAGGGTTGGCGACGGGACGGGTACCCGAGCTGGGCAGCCATAGGGCTGCCGGATGTCACCGCACCAGGCGGACCACCGGCCGCACCGGGAGGACCATGAGCACGCGCACCGTTTCCTTCTCTGCCCGTCTCCGCGCCTTCACGTGGCTCGATCCGCAAGCCGAATACGCGGCCCGCTATGAGTCAACGTTGCTCGCCGGAGACCTCGACACCGCCGGCTACGTCCGGTTTCTCGCGCAGCACTACTTCGTCTACCAGTCGCTAGAGTCGGCGGCCGAGATCATGCGCGATGATCCGATCGCCGGTCCGTTCGTCGACGACGCCCTGCATCGGACCGAGGCCCTCGCCGCCGACCTCGCCTACCTGCTCGGCCCGGATTGGGCGAACCGCATCGAGCCGTCCCCCGCGGCACGTGACTACCAGGCCCGCATCGACGAGGTGTGCCGGCAGGTGCCGGCCTGGTTCATCGCCCACCACTACACCCGCTGCCTCGGCGACCTCACCCGGGGGTTGCTCGTCAGCGACGCGATGACCAAGGCGTACGGCGGCCCTGACGGCGCGGGCACGGCGTTCTTCCGCTACGACGCGATTCGCGACCCCCAGGCGTACGAGGACGCCTACCGGCGGCGACTCGACGCGCTCCCCCTCGACGAGACCGCACTGGCGGGCCTGGTCGGGGAGGTGGGGGTCGCCCACCGGCATACGTACACGCTCCTGGCGGAGCTGGGTGGACGACCGCGCCGCGGACGCTTCAACTAGCGCGGGCCGCTAGAGCTGGGTCACCGCCTCCGCGATCATCCACACCCCGAAGATCGCGAAGAGCGCCGCCGCGCCGTACTTGATCACGTTCTCCGGTAGGCGCTTACCCAGCAGTCGGCCCACGAGGATGGCGAGGGCGTCAGCGGCGACCATGCCCACGGTCGACCCGAGCCAGGTGCCGAACCAGCCGTACTGCGTAGCCAGGGTGATCGTGGTGAGCATGGTCTTGTCTCCGAGTTCGGCGAGGAAGAACGCCCCGGTCACGGCGAGGAGCGCTGACCCCTGGGACCGCTCGGCCCTCGCCTCGTCCTCCTCCGAGAGGCTCTCGCCGCGCAGCGTCCACACCGCGAACCCAAGGAACGCCACGCCGGCGGCCAGAGAGATCCACCCGGTGGGGAGCGCGGCGCCGAGGCCATAGCCGATGGCCACGGAGATGAGGTGGACCACCGAGGTGGCCAGCGTGATCCCGATCAGCACGGGCCATGGCTTGAAGCGGGTCGCGAACGTCAACGCCATCAACTGGGACCTGTCGCCCAGCTCGGCAACGAAGATGACCCAGAAGCTGATCGCGAGAGCTGCGAGGAAACCGTCCATTCCACCCCTCTCCGGCTCGCCGGATCGGGGCGGACGACCTCGACCCGGCTTGCACGTCAATCCGAGTCGAAGGTCTCGCTCGCCCGCCTGATCGTCGGGCCCCGTGGCCGGGCGCGGACGCGCCAGCGTGTCGACCACGGAGTTGGGAGCTACTCCCCCTCGCGCCCCTCACCCTAGCCCACCGCAGCGTCCCGGCAACCGACGGTCCCACGACCCGGGATGCCCTCGCGCGACGGCGTCCCTTCCGCCCGCACACCGCCTGGATCCCGCCCGGTGACATCTGACCGATTCCGCCCAACAATTACCGAGCGTCAATTTTCGACAGATCGGGAGAAATCGCGATTCCGGGCGGCGATGTATCGTCGCCCCATGGTATGAAGTCAATACGTGTCACTTCAATTACTCACAGTTATCTTTCGTCTCCACGTCGGCGAACTGTCAGGTTAAAAACACCAGGTGAAGACGAAATTGGCTAAGCCGACTATGGTTACCAGCGGTGATCAGACGCCGCCGTCCGGAATCCGGATGATGACGTCGTGTAGCCGCGTCGATGCGGTGCGTTTTTGTGGGCGTACCCGGCACCTCGCCCGTGCGCATTTCGGAGACGTTCAGGCATCGACTCGCACCGTCGTCGCGTGTGGAGTGGACGGAGCGCGATCACTTGCGCAAACTGAGCGCCCAGGAAGACAGTGCTGGCATGCGGGTTAGTGGCGAGACGATGACCGAACCCATCCTGGTGGTCGATGTCGGGACATCGGCCGCCCGGGCGGCGCTGGTCGTCGGTGGCGAGGCGACGCCGGTCAAGGAGCCGGGAAGCGGGCTCGCTGCCTGGCCCGCCTCGGTATGCGTCGCGGATGAGGGCTACCTCGTCGGCACCGCCGCCGAGATGCGGAAACGGGTTATCCCCGGGCGTTACATCGACGGTCCACGCCGGGCGATCGACGCGCAGGCGTCAATCCTGTTGAATGACCGGGAGGTGCCCGGAACAGAAGCCCTCGCGGCGTACCTCGCCGTGTTGGAAATTCAGGCGAGTCAGCTTTACGGGAGCGAAATTCCCCGCCTCCTGCTGACTGTGCCGGCCGCGTACACGCCCGGCGACCCCCGCCGGGACATCATGATCGATATTGGCGAGCAGGTCGGCTTCGAAGACGTCGAGCTCGTCAGCGACGCGGTCGCGACCGCACTAGACCCGCACGCCACCGAACACCTGCCCGCCGGTGCCCTGGTGTTGGTCTGCGATCTTGGCGCCACCTGGACCACGTCCCTCGTCCAGCTCTACGGCAGCCGGACCACCCAGTTGGCGCAGGAGAGCTGCACCGCCGGGCTCGACCTGGACGCCCAGCTCCTCAGCGACCTCCGCACGCAAGGCCGCGACTGGCTGGAGCCCCTGCTCGCGGCCCCCGGAGACGCGGGGCTGCGCGCCTACCACGAGGCGATCGACTTCGTGCGCCGGCTCAAGCACCAGCTCGGCGACGCGGAGGGGGTCGCGGAGGTCAGCGACCACTTCACCCCGGTCACGCCGCCCTACCGCCTCCACCGACGGTGGTTGGAGGCCTTCGCCCAACCGGCTGTGGAGTGGCTGGAAGCGAGCTGTCAGCGAGTCCTGGCGACCGCCGGGATTCGACCGGACCGGCTCGCCGCCGTCGTCCTCGCCGGCGGCCACTCCCGGCTACCGGCCACCGCCACCGCCATCTACCGCGCGCTCGGCCAACGCGACGACGTTCCCGCCCACCTGCTCCGCCGTCCGGCTAATCCCGACCTCGCCGCCCTGCGCGGCGCCACCCGATTCGCCCTGGACGCGGCGGCCCGGGCCATCCCCGCCGAACCCGCGCGCTGGCGGGTGCGGCCCGTCGTGTGGGACATCCCGGGCGGCGGCGGGCACCTCGTGCGCTGGACCGTCTCGGAAGGCCAGCCCTACCGGGCGGGCACCGTCCTCGCGCAAGTCCGCACCGCCGACGAGCGCGTCTTCGAGCTCACCGCGGCCCACGACGGGGTCTTCCTCGCCCAGCACGTCAGCCCCGGGCAGCCCGTCGGCCCGTCGTTGGTGGCCGCAGTCGCCAAGGACGCGCCGTCGCTGCTGCGGCATCCCCCGGCGCACCGCCATCGGTTCGAATCGGGGACCTGGCTGCTGACCAGCGACGGCAAGCACCTCGTCGAGTGCGACCACAAGGCGCGCGTGGTGCGGCTCCGCACCATCACCGACGGCGCGGTGGTGAGCGAGTTCCGCCCCGACCACGGCGACAACGAGATGCGGGGCCGGCTCTTCATCAACCCCGATGGCCACGTGTGCCTCATCTCCTGGGACGTCGACGGGTTGTTCTCGGTCTGGGACATCGAAACCGGGAAGCCCACCACCCGCTTCCACGACGCGCCCAATCCCCTCAGGGTGCTCGTCCACGAGGCCCACTGGCGGCTGGCCGTGGAGAGCCGCAGCCGCGGTGTCGGTCGGTTCGGCCGATCGGTGACCACGTTCTGGGATCTGCGGACCGGCTCCCAGATCACGAAGGTGTCCGACGAGCAGTGGCAGCTCCACGAGCCCGGCTACTCCGCCACGAGCACCCGCGACAGGCTCAACCGCAGCGCGCTGAGCCCAGACGGGCAGTTGCGCGCCACCCTCACCGAGGCGGACACCACCCCGTCGCTGGTGCTGACCGAAGCCAGCACCGACCGTGAGCTGTTCCGGGCGCGGGGCGCGGCGGGACACCGCGCTCGCGTGGGGTTCAGTGCCGATGGGCGGCACCTCTTGGCCGCCTGGGAAACCGACGAGCGGAGTCTGCTCGATGTCTGGGACATCTGACCGACCGGCGCTCGTGGTCGACTTCGGCACCTCGTCGTCGTCGGCCGCGCTCGTCGCTGGCGAGACCGTACAGCTCGTACCCGAGCCGATCACCGGTAGCTACACCTGGCCCTCGGCGGTGCTGTGGGACGGCCGCCACATGTACGTCGGCAGCATCGCCGAGCGTCGGAAACGCGCCGAGCCGACCGCGTACGCGGCCGAGTTCAAACGCGAACTGGCCGCCGACATCCCCAAGCCGCTCGGCGACCGCCGATTCCGCCCGATCGAACAGGTCGTGGCGGTCTTGGCGACGCTGCGGGCCGAGGCGGAGGCGCTGTACGGCGGGACCATCGAACGGGCGGTCGTCACCATTCCGGCGAGCTACGGGCTCGGTGACCCACGTCGCGCCCAAATGATCGCCGCTGGGGAGGCCGCCGGCTTCCAGATCGTCGAGTTGCTCTCCGAGCCGGTCGCCGCCGCCTTCGCGCCGGTGGCGGGGCCTCCGCTGACCCCCGGCGAACTCGTCCTCGTCTACGACCTCGGCGGCGGCACCTTCGACACCGCGCTGGTGCGCATCGGCGAACGCTGGCACGAGGTCCTCGGGCACGTCGCCCTCGACGACTGCGGGGGACGCGACATCGACAGCCTGATCGCGGCGCGCATCCGCCGCGAGGGCGCCGAGTGGGTCGCTGAGCTGGCCGCCTCCGCAGCCGAGGACGCCTCGGGGCAGGCCACGCTGCGCCTGGAGATGGCCCTCACCGACTTCGCCCGACGCATCAAGCACCAGCTCAGCGAGATCGACGTCGTTGAGGACTTCTTCATGCCCCACACGCCGGCGTACCGGATGACACGGGAGGAGCTGGCGGTGCTCGCCGGCCCGCTGCTCGACCGCACGGTCGCCTGTTGCCGGCACCTTCTCAGCGAGCTCCACTACACCGTCGACGATCTCGACGCGGTGCTCCTCGTCGGGGGTGGCGCGCGAATGCCCGCCGTGATCGAGACGGTGGAGCTGGCATTCAACCGGCCACTCCGCTACGTCGACGAACCCGAGCTGGCGACGGTTCGGGGCGCAGCCCGGTGGCTAGGGCAGAGCGGGCCGCGTCTGGTGCCGCCGTCGCCGGAGGCGGACGGGCTCCACCCGCTGGCCTTCACCCTCCCCGAGGACGGGGCCCGCCTGCTGCGCTGGATGGTGGAGCCGGGACAGTCCTACCCCGCCGGGGCGGTGCTCGCCCGGGTCCGCCTCCCCTCCGGAGCGCTCTGGGATCTCACCGCCGCCACCCCGGGGTCGGTCGAGCGCGTGCTCGTCCCCGCGGGCGCCGAGATCTCCTCGCAGCACTGGCTGGCGCTCGCCCGGCCGGCCTCGTCGGCCTGAGACAGTTAACGGCACGCCACGACCAGCGGTCACGACCAGGCCCTTTTTCGCCCTGCGGCGCGCCAACAGCGTCACTCTGCCGGGGCGAAACCGTGTCCGCCGCGCGGCGATCACCGTTGTTCCGGCCGTGGAGGCCGATCGCCGTCAATCGTCCCCGGCCGTGCCGGCGAGTGTGGTGTTCGAGCAGCACTACGACCGGCTCGTGCGGATCGCGTACCTCGTCGGGCCCCGCGTGCGCAACGAAACCACCCGCCTGGTGCGGGCGCACCGCACGGTGCAGCGCTGCCTGCCGCTGCGGTCCCGGGCCACGCTGACGTACCCGGAGCTCGTCGCCCGCGTGGTGCGCCGCGCCGCCCGGCCACGCCGGTGGGCCTTGCCCGCGCTGGTCCCCTGGGCCCGCCCCACACCGCTCGCCGGAGACCGCGGCCACCGCATCCTCTCCATCGTGCTCGCCACCACACCCGCCCCGGTGCGCGCCGCGTACGTGCTGCTCAATGTGGAGAAGATGACCGCCCGGGACACCGTGCTCACGCTGCACGCCGCGGGCTGGCGCGCCGGCGTCGCGCACGTCGCGGCGGCGACCGCGCTGCGGCAACGCCTCGTCGAGGAGTACGGCATCGACGTCGACGAGCAGCGCGCCCTGCTCACCGAGGAGCCCACCGACCCCACCCTGGCGCGGTTGCGGGCCCCACGCCCGGACGCGCTGCGGCTGTGGCGCGTGGCCCGGTGGGGGAGCGCGGCGGTGGCGGCCTCCCTCGCGGCGACGGTGGCCGCCGTCCCCTGGCTGGACCCGGCGGGGGCGGAGCCGGCATCGGAGGCGATCGGCGCCTGGGTCACCCCCGAGCCGACCCCGGTGACCGTCCGCCGAGTCTCGGCACGGGCGTGGCGGACGACGAGCGAACCGAGCTTGGCGAGCTGGCCCACCCGAGGCTCGCTCGCCAACGACGAACAGCTCATCGACCAGGCGGTGACGGCCTGGCAGGATGTGGCGCGCCAGGCGCCCACCCCGACGCCCGCCGCCCCCAGCACGCTCACCACCGCTTCCCGCCAGCTCACCACCTTGGCGAGCGGCAACGGTCTCGCGGTCTCGGTCAGCGGCGGCGCGACCCCCCAGCCGCCCGTCGGCTCGCCGCAGCTGCTGTACGCCGGAGACATCGACGGCATCTCCGTCGCGGTCCTCGCCGATCCCACGCGGATCGCGACGTACACGGTGGCGGGTCACAAACGGGCGTTGGTCATCGCGCCCGCCCCGACGCACGGTGTCGACCGGGCGAGCGTGCTGCGCCTCAGCCTCACCCCGAACCAGGCGCGCTACCTGGTCGCGCCTTGGGTGAACCGCGTCGACGTCCGCACCGCGGATGGGCGCTCGTGGCGATCGCTCACCGTCTCCGGTGGGATCACCGCGCCGGTATCGGTGTCGACGTCCGAGGACTGCTGGGCCGGTCCGCTGCTGCGCATCTGGTCCTCGGAGGTCGATGACGGATCGCCGTTCGTCCTCGCCGACCTCGGTGGCACCGCGCTCGTCGATCTCCGGTACGTGCCGCCCAGCCTCACCGCGGCGACGGCCGCGACGCGGGCGCCCGGGTCCGCGGAGCTCGCCACACTGAGCCGGCTGCGGTGCGCGATTGGCGAGCTGCGCGACAGCGCTCCAGAGTCGGTCACCGCGTGGGAAGTCTGGTCCGGCGGGCTGCCCGTCGGGCTCGGTCCGTCGCAGGTGGTCTGCCTGCGGGCCGAGTTGCCGGACGGGAGGAGCCACGTCGCGGCGGTGCTGACCCGCATCGGCGGCGGCACCGGCTCCACCGTCGCCGCCGCGACCGACAGCCCGCTCTGCTCCCGCCGCACCCCCGCCGTGGTGATCGCCTGGTGGTGGCGCTCCACCACCGACTCCTGGTACCACATCGCGGTCGGCAGCACGGGGGTCGGGACCGTAGAGGTCAGCGTCGACGGTGTGACGCACCGTGGGGCGGGCTTCCTCGTGGCCGGGCCATTCCCCAGGCGACCGACCGGCTCGGTCACCACGCGCGCAACGGACTGGTCCGGGCGCTCCGTTCCAGTGCTGGGGTGAGTGGGTTGAGCACGGTCCTGTCGCGCTGAGGGTGGTCTCCGGCCGCGCGGGTGGGCGTTGCGGCGATCGTTGTCGTTGACGGCGTCGCACTCCCCCTCAGGGCCGTCAGCCCGGTGTTCGGGCGTGAGTAGAGTGGCGCCCGTGAACCGTGATCCGAGCGGGGTGGACCGGTGCATGGACCGCTAGCGACCCTGACCACCATCACCTCACTCCTCGTCGCCGGCTGGGCGCTCATCGGGGCGGTACGCAACCGGCCGCCGGACCGCGTCCAGTTCATCGGCCTGGGTGTGCTTGGCCTCGTCATCGTCGCGCTGACCGTCATGGCGGTGATCGCCATGGCCAGCGGCGAGCGGCCGGCCAGTATGGCCACATTCATCGGTTACCTGATCACGATGATCTGCCTGCCGCCGCTCGGCGCGGTCCTCGCCCGGCTGGAACCGACCCGCTGGGGTTCGGTGATCGTCACGGTGGTCTGCCTCGTGGTGCCGGTTCTCGTGCTGCGGCTGCACCAGACCTGGGCGGAGGTGTCCGTTGGCTGAATCTCGTCCTGCCCCAGCCACCAACCGCGGCTTCGGTCGGGTGCTGGTCGCCGTCTACCTCCTCTTCGCGGTGGCGGCCTCCGCGCGCGCCGGTGTCCAGATCGCGACGCGTTTCGACGAGGCCCCGCTGGCCTACGCGCTCTCCGCGCTCGCGGCGTGCGTCTACATCGTGGCGACCGTTGGGCTGGCCCGGGGCACCGCGTTCGGCCGCCGGCTGGCCGTCGCCTGCTGCACGTTCGAGTTCCTCGGCGTCGTGGTGATCGGCGCCGCCAGCGTCCTCTATCCCGAGGCCTTCCCCGACGAGACGGTCTGGTCAGCCTTCGGCCAGGGGTACGGCTACGTCCCGCTGGTCCTCCCCGTGCTCGGCCTGTACTGGCTCTGGCGCGGTGCCCGCGACGCCTCAACGTGAGGCGCGACGACCACGGCGCGGCGAGCGCCGCGGCAGCAACGAGATGATCGTCGATAAGCCCGGTTGACCTGCGGCGGCGTTCGCAGAATGAGGGGGACACCGGCGAGCGCCACCACCATCACGAGCGCCACCATCACGTCCGTGCTGGCGCCGCGACCACCACCGCCGGCGCTTGCCCTGCCCTGCGTACGGGGAGCGGCACCCATGGTAGAGCGCATGGTGATCATCGGCGGCGACGCCGCAGGAATGTCCGCGGGATCGCAGGCCCGCCGGATGCGCGGCCCGGACGACCTCGCCATCGTGGTCTTCGAACGCGGCACCCACACCTCCTACTCCGCCTGCGGCATCCCGTACTGGATCGCCGGGATGGTCAGCGGGCCGAGCGCGCTCGTCGCCCGGGATCCGGAGACGTACCGCAGGGAGTACGCGATGGACGTCCGCCTCCGGCACGAGGTCATCGCCATCGACCTCGATCGGCGGGAGGTGGTGGCGCGCGCGCTCGACGACGGTGGGCGCGAGGTCCGCGAACCCTTCGACACTCTCGTGTACGCCGCCGGCGCGATTCCCCACCCACCGCCGTGGCCCGAGCGTGACGTGGCGGGGGTGTTCGGGGTCCAGACCCTGAACGACGGTGAGGCGCTGCGCGCGTGGTTGAGCAGCCACCACCACATGCGGCGGGCGGTGGTGCTCGGCGGCGGATACATCGGCGTGACGATGGCGGAAGCCCTCGTCCGCCGTGGCCTCGCGGTGACCCTCATCGACCGCGCCGAGCAACCGATGCCCACGATGGACCCGGACATGGGCCGGATGGTGAGCGACGCCCTTAAAGAGATAGGTATCGATGTCAGGAGTGGCGTGGTGGCCACCGGCCTCGAGCACGAGGACGGACGGGTCACCGCCGTCCACACCAACGACGGCACGGTGCCGGCCGACGTCGTCATCTTGGGCCTCGGCGTCCGCCCCAATACGCAGCTCGCGGCGGAAGCCGGATTTCCGATCGGGGTGACCGGGGGAATCAAGACCGACGACCACATGCGCGTCGTCGGGGAGCCGGGTCAAGACGACTCCCGGTTCGCCGGGGTCTGGGCGGCGGGTGACTGTGTGGAGACCGTGCATCGGATCACCGGCCAACCCGTGCACATCCCGCTCGGCACCCACGCCAACAAGCAGGGGCGGGTGGCGGGCCTCAACATCGGCGGCAGCGACGCGACCTTCCCTGGGGTGATCGGCACCACGGTGAGCAAGGTGTGTGGGTTGGAGGTGGCCCGCACCGGTCTGCGCGAGCGCGACGCCCAACAAGCCGGTCTCCCCTACCTCACCGTGACCGTCACGTCGACCAACCGCGCCCCCTACTTCCCGGGAACCGCGTCGATCACCGTCAAGCTCATCGCCGAGCGCCCCAGCGGTCGACTCCTCGGCGCGCAGATCATCGGCGAGTCCGAGGCGGCGAAACGAATCGACCCGTTGGCGGTGGCGATTTGGAATGACATGACCGTAGTGGAGATGACCAGCTTGGACCTCGGCTACGCCCCGCCGTACGCGCCGGTCTGGGACCCCGTGCTGGTCGCCGCGCGTAAGGCGGCGAACGCCATCGACGGGGATAAGCGGTAGCGACGTCACTGTTCAGCCGCGGGCGGCCGCGGGTGCGCCCCGGGCGCCGCGCGGGGAGGCCGAGCGCGGCTCCGGCTGGCAGCGGGGGCACCAGTAGGAGTTGCGGCCCGCGAGGGTGGCTCGACGGATCACGCTGCCGCACACCAAGCAGCCCTGGCCGGCGCGGCGGTAGACGTACACCTCGCCCCCGTGCCGATCGACGCGCGGCGGCCGACCCATCGCCTCCGGCGAATGCTCGTCACGGACGGTGTCGATGCGACCTGTCGCCACACCGTGGCGCATCAGCGTCCGTAGATCCGTCCACATGAGTTTCCACTGTGTCTTCGGCAGGTCGCTTCCCGGGAGCGTCGGGGGAATGCCCGCGCGGAACAACACCTCGCTGACGTAGACGAGCCCCGCGCCAGCGACGATCGCCTGGTCGAGCAAGAGCGCGCCGATCGCCTTGGCGCTGCGTCGAATCTTCTCGTACGCCGCTTCTGGATCGGCGTCGTCACGCAGCGGGTCAGCGCCGAGGCGGGCGCGGAGGGCGTCGACCTCGGCAGGGGTCAGCAGCTCGCACGCCGCCGGCCCCCGCAGGTCCAGCCAATGTCGGTCGCTGACGAGCCGTAACCGCACCTGCCCGACCGGCTCCGGTGGCTCCCCCGCGCCGTCCGTGAACGTGCCATAGAGACCCAGGTGCACGTGCAGGATGTCACCGGAGTCGTAGTGGTGCAGCAGGTGCTTGCCGTACGCTTCGGTGGCGCGCAGGGTCGCCCCCGATATCCGCTTAGCGCCAGCCGCGAACCGCCCTTGAGGGCTCTGCGCGGTCACCGTGGCCCCGCCGAACAGCTCCCAGTGCCGGGCCGCGAGCCGGTGAATCGTGTGTCCTTCGGGCACGGAGGGCAAGGGTAGCTGTCGGCGGGGCCGGGTCTAACGTCGCCGGAGGGCGAGGTAGATGATCAGGCCGGCGCCGGTGGCGAGCAGGAGGATGACTCCGGCGGCGATGAGCAGTAGCCCGAGCACGTTCACTGGCCGCTCCGGAGGGCTGGCGGCCGCTGGTGGTGGTGGCACGGCT